>MHHG01000078.1 GCA_001805965.1 Omnitrophica WOR_2 bacterium RIFOXYA2_FULL_38_17 | reverse complement strand
CTTGAACCTGAAGGGATAGAATTAAAAGTCGTATATATGGATGCAAAAACAAAAAAGTCTGATGAATTGCAGGAGATCGAAGCTTTAAAAGTTAAAAAGGTTATTGAAGGCTGGAAGCCGGACCTTGTAATTGCCGCTGATGATTCCGCCAGCAAGTATTTAATCATGCCTTACTATAAAGATGCTGATCTGCCATTTGTGTTTATTGCGGTTAATTGGAAAGTTGAAGAATACGGATTTCCATATAAAAATGTTACAGGCCAGATCGAAGTTGAACTTGTTGATGAATTAATTGCAGAGCTAAAAAAATATTCTGAGGGAGATAGAATAGGTATTATCTCGGGTAAAACCCTTACAGATGAAAAGTCCATAAAGTATTATCAGGATGTTTTGGGTATCTATTTTGATGAGGTTGAGCTGGTTGAAGATTTTGAAAGCTGGAAATCTTCATTCAAGGCTATTCAGGAAAAAGTTGATATCCTGATCTTCAGGAATAATTCAGGAATTACAGGATGGGATGATAAAGAATCAAAAGAATTTGTTAAGAAATACACTGCTATTCCAACAGGAACAGTTTCGATCCATTTATATCCATGGGTTTTGATAAGTTATTTAAAAGTTAATGATGAGATGGGTGAATTTGCAGCTACTGCTGCATTAGAAATACTTAAAGGAAAATCACCTGATCAGATCCCCCTTTCCATGAATAAACAAGCAAAGGTTTATCTTAACATGGGTTTGGCGAGAAGCCTTGGTATCATGTTCCCTATTGAATTAATTGAAAGAGCTCATCTTGTAAGCGCTGAACAAAAAAAACTTTTATATGTAAGTTCTTACGATAAGGGGCATTTGAGAGGTGAAGAAATTGAAAAAGGCTTACTTAAGGCTCTAAGGATAGAGGTACAGCCGGATGGCTCTTATGATACAGCGCGCGGTAATGTTGAAATAAAAATTTTAAGAATGGAAACAGCTTTCAGCGACACTGAGAAAGTCAAAGAGAATGAGGCTATCGCTATCAAGAAGGTCATTGATGACTGGAAGCCGGACATTGTTGTGACAAGCGAAGATAAAGCATTTAATTATTTGATAGCTCCGTATCTTAAAGATGTGCCTATTCCATTTGTTTTCTGCGGATTATGCAAGCATTCTTTGGTTGAAGGATTGTCATTGTCAAATATGACAGGAATATTTGAGACATTTCCTGTCGCTGAGACTATAGATATGCTGTCTGTGTTTGCCCATGGCGATCGTATTGGTTATATTGGCGCCAAAAACAAATCAAATGAAAAATTTATTCAAGACCATATTAATGTCATGAACATTAAATGTGCTAATGGCGCACTTGTTTCAACCTTTGATCAGTGGAAGCAGGAATATCTCGAATTGCAGCGAACTGTTGATATGCTTTTGTGGCTTAGCCCAATTGATATTGATGGATGGGACGATGACAAGGCAAATGAATTCATTCTTGCAGAGACAAAAATACCTACTGGCTGTATGAGCAATGATAATATTCGATATGCAATGCTTGGTAAAGTTGATATTGCAGAGGAGCAAGGCTGGCTTGCAGGAAAAGCAGCGCTTAGGATATTGGACGGAACAGCACCTTCTGAGATACCGATCGTTTCAAACAAAGAGTCGAAGATATTATTAAATATGCAGATAGCTAACAGTTTGGGAATAAAATTTCCTGTTGAGCTAATGGAAAAGGCAACAGTTATCAATGATCTATCTGAGAGCGAGGGTAAATGATGAGATTTCAGTCTATAACATTTAGGATCCTTTTCTTTATAGTTTTGGCTTTTACTGTCACGACTATTAGTGTTCTTATGCTGGCTAGTATGCATCTAAATATGATAATAGATACATCCCAGGAAGCTGTTTATTCTGAAAAGCTTGATGTTATTATCAGGATTTTAAAGGATTCTGATGACCGTTTAAAAAAAACAGGGCTTGTAGAGGCATATGTTGATGATTTTAAAGAATCGGCATTAAATATCTTAAGAAAAACATATTACTTTAAGGCCTCATCGTTAATTTATCCGTTTATAATTGATAAGAATGGCATTGTTATTCTGCATCCGGACCTCAAGGAAGGTGACAGGTCTATTCAGGGTCATGAAGTAACAAAGAACATGCTTGTTTCAGAAAGAGGCAGTTTCAACTATGTATATTTGGGGCAAAAAAAGTGGTGTATTTTTAAACATTTTGTTAACTGGGACTGGGTATTAGCGTACACTGTACCATTGGATATCAAGTATAGCGATACGAGAAAGTTCATTTTAAAGCTTTTTTTTACAATGATAGGGATCACGTCTTTGGTTATTGTACTGTTATCGCTGATAATTACTAGGTTTACAAAACCAATAGTAAGGCTGACCAAGATCTCCAAAAAGATCGCCAGCGGGGATATTGATCAGGAGATTGACATAAAAAGTAAGGATGAGGTCGGGGAGCTGGCACATAGTTTTAAGGATATGCGCAATGCTATCAAGATACAGATTGATGAACTGAATAAGGAAATTGGTGAGCATAGGAAATCAAAAGTACTGCTTATCAAGGCAAAGGAGAAAGCTGAGCAGATCAATGAGGTAAAGTCAGAGTTCCTTATGAACGTATCTCATGATATCCGTACGCCGATGAACGTTATAAATGGGTTCAATGATCTTTTGCTGAGAACGAGGCTTAACGAAGAGCAAAAAAAATTTTGTGAAATGATCAAAAGGAAGGTGGTTGACCTGATCCGACTGATAGAGGATATTATTGATATTTCTGCAGTAGAGAAAGGTAAGGTTAGGATCCATGAAAGTTTTTTTGATGTTCGACAATTGATAAAAGATGTTTGTGATAGTACTGTAATGCAGATAGGCAAAAAAGGCATAGAGCTTAAATGTAATATTAGCGAAGATGTTCCACAAAAGCTTTTGGGAGATTCATTACGTTTAAAACAGGTATTGGAGAACCTGTGCACAAATGCAGTAAAATATACCAAAAAAGGAAGAATAGACCTGACAGTGTTCTTAGACGAGGAGAGGTATGATGAAGATGCAAGCTTTATAAGATTTGAAGTCGAAGATACAGGTATTGGTATATCTGAAGATAAGATCCCGCATATCTTTGAGCCTTATACCAGGTTTTATGATTCGGCCAATAATGAATATAAAGAAGGTTTTGGGATGGGATTGCATATAGTCGAGGCGCTTTTAACGGAGATGGGTTCAGTTGTGACTGTAGAGTCTGAAGTCGGGAAAGGCAGCAAGTTTTCTTTCAGGTTGAAGATTAAGTATTCTGAAATGCAGGATATAGCAGGAAAGACCGTTTTGACGGTAACTCCTAACGGGGAAGTGGACCTGTCTGGCCTGAAGATCCTTGTTGCTGAAGATGATGATGCTACCAGAGTGTTAATGGAGAGGTCATTCAGGGATGCTAAATGTATAATCAAGTTTGTTTGTGACGGTGATGAAGCTATTGAAGAGATCAAAAAGGATAAGTATGACCTTGTGCTTATGGATATCAGGATGCCTAAAATGGACGGCCTTGATACTACAAAGGAAATAAGAGAACATCTTGATAAAGATGTTCCGATATTGGCTCTTACGGCGCATGTAATGGATTATGTTGAGGAAAAATGCAAAGAAGTCGGGATGAGCGGATTTCTTGCTAAGCCGGTTGACATTGATATGCTAAAAAGAGCGATCATAAAATTTGCTAAACCAAAATAATTAGTGAGCGTAGATATAAGTATGAAAGATAAATATGTTCTTGTAGTTGAAGATTATGAGCTTAATCAGGAGCTGTTGCAGCTTCAGATCCTAGAAATGGGTTTTAAGTTGTTAATAGCTAACAATGGATACGAAGCAGTTGAACACTGCAAAAATGAAGACATTGGTTTGATTTTGATGGATATTAATATGCCGGTAATGAATGGATATGAGGCGGCAAAGAAAATACGCGGATTAAAAGGTAAATATGAAAATGTACCTATCATAGCTATGAGCGCAAATGTTGACAGGGAAATACAAGGCAACTGTCATTCTAGTGGAATAAATGATATAGTTGTAAAGCCTGTTGGTAAAAAAATGCTCGGTGAGATATTTGAAAAGTTGTTCTCTGGTGAAAACCAAGCTGATGGCATTAACGCCAAGGATACTTTATATTTGAATGGTGAACCTGGCAGCCGTGATCCTCAGGATAAAGGCATTTATTTAGATTACGAAAAGGCGAAGAGTGAGTTTTGCGGGAATGTTGTACTGTTGAACAATTCGATTAAAAGTTTTTTATTGAATGTTGACAGCAAGATAGCTTTGGTTAAAAAAGCTATCTTAGATAAGGACCTAGAATTTGTGAGATTGCAAATGCATAAGATCTCTGGGGCGGCGGCGAATTTAACAGCTGTTCCTTTGTCAAAATTGGCAGGAGCGTTAGAGAATATGGCCGCAAGCAATGAGGCTTCATATGATGATTTGAATAATTCCCTAGAGGAATTTGAGAATTATTATTATGATTTTAAAAAACATATAGAGATAATTAAAAAAAAACAAGGATAATCCCGAATGAGGATCTTAATAATTGATGACGATTATGTGAGCCGGGCAAAATTAAAGGCATTATTTGCCGCTTATGGAGATTGTGACGGGGTCCAAAATGGCAAGATAGCTATCTCGATGGTAGAAGCAGCATATCGCGAGGACTTTCCTTATGAGCTTATTACTATTGATATAAATATGCCGGTGATCGATGGCCATTATGTTTTGCATGAGATCAAGCATTCGGAGCATTTATATGCTATGGCCAAAACAGCTAAGATCGTTATTGTTTCTAAACTAGGCTCAGTGCCGCCCCACTACAGAGAATATGATGCCTTTTGCCAAAAGCCTGTTTCTCCAGAGAAGATAGATGACGTTATGAAACAGCTTGGTTTTGAAAAAATGTTTTAGATCGCGGAATAAACACATTGTTTATTAAGGGCTTTTCTTAATTGAAAGGCCCTTTTTTTTATTTAACTAATATAATATTTTAGACAATCAATATATATAGTGATAGAATCGAGGCCTGATCGGAAAATGAAAGTTTATATGTTTAAAGGTAAAGGAGGGGATATATGTCTGTAAGTGGAAAATTCTGGGGTGGTCTCTTAGGTATGATGTTCGGAGGTCCGCTAGGGGCCATTGCAGGTGTTTATATAGGGCATCAGATAGATCTAAGTAATCCAGCAAAAGGTGTGTTAAACGATAGGGCAGTATTTCAGATCAATTTAATATCTATACTTGCTTATGTTGCAAAAGTTGACGGGAATGTTGACAAAAGAGAAGTTGATACTATTTTTGCTTTTTTCAGGCAGATAGGTTTCGGGCCTATGCAAATGCAGGTTATTGAGAGGACATTGAATTTTGCCTTGACACAGGATATCGATCTCGAGAGTACATGCAGGAACTTTAGGAAGGCTTCAAATTACGAATCGTCACTGATGTTATTAAGGGTTGTTTATCTTGTTGTCATGTCAGACCAAAAAGTTCACAAGAACGAAAAGATCGCAATAGAGCAGATCGCGGATTATTTAGGTATCAATGAGCAAGACCTTGAGATGCTAAGAGCGGAATTTTTGAAGACTGATGATAAGTATTACAAGATATTAGGGCTTAAGCCCGGGGCCAGCATTGCGGATGTAAAAAAGGCTTACCGTAAATTAGCCCTTCAGTATCATCCGGACAGGGTAGCCCATTTGGGCAAGGAATATTCTGATGTGGCAGAAGAGAAATTCAAGCTCATCAACGAAGCGCATGAAAAAGTAACAAAAGAACTGCAGAATGTATAAAGGGCAGGGGGTTTGTTAATGTTAAGGAATTATTCTTGACGGTATAATGAGATACTTTTTAATATTTATTATAAAGAAAAGATCGAATCGCATTGGTTTTGCCAAATATTAATGTTAGAATTGCTATAATAGAAAATTTTTGATTGGAGAAATTATGTTTAAAAAGAAAATGATCATTAACTGCGCTATTGCTTTACTTGTTGCTTCTTTATGCGTGGCTCTTTCTGATAAACCTGTTCTTAAGCGTCTTGAGTTAATTGGATATGATATCTTGTTTAATCTTCAGAAATTCCCTCAAGAAAGTTCCCGCAAGGTTGTTTTTGTTGAAATAAGAAATTCAGATATCCGTGAATATGTTGAGCCTTGGTCAAAGGCAAATGTAGCCAAACTTTGCAGTATACTGAAATATTTTGGGGCAGAACAGGTATACTTGGATATGTTGTTTGCCAAACTTTCAGAAGTTGACGATCAGGTTCTTGTTGAGTCTTTCAGGGATGTAGATAATGTTTATATGCCATATTCGCTGAAATTGCCTGAAAGGATAATAGACGAGTCTGACGCGCCATTAAAACATATTACTGCCACTTTAAAGGGAAAGGGTTTTGACAATATTTATTCAGATATTGATGGTAAGGTTAGAAGGATACCGCTTTTATATGAAAAAGACTCTATGTGTCATAAAAATATTATATTGCAAATGACGATGGATTTATTAGATGTGGATATAAAGAAGATAACCCCAGATCAGATTGAGTTATCAGGCAACAGAGGGACGATAAAAATACCAATTGAAAACAATAACATGCTTTTAAGCTGGTATGGAAAGTGGTACAGCGCTTTTACTCATTATAACTTTTCGCAGATAGTCCATGCATATGAAGATGTGCAAAACAAACGGCCCCCGAAGATAGACATATCGGTCATAAGGGACAGTGTTTGCTTGGTTGCTTCAACTACAACTGGAATGAATGATGTCCGGGGTACCCCTCTTGAGCGCGAGTATCCTAGTTTGGGGATCGCTGGGACTGCGCTTAGCAATATTTTGCAGCAGAAATTTTTAACTTTCTTGCCTCCATGGATAAATATTGTTTTAGTCTATCTGTTTGCAATGATGCCTGCAATTTTTGTATCAAGCGAGAAGCTTTCGAGGCCATTGATGGGTATTATTATTGTCGTTCTGATATCGATTTTCCCGATACTTTTTTTAAAAAGGATCGTTGCGAACGCAGCTCTTCCTATAGTTGCCTTTTTATTAAGTTTTGTAATTGCGACTTTGTATGATATGGCAAAATCCAAATTTGAAAAAAATATCCTGACAACATTGTCTAATACAGATGATCTGACAGGTTTAACAAATATAAGGCATTTCAGAGAGATACTTAAACAAGAATGTAAAGATGCAAAAGAGGATAGAAGGAAGAAATTCTGTATAGTGTTGTGTGACATTGATAAATTTAAATCTATCAATGATACGCACGGGCATCAAGTGGGGGATTTTGTCATTTCAAATATAGGCAAAGTTATAAACTGTTCAATAAGAAGCCATGATATATTGGCAAGGTATGGCGGAGATGAATTGATCCTGTTCTTCAGGCAGATAGACCTGGAAGGGGCATATTCTATTTCAGAAAAGATCAGGGCAAATATCGAGAATTTTTCTTTGAATTATCAGGATGATACTTATAAGGTGACCTTGAGCATGGGGGTCGCTTCTTTTAATCCTCAGGTTGATGATGAGGAAAGTATTGTTAAGAGGGCTGATGAAGCATTATATGAGTCCAAACAAAAAGGCCGCAATTGTGTTACTGCCAAGAAACTTGAATGATTTTAATAGGATACGATCTGAAGGAAAGGTTTGACCCCTTTCTGGTTTTATATGAAGAACAATAAACTGACAATCAATTTTGCTTTAGCTTTGATCGTATGGAGTTTCTGTATTTATTTCTCTGATGCGGTTATATTCGATCGTCTTAAGCTGATGAGCTATGATCTGTTGTTCAGCAGCAGGATGTTTTGGGCTAAGCCTTCAAAAGAAATTATTATTATCCAGCTAACAAGTAGCGATATAAAGGAATATGTCACTCCTTGGTCGAGAAGTAAGATCGGCGAATTGTGTAAAGCCCTTAATTATTTTGGGGCGGATCAGATCCTGCTTGATTTTTTGTTCACAAAGAATCAAGAAGAGCAGATCATGGTCAATGTTGTTAAAGAGGAAGGCAATATTTATATGCCTTTTATCCTGCGCATAGTTCCTTCCATTGGAAGATTTGAAATCAATGAAACGTTTTTGCCTATACAGGGGGTTATCGATAATGTTAAGGGAATGGGCTTTGTGAATATTGATGCTGATCTTGACGGCAAGATAAGAAGATTTCCTCTTTATTATAAAAAAGGTGATATCTTGTTTGAGCATGTTGTTTTAAAGATGATACGGGATAAATTCAGATTAAAGATCAACAATATTACGAGTGGTGAGCTTGAGCTCTCAAATAACAATAATGTCCTGAAGATCCCTTCTGATCAGAATTATATGTATTTAAACTGGTATGGTAAGTGGGAAAGGACATTTTCTCTCTACAGCTTCTCAGATATATTGCATGCTTATCAAGACCTTCAAGATCAAAAGCCTCCAAAGATAGATGTTTCTTTTTTTAAAAATTCTATTTGTATGGTTGCTGCTTTAGCCCCGGGTATGCATGATGTAAGGCCAACGGTTCTGGAACATGATTATCCCGGCATAGGGATTATTGCGACAGCATATGCTAATATTTTACAGGATAATTATTTGAAGAAGGTGCCAAGATGGCTTGATCTTTTAATTGTTTTTATTTTTGTTATTTTATCGCCAATATACTATGCGACAGACAAGGTCTCAAAATGGTTGGTGTCCTTGGTCTTGCTATCAATATTTGCAATTTTTCCAATATTGTTTTGCTTTGGATCATATTCAGATCCATCACTTCCGTTCATCGCGTTATTATTTTCGTATATAACGATAACGCTTTATAATTTTGCAAGTTCAAAATTAGAAAAGAGCATATTGGTTTCGTTGTCAAACACAGATCAGCTTACTGGCTTGAACAATATCAGGCATTTTAAGGAAATTTTAAAAGCACAATGCAAGGCCACAAAGAAAAATACCGGAAAGTGTTTTTGTGTGGTTTTATGTGACATTGATCATTTTAAATCTATAAATGACACCCATGGGCATCTGGTGGGTGATTATGTTATTGCCAATATCAGCAAAGCTATAAAGTGCTCTTTAAGAGATAATGATATTGTGGGAAGATACGGAGGGGATGAACTTATACTTTGTCTGAGAGATGTCTTGCTGGATAAAGCATACATGATTGTTGATAAGATTCGAAATAATATTTCTAATATTGTATTAAACCATAACAATAATCTTTACAAAGTCACCTTAAGTATGGGAGTAGCGGTTTTTGACCCATATGAAGATGATATGGATAGTGTAATAAAAAAGGCTGATGAGGCTTTATATATTGCAAAAGAGAGAGGCCGCAATTGTGTAGTAGCTTATGGTAAATAGCCTGATTTTCCTGCCCAAAGAACTTGCCAAGATGTTTAAAAAAAACAACAACTTAAACTAATATTGATCAATTAAACAATTAAAGCCATTATGCTAGCGCCACGACGATAAAGCAAGAAAAACACAAGAAGAAAACGTTTTCAAAAAAAATGCTGGACCTCTTACATTTCATATATATATATGCAATACTTTAATTGAAAGGGTAAGCATATATGTATATAAAGAGAGCAAGGTTATTGAGAAATAGAAAAGGGCGAAACAGAGGCACTTCTGCTATGGAATTTCTTCTGATAAATGCTTCGGTTTTGGCTTTTTTGATCGCTTTCCTTGGGCCAAACGGGATTTTTAAAAGAAGCTTCAGAAGCACATTTAATACAGTTACTGATAGCATGGAAGAATGTGCTGGAAGGTTAGCTACTTCAAGAGATCTACCGTTTTGTCCTGTTCCTGACCCTTTTGCATCACCAAGCGCATCATCAACTACTACGCAATTACCATGCACTCCACTACCTGTTACCTCTTCTACAGCATCCTTTCCATAAACAGCAAAGCAATTACAAAGTACGTCAAGTCAATCTTAAAAAAAACATATAATATTTTGTCTGTTTTTGGGTGTTTTTTATAATTTAATATTCTCTAATATATTATTTTTAGATTTTGACTACCAATAATTATGAAGTAAAAATTTTTAGAACTATAAAATAATATTAGTATTATGAAATAATTGTGTACAATGATAGAATTATTAAAACTATTTAATGAGGATTTCACGTTTTATGAGTTCTGAAAAACAAGTTAAAATATGCGTTTCTTGTAGTCATGAAAATCCTGCTTATGCCCAAAGATGCGAGAATTGCAAATCGATCGTGTTGAATGCCGTTACGGTTGTGCCTGAAGACAAAGGAACTTATGCGAACTCATTGTTTGTTAATGGCGTACCTGCAGTTTTAATCATTGTTTTTTTGTTCTTTGCTGTACGATACTATATTAATAGGTCCGAGTATGATCCCACAATAAGAATCAAAGACATCGATGAGTTGGAATATGTTCTAAAGAGTGAGCAGAAGCCGGTACTGGTATATTTTTATTATAAGAGTTATGACAGATCCCCAAAGTATATGCTTCCCGCCTTAGATAGGCTTAATTATTATATAGGCACTAGGATCCCTATTTATAGGTACAGGTTTCAAAAAGATGACGATCTGTTGATCAGTAAATATGGAAAAGCAGATGGCACTTTTGTCGTTTTTAATAAAGGACAACCTGTTAAAAGCATGTCTACTTCTAGTTTTTTTAAAATAAAGGATCCTTCTAATGCCGGGCAGATATTCCTTTTTATCAGGGATGAATTGAACTTACGCGAGCTAAATAGATTTGAAGAGACAGAATTGGAATATTTAAACAGTGAAACATTTTATAAAAAGGTGATTGAGGCCCCAAACCCTGTTGTCGTTAATTTTACAAGATCATCATGTCCTGCGGCTAATAGATTCAGAGGATTTTATAAAGCTATGGCGAATAGTTATGATATCTATGCTGATTTTTATTATGTAGACACTTCAAAAGAAAAGGAAATAGCTGGTTTGTTCAGTGCATGGGCAACTCCTACGGTGATTATTTATAATAATGGGAACGTTGTAGGCCGATACAATAGTGCTTATTCGGATCAATACACAAATGACAGTCGTTTATTCGGATATCTTTTTACGCTTCTTGTTGATGATATTATGTTGTAATTATTTTTTATTGCTGTACTAGCCAGCCTTTATTTTAAATTCTTAGAGTATTTAGAGCCTAATTTATGGATATTTCTGTAATTGTTCAATTTTATAACGAAGAAGAAAATATAGAATTTGTTTTAAGTGAAATTGTCTCTGTTCTTAGGCTCTTGGGCAGGAAGTTCGAGATTATTGCTGTGGATGACGGTAGTACAGATAAGACTTCTGAAATATTGCGAAATAAACGTAAAGATATCGAAGAGCTTATAGTCAAGGCGCATATTAAGAACCTTGGTAAGGATGCATGCTTGTGGGCCGGCTTTGAGGCTGCAAACGGGGATATTGTGGTCAACACAGATGGTGATGGGCAGGATGATTTTAATGAAGTCCCTAAGATGCTGAAGTATTTAAATGAATATGATGCGGTTTTTGGACAGAGAGTGGACCGCTGTGACCCGCCATTAAAGGTTGTTTCAACTAAAATAGCTTTTTTCTTCCGACGTTTAATACTGAAAGATAATTTAAGGGATTCTACTTGTCCTCTTAAGGTGATGAAGAAAAAAACATTGAAATACTTGTTCCCTTTAGGAGGGTTTCACAGGTTTATTCCATTTCTGTTAAAAGAGGCCGGTGTTCCCTGCATAGGTGTCGATGTTAATCATCGGAGCCGTCATGCAGGCAGATCTAAATATTATTTGCTCAGATTCTTTGTTCCGGCTATTATGGACCTTTTGTTTATGTGGTGGTACAGAAAGACCAACCTCTATAGACAAAGAAGAGATGTAGGACAAAAGACAGGTAATGAATGATAGATATTAATCAAAAACATTATCGCATGATGGCAGTGTTTTATATCTGTTTATTGATAATCTATTTATATGGTTTTGGTTTGGGCTTTCCATCAAAGCAATATTATGACGAAGAGCATTATGTTAAATTTGTTCGGCACTTGATCTATGATCACCAGTATGATGTTTATTCCAATAATCATCCCCCGCTATTCCACCTCCTGACAGCAGTCAGCATTAAACTCTTAGGAGATGTTTCCTATGCATGGAGGGTGGTCTCTTTTGGCGCAGGTTTGGGTGTGTTGCTTATGACATACATGTTGGCTAAAAAAATATCCAATGACAGTTTTATGGCTTGCTTTGCGGTGTTTTTTTCAGTGTTCGATTTTATCTCATTAACGCAGGCGCGCATAGCAATGATGAGCTCATTGGTCCTTTTTTTTATGCTTTTATCCCTTTGGAGCTTTTTAAGGGCTTTTTCAGAAGAAGATAATGTAAAGGTTAAAGAGCTTCGCAACGCAGGCGTATTCTTTGGGCTTGCTATCTCAACAAAGTTAATATCTCTGAACCTTTTGGCTTTTTTTATCCTGATATTTTTTGTTGAAATGAAAAAGAAAAGGGTCCATAGGCCGTTATTTTTTAAATTTTTGAATTATTTTGTTTTAGTCCCCATCGTTATATTTATAGGGTCGCAGCTTTTTATACCATTCCTAAAAAATGGCAACCTTGCTCAGATATGGGATATTTTTATGTTTAACATAAAGTATCATTCTGGAATGAGGCAGGCCCATCCTTATGCGTCCAAGTGGTGGAGCTGGCCATTAATGCTCAGGCCTATTTGGTTTTATTTTGAATCGCAGGGCCACGGATTGTTTATCACTTCTGTTAGAGGAATTATATGTATTGGAAACCCCGTTATTTTCTGGATGATACCTGTAGCTGTAGGCAATTTATTGTGGGATTATTTTAAAACAAAAAGCCGGATAGCAGGATATATACTTTTTGGATTTCTTTTGCAATGGATGATATATTCATTTAGCAAAAGGTTGCACATGTTCCATTATTTCTATTATTCAATGCCCTTCGTTTCCATGGCATTTGCTTTGCTTGCTTCTAAAATATGGCGAATTAATAAAATAGGTAAAGGTGTCATAGTCGCTTATTGTCTGTTAGTAATAGTAATGTTTGTTTATTGGTATCCTTTATTGGTAGGGGTTCCTATAAGCTATGATTATTTTGCCCAGCATATGTGGTTTAAATCTTGGATCTGATCAAATAAGAGGATAAACAATTGAAAATAAAAAATGTCTTTTTAACTTATGTTTTTTTGCTTTTATTCGTCAATGATGTTTCTGCCGCTAAATATAGCGGAAAAAAGATAGTGTTTGTAAATTCAAATCATCAGGGTTATGAATGGAGCGATGGTATTCTTAGAGGTGTAAAAAGCGTTCTTGACGGCACGGGCGTAAAACTGAAGGTGATTGATATGGATTCTAAGCGTAATAATGAGGAGTTCTTTAAAAAGAAAATGGCTTCTCAGATCAAGACTACCATTGATGAGTTTACGCCGGACTTAATAATTGCTTCCGAAGACAATGCTGTAAAGTATTTGGTAGTGCCTTATTATAGACATAACTATGATATTCCTGTTGTTTTTTGTGGTGTTAAGTGGAGCGCATCTGAATATGAACTGCCAAGGGCTAATATAACAGGGGTCATAGAAGTTGCGCTAATACCGGAACTTATCGATATTTTGGAAGAGTTTTCAAAAGGCAACAGGATAGGGATATTAGGTACGGATGATTATTCAAATAGCAAGGAAGCAAAAATATTCAAGGACAAATTTGGTATAGTCCTAAAAGAGGAGGTTTTTGTCTCTGATATCCAAGACTGGAAAAAAGAATTTGTCCGCCTTCAAGAATCCGTTGATATGCTTATTTTGGCGCCATTTTCAATCTTGTTTATAAATGAGGATCTATCTTCTTTGCGGGAAATTAAGGAGTTTGTTGTAAAAAACACCAAAATACCTACAGGTACAGTTGAAGATTGGGTCGCTAAGTTTGCTTTGATAGGGATTGTTAAAAAAGCAGATGAACAGGGCATATTGGCAGCTAAAGCCGCTTTGAAGATACTGGACGGGGTAGACCCTGCGGAAATCCCAATTGCTGAAAATGAGCAAGGCAATTTAATTTTGAATCTAGCGGTTGCAGAAAAATTGGATGTTTTATTCGCGCCTTCATTGATAAGAAGTGCTATTATAATTGACAAGGAATTTTAAATGGAATTAAAATCATCAGTTACAAGAAAAGTGTTTGTTGGCTTCATATTAGTCGTTTTGCTTTCATCCCTGTTCTTATTTATTTCTTATCCTTTGTTGCAAAACATAAGTGATTTGTCGAAGTCTGCCTTGCCTCTTGCCAAGCTTTCAAACAGCCTGGAGGATATTGATAAGAGTTATAGTAAATTAGACCTATGTATAGAAAAATATTTACAGGTTGGAAGTAAATCCAGTAAAAATATCCTTCAGGTGGAGATGAAGTATATTATTGAGAAGACCTGGGAAACAATGGAGGCGTATTCTACAACTAATGAGTCTGAAGCCCTATATCAAAAATTGTATAAGTTTGCATTTACTATTCAAAGTGAGATAGAAGACCTCTTTAGGATCAAAGAAGAGAAGCAATCCAGCTACATTGCAAATAAGAAGCTAATATCTATTTTTAGCAGCGTAAATAAAGTCAGGGTATTGCTGGATAGTATTAAGTATAAAAACATGCTCATGCTCCAGCAGAATGTTTCTGCTCAGGACATGTTGATAAGGAACATGATGAAATGCTTTTTAATCGTCGAGATCACTATCATATTTATTGCCTTTGTTATATTCTTTTTTATTTCAAGGTTTATTATCTTAAGGGCAAAAAAAATGACAACAAGCTTGAGGTAGCTGAAATATGAAACAAAACAAGTCAATAAAAATCAATATGTTCAAGATTTTGTGTATTTTAGCGGCTTTGGTCGCCATAGTGACGTTTGTTCTCCTGAACTTTTATCTTGTTGAAGTTGAAGCGATTTATTCGAAAGTTGAGGAGGAAGAGTCCAGGGTCGTTAATGTTGCGAATAAATTTTTGATTCAAATCTTTGCAGGTATTCAGTCCGATCTGTTCTTTTTGTCTGATATTTTTACTATTCGTGAAGATGCTTTTTCTCAAAGTTCCATAGAAATTATCAGCAAGGAGTTCTTAATCGCTTCCAGAAGGAAGCTTGTTTATGATCAGTTAAGGTTCTTGGATAATAAAGGAATAGAGACAATTAGGATAAATTTCAACGAGGGTAAACCGGCCATTGTTGAGAAAAACAAATTACAGGATAAGAGCGGGCGGTATTATTTTAAGAACTCAATAAGTCTTAAACGCAATGATATTTATTTATCCAGATTTGATCTGAATATCGAAAATGACGTTATTGAGAGCCCTAAAAAGATCAGCCCGGAAAGTGTTGTTTTTAACAGGATCTGGAGGTTGCATAAGGATGGGAAATATGTAAAACCAATGATCAGGATCGGTACTCCAGTTTTTGATTCTAAGGGAGAAAAGAAGGGTATTGTTTTGATCAATTATTTCGGGCAGCAGATCATTAAAAGTTTTGAGGATATAACAAGTAGTTCATATGGAATAAGTGCTTTAGTTGATTCCGAAGGATATTGGTTGAGGGGGTTTGATCAGGAAAAGGAGTGGGGTTTTATAAATGAATTTCAAGGGGATGAAAATACAAGGCTGCAAGATAAATATCCGCGTGTATGGGATATAATATCAAAAAAAGAAGAGGGACAGTTCTATACAAATGACGGGCTGGTAACTTTTAATTCGATATATCCGCTTTTTAAAAAAAATTATTTATCATTAACAACTATAGATGAACCTGAAGGCATGATAATCAATTCTGGCAATTATGTCTGGAAAGTATTTACATTTGTCCCACAATTGAAGCTGGATGATCTGGTCAGTGAATTAAAGAAAAGGTCATTGATCATATATTTTGTATCGATCATCATGATTTTTGTTGGTACATTTTTGTTTGCCCATATTGATAAAAATAGAAAATACCTTAAACAAAAAGAAAAAGAAGTTCTTGCTGCCTTAGCTAATGAAAAGAAGAGAGAGGCTCAAGAACTAATCCTGCTCAACGAGCAGCTTGTGAAGAATGAAAAACAGTTGAAGGAATCTAATATTGCATTGCTTGCAAGGGAACAGCAGTTAAAAGCTGCAAATAATGAGCTTCAGGAAAGTAGGATGGATATTGCTGAGAATATAGAAAAACTTAAAAAAGCAAACAGCTCGATGAGGGGTAGGGAGCTTAGGATAATTGAGATAAAAAAGAAAGTAAAGCTTCTGGAAGAAAAACTTAGGGAAAAGGGCGCCTAGGTATTTAAAAATGATTTTAATTAGCTTTGATCGCAATAACAAGTTAATGTGAGGAGATTGGTCAATGAAAAAAAAGATAAAGAAAATCAGGTTTGCGCTGTTGCAGGTTGGTTTGGCCATTATGGCAACATATGCTCATGCTCAGACAGATGTCAAAAGTATCAAGCAGGTTGCCAGCGATCAGGTCGAGACTGCCAGGGGATTATTTGATGTGATCGTTGAGATTATTGTTAAGTATGGTTTTCAGGTATTGGGCGGCATTATAGTTCTTGTTGTTGGTTGGCTTGTTGCGGGATATATAGAAAAGATAGTCAATAAAATGCTTCAGAGCAAGAATTTAGATGTGACTGTCTCTAAGTTTATTGTCGGTGCTGTTAAGCTTCTGGTGATGGCTTTTGCTGTTATTGTTGCCCTGGGTAAGTTCGGTATTGAGATAGCGCCTTTGATCGCAGGTATCAGTGTGGCAGGCTTTGGTTTAAGCTTTGCTTTGCAGGGCCCTCTGTCGAATTATGCTTCAGGAGCTACTTTAATTTTCACTAAGCCTTTTAAAGTTGGGGATATTATTGAAGTTTGCGGCGTTGAAGGACAGGTCATTGATATGAAGCTGCCGCGAACTGAGCTGAAAACCCTTGATGGAGAGCTGATAGTGATCCCGAACAAGCATATTATAGGCGAGATAATACTGAACTGTTCAGATTCAAAGCGGATTGATATTACGGTCGGAGTTAGTTACAACTCTGATATTGATAAAGTTATAGCAGTAGTTTCAAAAATAATTAATGATGAAGCGCGGATAGTTAAAACAAAAACACCAAAGATCGGCATATCGGAATTCGCAGATTCAAGTATAAACATATACGCAAGGGCATGGTGTAAGCAGGATGAATATTATGATGTTAAATTCGCAGTTAATAAGAAGATATTTGATGAATTTAACAAAAACGGTATTGAAATACCATTTCCTCAAAGGGTTGTGCATAACGTGAAATAAGGTTAGCGTTCTCTGCTGGAATATTAATTCCTGTGTCTGGTATAGGTCATCAGCAGTTAGTCAGGACTAAGAATTTGACAAGATCATGAAGATTATAGGTGAAAAGTCTTAAGTTCTTGTTGTTGATAATCATACTTATTGTGAAATGAATTTAGGCATGTTTGATCCAGATGACCGGGTCGCAAAGGCGGTTTTAGGAATTATATACTAAGAATTATAAATATATCGATTATTATATTCTTTACAACATTTAAAAAGTCTGGTATAAAGGAAAACTGATTTTATATTTGATTGAATATATTTGATTTTGAAGATTATCGGAGAGGTGGCTGAGTGGTTGAAAGCGGCGGTCTTGAAAACCGTTGTGCCGCAAGGTACCCTGAGTTCGAATCTCAGCCTCTCCGTTGTTATTGACGCTCAGGCGAACCCTGTCCGATACATTCGGGCAGGTTCGCCAGGAGCAAAAAAAAGAGAAAGTATGGATAAAGAAATAAGCACAACAAAGATCGCTATATTCAGAAAACAAGAAATTCGAAAAACCATTCATAATAATGAATGGTTTTTTGTTGTTGAGGATGTTGTTCTGGCTTTGACCGACTCGAGTGACGCCAAGCAGTATATTCAAAGGATGAAACAGCGGGATGATGAGCTTGCCAAAGGGTGGGTACAAATTGTACATACCCTTGCTGTTCAGACCACTGGCGGTAAGCAGCGGATGATTTGTGCGAATACGGAGGGTGTCTTTCGTATTATTCAATCAATCCCCTCAGCCAAAGCCGAGCCGTTCAAGCGTTGGCTGGCCAAGGTGGGTTATGAGAGGATTCAGGAGATAGAGAATCCTGAATTGGCTCAAAAGAGAACCCGGGCGTTATATAAGGCTAAAGGCTATAGCGAGGATTGGATCGAGAAACGGATGCGCGGAATCGCTATCCGTGAAGAGTTAACTGACCAGTGGCAGAAGCGTGGCATAAAGGAACAAAAAGAATACGAAATATTAACTGCTGAAATCTCAAAAGCAACCTTTGACATGACTCCATCAGCTTACAAGAAACATAAGGGGCTCAAGCGTGAAGATTTGCGGGATCACATGACTGATCTGGAGCTTATCTTTTCAATGCTTGGCGAAGCATCAACGAAAGAGATAGCTGTCAATAAAGACGCGCAAGGGTTTGTGGAAAATAAACAAGCCGCTTTTGAAGGTGGAGCTGTTGCAGGCAACGCGAGAAAAGAATTGGAACGCAAAAGTGGCAAAAAAGTTATCAGTAAAGAAAATTATAAAAAATTACCGCAAAAAAAGAAGTTATTAAAATAATATTTGCAGGGAATCATGAAAAGACTGGCGCTTATCGTTCTTGTATTATTCTTAGGCTATGCAGGCAATTCATATGATTCCATGGTGATCGCTACCGAAACTTCTCGATCCGAATATGAGAATGGCAAGCTGGCCTATTCTGGCAAAGGTGAATTCAAGTATCGCTTTGAGATTGACGAACAAGTTGGCAAGGCAAAAGTTACTGAATATACGCGGCTTAAAGCTAATTCAATTATTGAATGGCCGTCTGAATACATCATTTCTTATATGGATGACGGCAGTTCATTAAGCGGCTCTACGCTGATGGCTGATAAGAGAAGGGCTAACCAGAAAGTCATTTGCTTGATTGGTAATCCAGGGATACTCGCCACCTAGTTAATAATGATAGGTGAGAATTATTTTGAATATTGCAAAGCATCCTCTGGTCGATTTTATCTTGCCACAGGAGTTGTGCAGAAATCGGTTTCGGCGGTCGAAGATATTAATAACCAGTTTACGGGCAAATAATTAAAGAATAAGGGTAAGTCGTCTGGAATTTTTGGGATTGGCGCATTTCAGCGTTTTCACAAGTAGCTGAATTTCTTGGACATGTGGGGTTCGCTTTCCGTACACGACTACCCGTAAAATATGCTGGATTAATCTTTGCGTATTCAAACATATTTATTAGAAAGCAAGTGATGAAAATAAAGTTGTTTAGACTAATACCTGTTATTACATTGATAATAATAGGTATTTTTATTTGTGATTGCTTTGCAGAGTTGAAAGAAGGGCTTGTAGAAGAGTTTTATCCTGATGGGGCATTAAAGGCTGAGAGAATATATAAGAAGGGCGTGTTAAATGGTAATAGTAAAACATATTATGAGAGCGGGAAGCTCCTAAGCGAAGGCATATACAGTAACGATGCCTTAAATGGCGAATATAAGATATATTATGAGAACGGACAGGTGTTTTTTTCAAAGGAATATAAGGATGGAGTTCTGTCAGGCAGTTCAAAAGAGTATTTTGAAAATGGGAATCTTAAAAGTGCAGAGAGTTTTACTGATGATAATTTAAATGGCACATGCCGTTATTATTATGATAATGGCAATCAGAAGTACTGGATGAATTTCACGGATGGGGAATTGAACGGGATCAGCAAGGAATATTACGAAACCGGGATCATTAAAAGCGAAGTCAATTATGCTGACGGTAAATGGGATGGGATTGTAAAAGAATTTGATGAGCAGGGAAATTTGATTGCTAAATGGATTTATAAAGACGGGGAAAAAAATGGAAAGGCGCAGATGTATTATGCTGATGGGAAGCTGAAATGGGAGGCAACTTTTAAAAATGACGACCTTGAAGGTAATAGCATTGCTTTAGCGCCTAACGGACAGATCGTGATGGAGGCATTTTTTAGCAAAGGTAAAATAAATGGAACTGTACGGGAGAATTATGAGAATGGCGGGATCAAAAGTGTGGTTGAATATAAAGATGATAAAAAGAACGGGCTTCAAAAGGAGTATTATAGGAACGGCAATTTAGGTGTTGAGCGTACATATAAGGATGATATTGAGTCAGGTATTTCAAAAGAGTTTTATGAAAGCGGCGCACTTTGGGTAACCAGAACTTACTTGAATGATAAAAAAGATGGCAATATGAGAGAGTACTATGATACCGGCGAGCTTAAGCAGGAGTGGGATATAGAAGAAGGGACTTTAAGCGGTTTAAGCAAGAGCTTTTATAAGTCTGGGGAACTTATGAGCGAAGAGTTTTATCTTGATGGAAAGTTAAATGGTGTAAGCAGGCTATATGCTTTGGACGGAAGGCTTGTTTATGAAGATGAGTTTATGGATGGAGCTAGAATAAAAAGGAAAAGTTACGATGCCCCAGAGGTTAACTAATAGCCAAAGGATCTATTGTCTCGTCTAAGATATATGAAAAGTATATTTTTATGTTTCTTCCAAAAGAGGTTTTTTAATCCGCCTAAATATTTTTGTTTGATCCTTCCTTTTATCTTTATTTGTAAGATCGGTTTCGCGCAATTACCTGAAGGTCATCAGGAGTACGCTTTAAGGCATGGCGGGCTTCAGCGTAAATATATTGTTTATGCCCCGAGCTCTTATGATCAAAAACAGGGATTTCCTCTTGTTATTGCAATTCACGGGGGAGGCGGGTCAGCGGAAGGCAGTATAGATTATTTTGAGCTCACTCAAAAAGCTGAAGAGGAGAACTTCATGATAGCTTATCCTCAGGGCTACGCAATTCAAGTGCTAGGAAAGAATTTCGGTTCATGGAATGGGGGTAATTGCTGCGGGCCTGCTCTGAAAAAGAACGTTGACGACGTCGGATTTATCCGCAAAATGATCCTTAAGATCGAAAAGGATTATAATATCGACGCAAAAAGAATCTATGTAACAGGCATGTCTAATGGAGCAATTATGGCATATGCCCTTGCATGTGAATTGTCTGATAAGATAGCGGCGATCGCTCCGGTAGGTTCGATAGGGCACTATAAAGAATGCAGGCCTAAATATCCTGTGCCTGTTCTGCATATTCATGGCATAGATGACCCTTGTGCCGCCTATGAGGGCTGTAAAGATTGTGAGGGATGCTCAATGAAGTTCTTAAAGAATATGGGTTTACAGGTTGATGAGAACAGGATTGATGTTGAATCTGTCACTTCGTTCTTAGATAAACATCGAAGAATAAATGGCTGCAGCGAAACAACCAAGGAGATATTTAGAAATAAAGGTGCTACCTGTATTGCATATCAAAATTGTGACAATAATGCAGAAGTGGTCCAGTGTTCAGTAAAAGGATTAGGACATACTTGGCCGGGCAGAACAACTTATAGTGCAAAATCCTGTGACTCGAGGCCAAATGGCTTTTTATGCAGATCATGGAAAAATGCCGTAGGGGAACTGAATCAGGATATCATTGCTAATGATATGATATGGGGTTTTTTTAAAGATCATCCTAAACATTAGTTTGCTGAGCTTTTAGTATAAATTTAATTATATTTATCAAAGGGACTGCTATTATAAAATTATTTGTAAAAAAAGAGTATTTTATTGTAAATTGTATGGCTATTAGTTAAAATCATTGGATAAAATGAAGAAAGATAAACAAAAACCACATTTTGAATTTGAAACAAAACACAAGAATTTAGGTTCTATCGAAGATGCTTCGATCTTAAGGAAATTCTCAGTTCTTTTTCTTGTCATGTCTATCCTTCCGCTTCTCGTACTTTTTTACCTTTATATTCAGCTGTTAACTTCCGGTAAGATCTCTATAACATTGTTGCAGTTTCAGATGACTCTTATGTTTACTGTTTTAGGAGTAGCTTTAGGATATGACACAACAAGAAGGCTGTTTAAATCTGTTGTTGACCTTACTGCTGCAAATAGAAAGGCGTTAGAAAGTGTATTAGATAATAAGACTTTAAACGAGATCAATCAGGAAGAAAATGAGATCGCCGTGTTGAGTAAATCATTTGCAGCTGTTACAGATAGAT
Organism: Omnitrophica WOR_2 bacterium RIFOXYA2_FULL_38_17; assembly: GCA_001805965.1. Classification (GTDB taxonomy): domain Bacteria; phylum Omnitrophota; class Gorgyraeia; order Zapsychrales; family Zapsychraceae; genus Zapsychrus_A; species Zapsychrus_A unditaenarius. The sequence goes on along the minus strand of MHHG01000078.1, from coordinate 5,297 downwards.
TAGAAGATAATGTTAGGAAACTTGATGAAGCAAGGAAAACACTTCATGCCGTTATGCAAAAAGTTGGCAAGGGTATTTCTAATATGGATAATATCGATACATTCCTTGAATTAATATTAGAAACAATGACAAATGCCCTTAATGCAGAAATTAGCTGCATAATGTTGTATGATAAGCAAAAAAATGAGCTTTATGGAAAGACCCTTTTTGGAATAGAATCATCTGAATTCAAGAATTATAGGCTGATTATAAAAAAGAATAGCCTTCTTAGCCAGATACAGCAGAATAAGAAGTTAATGATAATTGACGACAATTTAGATACCCCGCATAGTTTAAAAGGGCAAAAACCGTTTTTTGAGTACCCTATGATATGTACGCCGCTTGTTTATCGCGATAAATTCTCTGGTGTTATTATAGTTGGTGGAGGTGAAATCTCGGAGAGTATTGGAGATCAGGATAGAAGCCTTGTTTATAATTTAGCATCACAAACAGCGGTTGCAATAGAGAATTCAACTTTAAATACCGACATTGAAAAAACATATTTTGAGACTATATCAGCTCTTGCTTTGGCAGTTGATGTTAAAGATAAATTCTCGCGAGGCCATTTAGACCGAGTTGGTGTCTATTGTACTGTAATAGGAAAACAATTAGGCCTGGATGATGAAGATATAAAGAATTTGCAATCTGCAGCCAGGCTTCATGATCTAGGCAAGATTGGTATTCCAGATGATGTTTTATCTAAAAAGGGCCCATTGAGCGATGAAGAATGGCTTTTAATGAGAAAGCATCCAGAGATAGGAGAAAGCATCATTAAGCCAATAAGATCCCTTAACAATTTATGTGATATTATAAGGCATCATCATGAAAAATTGGATGGTACAGGGTATCCGGATGGATTAAAATCAGAAGAAATTGCGCCTCTGGTAAGAATAATTACTATTGCTGATATATATGATGCTTTGACCTCAGATAGGTCTTATAGACAAAGGCTTAGATCAAAAGAAGCTTCTCAGATCCTTAGGCAGATGGATAAACAGCTGGATCAGGATATTGTAGAGATATTTTTGGAAACAATTGTATTTGATGAAGAATCAAAGTGATTTGTAAATAGTGAAGTTTTAAGATAAAAAACCGGTATTTTGTTGAATATTTTTGCAGCTTCTCAAAAAATAGTATATACTTTAATCAACCAATATAACTCCAGCCACGGATGAGGCCTAAATATAAGGTCTTGGACGTGGTTTTTTTGTGTCCACGGTAAGACATTGTATAAATCAGCACTCAGGTGCCCTTTGGAGGAGGTAGAAGTATGTACAGTGCTTATAGAACCGACAGGCGTAGATTTAAACGAATGCGAGTAAGGCTTGCAGCAGTATACAGTATCGAAGCACCAGAGTATGTAAAAAATATTTTAGATGGTGGTGAATTCGAAGCAATAACCCTTGATGTTTCTGAAGGTGGCCTTTCTTTGTTGGCAGAGCATTATTTGCCCAAACAAACAATAATTAGGCTCAAACTGATCGTTTTTGAAATTGCTAATGGGGGTTGTGCCAATTTTTATGAGCCAGTTACTGCTATTGGCAATGTAAGGTCTGTGTATGAATGGGATAATGACCAGTATCGTTTAGGCGTATTTTTTCAGGATATAAGTATAGCGCACCAACAAAAGCTATCAGATCTAGTAAATTCATCACTTAAGAAAGAGATGCTTGTCCCAGTTTAGTGATCGTAGCGTAAAAATAGAAAAATAGTGACAGATACTTTTTTTTAAAAAAGTGTCTGTCGCTATTTTTTATGTTACAATCTATTTTTCGGTCTTGAAATTAATCAGGAGATTGATTTGAATAATAAAAGAATAGCTGTTGTAGGAGGGGGGCCTGCTGGTATCATGGCGGCAATTGCTGCAAGTACAGGGTCTTCAAATGTTATTTTGATCGAGAAGAACAGTTCTTTGGGAAAGAAATTGTTAATGACCGGAAAAGGGAGATGCAACTTAACAAATGACTGTGACCTTGAGGCTTTTCTACAGCGGTTTTCAAAAAATGGACAATTTTTGAGGGATTCATTCAAAATTATGTTTAACAGCCAGCTTGTAAGTTTCTTTGAAGATAGAGGATTGAAGATGAAAGTTGAAAGACAGAAAAGAGTTTTTCCTGTTACTGATAGATCAAGCAGCGTTTTGAGGATTTTAGAGAATGAATTAAAGAAGAATAAAGTGAAAATCATTACTGATACAGGCATTAACTCTGTCCTGGTTAAAGATGGAAAGGTAAGCGGGGTGTTATCAAATATTGGAAGATCTTTTGAATGTGATAGCTTGATCCTTGCTACCGGAGGGGTATCTTATAAAAATACCGGATCTGACGGAGAGGGGATTAAAGTTGCAGAGGCTCTTGGCCACAAAATAGTTCAACTCAGGGCCGGATTAGTCCCTTTGATCGTAAAACAAAAATTCATAAAAGACTTAGAAGGCCTTAGCCTTAAGAATATAAGACTGTTGTTTAATGCAGGAAAGAAAAAAGTGATCTCTGATGTGGGAGAGATGATATTCACTAAGAATGGTATTTCGGGGCCGCTTGTATTGACCTTGAGCTGTAGCATTGTTGATTTTTTAAAAGATGGATATCATGTTAATTGTTCTGTTGACCTAAAACCAGCCTTATCAAAAGATCAATTGTTGAAAAGATTTTTTAAGGATGTTAGTGATCATCCAAAGAAAAGCATTAAAGGCATTCTTAAAGATTACCTTCCTGAGAGGCTGATTTGCACTTTTTTGGATCTTTTAAATATCCCTCATGAAGAAAAAATCAGCCATATTAATAGAAAAGTGCGAGAGGACCTGCTTGATATGTTCAAGGGCTTTTCTTTTGATATCGAGCGCGGGGAATCTATTGACTTTGGAATGATAACTCAAGGCGGAGTTTCTTTGAAAGATGTATCACCAAAAACAATGGAATCCAGAATAGTTAAGGGGTTGTATTTTGCTGGTGAGATGCTCGACATTGATGCGGACACGGGTGGCTTTAATTTGCAAGCTGCATTCTCAACAGGGTTTCTTGCAGGATTATCCTCAATATCATAATGAGAATAAAAATCACAAAATAATTATTTCTTGCAACTATTAGATGATAGAATACTTTATAAAATTAAGTTTATATATTCAACGGGGAAAGTATGGTTACTAAAAGGACATTACACTGTCTTCTGATCGAAGAGGATAAAAAAGATGCGCAGATATTGATGCGCATGCTCGCCGAACGCACTACGCAAAAGATCAATGTTATGGTGCATGATAATCTGAAGAAGGCTTTAAAAGACCTGAATGCAAGAGATATGGATGCGATCCTTACCAGCTTAGACCTTGTTGATGCAAGAGGCCTGGATATTATCGACAGGATCATTCATGTAGCTGATAATGTGCCTATAATTATATTATGCGCAGATGAAAAAGATATACCCGTAGCTAAACAAGCTGTAAAAATGGGTGCCAGCGGCTATGTCCTGAAGAATGCCGTAGATAGTAATCTTCTGGCAGGGGAGATAAACCGCGGTATAAATACAATTTATGCAAAAGAGCAGTTGTTTATTGTCCAAAAGTTAGCTGAAGCAGCGGGGTACGGATATTTTATTGCAAATGCTCAAGGATATATAACCTATGCAAATAAGGCAATTGCAAAAATGATGGGAGAGCATTCTCCGTCAAGCAGTCATGGGAAGAATTTGTCAGTTTATTATAGGGGCCAGGCAAAGATGAAATTAGCTAAAGTGATCTTGCCTGAAGTTATTAAAAAGGGCCAGTGGTCAGGCGAGCTAGAATTTATTTCTATTGACGGCAAACCCACAAGGACCATTCAGAATTTGCTGGCTGTGCGGGATGACCGGGGTAAATTTATTTGTTTAGGAAACATGGTAATAGATATCACGGAGCTTGAAAGAACTGAAGCTGCATTGCGTGAAAGCGAAAAGAAGTTCATGGATGTTTTTTATATTTCTGAAGATGCAATATTTATGTTTGAAGATGACAGGTATGTTGATTGTAATGATGTTGCATATAAAATGTTTGGATGTGCAAATAAAACTGAAGTCCTTTCTGTAAAGCCGGCCGCTTTAGCGCCAATTAAACAGCCTGATGAAAGAAATTCCTTTAAAGTATGGGAAGAACATGTTGCCATTGCTTTTGAAAAAGGTTCGCACAGGTTTGAATGGGAAAGTGAAAGGGCAAGCGGGGAAACTTTTCCTACAGATGTAACAATAACACAGATCATGCTCGGAAGAAAGATCCTGTATGTTGTCATTAAAGATATTACTGAGAAAAAGCTGACAGAAGATAATTTGAGGAAGCTGTCTATGGCTGTTGAACAAAGCCCTGCATCAGTTTATATTACAGACCTTACAGGAAGCATAGAGTATGTTAATCCAAGATTTTGTGAGCTTACAGGCTATACAAAAGAAGAGGTTATTGGCCAAAATCCAAGGCTGTTAAAATCAAATCATACTTCACAAGAACAATATAAGGTTTTATGGGATACGATAATTGCAGGCAATAAATGGAGGGGGGAGTTTTACAACAAGAAAAAGAACGGCGATCTTTTTTGGGAATTTGTATCTATTTCGCCTATCAAAAATTCCTCCGGCAAGACAACTCATTATTTGGCTGTAAAAGAAGATATGACTGCGTATAAGGAATATGAAGAAAGGCTTCTTCATCAGGCAAACTTTGACAACCTTACCGATCTGCCCAATAGAGCGCTAGCCCTTGACAGGATCCATCAGGCATTATCAAGGGCGAAACGTTGGGGAACATCAGTTGCTGTCATGTTCATAGACCTTGATAGGTTTAAGAATGTTAATGATACTATGGGGCATGCAAAGGGAGATGAGCTTTTAGTTCAGTCAGCATTAAGATTGCAAAGTGTAATGCGTGAAATTGATACGGTAGCAAGGCTGGGAGGAGATGAATTTCTTGTTATTCTTCCAGACCTTGAAAATTCTGATAAAGCAACAGTAGTTGCCAAGAGGATCCTTGACGAGTTTTCACAGCCATTTATTATTGATAATCATGAAATATTTGTCACGGCTAGTATTGGTATAACAGGGTATCCTAGTGACGCAGATGACCCTCATGTCCTTCTGAAAAATGCAGATGCAGCTATGTATCAGGCAAAGGAGGATTCAAGGGATACATTCAGGTTCTTTACGAAAGAGATGAACCTCCAGGCTGAAATACGATTACACATGGAGGCGCATCTAAGGCATGCTCTGGAAAAGAAGGAATTATCTGTCGTATATCAGCCGGT
>MHHG01000077.1 GCA_001805965.1 Omnitrophica WOR_2 bacterium RIFOXYA2_FULL_38_17 | reverse complement strand
TCATAAATGAGCACCCGCTAAGAGGGAGCGGGCTTAATTCGTTTCAGGTCGCGAACCGCCGGTACATATATTCAAAGACCGAAGGCTATTCAATGTTCGTTCACAACAGCTATCTGCAAATGTGGTCAGAAGTCGGGATCCTGGGGGTGTTGGTCTTTGTTTTTATCCTACTAAAAGCCGTTGAATCTTCATGTCGTTTATTCAAAAAGTTACGTGTTTCAGAAGAGGGCTTGGTCTTGATGGGCTTGCTTTGTTCTGTCGGCGCGTTCATGCTCGACAATATTTTCAGTTTTACTTTCCTTAAGCCGAACATAGCATTTTTCTGGTGGGTGCAATTGGCGATCTTGTTGGCGTGGATAAAGGTGATTGAGCCAAAAGAGGATCGGGCTGCTGCAAAAGGGCCTAAATTTAATAATAACCCGATACTCGTAACGGCTATCTTTGTTGTTCTTTTGCTGGTATGCTCAAAAAGGATCTATGTCAGCGACCATTATTTATTTAAAGGCCAGAGGGTCTTTAACTCCGGAGATATAGAGGGGGCTTACCGGTGTTTTATGATAGCTCAAAAAGAAAATCCGATGAACGGCAAAGTCCCGTCCGCGCTTGGGGTAGTTGCTTTTCAGCGATTTGCAGCAAGCAAGGATATAAAATTCCTTAACGATGCCGAGTATAATCTGAAGAAATCAGTGAATATGATGCCGCTTGCGCCTGAGAATTTCCAGATGCTCAGCAGGGTATATTATCTGAAAGGCGACAAGGTAAAAGCAAAAGAGTTTTTTGACAGGTTCGTAGAGCTTGAGCCTTATAAACATATATAAGAGTTAGGGCCAGAGCCTAACTCTTGAAAGTCGATAGATATTCCAGGAGGAAATACTAATGAAAAAAATGCGTGTGTTCTTTTTGTTTTGTTCTTTTGTTCTAGCTTTCTTGGTGCTTAACTGTGATCACTTATTGCCGAGGGCCTGTTCCCAGGAGGTCGTGACATTTATCGTGCCGGTATCGGTTGGGATGTTCAGCCAGGATGCGGTCATTCGCGTCAGGCTCTGGGATGAAGAACAATTGGAAACAAGCGAAAATACCTCGGGCTGCACAGTTTCTTATAATGTGCAGACAAAGACCGAAGATGTCCGTTGTCCGCAAGGCGTTGAGTACGCCCAAGTGATGCCTGAGGAGTTCATGTTTGATGTTGGTGAGATCAATTCAAATATTGAAATAACGAGCGCCGCGGTCAGGGTCGGTGAAAAATACAGGCTGCTGATCTCCGGAAAAAGCAAGGACAACTGCAACACCACATCGGCAGAGGTAAGGGAAGTGGCGGATTCTGAAACAATAGTCATAGAAAGATTATCCTGGAGCACGACAGCTATGGGCTGTATCGGGATAATTGAATAAATGAAATAGATGATACATGCTTTAAATATCCATTATAAGGTTTTTATTAATATGGATATTATGGTAATCTTTTAGTAAAGGTCAATTTGTAAAAGAGTAGCGTCTTCTAAAAAGGAGAAAAGTCTCATGAGTGAAAAATCTATGACGATTCTTATGCTGTTCTTTATAGTGATTGGAATAGTTTCTTACGATAGATATATGGTCGTTGTTAAGAATGAATTCAGCCCGATCGCAAAGATGATCGATTATGCAGGGCTAGCAAAATATGTCGAGATAAAGCGAAAGGACGTTAAGGAGGATTATGTTAATTTTCATTTTAGCGTGGAGGAGAAAATTAACTCCTGGAACAATAAAATGAAAGACCTCGAGCAGGAGAGATTGGACCTTGTCAAGGCAAGGAATGCCGTTTTAGTGAGGTTTGAGGAGATCAATCAGCAGCTCGCAGGTGAAGCGCAGAATTACGTTGCTATAATCGACCGCGAGAGAAGCAGTTATATTGAAAGATTTGCATCATTGAGGAAACTGGGAAATGTCTTGATCTCTTTGCAGAACGTAAGTGACACGGCTACACAGCAGCAGGAATATCAGGCTGTAAAAAGGGAATTGATAAATGTTTTTAATACAGTGGATAATGATTATCAAAGGAATACTGATTTTCTGACGCAGGTATTTAGCCGTATTGACACGATAATCTATGAGCAGGGCGAAACTTATTTTGAAGGCTGCCTTAATAAAGGGCATTGCCTGGCTTTGATGGTAAAGGATATTGAGGCGGAATTTCTGGGCATATTGGAAAAGAAAAGCAATAAACCGGCAAGGGATATTAATGAGCTCATAGACATGTCAGCGCAGCTTGAGTATGAAAGCAAGCTGCTGGTAAATAATGCTCGTGCTACAGAGGCAAGCTTATATGAGAAGGATGAAAAGACATATGGCGCGATAAAAGCCTTGTCTGATGACCTGTCTGACCTGACCGAGGAACACCTGTTGGGCTTTATGAAGGGTTATGAATCCATTCAGAACGAGCAGGGAAAATTCCTGGCGAATTTGGAGATGAACAAGAAGCGTTATATCGAAACACAGGAAAATGCAATTACAAGGTCAACACAGATATTGGAAGAAATTGCGGACCAGAATGAATTTAACTTTATGCGCCTTAGCAATATTTATCTGAGCTTAAAAGCTGAGCGTGAAAGATTATTATTATTGTTCATGAACAACGAGAGAGCCATATATGACATTTTGAACAAGAAGAAAAATGTAAATGATGAAACGATCTATAGTATGGCAAAGATCGTGGATATTGACCTTGATTATCTGCTTGATAAGTGGGAGCTGGCTGAAAAGGAGAAAGGGAATATCCTGAAGATCCAGTACGGAAACACGAGCTTGTTTAGAGAGCATCCTGCTATAAATAACAGGATCGAGAACAGCAAGCAGCAGAATATACAGGCTGATAGGGCTCAGGATATCCAGAAGAATTATAACGATAATATGCGAGATCAAAGAGAACGACAGCGTGAAACTCAAAGGCAGTTCGAAAGGGCCAGGGAAAGAGCAAGAGATCAAGGTTTTTAGTCCGGTGAGGATAAATAGGGAGTGTGAACAGTGGATCTGTAAGTTGGGTACGCAATGGGGAACAGATCCCTGTTTAGTCATCAAAATAAGCCTACGCCCGATCTATTATCCGTCCCAAAGCAACTCGCTATAACCCCCTCAGTAAAAGTCTTTAATGGAAAATAACTCCTTTTATGAAAATCTCCTATTGTCCTTATAAAAGCTTTTTTGCTTTATCCCACGATTTAATATATATTTAATAAATATACAGTTTGCTTAATTGTCTAAATAATCTATAATAACTCCATTTCGGAAGCTATGCTCATATCGCTGGCTGCAGACAGGATAACTGCGAGGGAGTTTCATTTTAAATAACAGTTCATTACTAGGGATTTATAGAAAGGTATCAAATGGAAATAGGTATAGTAGGGTTGCCTAATGTCGGCAAGTCCACTCTTTTTAATGCATTGACCGGTGCGGGAATAGCCGCGGAGAATTTTCCTTTTACAACTATTGAACCAAACATCGGTGTTGTGCCGATCGAAGATGTGCGGCTTCATGTCCTTGCGGAAAAGAATAAAAGCAAGAAGATAACGCCAGACGGCATCCGTTTTGTTGATATTGCCGGTATCGTAAAAGGGGCCAGTAAAGGTGAAGGCTTGGGGAATAAATTCCTTGGGAACATCCGCGCGGTTGATGCAATTGTTCATGTTGTCAGATGCTTTACTGATGATAATGTGGTTAATGTGGCAGGTGACCTTGATCCTATTAATGCAGCTGATATTATAGAAACAGAGCTTTTACTGGCAGATCTTCAGCAGGCGGAAAAAGCGCTTGAAAGGCTTGCCAAACCGGCAAAGGCAGGGGATAAAGATGCGAAGGCCAAGTATGAGGCTTTAAGCAGCGCAATAGCAGGTTTTAATGAAGGCAAGTCTGCCCGTGTTCAGAAAATTTCAGAAGAAATCCTCAATGAATATCAATTCTTAACGGCAAAGCCTATCCTTTATGTAGCGAATACCGATGAAGGGAATACCCACCCGGAAGTCATTGAAGCTTTGGAGAAACGTGCCCTGGAAGAAGGCGCAAAAACTGTTGTCCTGTGCACAAAGATGGAAGCAGAGATAGTTGAGCTGCCTCCCAGTGAAAGAGCTGCCTATTATGATGCCGCGGGAATAACATCCCCTGGATTGGCAAAACTGGCACAAGCTGGAAAAGAACTTCTTGGCATGACGTGTTTCTTTACTTCAGGCCCTACTGAGTCCCGTGCCTGGCTTATCCCAAAGGGAACCAAAGCCCCAAAAGCTGCCGGAAAGATCCATTCAGACATGGAAAGAGGCTTTATAAGGGCTGAGGTATACAAGTATGATGACCTGGTAAAATATGGTTCAGAGCAGGAGCTCAAGGCTAAAGGATTGGCTTCTTTGGAAGGCAAGGAGTATGTGATAAAAGAAGGTGATGTTGTCTTTTTCAGGTTCAGTGTTTAGCAGTTAATTTTATTGTATAAATAAAAATTTGCAGGTAGAATAACTAAACAAAAGATAGTTAACAATATAATTATTATAATAGTCGCTATTTGGTAGGCTAATAAAAAAATATGAACATAAAAAAATTATTTTTAGTAATTCAGGTGGTTCTTATTGTTATGTTTTCTCAGGGTATGGCTCTTATCGGGATCAAACAATTTTCCAGGAATAATCTCAATGAAAAAACAGTAGCTACTATCAAATTATGCGAAACTACAAAGCAAGAAATAGTAGACCTTTTTAGGAAGCCTACTGACGACTTTCAACGTACACAAGATGAATATCTTATCTACATATATAAAGGGTTTAGCGGCAGGGGTGGGGTTGAAACTCAAATGCTAGAAATCATGTTGAATACTGATGGTATTGTTGTAGATAAAAGGTTCAATCATAAAGGCGATGAGCTTATGGTTGACAATTGTAAATAATATAAGATTATAATATAGAATAAAAAGGAATGATTATGATGAATTTTGATAACAAAAGAGATCATAAGAGGTATATAACAAAGCCAAAAGAAAAGGTTCATTTTGCTTATGACGTTACTACTCAGCTGGATTTTCAGATCAGAAGCAAAGACAACAAAGATGCTCTTAGCGAAAAACATTGTGCAACAATGAAAAATGTCAGCGTTGTCGGCCTATGCTTTGAATCTGAAAATGAGATCCATGATGGTGACGATATTCATATCAAAGTATATTTTCCGGGAACAGAGGAATGTGTCGATATGGAAGGTGAAGTGAGGTGGATTGAAAAGCACGGTAACAGATTTGATGCAGGCGTTGAGCTTGAAACTGTTGAAGGAAAGCAGGTTGCGGAGTCAGTGCATTTTGATGACCTTTATCAGATAGA
>MHHG01000076.1 GCA_001805965.1 Omnitrophica WOR_2 bacterium RIFOXYA2_FULL_38_17 | reverse complement strand
TGCAAGGATCAGCGAGATCAACAAAGGATTAGAAGGGCTGCTCCAGTACATCCTGGTATTTGGTTTTGCTTTAATGTCAGTATGGTTTTATAGGGTCTGGATCGTAATATGCGCTGCATACCGCTTTGCCAGGTTAAATTATCTGAGCCAGATAGATGTTTCAAGGTTTAGCGATAAGAAAATACGACTGATAAATGAAATATCTTCCTTAAGTATTGGAGGAGCTGAGCAGGTGACTCTCAGGCTGGTAAATGCAATTGATAAGAATAAGTATGATGTTATTGTCCTTACACATGAATCAGAAGAAAAGTACGAGGAGTTGATCTCTAAGGCAAGAAAGGTCGGGGTTCAGTTCATTTTCAAGGAAAAAGGGGTCAGCCTCAAACAGCTTTTATTGAAATTCAGGGTCTTAAAATTTATTGAGGAAGTAATAACGACCTTTGTGGTCGGCCTTGCTGTTTATCAGGCGATCAGGCCTGACGTAGCACATTTTCAAATGGTGTCACATGTCAGGGATTTTATTAAAAAGGCGGTTTTAAGGATATTCACCAACTGTTCTGTTGTCGTGACCACATATCATAATATCCCTCAAATATACCAGGGAACAGCCAAAGGCTTGCTTCGAAAAACAAAAGTGAAATTAGTACATGTTGTTAATTTATTGGGATTTGTCTTGTTTGATGATCTGCTAATCGCTCTGACCGAAAAGGAAAAGCAGCTGCACAATAAGTCGGGAGTACCATTGTACAAAATGGCTGTGGTACCAAATGGCATTGATGCAAAAATATTTATTGAAGCGCCGGGGGATGTTGAAACGTTGCCTTTTGGCGACGATCTAAAAGCTATCTTAAGAGATGATAAAAATATCATTATCGGTACGGTCGGAAGATTAGTCCCTCAAAAGGGATATCCTGACCTTATCAAAGCAGCGCAGATCGCTGTTGGATCAATGGATAATATATATTTTCTAATAGTTGGCGAGGGGCAGGACAGGGAAAGCCTGGAAGCACAAATAGGATCATCCGGCCTGCAAAAAAGGTTCTTTATGCCGGGAAGGGTCGAGCATGATGATATGCCGGCTTTGTATGCAGCATTTGATGTTTTTGTCATGTCCTCAATACATGAAGGGTTGCCGACTGTCGGCATAGAGGCGTTATTCGCTAAAAAGCCTTTTATTGGCACAGATATCATCGGCATTCCTGAAATTATCGGAAGGGATGAAAGGTCAGGATTATTGACTAAACCCAGGGATCCGGCTGATATGGCAGAAAAGATCATTGGCCTGACAAGGGACCCTCAGAGGATGGAACGAATGGGCGAGGAGGGGCAAAAAAGGGCGTTGGAACAATTCTGCGTGGAAAGGGCGGCTCTGGACCATCAGGCGATCTATGAAAGGATCTTATTAAAAGGGATCAATAAAGAGCAAAGTGTCCCGCCAGCTTCACTATGGTATTTGATATCCGGGAACAATAGAAAGGGAGTTCTCGGGGCTGTTGCTGAAGGTGTAGCATTGGCGGCGATATCCGTTGCGCTTGCTATGATGTACGGCCCGGCCATAGCATTTGGTCTGATGTTCTTTGCCGTTCTTGTATGGGCAGGTTATCATGTCTGGTTCATATTCAATTCTCCAAATCTTCATAAGTCGCTTCATTATCTTCGAGACAGAAGTAAGCTTGAGCTTTTTGTTCAGTCCTTATTACCATTAACATCATATCTGATTATACCTTTTGTGATCACGTTGACAGGCCTGATCACTGTGCCAGTAATAGCTGTGCTTTGGCATGTTGGCATAGATTATCGCAGGATGGTTTTAACTCATAGTTTTGATAATGAATTCGAAAATGTAGACGTCTTAAAAATTCTAACTGATACTAAGAAGCAAAATTTAATAAGTATACCGGATACATTGTATTATCCAGGCGGTGGATTTGACATGCAGGCGATCCTTCAAGAGCCGGAAGTGAGGACGGCTGTCATTGTTGATGAAATGGATGACTGGTCAATAATTCTTTGGAGGTTGTTGCAGGAGTTCAAATATCGCCATCCTGAAGTTGTAATGTGCGAAATAATTGCACCCCAGATGTCTGTATCAGCAAAGAGCCTTATCAGTTCATATATTGATATTGATAAGGTTAAACAAGAACAAAGCCGTGGCTATTTGACTTTGCAAATACAGACATCACAGGGTAAAAAAGTAGTTCATTATTACTACGGGCATAGCATGTTTAAATCAGGAATATGGCTCGCAGCCGGGATCGACAAGGGGCCTTTGCTAGTCAAGGTTAGGCAATTTCCTCTATTTGCGAGAGGGGAATGGGGCAGAGGTTATTTGGATGAAATGCTAGGCTTTATAGACAACCTGCCAGCATATAGCATGATAGAGAATGATCATTTTATTGAAGGAGACCTAAAGCATAAAGAGTGGATGGTCGGGTTTGGTTTTGATCTTGTGACGATCAGCGGCAGGGAATTTTATGTTAAGACAAGACAAAGGGATGCGAAAGCGCCGCAAGGCCCTGTTAATATGGATGGATTCACTGAAGGAAGCATGATCGGTGACTTGCGATATTTGATCCATGCCGGCAATGCAGATTCAGAAGATGTCAAGGCAGCTGGTCTTGTTAGAGGCCATTTCAGGCTGCCGCAAAATTTCAAGGAACCATTGCCGGAAGTCAAACAGAACGAGCTAAGGAGCAGAATAGAGAATATTATCAGGTTCTTCGGGGGCATTGAAAAGATAAGGGCCTTGACAAAAGAAGAGAGGGAAAGGCTTAGCGTTGAATGGGCAAGGTACTTTGGGGTCGGGCTGATAGATGTGACTGGAAATAAATATTCAAGGCAACTACTGATCGCATTAAGGAAGATAGCTGAAGAGGCTTGTAAACCTTGTGTTGTGATCAAGTCGGGCAATTTAATCGAGCTTATTGAGAAAACTTATCCGGGAATTAATTTTGATCTTGCCGAACTAAGGCAGCAGGAAATATTCATTATCATGCATAAAGGCCTGATGGATAGAAGCCGCCTGGATTATTTTATAACGACGGTCCATGAGACCTTGGAGATCATGGTCAGCCAGGCCGGGGCGACAGATGATGTGTTCTTCAGGGATTTTGGGCATCAGAATTATTTTGTTCTTGAAATAGAAATGGACATTGCCAACAGGCTTGGGATTATTGAAAGAATGCTTGAGATCCGTGAGGCACAAAATCTATCAGGAGTGGCCCCGATTTCCGCATGTAAATACAGGGCATTTTTAGAAGTGGTAAGGGAATTCGTAAGCTCCTATGAAACTCAAGTTCAGTTACAAGAGCCTAAGAGGCAACAAAGGCAAAATGCTAACAGTATTCAATGGCCGGATATTTACGACGAATATCCTTTGTACAGAAAAAAGATAGAAGCTGTCACCCCTGAACAGGCGGCATTGGGTGGATACAAAACGTTAGAAAATTGCCTTGAAGACTTGGAGCATGTTCTTGAGGTCCATCCAAATGTTAATTTGTATAAAGATCCAAAGAATAATAAATACGCTTTAAAAAAAGTAAGCCCGCGTAATTTAATTGCACATATTATTGGAGAAAGGATTTTCAGGCTTCTGGGTATCAGGACAACAGAAAGCCATGTTTACGGCAATGGCAAGGAGCGCTTTATATTAATGCCTTCGCTTGCCCGAATGAGGATATTATCTTCAGGCACATTTAAGTGGTTCTTAAGCAGGCTTTCTTCAGGGCAGTTGAGAGTGTTGAGGGGCGCACAGCTTATTGACAGGGCTCTTGATATCTGGGACAGGTCAGAAAGGCATGTTTTTGTTGATGAAAAAGCGCCGCAAGATTTTGTCCTGTTCGATTCTGATTGCGCTTGCGGTTCCTGGAAAGATGATTTTGTCGCGAGAAGGCCTTTTAACAACAAGGTCCTTGAGGGATGGAGCGGCGAAGAAAGCGAGCGCTACTACAAAGAAATAGGTTCTACTGAAGAGGACATGGCCTGGATGGCCAAGAGGTTTGTTCTTGTCTCGGATGACCAGGTGGCAGCGATAGTGGAACATGCATTTTCTGAGAATGCCGGAAGGTCATTGGACAGGGGCCATGTGCTCGACGAAATATTGAGGGCCAAGCGCTCTGCAAAGACTTTTGCCGGAAGAAAGCGCGAGCGGGGATTTGTGTTGCCGGAACTGCTGGGAGTAATTGCGGGCATTTCGGGCTTTGGGGTGATTCTTCTAGGCAGCGTGAAATGGTCAGGTGTTTTGGGATGGGTTACAGGCGTTTACAAATCCCTTGCCCTCCCAACTTTGTTGTTCACTCCGCTTTTGGCCGCACTAATATTTTTGGCTGCCGTAGTGGTACTGATCATTTTTAAATATCAGAAAATTCTCAATGCCCTTCAGTTTAGTTTTAACAGGGCAGGAACACAAAAGCCAGAGCCTGAATTTGACAGTGACAGTTTAGTTGTGCAAATGAGAGGGACGCCATCCGGAAAAATTTGGGATGTTAAAGGATGGTCACCGTTTGAAGGGAAATACCTTTACAGGGCAATTACCTGCGAGGAGTGGGCTGCTATTCAGGAAAATAAAGAATTTGTGATCGGAAAGGCAACCCTGTTCGAGAAGATAATGGGCGATAAAATATTGCTTTACGAGCAAATGCAATATCATGCCGGCGTTTTAGTAAGGGTTCAGGCCAGAAAGCTGCATTTTATTCAATCAGATTTTCACCCGACAAGGGCAAAAACTTATTTAAAGCACACTTTGGACAAAGGTTCATTTGAGGTCTCAAAAGACGGCGAAATGTGGTTTGGTATTGAAGCTTACATGGAACGGGAGATTGAGAGAAAGAGGGCGATCGCAGATCTGGAGATCGGCGAAGCCAGGCTGCTTCCTGAAAAGACCGTTCAGTGGGATGAAGTCGGGCTGATCAAGGATAAGTTAAAAGCAGCTGTTAAAGCAGAGCAGGGTACAGTTTCTTTTCTCATTCATCCCGGCGGGGATTTCCTTGGATCGGTTTTAAACGGGGTGCTGGAGCCTGTATACGAAAGAACGGATATTTACATCTCGAACCTGAGAAAATATCTTAGCGGCGCAACAGGAGTTGTTTTTGTGCTGGGTGGATTTTATGAATTGATCAAGGATGTAAGGACGCGTGTAGTTATTGTGGAAATACCGACGAAACGGAATAATGACGGAGCTCAGCCGATCCCTGCTTTAAAGACAAAGGGCTGTGATTTCAGGTGGTCTGAGTGGAATCCTGTTATTGAGTTTATGAAGGATATTGGCGTAGAGAAGCTTTCGCATTTTGGCGGGGAACTTGCGGTCGTTGACGAGTATAACCATGTTAAGAAGTCCCTGCACGATTACGGCTGTGTGGGCGGCGGTCTGGAATTCCTTTCCAGATATTTCAGCATAAATGTCTTTCCACAATTATGCTGCGGGAAAGGAAAGAATGCGCACCTTGGAGAAAAGAGAATTGATGCAGGGAATTATTGGCAAGTCAAGGCTGAAAATGGTTCGAACTTAGGCCAGCCTGTAAAAAGAGTGGAAGTTCAAAAGCCAGAACGAGAACCTCATTTCGGATCAAAGTACAATGACAAAAAAGTTATTTTTAGGGCCCTCAATATTGATACATCCAAGACCGTTGAAACAGGTAAAGCCACCGCCTATGTATCGATAGAGATACAGGGATATGACCCTCAAGTCCAGGGGAAGCTTCTATTGCTGATCTATAAAGGCAAGCCTGTCTGCGTATTGAAAGAAAACAATGGAGAGCATGAAAAGAGATATCTTTTTGATGCGGGATTCTTTGAACTGGATCACAAAGTGGACAGGGAGATCAGACGCCGATGGCTTAAGGATAATTTTGGCCCTCTTCTTGAAGGCGTTGATATGTCTGATATCAATATTAAGGGGATCTGGAGATCAAATGAAGAGAGCTTGTCGGGATCAAGCCTGAAAAAAGTCCTTTATTATTTCAGGGGCGTATTTGCCTGCGGCATCAACAGCACTATACCGATGATAAGGATCATGGAAAGGCAGTTTGAAGATAAAAATAAGTTCAGGCATGTTCTTGATATCGGGTGCGGCGCCGGCACGTTGGGCTTAATAGCTTTGGAAAAAGCCCGCATAGGTCGGATAACAGCTATTGATTCGAACGTATTTGCATTGGTAAGCACAATGCTCAACTATCAATTAGCCGGAAGAAGGAAAGCCTTAAACATAAAATATGGCTGTTTAAGGAAACAGGAAGCCTGGGATGAATTAAGGCGAACAGGGGAGTTCGATTATGTTCTCTTTAATGCAGCCTTCCCTGTTGACGAAGATGACCCGAGGGGTTCTGATGTAACCATGTATGACCAAGGCGGGATAGTGAGGAATAAATTCATTGATAATGTGCAGGAACTTCTTTCCGCAACAGGAAAAGCACAGGTGCTCTCTGACAGTGGATTCGAAAGCCAGGCAAAACAAAACGGGATGAAAGTCCATTATAAAGGAACAAATCCTGAAGGGCTGAACTTCTATATTGTAAGTAGCGAAAAATCGGACAGCGATAAGGACGATAATGACACATTAGGCGCGCAGGTCCTTGATGCCGGTTATGCTATGGGGATTATTATTACTGCGGCACTTATAGTTGTTTCATTGCTATTCTTGACGCTAAAAGCAGTTATTGCTTTTGTTGTAACAAAAGAATTCTTAATTATATTTGCAGGCGGGTTGATAATATCCTTAATTATATTTTCCGGTTTTAACAAACTGTTTGAACCGATTTATTCAGCATATCCAACAGGCTTTTATTTTAAGGATGTTAAAGAAGTTTTCAGGACGATATTTAAGGCGTATCACAAAGTATGGGAGATCATGTCATGGCCTGCCTATCTTATATGGAAATACTACACTTTCAGGGTACATGAAGGGGCCCATTATCTTGCAGCAAGAGCGCTCAAGCTGACGGTTAATGGAGTGGATTACAGCGAAGAGAACAAGGGCATCGCCCGCACATATGTCAAGCTGACAGGACTTAAGAACTGGAAAATATTGCTTATTACTTTAGCGGGGCCTCTCGCGAATCTTATCTCGGGGACAATATTCCTGTGGGCAGTTGATTTTGAAAGGCTGACAGCGATGGATTGGTATATGCTGCCTGCATATTTCGGCATATGCTTAGCGGCTCTTGAATATTCTACTTTCGTTTTGAACCTAATGCCCACTTCCAATTTGCCATTGGGAAGAGGTACAAAAGATGGCGACCTGATAATAAGAAGCCTTCAACTGCTATGGAAAGGAAAGAAAACATTTTATTCCTATAGTGAACCTGAAAAAAGAAATGCATTTCAGGCAAGAAGAATTAACAGGCCAGGATCTCATGACTTCAGGCTTCTACTTCTGATGGTCCCGATCTACGGATGGGTGCTGGGGTCAATATACAGGAAGCTGGTTCATGGCGATGAAAGAAAGATCCGCATTACAAAAAAAGAGAATTTATCGAGGGAGGTATCCTGGGCCGTAGCTGAAAAGATACGCGAGCTGCAAAAAGACCCTGAAAGGGTGGTCAGGGTTGTTTTAGCGACCGGCAATACAATGGTCGGATTTTTGGATAGCCTGTCCCGTGAAAAGGACATTGATTGGACCAGGGTCTATGCTTACCACTTGGATGAATATAAAGGCCTTGATACTGAAAACAGGTATTCATTCGCATATTATCTTAACCGTCACTTGTTCAGTAAAGTGAAAGGAATTCCAAGAGAGAATATCAGATATGTGAACGGCAAAGATCCAGATCTGAACGGTTACATTAGAGAAATAGAAGATAACGGCGGCGCTGATATCGTTATGCTCGGTATCGGTAAAAACGGGCACCTGGGCTTTAATGAGCCGGGGACAAGTTTCTGGTCAAGGATGAGGGAGATAAAGCTTACCGCAAGCACTATCAAAGCGAACAAACCTGATTATCCGGATATTGAAGCAATGCCTTATGCATATACTATGGGCTTGAGAAATATTTTTAGAGGAAAGCATTTGTTCTTTGTTGCTTCAGGTGAAGGAAAGGCTGAAATTGTCAAAAAAGCATTGGAAGGCAGGGTTACAAATAAAGTCCCCGGATCATTGATACAAATGCATCCACGGGCGGACATATTTTTAGACGAAGAAGCAGCCGATCTTTTGACAAACAAACCGCCAAAGCAAGTTTATAAAGATATTCCGGAATTAGGGAACGATGACATAGTATTTGTTAATGTTGAGGATGCCGGCCAGCGAATAAAACTAAAACAGATAGATAAAAAGCAAAGAAGGCAGGGGACATTTTACAGGTACGAGGTCTCGGTTGATGGCATCAGTTCTGCAGGCAGCAGGATCGATGTTGTCCTTGATGAAGAGTTCAAAGAGATCGTCCTGGAAGTTGTGTGGACAGAGATATTCAAAGAAGAAGGGAAGATCAGGGGGGTGGCTTTAAGCATTTTTGATCTCTTAAGAAGGGAGTCTTTAGCGAGAGGCTGGACGCTAAGAGTGGTGGATATTTGGAAGGCAAAGGTCTCATATTTTATAAAGAGATACTTCAAAGAGCACATGCTGGCTCAGGATAACAGCAGAGGATATGATAAGGATTCAATTGCCTGGAACAGCAGTTTCTTGAGATTAACGATATTATCAAAACCTAGAACAGATGAAGAGCTTGATGTCAAACAGGGTGAGGAGCCGGCGTCCCAAAAACCGCTGGCTATGGGGCCAAAGTGGGATTATGCATATTATAAAAAGATAGGGCAGGAAGAGTGGTTTGTAACAAGGCTTGTGCCTTATGAAGAGGAAAAGGAAAGAGGGATATTTAAGAGAGGCCCGCCTTTTGCATTTGTTGATCTGCATACAGAAGTCCTTGATGTTGTTACAGGCCAAAGGCGGCTGCCCACCCAAGAAGAGCAGTTAACGCTCCTGAAGTTAGCTAGGGATACTGATCTCGCATATTACAGGACAAAAACAAGATTATGGTTCCTTCCGGTATTAAGGTGCTGGTTCGCCTACCGGGCAGCTGCAAAAGTTCATGCTGTTTATAATATGGAAGTCTACAGATCACGTATCGGGGTTTATGCCATTAAAGAAAAAGGAATTCAGGCGGACGGCGGGATCATTTATGATGATCCATCGGGAACCGAGAGAGCGACCTCTGCGCAGGTATCTTTCACTTCTGTCAAGTGGGCCAAGGTCCCTGAAGTTAGATTGTCAGATGAGGTCATGGAAAGCGGCAGGACAGGATTGTTCATGACCGATAACCATATGGCAGTCGGCGCATTAAAGAATGGGGATATAGATGACATCAGAAGCCAAATAGACGGGAAGCTTGCCGGATCAGAACGCGAATTCAGGCTTTTATTAAGGGACAAATCGTGGAGCGCAAAATTTAAGGTAGTTCATTATAAGGGCCTTGTATGCATAGTGCCTTCTACCTGGAAAATAACGGAGGATGAATTCCTGGGGGCATTGTCAGAAGTAATGACCCAAGACAGGTACGATTTATGTTATAAACAAGGCAAGCCGCTTATTTTCTTTCCTGTAAAACATATAGTTGATCATGCCGAGAATGATGTCCTTCAGAATTTTATGATAGCAAGTAATCTCCGCGAGAGAATAATATTCGTTAACGTTTCCTTTACCATAATAAATGAAAGCCTGGCGGAAGACCAAAGAGTGATGCATGAGAATGCAGGGCCGGTATTCTTAAGGATATTATTGGAGTCGGTATTTATTGCATACAGGAATCGGGCCGGTGTCAGTTTTAAAGAAGAGCTCAGAAAGATATTTAAAGCAATGAAGAAAAAGGAACCTGAGCTATGGCAAAGATTAGTAAAGCTAAAAGAGATATTATTTGAACAGGATATTATCGGCAGGGAGATCCTAAGCGCGGTCAGAGGTGGTAAAGAAGTAAATGGCGAAAATGTTCCCCAGGTGCGTGGAATACGATATTCCGGCACGACATGCAGGCTAAAATCGTTAAAAAGGGTCTGGGCGGTGAGACGGACAATAGGGGCTGAGCTTAATGACAGGAGCCAGGTATTGGAAATAGGGGCAGGGGCGGGAACTTTGACCAGGGCTTTAGCAGAAGTTGCAGGGCAAAGGGGAGCAGATAAAGTAAGTTTTGTAGCCACTGATATAAATGAGGATGCGGTTAATGATGCAAAAAGGAATTTGGCAGGATATCAGAATGTTGAAGTCCGTGCTGCGGGTGACATGGATGAACCAATTTCAGGTGAGGAACGCTTTACTCATATTATCTGGAATCCGCCGTGGTTCGTTGATAACAAGAATACCGCGTGCCGGGCAAAGCCTAATTGGTATGATCCCGGATTTAAGGATATTCAAAGGTTCCTGACAATAATGCCCGGGTATCTTGCTGACGGCGGAAGTATTTTTGTCATTTATCCGCAGGAAAATTCTGAGATACTCAGGGCCTTAGCTGAACAATGCAAACTTACAGTAGAGGAAATAGACCTATATGGCTCCAGAGAGCACGTTGAGATAATATTCAGATTAAAGCCTGAACAAGGCAATTTATTATCTGCGGATGAGGAAAGAACTGAAGAAGTACGTTCTGGATCAATATCGGAAGATATAGATATGTCCTCAGCTATGCAGGACCGCTGGAAGAAAGAATATGAATATTATAAAAGTATTGGTAAAGAAGAATGGTTCTTAACAAAATATGTCCCCCGCAAAGAAGAATGGTCAAGGGGTATATTTAAGAGAAGGCCGCCGGAACTATTTATGTTTGAACATAAGGAGATCTTGGACCATAGAACAGGTAAGTGGCGCAAGCCAACTTTGCAGGAAAAGCGCTGGCTATTTTATCTGGCCCTCAGAGCAGATAAGGCATATTATGCGACAAAGGGCCGTTTTTGGTATCTTCCATTGATCCGCAAATGGCTGGCTTACCGTGCAGCGACAAGGATACATTCACAGCACAACAAACGAGTATTTGATAAAAAGAAGGGTGTTTATGCGATGTCAGAAGAAGCAGGAACGGCAGAATTACCTTTCGGTGCTGTTTTGAGCAGGTGGATGAAGGAAAACGGTAAAATTAATTACACTGCAGGAGAATATTTTGGCTATGTTAATGCAAGGATATCCATTGAAGGAGACGATCTATATGTTGAGTTTGATAGTGAAAAAGGAAGCAAGGCTTATAAGGAAATGTTAGAGCTGGATAGCAAAGCTTCGGATAGAGAACTATCGGTTATCAAATACCGTGAGAGGATCTTGATAGGTAAAATGCTTCTTAGGTCTTGTGACATTGATGGAGTTCGTGTCTTGATCATCAGGGAGATACAGGCTGGCAAAGGACTGATAAAGCTTCAAAAACAGCAGGGCAACAGAAGCAGTAGGGAAAAATTGAGCCGATTTGTTGTTGAGCTGCTTAAATGTCTTATGGCCGCATCAAGAGAGTTGGATTTTGTATTGATGACGGCAATTGAAATACATACATTACATTCCGAAGGGGGGCTTCTTTATGTGAACGCGCAGTATCCCCTGTTTTACAATAGGTATTATGTCGTGCCTTTTAAAAAGATAAATGCGGCAAAAGGCAAAGATGTGTGGAGAAAAGTTGACCTGACCGTTGAGCAAAAAGGCTTGTTCCTTAGCGACATATTTATGTTGTACGAAGAGGAGAATGAATCCCTGATCCAGGCATTTAAAGATAAATTGAAGAGATTTCAGTATGGAATGCGAGGGACGATAAATAAGTATGGCGACAGGTTGATCCCTTATGATGGCAACGGCAGAACATTGACGTCGGAGAATAACAGAACAGTACTTGCTTCAGAGAATAGCGTTAATGTAAGGCCTAATGCCCTGAAAAAAAGTGAAGAGAGAGGAACAAAGCAAAAAAGCGAAGGGATCGGCGAAGTATTTTCAGGAAAGATATATCTAGCAGTGCTGGGTATTTTATTTGGGCTATTAGGATTTGTAAGTTTATTTATGCATGCACCACCGGAAGGAATACTCGCCAGGCTTACCCCTTCGAGCATATTTTTATTAACACTTACCTTGGCAGCAGTTCTTGCCACACCTTATTTTATAAATATTGTTGGAGCACTAAACATTAAAAATGTCTCACACATTTTCAATATGCCTGATAGTGAAAGAGTAAAAGCGCTTGAAAAATTATGTGACGCGACATTAGAAAAAGCGGTTAATGCGCCGGAAAGGAAAGGGGAAACAAGGCTTTATTATATCCAGGACATAGATGGCGGAGGAAAGTTCCAAAGGGCAAGCCTTCAGGCTGTGGACGTAATGTTCAGGAAAATGCGCTTTACCAAGGGCAAAAGATTTCTTGATGTGGGCTCAGGCGACGGAAGGGTTGTTTTTCTGGCGGCAATGCATGGCTTGGATGCGACAGGTGTTGAAAGAGATAAGAGGCAGAAAGCTTTAATAGAGAAAAATGAACGAGAAGGTGTTGATAATAACTTGTTCGAAAGAGGCACAACACACTGGCTCTGGGAAGATGTGATGGATATCGATCTATCACAATATGATGTGATATTCTTGCACGATGGGGGTTTAAATAAGGATAAAGAAAAGCTTGAAGAGAAGATCATAAAAGAAGGCAAAGGATCCGTTCTATTTGTTGTCATGGGTGAACGCTGGCCTTATTTGAACCGTTTAAAGCCGTTAAGGAGAGCTCTTAATTTATGGAGCAGGATGTATTTGCGAGGGTTCGTTGTATTTGCGAAACGCAAAACAGCACAAAAGACTAGAATAGAACTTGCCCAAGAAGAAGATGCTAGAGAAGTGAATAAAGCTGCCAAAGGTATTTATGCTATGGCAGAGAATATCACTATTGAGAGAGTGTCTGGTTGGCCTCTACAACAAGGGGTAATTATATTTGATAAAGGGCTAATTGCATTGACGGGTAAAGATTCGGTCATTGTTTATATGAATGTCTTTCCATATGTGTATAAAGAACTACCTGCGCAAATATTGAAAGATGGGTATGAACAATCCCTTGAATTCGCCAATTTTGTTAAAGAAGAGATCAGCAGGGCTGTCAAGGAACAGGATAACATTGCCCGCATACTTGCGATCGGGCCCGGATCAGGATTAGATGTTATTACTGTGATTTATCAGCTGAGTGTTATTAAAAAGGTCCGTCAGCTCCATATTGATGCAGTTGAACTTAGTGTAACAGCTGTAGAAAATACGAAGACAAATATTGTTGAACAGTTAAAACATCTAAATTTGATCAGCGATGAACAGTTTGACGAGCAGGGTAAAATTACTTTTGATGGTGGCGTCGTAAGTGTTCGCTGCGTAAAAAGATTTCATGAGCTTGATAATCTTCCGTCTAGATATTATGATGCTGCAATATTTAATACCCCGGTAGTTATTAGGTTGAGTTGGCTTATATGGTTTTTAAAGAATTATAAATCCTATGCTATAGGATGGGGAAATTTAAAAGAATTATTTAGGAACCTTACCAGGGTTATGGTGAAAAATGGCGTTGTTCTGATGAGAAATGACCCGGTGATCATGGGGGCACATTATTTTAATCGAATGGGCTTTGCTATAGTCAAAAGGGCAAAAAAAGAAGATTCTGAATATGTCGTCAGATGCTTAAAAAGTGTTAAGCGATTAAGATATATTGGGATCTGGGGCCGCCGCATGTTCCGAAAAGGTTCTTTGGGAATGATGCCGCAGATGAAAGAACTGTTTGAATATTACAAAAGCAAAGGCAAGGAAGAGTGGTTTGTAACCAAATATGTGCCGTGCAAAGAGGATCGGTCAAGGGGTATATTCAAGAGGGGGCCGCCGCAGGAATTTGCTGATGGGCATACTGAACTTTATGATGCAGGATCAGGGATCTGGAGAGAGCCTACCGCAGAAGAAAAAGAAACGCTACTAAACCTCGCCCGCCGATGTGATAAAGCATATTCATATACGAAGAATAGGTTTTGGTATCTGCCGATCATCCGTTATTTTATCGCTTACCGGGCGGCGGTTAAAGTTCATGCCGCGCACAATAAAAAGGGTTTTGATTCTAAAAAGGGCATTTATGGGATCGCAGGCAAATTGCCGGAACAAAGAAAATATAATGTGCTCATTTTGTGCCGGGGTAACCAAGAGCGCTCTCCGATGGCACAGAAGCTAGTTGAAATGAATATCCCTGCCGACCTAAAGGGAAGATTAATTATTGGATCTGCAGGAATAAACGGGCCGGTTGATGATCTTGGGCTTGAGATGCATTTAAGAAGGCATCCGCTGCTTCGAAGGCATTATTCTGTAAAAGTTACAGAACAGCAATTGAGACAAGCAGATATTATTTTTGTTATGACGGTATCCCAAGTTAAGTCTTTATTGAACATTGACCCAAGCCTTGAAAAAAAGATATTGCTTCTTTTAGAAGGACGTAACCTGGAGGTCAGTTATAAGGACGATTATCCTGAATACGGGCCGACTTATAAGGGCCTGGAGCAGACTATAAGAAACGGCTTGGAAGGCATTTTTGATCGGATTCGTGCAAGAATAAAATTGATCAATAAAAGTGGAAAAAGAAATCCAGCAATGAAGACTGAGTTCAAATATTTGCATAAATATTATCAGGGTCGTGGAAAAGAGGAGTGGTTCGTCACTAAATATGTTCCGCGCAAAGAAGAGTGGTCCAGGGGTATCTTTACACGCTGGCCGCCTCAAGGGTTTGTTGATGCGCACCCTGAAGTGTACGATGTGAGGTTGGGTGATTGGAGAAAGATCTCTGAAGAAGAAAAAGAAAAATTACTGAGAATTGCACGGGAATGTGACCAGGCCTATTACCGCACAAAGAAAAAATTCTGGTTCCTGCCGATTATCCGAAATTTTATTGCCTACAGGTCAGCTGTCAAAGTCCACTCGGAGCATAATAGAACAGTTTTTAATTACGGACGCGGTATTTATGCAATTACATCATCGAATGGAAAGAATGGGAAAAATGGTAAAGGCTTAAGTCCGAGCGAGCTTAAGAAAAGGGATGTCGCTTTTAGAAAGCTTATGCAGGAGATCAAAAAGGAACGTTTCATGGTATGGAAAAAGGTTATGAACTTAGAGCCTGCTATATCGGTTTTAGGGAGCGCAAGAATAGCAGTGAACCATTTTGTTTATGCCCAGGGCCAAAGAATAGGAGAGGCTTGTGCGGCAAGGGGCATACCAGTAAGGACCGGAGGAGGGCCATCGATGATGGAAGCTCCGTTTGTTGGATCAATAGCAGTGAGGCGAACAAAGGGATGGGGCTTGAGGCGTAAGATATTTAATCAGGCGATCAATATAATTTTTACGGATAAGGAGGATCCTAATCCTTATGGGGAGATAAGCTTGGATTTCAACCGGTTTATTACACGCAAATATGGATTAACCGAGAATATTCTAGGAGGCATATTTGTATCAGGCGGGTATGGTACGCTTGATGAGTTTTTTGAGTTTTGGCGAAGAGGCAAGCCGGTTGTTCTCTTCGGTTCCGGATTTTATACGCCTATAGTTGAAGAATTCTTTAGATTCTTAGAGGCTAACAATAATACCGGGGAGATCTCCTATCGTAATAAGTTTTATATTACTGATGACCCTCAGGCTGCAGTAGATCATATTATTATGAGAGCCCAGGAGGATCCGATGCAAGTGGTATCAAAGAAAAAGCAAAAAGAGATAATCAGGGGATTTCAAAGCGGTCTATATGCTTTAAAGTACAGGCCTCGTAGCGTTGTTTTTCAGGGGAGGCCGAAAAGCAATTTAACGATAGAATTTGCTAAACAATTAACACGCAGGATAGCGGAAGAATCGAGCAAGACAAAGCAGGGTATTGGTATTCGGGCAGGGACTTTAGGGCCGCTTTATAACTGCCTTTCTGATGAAGCGAGGCTGCTTGAATTACATAGAGAGTTTGAGGCTGTTGTATTTTCTACTAACGGGGATAAGAGGCTGAAAGAAGATTCTTTGATCTTCGGGCGTAATATTATTAGCCTACAGGATGAATCCAACCAGCAGTTACTTTCTACATATAACGCCCACGCTTTTGTTTTCTTCCCCGGAGCCGTTGGAACGATGAACAGGCTATTTGATATTTTATGCGTGATGCAGACAAACAAGATCAGCAGAAGGCCGATAATCGTCGTTGATGATAACGGCAGCTGGAAGACATTTTTCATGAAGCTGCGCGATAAAATGTACAATGAATGGAGGCAGGCAGGGCTGGATTTTGCCTTGATATCAAAAGAGGACATTGATTTTCTGCAGTTCATAGATGTAAGGAACCCGGATGCGCTTGAAGCAGCTATGCGTTCAATAAACAGGCAAGTAGTGTTAGACAATGGGGACATCGGGCCTTAATAATAGTGACAAAGGCTGCTTAATCAGCGAATAGTAATATCTGCTGATATTGTCTATTGTTTTAGCATTTCGAAAAACGAAAAGAATATTACGAAAGTCTTGACAAAAAAATACGGTTATGATATATTCATTTTGGATAGAGGATAAGCCTTATGGTGGCAAAGAAGACAAAGATCACAGATGATTTTGAAGAAGTCCAGATAGGGCCTGATGAGCCGGTTTATACGACAGGTGTTGTATGCAGGGTCTTAAAAATACCAGTTTGGGTGTTGAAGCAGCTTGATGCAGAGGAAATTGTCTCGCCTCCAAGAAGATCAGAGAATGCATCAAGATTATATTCTAAAAGAGAGTTGCAAAAAGTTAAGCATTGCTGGTTTTATATTAAAGAGCATAAAGTGAATATTTCCGGGCTAAGAATCATTCTGACAATGGAAAAAAGCAAATACTAAGGGCAGAAATTTTTTTAAACTTAAATTGGCACTCGGTCAGAGAGAGTGCCAACAACAAAAGAAGAAGGGAGGTGCTGGTATGCAAATTATTGGAGCAATACAAGAGCAAGAAGCAAGAAGAAGCTTAGGTCGTATTAGCATCTTGGGATAAAAAATTATTTAACAAAATAAAACAATTCAAATATGGGAGGAAATACAATGTCACTTATACCTTATAGGAAACAAAGTACTTGGCTTGATTCGTTTGCTGAAATGGAAAATATCCAAAAACAAATGAATCAGCTGTTTGATTTCTCTTTATCAAGAAATCTCTTTGGGGATAATACTCTTTTAGGTGGGGAATGGGCACCGGCAGTTGATATTTATGATTCTAAAGATAATATCCTCATTAAAGCTGATCTGCCGGGCTTGACCAAAGATGAAGTGGAAGTAACTATTCAAAATAACAACTTGATCCTTAAAGGAGAAAAAAAGAAGGAGAAAGAGATAAAAGAGGAAAATTATTACAGGGCTGAAAGGTTCTATGGCAGTTTCTATAGGACGATTCCTTTATCAACCGCGGTTGAGACCGATAAAGTTGATGCATCTTACAAAGATGGGGTTTTGACACTGAAAATACCAAAGAAGGAAGAGGCAAAACCAAAACAGATCACTATTGATGTTAAATAGCTCAGGGAAGGGAGCATTCCCTGAGTTATTTTCTAAAAGGAGGAGAAATAAAATGTTAGACAACCTTATTAAAAATAAAAAAGATGAAATAGTAACGGTGCCACCAAGTATCAATATTTATTCCGAGAACGAAAATATCGTTCTTGCAGTTGAAATTCCGGGAGTGGATAAAGATACTTTAGATGTGCATATTGATGGGGATAACCTGCATATTGGAGCAAGAAAGAAAAGAGATGAGATTGGTAAGGAGTATTGTGAAAGACATAAGGAGCGAAAATTCGTTGAGTATAAAAGAGAATTTGAGCTTAATCCTGAGATAGACAGAGAAACAATAAAAGCCAACTACGAGCATGGGATCCTTAAAGTCACATTGCAAAAGAAAGAAGCTGCACTGCCTAAAAAAATAGCGATCAAGTACGATTAATAATAGCGACAGAGGCTCTCTAAAATAATAGTCCTTGTAACTATTATTAAGGAAAGGGGGGTATTGTGAAAAATAAGTTAATTGTTTTATTAGCATGTTTAATGGCAGTTAGCGGGATATCTTTTTTTAGCATTACATCCTTTGCTCAAGAAGATATTGCCCAGTTAAAACAACAGATAGAAGTTTTACAGAAAAGAGTGGATGAGCTGGAGTCTAAAGAACAACAAGAGCCAGTCCATGTTGACCCTTTTTTAAAAAGAGGTCAGGGCGCCTGGGACCCGTTCTATGAAATTGAGCGCATGCAGGAAGAAATGAACCGTATGTTCCAGAATTCCTATAATCGTGGTGGCGGTTTAGGACGCGGTATGTTCAGCAATGATATGAGCTATGATCATGACTTCGATATTAAAGAGAATGCCGATGGATACGAGATCAGATTTGACATGAAGGGGCTTGACAAAGAAAAGGTCGACATACAGATAAATGAGCACTCGATCACTGTTAAAGGAGAAAGCTCCCGACAGGAAACAGAGGAAAGCGAGAACAAATATTTCAGCACGCAATCATTCGGATCGTTCATGAAAACAATACCCTTGCCTGTCGATGCCGATACGACAAAGTTAAAAACAGAAAAGGAGGGTGAAAGCCTTGTCATTAAATTACCGAAAAAGGCTTCTTAAACTTTTTTTAATATTAATGTTCTTTACATATACGTGCTCGTTAAAGGCCGAAGCAAAATTGCAGCCCGAAGAAGAGTCGACTATTGAGGTTTTCAATAAAGCCTCTTCATCCGTAGCTTTTATAAAGAACGCATCCTTGCAATGGGATTGGTTCTCTACCGACGTTTACGAGATACCGCAAGGGGCCGGTTCAGGGTTCATCTGGGATGAGGACGGCCATATTGTCACCAACTTTCATGTTATTTATCAGGCAGATAAAATAGAAGTGATGTTATCCGACCAGAAATCCTATCCAGCGAAGGTAGTAGGCGTTGCACCTAATAATGACCTTGCAGTGCTAAAGGTTGAGGCGCCTAAAGAGCTGCTAAAGCCGATAATGATAGGAAGTTCAAAAGAACTGAAAGTGGGCCAAAAGGCATTATCGATCGGCAATCCTTTTGGGCTTGATTATTCTCTGACGACGGGTGTTGTAAGCGCATTGGGAAGGTCAATGCGCTCTATAAGCGGAAGAAAGATACACGATGTTATTCAGACGGATGCGGCCATTAATCCGGGAAATTCCGGAGGCCCTCTTTTGGATTCCGGAGGTTATCTTATAGGGGTTTCAACAATGATATATAGCCCTTCAGGGGTTTCAGCGGGGATAGGTTTTGCAATCCCTGTTGATATTGTAAAAAGGATTGTCCCTCAGCTGATCCAATATGGAAAAGTGAAAAGGGTAGGAATGGGAGTTGTTCTTGTCCCGGACAGATATAGAAGAAGGATTGGTTATAAAGGGGCTATGCTTCTTGAAGTCCAGGAAGGAGGGCCTGCCGATCAGGCCGGGCTTAGGTCAATGAGGAGAACAAGGGCCGGGAATATTATTTTAGGGGATATTATCATTGCCGCCGATGAACAAGATATAGAAAGCAATGAAGATCTAGTAGATTATTTAGACAGTAAAAAGAGTATTGGAGATAAAGTGGACCTTCGCTTTATTAGGGATGATAAAGAATACGGTACTACCGCTGTTTTGCAGGATATCGGTATGTAAGACAAGAAGGGTAACTATTATTATGAATTCGCCACCCGGGTGGCGAATTACGTCCTCAGGAATTGTTTGCTTAAGAATTCTTCGGAAAGCTCGATCACGGTCGGGCGGCCGTGCGGGCATGTGAAAGGGTCTAGGCAGTTCAGGAGGCTGTTTCTTAAGAAATCTATCTCCTGCCCTGCAAGTTTGGCTCCTGTCATTACAGAGGCCCGGCATGCACGCCTGGCCATTTCTTCATGATCAAATTTATCCAGCTCACCGCCTGCAAGGATATCCTGAGCGCATCTTTCAGGATTTCTTAATAAAGCAGGATAAGTGTGAATAGCGATCGTTTCATTGTCGATCTTCGTGCTGGAGAAGCCCATCATCTCAAGTTTTTCACTTGAGCCTTCCCAGGCATTGACCTCCTGCGGTGTCAGGCTGATCATAAAAGGCGTTAACAGGTGCTGTACGGCAACAGTGCCTTTTTGCATTTGTGTTATTAATGCCTCGAAGGTGATCCTTTCGGCTGCAGCGTGCTGGTCTATCATGAGGATAGAATCATTTGTCTCAAAAAGAAGGAACTTATTAATAAACGTGCCCATATAATTTGCATTCTGCAGCCTGTTATGCAAAGTGTTTATTTTTTGTTCAAATAACTCTTTGGAAACATTTGAGAAGAATTCATTTTGTTCATTCACTGGGGAATTCGCCGGTGCAGATCTTTTTTCTGCCTGCAGGAGATCAGAGCTATTATCAATTTTTGGCGAAAAATAAAGCGGCTTGGTCCCAGTATTGTATGTCGCCTGTTGTCTCTGGTCTGTAGTTTGTGGCCCGTAGTCTTTAGTCTGTTTTATTCCGCCTTTTGTCATCAATGCATTCTCAAAAGCACTGCGAAGAGCTGAACAGATCTCCTGCTCATCTTTGATCTTGACTTCACGTTTTGAAGGATGGATGTTAACATCGATCTCAGAAGGGGGTATTTCAAGAAAAACAGCGAACATCCCGAAACAGTTAGGAGGCAAGACAAGGCGCAGGACATTGTTAAGGTGAAAGCTAATTTGTTTGCTTGCGACCGGCCGTCCATTTACGAAAATATATTGAAGGTCTCTTCTGGTCCTTGAGATGTTGATATCCCCGAATATCATTTTCGCGCTTATGTTCTTATCGGAAAGAATACATTCTGACTCTATCAAATGGGCTTTGTTCAGGTTCAAGATATCCGCGATCCTTGTTTTTGTATCAGCACAGGGGGCAAGGTCGATCAATGTTTTGCCCTGGTGAGTTAAGAGAAAGCGTTTCTCGTTGCTCAAGATTGTGTAAGGGATAAAAAGGTCCAGGATCTTGTTTATTTCGGTCGTGTTGGATTTCAGGAATTTCTTGCGAGCTGGCGTGTTAAAGAAAAGCTCCCTGATCTCGATCTCTGTTCCTGTCTGATTAAAGCTGCAGGGGCGGGATTTCAAATGCTTTGAGCCCTGGACATGAATTTCCCATCCCGCGTGCGCGTTTGCCGGTGCAATGTCATCTGAAGAGTTCGTCCTTAGCAAGACATCGGAGACAGCGGCAATGCTGTAAAGAGCCTCGCCTCTAAAACCAAGAGTGTTAATAGCGAACAGGTCGCTTGCTTGGCTGATCTTGCTTGTTGCATGCCTTAAAAATATCTTTTGAAGGTCGTCTTTTTCAATACCGCAGCCATTGTCTTTAATATGTATCAGGGCTTTTCCTGCGTCTTTAAGATGCAGTTCTATCTGAGTTGCGCCTGCATCAAGAGAGTTTTCAAGAAGCTCTTTGATTACCGAGGCAGGCCTTTCAATGACCTCGCCTGCTGCGATCTTGCTAACTAGTTCTGGGGGAAGAATATTTACTTTAGGCATAGTTTTACGACACTTTTTCTTTTAATTTGTGAATTTCATTTAACGCTTCAACAGGTGTTAAGTTGTTAATGTCAAGAGCCCTGATAGCATCTGCAACCTCTTCAGCTATCGGGTCGTATGCTGGCGCAGAAGAAAAGAAATCAATTTGATTTCCCGAGCCCTCTTTTGGTCTCTGGTCTGAAGATAATGTTGATCTCAGGTCGGCTTTTAGCTCAAGCTGCGTCAGGATACGTTTGGCGCGCTTTATCACCTTTTCCGGTATGCCTGCCAGCTTGGCAACATAAATACCATAAGAGTCGTCAGTTGAACCTGGGATTATTCTGTGCAGGAAGATCACTTCGTCTTCCCACTCTTTAACCGCAACATTGTAATTCTTGATACCCTGGCGTTCATCAGCCAAGGCAGTCAGCTCATGAAAATGTGTTGCAAATAGTGTCCTTGCTTTTGTGCTGGCGAGATGTTCAGCCAGCGCCCAGGCAAGACTGAGCCCGTCGTATGTGCTGGTGCCGCGGCCGATCTCATCGAGAATTATCAGGCTTCTGTCAGTTAAATTGTTCAAAATGTCAGCAGTTTCATTCATCTCGACCATAAAAGTGCTTTGTCCTTTTGAGATGTCATCGTGAGCGCCTATCCTTGTAAATATTTTATCAACAAGTCCGATAGTTGCTTTCCGGGCGGGTATAAAACTTCCTGCCTGCGCCATTATCACAAGTATTGCTGTTTGGCGGATGTAGGTCGATTTTCCTGCCATATTGGGGCCTGTCAAAATTATCAAATGATTATCCTCGCAATCAAGCAAGGTGTCGTTTGCAATAAAAGTCTCTGTGGATGTTTTTTCAACGACAGGGTGGCGGCCTTCCTGGATAAAAAGCTTTGTGTCCTCAGAGATAATCGGGGCAATATAATTTGGTGATTGTGCCAGAACGCTCAATGAATAGATACAGTCAAGTATTGCGATAGTTTCGCAGAATTCGTGTAATTTAAGCGAGTTGTTCAATATTTCCTGATGGATCTCTTTCAGGAGCTTATTCTCGATACTTAATATCTTGTCCTGCGCTGTCAGTATTTTCTCCTCGTATTCCTTCAGTTCGGGAGTAATGAACCTCTCGGCATTGACCAGAGTTTGTTTACGAATAAAGTCTTGAGGCACGAGGTGCATATTTGTCTTGGTGACTTCCAGGTAATATCCGAACACTTTGTTAAAGCCTATCTTTAGAGAGTTGATCTTGGTCCTCTCGATCTCTCTTTTCTGAAGCTCGGCTAGCCATTTGCGCCCGTTGTTCTGAATATCCCTAAGCGAGTCAAGCTCTTGGTCGTAGCCTTCTTTGATTATCTTACCTTCGGGGTTGGAAAGAGGGACGCTTTCATTTATAGTTTTGCATAAGTATTCTCTAAGGTCGGGAAGATCTTGAACGTGGAACAAGGCATTTGTACTGGCAAAGTGTTCAATTGACCTTTTGATATCAGGCAGCAGATCCAAAGTATTCCTGATGCTCAGGAAATCCTTTGCGTGGATATATCCGCAACTAAGCCGTGAAATATTCTTTTCAATATCTGTGATCTTATTTAGGGAAGCCTTCAAAGATCTTGTTTTTTCAGGATTATCCAATAAAAGCCTTATTGCCTTCTGGCGCTCAGTAATAGATTGAATATTTTTCAATGGGTGGTGTAGCCATGAGCTGAATTTTCTTTTTCCTAACGGAGTAAGCGTGTGATCAATGGTTTTAATTAATGTAGAAAGTTCAAGCCCGTTCAATGCTGCCGGTGAAATAAAAACAAAATCGCTGTCATGATAGAGGGATACTTTATCGATATGCTTTAAAGGCTGTTTGTTCATCTGCTTTAGATAATCAAGAAGCGCCCCGGTACTTGAAGCCGCAGAAGGGAGATCTTCGATCCCGAACCCGCAAAGATTCTTTATATTAAAATGCTTGCAGAGGCAGTCGCGTGCGATCTCGTAAGAAAAAGAAAAGTCCTGAAAAGGGCTTAGTGTTATGCTTTTTGCCTTTAAGGCAGGGTTATCAAAAAGTTCTTTGATATTTATTTTTTGGCTTTCCGGAAAAATGCATTCCTGGACAGGGAGCTTTGCTATCAGTTCGAGCAAGGCATTATTTTCTTTAGGATATTGGTTTGTCTGGATCTCTCCGGTTGTGGGGTCACAGAAAGCAACGCCGATTGTTTTTCCGTTTGGGCTAAGGCAAAGAAGGTATCTGGAATCAGTTGAGTGTTCATCTAAATAAGTGCCTGAAGTAATGATCCTGGTTATATCGCGCTTAACAATCCCTTTTGCAAGGGAAGGGTCTTCCATTTGCTCGCAAATAGCGACTTTATGTCCAGCCTTTACTAATCGGGCAATGTAATTTTCTGCAGCATGGTGAGGAAATCCGCACATAGGTATCTTGCTTCCTACACCTTTGCCTCTTGAAGTCAAAACGATGTCAAGTTTCTTCGAAACGGTCTTTGCGTCTTCAAAGAACATTTCATAAAAATCCCCCAAGCGAAAAAGCAGGATACTATCCTGATTTTTAGCTTTAATAGCATTGTATTGTTTAAGCATTGGGGTAGTTGTTTCCATTGGGACAATAGAATACCATAATGAAAAAAATGGGTCAAATGGAAAAATGGGTCAATATAGGGGTCAGAATAGGGGTCAGCGCCCTACATAGGGCGCTGACCCCTATTCTGCGAGTCCTCTGCACTTGTCACTATCATAAACGGGTGGTATACTTTCCTGGTGTGCAAGATAAATATAGAGATAGTTATCTTTATATTTGGCGAGCCATTAAGGCTCGTAAAAAACAGGAGAGGAAAGAATGAAAAGAAAAAATTCAGTTTACATTTGTGTTTTATTGTCTCTTTTTCTTTGTTTGTGTATGGCAAAGATGTCTTTTGCAAGAGACACTCGTGAGCCAGATGATTTTTTAGTTGAAACAGGAGAACATTATCTAAGGCAGGGAGATGCGGAAACCGCAATACATGAATTCTCCAAGGCTTTGATGATAAACCCTGATAATGAAAAAGCCAGGGAGTATCTTAAGATGTCTGGCATGAAGAACGGCTTATATTCCGGAGTGGTTGGCTACGAATCTCATTTTGGCGAATTGAATCGTCATATTGAGGATTACAAGCAGCAGGTCCTGAATTTACAGACAGAGAAGTTCAAGTTAAGAGGAAAGTTTGTAGATTTGATGAATGAAAAGAAACGTCTTTATGAATCAAATCTAGCCAAGTCCAGCCGCATTGTTGATTTAGAGCAAAAGCTGGATAATATTAAAGAACAACTTTATCAGAGGGATGCGGTAATAAGAAGGCAAGAATGGAAAGATAAAGTTGAAATGAATGAGGTTGAGGCTTTAATTTCGCAGAGAAACAGGTTCTTAAAAGAAGAAGTGATAAGGCAGAAGAGTGAAATGGATGCCTTAAAAAGCATTTTGGATGAAAAAGATGAGAATCTGGAAGACATTAAACAAAGATTTGCCGAAGTTATAAGCTCTTCAAGGGAGCATCAGGTTGTGCTTGGAACATTCGATCAGTTTAAAGACCAAGCTTATAAAGTTAATGGCAGGCAAGACAGAATGATCCATGTTATGGAAGATGTTATGCAGTACAGTGACGGTCATTTGGTTGAGGCAAAAGATAGCCTGGTGAAAAAAGAACTTGACCTTGTTCAAAACCAAGAGGCAAGGCTGGCAAGGTTGGATGATGCTGTTTATTTAGTAGAGACAGTTGTCAAGCAGCAGGAAGAAATAGATACAAGAGATACTTTTGTGAAGAACCAGAAAGATAGTGTGCTTAAATTAGCTGACAGGGTGCACAATAAAGATGAAATGATCGATGTCCAGAATCAGCATATCCTGGAGATCGAACAAGAACTTCAAAAAGCAAAGAAACAGATCTCTGAGTTGGAGAAAGAAAAAATGGAGATCTTAAAGGAAAAAGGACTTACAAAAGAAAATTAATTATTTTGTTTTTGCTAGAGAGTTTATTTGTTTTATGTAGTATTATTAATACAGGAATAAAACAATAAATGAGGGCATTTTATGTCTATTGGCAAAAATAAAAAAATCCCGCTAAAGC
>MHHG01000075.1 GCA_001805965.1 Omnitrophica WOR_2 bacterium RIFOXYA2_FULL_38_17 | reverse complement strand
TTTATTTAAAGGTTTTTCCCAACACTACGCTCGGTTCTGTAAAATTGATAGGAGGCAGTGCTTTATATCATGCAGCAACGCTTCTTTGGATATTTGCACTTTATATAAAAGACATAGCAATGCCCTTTCTGTTAATAATGTTGCCGCCTTTATGTGCCCCGAATATTGACCGGTATTTTATTCTAAAGGGTTTAGCCGGAGCTGCTGTATTATTAGGCCTAATAATTGTAATTGTTAAGATGAAGAGATATGGTAAAGCAGCAGCCTTCTCGGTATTTTTCTTTTTGATCTGCCTGATACCTGTCTCCAATATTGTTCCGATCGCCAACCCGATGGCTCACCGGTTTTTATATTTGCCTTCAGCAGGGATCTTTATTGCTATCGGGATCCTGCTGGATAAGATTTGTTTTAAGTTAAGCAGTATAAAGAGCGCTGCAAGTTCAGGGCTAATGATAAAGATATTTGTTGTTTGTGTCTGTTTAATAATGACGTTCAGCTTGAGCAAAGACTGGAGAAGCAATTACTCAATAGCTGCATCTTTAATAAAAGGCCATCCTGATGATCTGGCAGGGTACGCTATCCTGGGAGAATTTAATTACAAGTCCGGGCGCTATGTTGAGGCCAGGCAGGCTTTTCAAAAGGCAATCTCTCTAGGGTCAACAGACCCGAAAGATTTTTATATGCTGGGAATGAGCTCTCTGGATAACTATTCTGAAGCCCAGAGGTATCTGCTTGCGGCAATGAGCAATAATGATGAATATGTTGCACCCCTTGTCGGCTTGGGCAGGCTTTATTTTTTAAACAAGGATTATGACAAGGCAAAGATCTTTTTAAGGAAAGCGGTTGCGATCAAGCCGGCATATGCCTCATGCGGTTATCTTATACAGATATATATGTTTGAGGGGAAAGCAGCCGACGCGTATAAAATCCTGGATATAGCCAAAAAGTTGCCTGTTGGGAACGAAGAATTAAGCTCTTTAAACAAGCTGATAAACAGGACAGGCCAATACGAGATGATAGACATAGGGATATAGGTAATAAACATATTTTCGGATTAAGAGATTGAATTTTCAAGTTAATCGCTTTTCTGGATAAAAATTACAGCAGGGAGGTTAAAATGAGATCATACCGTGAAGAGCTATGGTTCAATACAAAAGGAAGAAGGGAATACATCAATATTACCCAGATTGTTCAAAAGGCTATAGACAAAAGCGGCATCAAAGAAGGTCTTTGCCTGGTCAACGCAATGCACATAACGGCGAGCGTGTATATCAATGATGATGAGCAGGGGTTGATAAAGGATTATGATGACTGGCTGGAAAAGCTTGCTCCGCATGAGCCTACATCGCAATATAGGCACAATGGTTTTGAGGATAACGGCGACGCCCATTTAAAAAGACAGGTTATGGGCCGTGAAGTAACATGCGCGGTAACAGAGGGAAAATTGGATTTTGGTCCGTGGGAACAGATATTCTATGGTGAATTTGACGGCGGAAGAAGAAAGAGGGTGTTGATAAAGATCATCGGAGAATAAAGCGACAAGCTTTAGCTTGCCGCTTTTACACGCCTAAAAGGGCTCTTATAGTCGTTCTGGCAGTTTCCATAATGCCTTTTGATTTTGTGCGGAGGTTGTCATATGCGTTAAAGAACGCTGTATATTGGTCAGCGAACTCTTTATCGCTTACAGTGTCCTTCTTTTTTGGCTCCTTGATCTCGCGCCATAGTAAAGAAAGCATTCTTTCAATTCTTTCTATCTGGTCAATACATGACCTGTAATCCCTGAAAGACTTATTGTCTGACAGGCTTCCCAAAGGAGCTATTGATATATTATATTTCCATTTTGCCTCGTCATAATTCCAGCACTTTATGAGGAAGTTTAAAGTCTGCTCATAAGCAAAATTCCTGTTATTTATCAAAAGCTCGCGCAAAACAGATGTTTTGATATTAAGGAACTCAGACCTTGGCCTGTGAAGAGGCAAGGACCTGATGCTTTGTGATATTTCGGGGAACCAGTTCGCCAGAAGTGAATATGAGCCATAAGTGTCTACAAGGCTTTTTGCGCTGTACTTGTCACCTGTGCCAAAATCCCCTATTGCAATATCTGAACCGGTTGTTTCAATAAAGCTCCCGAGATTGTCGTAGAATTCGACAGCCTCACTGACATAATCAAGGTCACCTGGTATAAGCACAATCCTCTCCGATTGTGGATACTTATCAAGCACATGACCCCAACCGGCGAGCCAGGTCTGGCAGGTGTCAACAGACCATGTTTGTACAACTTCGAGGGTATTGTATCTTTCATCTTTTAAAAAAGAAGCTGCATTCTGCCTAATGACGGTATCTCTTGGTAACATAACAATTGGCTTAGGGTCGATTGCCTTACACCTCTCGACCGTCCACCAAAAATACCATTCGCACTGCTCATTATTCTCATATCCCCGGTATGGGAAAATAATAACCGGCTTGGAATTTATGTTTTTATTCGTTTGTTTTGTCACGTCTTTAGCTCCATTTGGGTCAAATTTATAAATAATCAAAATAATATAGTTGTTATTACAGCATACACAAAGGGCAATTTCAATTCTTAATTTGTCGGTAAAAAAGCCGATCAAATTTATAGACGAAACGCCCGAGCAATTTATTTGCTCGGGCGCTTTATTTCAGTTTTTCTCAACAAGATTGAGATTTATATTAAGCTTTTCCTCTTCGTGCTTCTAATTTTGCACGAACATCATGAGCGTCTTGTTCGGTGAACTTTATCGTAATAATAATAAAGATCGCGATTATAGATGCGACAATTGGAATGCTTACATCAAAAATTCTCATCCAGAATAAAGAATCCAAGGATTGGCTGATGCCTTTTCCCTGTTCAAATCCTGTCCAGGCGAGCATGGCCCCGCCGAGAAGTCCTGCAAAGGCTAAACCCATTTTGACCATCCACCAGTAGACCGCGCTGAACATACCTTCGCGGCGCTCGCCTGTTTCAAGCTCATCAACGTCACATATATCTGCTAGCATAGAGAGAAGGATGGTAAAGATCGACCCTAACCCAAAGACAATGAACGGTGCGCATGCTAATAGTAAATAGTGGGACTTGGCAATGAAACCGCAAACCTTCACAAAGTTAATAAAACCGGTACCGCTGAGCATTTGCCAGAGTTCACTGTTTGCCGGATGGACTTGCTGGTATGCGATCCATTTCATAGAGTAGCCAATGATCGAGAGAGGAATGGTTATATAGAAGGCGTTTCGTTTACCTAATTTCTTTGAAAGGCTTACAATTTTAGGAATGATCAGGGCAGTGCAGATCGCACTAAAGGTCCCATAGACACCGAGCAATTTTCCTCCTGCCGAATAAGCAAGGCCTGTATCTGGAGCATTCTTGAAAACATGGAAGAAGATAACCCAAAGAATAAAAGTGGAACTGAGCATAAAACCGTTAAAGATCAAGAATGTTACTGAGCAAATTTTAACAAATAGCTTGATCTTGAAAGTAAGGGCAATATTATCAAACAATTTTTTCAGTACAGGGTTGGCATAAAGTAAAAGGAAAACGCCAGAAAACACCACACCACCAACAAGAATAGCTATTATCCTTATGGGTAAGGAAAACCAAGGAAAATCTGTCTTGTTAATATAAAAGGAAAAGAAAAGTGCAAGGACACTGCAAATAGCAAAGAGTTTTGTAAGGAAAGTCTTATTGTATGCTTTTATGTTCTTAATAAAATTACCAGTTATTTTTTTTGGTTTTGGCAGATTTGCAAAATGTTCTTTGTTAAAAATAGCTGGAAGGATACCGCCGAATATTATGATAAGTCCGATAATAATCGAGACTTTTCTTGCTCCGAGAACTGGATCTGCGTCACCTGTTTCAGGATTGGGGAACCAATTTTTATTGTATAAAATAGCCCAGCACCAAGGTGAAATGAGCCAAGGTATTTGGGCCATGATCCTGCTCCAGCCTTGTAATGCTGTTCGTTCATGATAATCAGGTGTCAATTCATAACCCAGGGCTAGCCAGGGAATGGAAAAGCAAGTAAATGCACCAAAAAAAATGACTTGTAATATTAAAAAATACCAGCCGTTAAATGTATTGCTATTTTCTGGATAAAGCTGGAACATGATCATGTAACAAATTCCTGCCGAAATCGCTCCCCAAAAAATAAATGGTTTGCGCCTACCGAATTTTGTGCGGGTATTGTCTGAGCTAAAACCTATGATGGGATCTAAAATGCCATCAAAAACACGAGGAACAAATCCTATTAGACCAACTAAAGCTGGGTTTATGCCTAAACCTAGAATTAAAATCGCGACCATTTGGCCGATCCATGCAGCTTGACTATCATTTGCCATCGATCCCATGCTATATGCAAATTTTTGAAGAATCGGAATGCGGTCTTCAGGGGCTGTTTCGTGAATGACAGGCTGGTTTTTTGCTTCTGACATGAACTACCTCCCTTAAAAGCTAAATAATAAAAATTAGAATGGTGTATGGAATAAATAACGTTCTAGTGCTTGTCCGTTACAAGGCTCGCATTATAACAAACTAATTTGGGGTGCGCAATACTATTTATCAAATCCAGGAAAAGGTTTGGCTGCTGCATATATCTGGAGATCCATAAAACAAAAAATAATACTAAAAATAATTACTAGATTTTTATTCTTAATTAATCTATTATCTAGAGCAAAGTTTAAGCGCATAAGTACTAAAAGAAGGAGAACAGTATGAGTTTAATTTCAGTTGGAACAGTTGCAATAGATAATATAAAGACAGCACAGGGGTGGAAAAGAAACCTTCTTGGGGGTTCTGCAAGCCATTTTTCAATGAGTGCCGGTCTTTTTACAGAGGTTCATCTGGTCAGTGCTATCGGGAAAGATTTCCCAAAAAAGCACTACGACTTTTTAAAGAACAAGGGAGTTGATCTTTCTTCAGTTATTGAAAGCGGCGGAAAGACATTTGCATGGGATGGCGAATATAAGCCTGAAAACCTTAATTCGGCAATAACATTAAAGACAGAATTGGGTGTTTTAGTTGGCTATAAGCCTCAAATTACTGAAAAGCAAAGAAATATCCCCAATGTGTTCCTTGCAAATATCGGACCTGATGTTCAGATGGCTTTCCTGAAATTGATGAAAAACCCGAAATTTGTCGGTATGGACACTATGAACCTGTGGATCAATATCATGAAGCCGGATGTTATTAAGCTGATGAAAAAAAGCGACCTTTTCATATCTAATGATGCAGAGGCAAAATTGATCACTGGAGAAACAAATCTTATTAAAGCGGCAAAGGCCCTAAGGAAGATCGGGCCTAAGTTAGTCGTAGTTAAGAAAGGCGAGCATGGAGTTTTGTTCTATTGCGATGATTTTATGTTCTCCTTTGGTGCGTTTCCGGTTGACAAAGTCGTTGACCCGACCGGAGCAGGTGATACATTTGCAGGCGGATTGATGGGTTATCTCGCAAAGATGAAAAAAATAAACGAAAGAACCTTAAGGCAGGCATGTGTTTATGCAACTGTATTGTCATCATTTAATGTTGAAGGCTATGGGCTCGCAAAAACTGCCGGGTTAAGCATGGTAGAAGTTGATCAGAGAATGAAGAGTTATGTCAAGTTTATCACACCATAAGATAGTAAAGGAGCAGTATGAGCTATATAGATAAAATGGGTATGTTTGCCGCGATCGTAATGCCGTTGTTCAATATTCCATTGATCATTCGGATAATAAAAAGAAAATCGTCTGAGGATATCAGCCTTTTATGGGCTATCGGAGTTTGGGTATGTATAATATTGATGGCCCCTTCGGGAATTAAGTCTGATGACATGGTTTTTAGGACATTCAATATCTCTAACGTGTGCCTGTTCACGCTGGTTGTGATAATTGCGATTAAATACAGACGGAGTAAGAATGGATAATCATCTGAACAAAAATTTTAAATGCGGGATGGTCTCTATAATCGGGAGGCCCAATGTAGGCAAGTCAACTTTGCTCAACAGGATATTGGAAGAGAAAGTGGCGATAGTCTCGCGTATCCCACAAACCACACGCAATCAGGTAAGGGGTGTTTATAATGAAGACAGGGGACAGATAATCTTTATTGACACGCCAGGAATGCATGAAGGAAAAGACAGGCTGGATAATTTTATGAACAAAGCCTCTTCTTCGACGCTAAAACAGGTTGATTGTGTTATTTATCTTGTTGATACAACGCGCCAGGTAGGGGAAGAGGAGGGCGTTATTGCAGAAAAAGTTAAAAAGCTCAAGAAGCCCGTGATCCTTGGCCTGAATAAAATAGACCAGAAAAAAGCAAATATAGATGAGTATATTAAGTTCTGGGAGGAAGTCAAGGGTGAGCCGATCAACACAATGAAGAACTTCACTCTAATGCCAATGTCCGGTAAAAAGGGGATCAATGTTGAGGCTCTCATGGATGTTCTTTTTGAATATCTCCCGGAAGGCCCAGCTCTTTATCCAACAGATATTATTTGTGATGTTCCTATTAAAATGGCTGTTGCTGATATTATAAGAGAGAAGCTCTTCAGGAACATGAAGAACGAGATCCCTCATGCCATAGGCGTTATTGTTGAGGAGATCAAGCCTTTAAAGAAAAAGAAAACAACTGAGGTTAAAGTTTTGATCCTGGTTGAGAGAAATTCCCAGAAAGAAATAGTTATCGGGAAAGACGGGCAGGTTCTAAAGAAAATAGGAATATCCGCAAGAATGGAGCTGGAAGAGCTGCTTGAGACGAAAATATTCCTTAATTTTTATGTGAAAGTACATAAATCTTGGCGCGATGATAATTATCTGCTACAGGAAATAGGTTATGATCCGTCAAGTCTCTAAAGGTTTGCTAACATAAGCTAACCTCATCTAACAAAAAAACTGACTTCAAATGAATGAACAACGATATACACCCTACCTTAAGTTGCTCTCTTCGAAAAAAATCCTTGGCGTAATACTGATCTTTGCAGCACTGGCAGTTTATTCAAATACTTTCACAAGCAGCTTTCAGTTTGATGACAGTTTTTTCATTGTCAATAATCTTTCCATACGGGCACTTGGTAATCTAATGCCTATCTGGAAGGGTGTTCTTTCGCAGCCTTCGCGCTTTGTGGGATTTTATACTTTTGCCCTCAATTATCATTTTCATAAATTAAATGTCATTGGATATCATGTTGTAAATGTTCTCATCCACATTTGCTCGGGATTTTTCTTCTGGTGGTTTATCCGGCTGGTAATCAGCACTCCAAAGCTAAAATATGATCCGATCGCAAAAAATAAGGATATAGTCGGTTTTTTAGCTGCGCTGGTCTTTATTGTTCATCCTGTACAGACACAGGCGGTTACTTATATTTCCCAGAGATTCTCTTCGCTGGCAACGCTTTTTTATATAATGTCGCTTTGCTTTTATATG
Source organism: Omnitrophica WOR_2 bacterium RIFOXYA2_FULL_38_17 (assembly GCA_001805965.1). Classification (GTDB taxonomy): domain Bacteria; phylum Omnitrophota; class Gorgyraeia; order Zapsychrales; family Zapsychraceae; genus Zapsychrus_A; species Zapsychrus_A unditaenarius. The sequence goes on along the minus strand of MHHG01000075.1, from coordinate 74,656 downwards.
CGGGGCAGGATGGAAAAAACATTTTCTAAATACAAGTGCTTTGATTTTATCGGGTCCGGGTTTTGTGCGGTTCTTGCTATGTTCACTAAAGAGATAGCCGTGACCCTGCCATTTGCTGTCATCTTAACAGAATATTTTCTGTTCTATAGAAAGAGGAGTTTCTTCGAGGATTTTAAGGAGGAGAATGGCAAGCAAGTCATTTTTGGCCTGGTGATATTGGGGTTCCTGCTTATCATCCCGAAATTATTTCAATTTAATTTTTCCGGATTGATGTTCGGGGAAAAGATGTCGCAGTCCCATGATGGAGATGTCATTACCTTTGGGACTTATTTGATATCTCAATTTAGGGTGTTTGCGGTTTTCTTAAGATTGCTGGTCATGCCGTTCGGACAAAATCTTGATTACGATTTTATGCTTTCAAAAAGTATTTTTGAGTGGCCGGCTATGGGCTCTTTGGCTATTTTCATCGGGTTGTTCTTTACTGGCCTGTATTTAAGAAAGAAAAACCTGCTTGCCGCTTATGGCATTTTACTTTGTATGTTGAGTTTCTCGGCGAATTTTGTTCCCAGGATAAATCTTATTTTTGAACATAAACTTTATTTGCTGTCAGTTGGTTTTATAATATTCAGCTGTGCAATATTGTTCAGGGCAATAAAACCTTTTAAAAAATTCGTTATAACTGTTTGCATTGTGGCTTTTGTGTTTTCTTGTCTGACATATTTGCGGAACAATATATGGAAAGATGAAATATCTTTATGGGAAGATACCGTTAAAAAATCACCCAATAAATTAAGGCCTTTAATTAACCTGGCAAAAGCATATTTGAAGCAGGATGATTTTGAGCCGGCAATTATTTATTTGAACAAAGCATTAGAATTGAATCCAAACTCATATAAGGCCTATAACAATAGAGGTGTTTTTTATAGGCTAAAAGGAAGATATGACCTTGCTATGGAAGATTTTAATAAAGCAATAGCGCTCGATCCTTCGTTCAGTTTGACTTATGGCAACAGAGGCGTCCTGCTTCAAAAAGTAGGGCGCGATGACCTGGCTTTAAAGGATTTTAATACAGCGCTTGCCCTTAATCCCAATAATGCGGAAGTCTATAATAACCTAGGCTTGCTTTATAAAAAGATAAATCAAACGGACCTAATGGTCGAGAATTATAATAAATCAATTGAGATGAATCCCTCAAATTCAAGGGCGTATAACAACCGTGCAAATTATCGTGCGAAAGAAAAACGTTTTGACCTTGCGCTTGCGGATTATAATATGGCGATAGCTATCGACCCTAACTCGGCAGAAAGTTATAACGGCAGGGGAGCCACTTATTATCAATTGGCGGATTATGATCTTGCAATAAAAGATTATTCAAAGGCAATAGCCATGCGGAAGAATTTCTATCAGGCCTATAATAACAGGGCAATGGCTTATCATGCAAAAGGCTTATATGAATTAGCGCTAAATGATTTTAATAAGACATTAAGTATTAGCCCGAAATATTTGCAGGCTTACTATAGCAGAGCAGAGGTGTATGTTAAGGTCAAGCAATATGGCAGGGCGATAAATGATTATTCGCGGGTTTTGGCGCTGGACCCGGCCACAGTCAATGCTTACCACAACAGGGCTGCTGTTTATTGGGAAACAAGACAATATGACCTTGCCTTAAAAGATATTGATGAGGCTATTGAGCTTGATAAAAACCTTGCCTCAGCTTATTTCATAAGGTCGCTAATATATAGGTCTCTGGGGAAAAAAGACGAGGCGCTTAAGTCCGCCCAGCAGGCGCAGGATTTAGGATCACTGATCAGTAAAGAATATTTTATCGGGTTAAAGCAAATACAAGATCATAAAGCGGAGAAAGGAAATGAATAAAAGCTCTGTAACAGTGAAGCAGGTCCAGAAAATTGATGACATTGCTATTAACAAATATGGCATTGCGTCCATTGTCTTAATGGAAAATGCAGGAAGGGCGGTTTCCCAAGAAGTTAAAAGGATGCTTCCAAAGAATAAAAAAGCGAAAGTTGTTATTGTTTGCGGATCGGGTAATAATGCGGGAGATGGTTTGGTTGTGGCTAGGCATCTTAATGAGATGGATGCAGATGTTAAGATCTTTATGCTGGGAGGATCCGAAAATCTGAAAAATGATGCAAAGATCAATTACGAGATAGCCAGGAAATTAAATATCCAGGCAACAGAAGTTAAAAGTGTAAATAAGGCCATGATAGATGAAATTAAAAAGGCCGATGTTACTGTCGATGCGATATTTGGCGTAGGTTTAAACAGGGACCTTGCTGGTACGTTTTATGAGGCGGTGGAAGTAATAAATGAATTCTCAAAGAAAGTTGTTTCTGTTGATATACCATCCGGATTAGACGGAACAAATGGCACTGTTTACGGGATATGTGTGCAGGCTGACAAAACAGTTACTTTCAGCTTGCCAAAGAAAGGCTTGTTGTGTGGGCAAGGAATAAAATTTTCTGGGAAGGTAGTGGTTGCTGACATCGGCATACCAAAAAAGATAATACTGAAAAAAGATGACGATTAACAATAAAAATATTAGTAACGTAATTTCTATTATTAAGGACCAGATAAAAGATTTTAATGAGCCGTCTGTAACTATGGTAGGCAAGAAATGGAACAGCCCGTTCTTAGTTTTGATATCATGTCTGTTAAGCTTAAGAACAAAGGATGAAGTCACTCTTCCAGCATCGGAAAGATTATTTGAACTGGCGAAAACGCCCAAAGAGCTGCTGGCATTGGATACAAAATTAATCGAAAAGACCATATTCCCGGTTGGCTTTTATAAGCGCAAAGCCGCCGGGATCAAAGATGTTAGCAAAACGATAATCGAAGATTTTGATGGAGAAGTTCCTGACAACCTTGACGAGCTTCTCACTTTAAAGGGCGTTGGAAGAAAAACTGCAAACTTAGTGTTAACGGAAGGTTACAAAAAATTAGGCATATGCGTTGATACGCATGTGCATAGGATATCAAATCGTTTTGGATATGTGAAAACAGTTTCTCCAAATGATACGGAGCAAGTCTTAAGAAAAAAGTTGGATAAAAAGCATTGGATTGAGTATAATGCTCTACTGGTTGTCTGGGGACAAAATATCTGCAAGCCAATTTCCCCATTATGTTCTATTTGTTCGATAGAAAAATATTGCCCTAAAAATGGTGTTTTAAAAAGAAGATAGTGCATTTAAAAAGTATGTACTATAGCGTTGAAGGGTTCTCTTATGAAACTATTTACATATTTATCTGAGCTTTTAGGCAGAAAGGTTTATTTCGAGAATAAACAATATGCGGGGAAAGTATGCGATATTTCAATGCGATTGAACGAAGCTGTCTTTCCGATGGCAGAATATTTCATTATTCAAAAAGGGGTCTTTAAAAAGCAATATGCAAAGATCTATTTGAATGTTATTAAGAGGGTTGGATATAGAATAAAACTGAATATTGATAGATCTAAGATGGAGTACAGTAAAGATAGTATAAGGCCTGAGTTTTCTTTATGTTTTGATATCCTTGACCAGCAGGTAGTTGATATGAATGATCAGAAGGTTGTTCGTGTCAATGATGTCCATTTGATGATGGTTGATAGACAGCTTTACCTTGCGCACGTTGATGTTGGTTTGCGAGGACTTATAAGAAGGCTTGAATGGACAGGGTTTGTTGATTTTATTGTTAAGCTTTTTGCCCCAGAGGCGAAATACCTTAAACAGGAAGAGTTGATCTCCTGGAAAAATACGCACGTTCTGACATTGGGAAGAACAAAGAATGTTATCCGTTCGGATATCGTCCGTAACCGGTTGGCGAAGATCCCGGCGGCAGAGCTCGCAGATATTATGGAAGACCTGGATGTTTTTGACAAACTATCCTTGTTCAAGACCTTTAGTGTTGATCTTCAGAGAAAAGTCTTTGCCGATATGGCCATCCAAGAAAAAGAAGAGCTTGTCGATCACCTGGGAGACAGGGAAGCAGGTGACCTGCTTGAAAACATTCCAGCTGATGAGGCTACGGATTTGCTTCATAATTTACCAAAAGAGAAGACCAAGCAGTTGATGCGATTTATGCATTCAAAAACTTCAAAGAAGCTTCGAATGCTTCTTGGTTATGCGCAGGATACAGCGGGTGGTTTAATGACAACTGAATATTTGTATCTTGGGGCGGATGCTCTTGTGAAGGATGCTATACAGAAAATAAAGGACAATGTTGATTATCCCGGGAATTTATTCCACATATATATAGTTGATGAGAAGCATGCGTTGAAAGGGATTACATCTTTGAGGCATTTTATCAATAAAGACCCATCAAGGCCGTTAATGGAAGCTTGCTATCCGAGTGATGTTTTTGTCAGGCTGGATGACGGTATGGAGGAGGTAGCTTTGTTGTTGGAGAAATATAAGTTTTCTTCAATTCCTGTCCTTGATGAGGACGGGATATTGCAGGGAGCTATCACAAGTGATGACGTTATGGAGGAGCTGATCACGTTGACCTGGAAAAAATATAAGGATCAAATTTAATGGTTGCAGGTTTTTATAATTTATTAAGGGTGTTCTGCTAATGGATCAATTGTTTGCAAAAATCAGGAATTCCAAAGCAGCTCGTCATGTATTTTTGTTTCTGGCGGTTATGGGCCCGGGCATCATTACAGCAAATGTTGATAATGATGCTGGCGGTATTGCTACGTACTCGATGGCCGGTGCGCACTTTGGATATACTTTGTTATGGTCATTGATACCGATTACTATTGCATTGATTATTGTCCAGGAGATGTGTGCAAGGATGGCCGTTGCCACGGGTAAGGGATTGGCTGATCTTATTAGGGAGAATTATGGTGTAAAGGTTACGTTCTACATGATGCTTACTTTGTTTTTTGTGAACCTGTCTAATGCGATGGCGGAGTTTGCGGGTATCGCCGTCAGTTTGGAGATATTTCATATCAGTAAGTTCATTTCAGTCCCGATCTCAGCTTTTTTTGTCTGGATGCTTGTCGTTAAGGGCACATACAAGTCGGTGGAAAAGATATTCTTGTTCGCTTGCTTATTTTATGTTGCATATGTTATTTCAGGTTTTATTGCAAAGCCGGATTGGAGCGATGTTCTTAAACAGACGGTTACTCCTAGCTTTAACTGGACACTTGATTATACAGTTATGCTTGTTGGTTTGGTCGGGACTACGATCGCCCCTTGGATGCAGTTCTATCTTCAGTCATCGATCGTTGAGAAAGGCGTAACCATTGAAGAGTATAGGCATTTAAGGATAGATGTTGTAGCTGGATGTATCATTGCGCCCATCATCGCTTTTTTTATTGTTGTTGCCTGTGCAGCTACTATGTTCCATGCGGGGATCACGATTGAATCTGCGCAGGATGCTGCTTTGGCTTTAAAGCCTCTTGCAGGAAATTATGCTTCTTGGCTTTTTGCTTTTGGATTGTTTAATGCGTCTATATTTGCGGCATCAGTTCTGCCTCTTTCAACAGCTTATAGCATTTGCGAAGGGCTGGGCTGGGACGCAGGCGTTGATAAGCGTTTCGAGGAAGCACCACAGTTTTTCTGGTTGTATGCCGCCATGATAATTATAGGCGCAGGAGTTGTTTTGTTGCCGAATTTTCCTCTCTTTAAAGTTATGTATTTTTCCCAGGTAGGAAATGGTGTTTTGCTTCCGTTTATACTTATCTATATGCTCAGATTAATAAACAATAAGGACATAATGGGTGAGTTTGTTAACAGTAAAGGACTAAATATTATTGCCTGGGTCACAGTATTTATCATTATTACGCTTACACTAATAATGGTTGGTTTTACGGTTTTCTTGCCAGGCAAGGCTTTGTAATATTATTTTTATGTGTTCTTTAGGCCTTAATCCAATTGATAATTATTTTAATATGGCCTGATTATTTTTGTTTACATTTACAGATTCTATAATATAATAGCACATTCGAAGTTTGATAATAAAAATGAAAAGATAAGGTGGTGATTGTTTAATGATCGAAGTAAAAGTGCATGATTCTCATCAGTTTGAAAAAGCTATGAGAATCTTTAAAAAAGCATGTCAAAAAGACGGTTTTATGATGGAACTTAAAGAACGAAGATTCTATTTGAAGCCTTCCGAGAAGAAAAGACATAAAGGCAAGAAAAGATAATTATTGTTTTAAAAAATTATGGTTTTGGGCTATGAGCTTATGTGTTTGAGCTAGGGAGAAGAAGGCTCTTGGCACAAGGCAAATAGACCAAAGCCATATTTTTTTGAGAGGATTGTTTTATGATCAAAGTAAAAAGGGCTTTAATTAGTGTTTCTGATAAAAAAGGTTTGCAAGTTTTTGTTAGGGGCTTGCACGCTCTTGGAGTTGAGATAATTTCTACTGGAGGAACAGCCCGCCAGATAAAAGAGATGGACATTCCGGTCCAAGAGGTTTCCGATTATACCGGATTTCCTGAAATGTTAGACGGCAGAGTAAAAACCTTGCATCCCAAGATACATGGAGGCCTTTTAGCGGTTCGCGAAAAGCCAGAGCACATGGAGCAGGTAGAGAAACATGGCATCGGTCTGATCGATATGGTGGTTGTTAATCTCTACCCCTTTGAAAGTGTCATAAAAAAGAAAAATGTTTCGATGGATGAAGCAATAGAGAATATTGATATTGGCGGGCCTTCAATGCTCAGGTCTGCGGCAAAGAATTTCAAAAGTGTCGCTGTTGTCTGCAATCCTTCACGCTACGAAGATGTCCTTAAACAATTGGATATTAATAGCGGAATACTGAGTGATTTTTTCTTGTTCAAGCTGGCGGTTGAGGCATTTGAACACACCGCCAAGTACGACGGCATAATATCCTCTTTCTTGAATAAAAGGTTATCGGGAGAGGAAAGCTTTTCCAGCACTCCAAAGGAGGTGTCTTTAAATTATACAAAGGTTCAGGACCTTCGTTACGGGGAGAATCCTCATCAGGCTGCCGCTTTTTATAAGAGCTCTTATGTTACTTGCGGATTGGCTAACATAAAACAGCTTGGCGGTAAAGAGCTATCCTACAATAATATACTGGACCTTAATGCGGCCCTTGAATTTGTTAAGGATTTTAAAGAGCCAGCAGCGGTTATAATAAAGCACAATAATCCTACTGGTATTGCAACAGACAAAGAACTTTCAAAAGCATATAAATATGCTCACGGCTGTGACCCTGTATCAGCTTTTGGCGGCATCATTGGTTTAAATAGAAAAGTCGATGAAGAGACGGCTGCTTTGATAATGAAAAGCGGCTTTATGGAATGCGTAATAGCTCCGGGATTTGCTAAAGGCGCCCTGGACATGTTGAAAACAAAAAAGAATTTAAGGCTTATCGAGATCAACTTAAATGAGCTCAAGGACGGAGATTTTGATTTCAAAAAAGTGCATGGCGGTTTATTGCTTCAGGAAAAAGATATTAAGACCATACGTCCGAACGACCTGAAAGTCGTTACTAAAAAGAAACCCACTAAAGCGCAGGTCGAATCAATGTTGTTTGGCTGGCAGGTTATCAAGAATGTAAAGTCTAATGCTGTCATCCTTGTCAAGGGAAACAAAGCTGTTGGTATTGGATGCGGACAAACATCAAGGGTTGAAAGTGTTAAAATAGCTATTGCGAAGGCAGGTAAGGAAGCGAAGAATTCTGTTTTAATATCTGATGCTTTTATTCCAAAAACGGACAATATTGAAATTGCGGCCCAGTCAGGTATTAAAGCTGTAATTCAGACAGGCGGCTCTGTTGCGGATAGTGATGTGATCGAGGCAGCGGATAAAAGAAATATTGCTATGGTGCTTACTGGAGCAAGACATTTTAAACATTGATCATTTAGTAATTGATAAAAGATGCAATATAATGAAGCAAAGACATATCTTGATTCGTTCATAAATTATGAATTTGACCTTAATAAAGTCCAGCCTAATTCCTTCAAGATAGATAGAGTAAAAGACCTCCTTGCTCTTCTGGATAATCCCCAAAATAATTACAAGATAATACATGTTGCAGGGTCCAAAGGCAAAGGGTCTATATGTGCGATAACGGCTTCTATCCTTAAGGAGGCAGGTTTTACTGTCGGCTTATACACATCGCCGCATATATATAGTTTTTTAGAAAGGATCAGGGTCCTTGATCGCGCAGAAACTGTCAAGAGGGGGGCTTTGTTCGCAGATGTTATAAATGAAAAGGACCTTTGTGATATTTTAGAGGACATAAAGCCCATTATTGAAGAGTATTGTATTAAAAAGGATATTGATCGTTTGAGTGTTTTTGAGGTCTTCACTGTCATTGCGCTGGTTCATTTTAGAGAAAGAAAAGTGGATCTAGCTGTTCTAGAGACAGGTCTTGGCGGCAGGCTTGATGCGACCAATGCTGTTGAATCTTTGGTAGCTGTTATTGCGCCAATAAGTTTGGAACATACAAGGATCCTGGGTGACAATATTGCGGACATTGCAAGAGAGAAAGCAGCGATTATCAAAGAAGGGACGAAAGGCGTTATTATAGCAAAGCAAGAACAAAAGGCCTTAGACGTTATAGAAAAGCGCGCCAAGGAGTATTCAATTGATCCTTTAGTTGTCGGAAGAGATATTGCAATAGAGCTTGTCAGTCAAGAAATAAGCGGTCAAAGTTTTAATGTGACAATAAATGAAGGCAAGTATTTGGATCTGAAAATGAGATTGCTTGGCAAGCATCAGGCACATAATGCTGCAGCTGCGATAGGAGTTGTACAAGCTTTAAAAAAATTTGGGTTTGCAATAAGTGCAGAAGCTGTATATAAAGGAATACAGGAATGCTTTTGGCCGGGGAGATTTGAAATTATTAGCGAAGAGCCAATGATCATTCTTGATGGTGCGCATAACGAAGCTTCTTGCGCGATACTGGCGGAGACGGCCATTACGCTGCTTCCGAAAAAGAGAATAGTTCTTATACTGGGTTTTTCTAAGGATAAAGATAAGGCTGCGATCTGCCGGCAGTTAGGCAAAGCAGTAAACAAAGTTGTTTTTACTAAAGCTGCTCATCCCAGGAGCGCTCAAATAACAGCTGAAGAATTGAAGGGTTATTTCCCGGATAAAGAGAGTTTTGTTACGTCAAATGTTGAAGAGGCATTAAGCCTGGCAAAAGAAAAGGCTGGCCTTAACGGGGTTATATTGGTTTCTGGATCGTTGTTTGTTGTCAGTGAAGCAAGAAAGATAGTTGGGGAACAAAAATAAAATGTATAATTACAAAGATATGGAAGATACCATAGTTGCTATATCGACCGCGGCCGGCGCAGGGGCCATAGGTATAGTCCGCCTTAGCGGCAAGGATGCGATCGAGATAGCTGATAGAATGTTTGTATCAAAGGGGAACAAAAAAGTCTCTGAAATGAAAAGCCATTCTGTCTGTTATGGCGATGTTGTTGATGTAAAGGCAGGCAAGTCTTCCTTAGAGCGGGAGATAATAGATGAGGTTTTGTTGACAGTTATGAGGGGACCAAAGAGCTATACAAGAGAAGATGTTGTGGAGTTCGGCTGTCACGGAGGAATGATGTCTGTAAAAGCGGTCCTTGTTTTGGCTACTGATCTTGGGGCGCGGTTGGCTGAGCCTGGAGAATTTACGAAAAGGGCTTTTCTTAACGGCAGGATAGACCTTACGCAGGCGGAGTCAGTATTGGATATTATTAATGCAAAAACCAAGGCTTTTCTTAAGGTTAGCGCTCATCAGCTCAAGGGCCAGCTGTCTTTGGAGCTTGATTTGATTCGCCAAAAGCTAATGGATATTTATGTGGAAATTGAGGCTATTGTAAATTTTCCCGAAGACGGGATAAATGTAAAGAACAGGCCGGATATTGCGGACAGGATACTTGTTGAAAAAGACAAGGTGAGAAAGCTATTGGAAACTAGCGACCATGGCAAGATATTGAAAGAGGGCATTAAAATTGCCTTGTGCGGCAAGTCTAATGTCGGCAAGTCGTCGTTGTTAAATGTCCTTCTCAAGCAGCCTAGGGCCATAGTCTCTTCGATAGCCGGAACGACCAGGGATTCTATTGAAGAATCTGTACAGATCAAAGGCATACCTTTTCAATTGGTTGATACTGCGGGAATCATTGCTCCCAGGGATCTTATCGAAGAAGAAGCCATCAAGAGAAGCCGTATGCATTTTCAGAGCGCTGATATTGTCTTGCTTGTTATTGATGCCGGCAGCGGGCTATCTAAAGAAGATATTGAGATCATGGAAAATGTAGGCGATCGAAACGTGATAGTAGTTGCCAATAAATGTGACCTTGAGCAAATAGCGGATATTGAAAAAGTAAGGCGTTTATTGAAAGATCCTATATTGATCAAAGTTTCAGCTACTGAAGGTTTTGGCATTGACGAGCTAGAAACAGCGATTGTCAATAATGTATGGCATCAAAAGACAGTGGATACACACGGAGTCATGATCAGTAATCTTCGTCATGTTGAAGCATTGAAGAAATGTTTTTCGCTACTGGAAAAAGCTGAGCAGGATTTAAGGGGCGAGTTGTCCCTGGAGTTTATTTCTGAAGATATCAAAATATCAGTGAACTTTCTCGATAATATTACAGGAAGGAATATTGATCATGATCTTTTAGATAATATATTTTCTCAGTTTTGTATCGGTAAGTAGGGTGGTTTTAGCTGTTCCAATCGTAAGAGCTCTGCGGGCTCTTGTCCTCTTCGGCATCATTAAAATAATCCTTTTCGGAAGAGTCCTCTTGCGAAAAGTAATCTTCATAGTTGCTCTCGTCATCATCGGTTTCTGAGTTTTGTGACAGGATCGTTTTGTTAAGGTCGTAGAGCTGCTCAAGCAATTCTTTGTCCTTAAGCATATCTTGCAGCTTTGGATTGGACAGGACTTTTGATATGTCTTGGTTCATAAGGTCTTTTGTTATTGTTTCGTCCGTCAAAAAATCCACGAATTTTTTGTTGTTCATAATTCTTTTGAAGGCTTTCGTTGAGCGCAGTTTCTCGATCTTCTTGACATCTTGTAAATTCGAGAACAATGTTTTTATATCGAGGGCCTCTACCGGGAAAACGTTCCGGGACAGGTCTTTGGCCAGCGCAAAACTGCTTGATCTTAAAACATCGTTTTGCATCGCCTGAAAATCGGCATTGCTTCCAGGAAAAATTGAAATGAATATCAAGACCAAACACAGATAAATGCTGTTCCAGGCCAAGCTGATAGCTCCTCCCCCGAGACGGCTGAGAGGCGAGGGCTCTTTGCTCTTAACAATTGTTTTAGTGAAGTACTTTAGAGTGAGAGATAACGTGATGCTTATCAAGATAGGGCTTACCAAGCTGATAAGCATTGTTTTCATCAGGTTTGAAGTTGCCTGATAATATAAAAGGCTTATGAATCCTCCAAGCATAAGAGAAATAGGTGCTCGTGCAGATTTGCTTATTCCCTGAAGGCAGCCTTTGACGAAAAATATTATCAGGATTACTCTTATTATGGAGTCTGTATAACAATTCAAAACAAATGCCTTTTTAATATTTAAGAATGGACTTTGTAAATTTTATTTCAGTATAGCATTGTATAATTGCTAATTCAATTGTTAAGAGATAAAATTTATTCTTATCAAGATAAAAGGTTGAAAAAATATTTTTTTAAAATTTGCTTTTAGCGCATTAATGTACTATATTTGAGATGTACAAGAAAGCGTTTCCAAAATCTTATAATATTATCAAAATTTCAAAAATTTAAGCGGGATATTCAAATTACAGGAATTTACTGTTAACAATATTTGCTTAAGCAACAATACTAGGAATAATAAAATGAACGAAAAACAAGAAAAAAGACAATCAGACAGGCTGGAATGTTTGGTCCCAGTTGAAGGAAAAGAGGGTAGCTCCTTTGAGAATATCAGCACATTTGACTTTAGCAAAGGTGGATTTGGCTTTGTTTCACATTATAAAATGCCGCTGAACAAGAAGATCAACATTGAAATAGACCTTTCAAAAGATGGAGAGCCGGTTTTTGTTGTAGGCAAAGTAAAGTGGATAAGGCCTATTGAAGGTACTGAAGATTATAAGGTTGGAGTGTCGTTTGAAGATGTTCTTAGGGGCTCAAAAGGCCGTCTTGATAGATATTTTCAGGAAAAATAAAATTTATAACGGGCATGTTACAAGAAAAAGAAAATATTAAAGATAATAGGTTGTTTGAGCGTTTTGTTGCTCGTTTTCCTGCAAAGATCAAGGATTCGCGTCAGGATTTTGGCTCTAAAATTTTATTGAGAGATGCATCGGCACAGGGAGCAAGATTTACCTTTACAGATAAAGTGATAGTTAATGATACCCTTACGATTGAAGTTGACCTTCCCAAAAACAGTCTTCCAGTTTCTCTTAAAGGTGATGTGGTTTGGGCAAGAATGAAAGAAGACAGATCCTGGGATGTTGGTATGAAATTCTCAAAAATTAACTTCATGCGGTTATCACAATTGTATGAAATGACCGCGCCAGCTAGCCGATAGATTCCTTAAATTCCCTTCATAATCCCTGTTTTTACCTTTTGACATTAATTTAACTAAATGATATACTTCCATCTCTATAAAGACTAAAATAATTTTGTATTTGATCATATTAGTGCCATATTTTAAATTTGAGGTTAACCCTTAAAAATCTTTGGAGTTATCTATCAAAAAAGTATTAATAATATTATTACTTACGCTAGTTTGCCTTGGTTGTGCTAAAAAACAAAAGGATACCAATACGGTAACTTTATGGCACTGGATGACAGACAGAGAAGAGGTTTTGCAGGAGCTAGCTAAGAGATATGAAGAGCAAACCGGTATTAAAATTAAGATTGATTTATATGCCCCTTCAGACTCATATACGCGCAAAGTAATCGCATCCGCACAAGCAAAAGTCCTGCCAGATATTTTTGGAATCCTAGATAAAAAAGAAGTCTTTGCAGCATTTATTAAGAATGGCTTTGTTTCTGAGCTAACAAGCGAGTTTGCAAAGAACAATAGTGAATGGGAAAAGAGCCTGTTCCCAAAAGCATTAGATATAAACAGATTTGAGGAAGATAATGTTTATGGCGTTAAGCCTGGTATCTATGGGGTGCCACTTGATATAACGAATATTCAAATGCTTTATAATAAAAAACTGCTTAAAAAAGCTGGCTTTGATAGGCCTCCAAAGACATTTGATGAATTTCTGGTAATGATCGGCGCTTTGAAACGTATAGGAATAACAGGTTTTGTTTCCGGTTGGGGTGAACTATGGCTGGCTGATTGTTTTGCTTCAAACTATGCTTTTAATATTATGGGTGAAGAAAAAATCATGGCAACATACCGTGGAGAAGTTCCGTATACTGACCCTGACTGGATCAAAGTGTTTGAGGTCTTTGAGACTTTGAAGAACAAAGGCGCATTGATAGATGGGATCGTTACAAAAGTAAATAAATTTGCTGAACAGGATTTCGCTTTAGAGCGCGCCGCTTTTGCTTTTAATGGCTCATGGTGCGTTAATGTTTATCAGAAAATGAATCCTGACCTTGATTATGCGCCAATGATTCCGCCGCCAATCAGCCTTGATTTTCCCATGAAAATATGGGGAGCAGCAGGATCCTCATTTGTTGTTAATAACAGCACCCCTAATAAAAACAAGGCTATTGCCTTTTTAAAATGGCTTACAGCAGAAGAGCAGCAGACATTTTTATCTGGGGAAACAAAGAATTTACCGGCAAACAGAAAAGCCCTTTTATCAATACCAAAAGTGTTATCTGATTTTGCTAAAGTTTCCGATCAGACCACGCATCCAACCATATGGAAATACAATGAGGCAGTTCTTGTCACAGATAAATTTGATAAAGGTATACAATCGATTATTATCGGCGATAAAACCCCAAGGCAAGTAGCTCAGGAAGTCCAGGACCTCAAGCAAAAAGTTATTGAAAAAGAGAACAGGCGCAAGAAAATACAATGAGTAATGCATTAGTAAAACAAAAGAGCTCTTTGTTTCACGACAATTTAACTAGTTTTTTGTTTATTGTCCCTGCGGTAATGATCTTTTCGGTTTTTTATATTTATCCGTTCTGTGATATCTTCAAATTATCTTTACACGAGTGGAATGGGATTGATCTTCAAAAACAGTTTGTTGGTTTTGATAATTTTTTTGAATTGATCAATGATAATGACTGGTGGGGGTCTTTGTGGCACGCGGGCTTTATTACTTTAGTCGCCCTGACGTTTCAGAATTTGTTGGCTTTTGCTTTAGCGTTTGCTTGTGACCGTGAATTGAAAATGAAGAACTTTTATAGGGTGGTCTTTTTTATCCCGCCGGTTCTTTCTGAAGTAGTTGTTGGTTTGATCTGGACATGGATACTTTATTCGGGGACGCAGTCCGCAGAACATATCGGTTTATTAAATTATTTCTTGGACAAGATTCATTTGCAGCATTTAATAAACAACTGGCTTTCCAATCCCAAGACAGCATTGCCATGTATAGCGATCGTCCATAGCTGGAAGGGCTTTGGCTGGGGATTTATCATGTTTTTGGCGGGCCTTCAAACAATTGATAGGCAGCTTTATGAAGCTGCTAAAGTCGATGGCGCAGGATATTGGGGCATGTTGACGAACGTTACATTGCCAATGATGACCCCTGTTATTTGTGTTGTTGTTATTCTGACGATATTGGGATCAATGCAGGCGTTCGTTCTGATTATTTCTATGATGGGCAATGGTTTGGCTGATTATACTTCAGTTCCCGTTACTCAGATACTTGACGCTATGGTTGGATCGAAAAGATTCGGATATGCTTGCGCCCAAGGTGTTTCATTTGGTTTGATCCTTATAATGATATCATTTTCAGTTAAGATAGTTTCAGATAAATTGAAAAAAATATAAATATTAACCTGTTTTTGGATTAATATGAAAACGAACAAATATAGAATGTTGCAATTGTTAGGTAGTGTCATTATTCATGCTTTCCTTATGGTTGCTGCAATAACGTGTTTATTCCCTCTTTTTTGGATGTTTCGTTCTTCTTTAATGAGCCTGGACACAATATTTACAGATAAATCCATAATACCAGCAGTTATTAACTTCAACAATTATGTTACAGCCTGGATAGAGGGAGGTTTTGGTATTTATTTGTGGAATAGTATTTTGTATACAGTTGTAGTTGTTACGGGCATAGTAATTATTTCATCATTAGCAGCTTTTGCCTTTTCTCGATTAGAATTTCCTGGCAAAAACTTCTTTTTTATCATGTTTTTGGCCGCAATGATGATCCCTCTTCCGGGTGGATTTGTTCCTTTATATGTGCTGATGACAAAACTGGGGCTTGCCAATACGCGAATAGGATATATACTTTGTATGATAAACGTTGGTTTGTCAATGAGCATAATTTTACTCAAAACATTTTTTGATAAAATGCCCACAGACCTAGAAGATGCTGCCCGTATTGATGGTTGCAGCAAGCTAAGAATCTGGTGGCATGTTGGGTTGCCATTGACAAAGCCTGCAATAGTGGTTATCATCATTTTCAATTCGCTTAATGTCTGGAATGAATACATATTGGCGCAGCTGTTATTGAACGAGAACAGTTTGATGCCTTTACAGACGGGGCTGATGAAATTTCAGGGATCGCATAGCGTTGATTATCCTGTTCTTATGGCAGGGCTTACTATTGCGGCAGTTCCGATCATTTTTGTATTCCTGGCAATGCAGAAGCATAGTCTTAAAGGAATAATCACAGGGGCAACAGTTGGGTAAACAACAAAAGAGCCGGTTATTAATGAAAAAAACAATTAAAAAACAATTTAATCTTTCTAACAGTGTATTGATTCTTATCATTAGCGGTGTTTTGCTAATGATTTTTCCTCAAATATCTTTTGCCATAGAAGAGGCGGTAGCTGAAATAAAAGTTTCCTCCAAAGAGCTTGTTAATCAGGCCTGGGAGGCTTCTTATAAAAAGGACATGGAAAAACTTGATTATATTATAGGGCAGTGTATAGCACTTTATGGAGATGAAGCGTTTTTTCTCCAAGATAGCATGACTGATTTTCCTGTACCGGGTACGGAAGATGAATATCAGGCATTAAATGACGTTGCTACTTGTTTGTTTATCAGAGCTGAAGCCTTGATGAACACGGGAAAAACTGATGAGGCTATAAAAGAGTTTGAAGATATTATCAAGCAATACAAATGGGCTCAATCGTGGGATCCTAGGGGATGGTATTGGTCTGTAGTTGAAAAAAGCCAGGCAAGTATTGATGTTTTGACAGGAAAATATGAGGAAGACATTCAGGAGCATTTTAATAAAGTAAATAGAACAAAGCCGATACTTTATACAATAGGGACTGAAAATGTAATTGATTATACCAAGTATGGCAAGTTTATAGAGGTTGGGACAAGTAAATATTCATACAAAATAGAGAACCTTGAAGGGCTTGTTATGGCAGTTGGCGAAGGTATTTATCCTAACACAAGCTCAGTTTATAATAACCCAAGATTTAAAGTTGTTAGAAATGAAGGGCGACTTAAAGGTAAACATTGGGATTTTGTCAATAGCGATGACCTTGAGGCTGCATATTTTAAATGGGTAACCGCTCCTGAGCCGCAAGGAGTGAAGCTTTTTTATATCGGAATGATATTTGAGAAGGCTAAAATGTATCACGAAGCCCTTAAGGCATATTATGCATTAATAGTCCATTTCCCAAAGACTGTATCATGGACCAATTGGCAGACGCCCTGGTATCCAGCCCAGGCGGCAATTGCTAAAATAAGGCATATTATAAGGCTTCATCCAGAGCTTGGCCTGGATAGTAAATGGATGAATATACAAGTTATAAATGGTTTTGATAATTTTACGGAAAATGATGAGATCATTACGTTCCCGGGAAGAATTGTCAATAAGGGGATAATAAGCAAGGTTAAGGATACTCTTGATCTAAAGGAAAAAGTACCTTTAGGAAAAGTTGTCAAGGAAGTAGGTTCTGGTGACGTTAGATTGGTCCAGTATGATAATGGTCATTGGCAAATGTTGGTAAACGGAAAACCATATATTATTAAAGGTATCACATATACGCCGACTAAAATAGGACAAAGTCCTGATAAAGGCACTTTAGAGAACTGGATGGAAGAAGACTCGAATGAGAATGGTAAAGTTGATGGCCCATATGATTCTTGGGTTGATAAAAACAGGAACAATGAGCAGGATTCTGATGAGACAGTAGTGGGTGATTTTCAGTTGCTGAAGGAAATGGGTGCTAATACTATAAGGGTTTATCATGACCCTGAAGTATTGAACAAAGAGCTTATGACGGATATGTATAACAATTATGGTATCAGAGTTATAATTGGAGATTTTGTGGGTAAATATGCAAAAGGTTCTGGCGCAACTTGGTTTGAAGGAACAGACTATGAAAATGAAGAACACAAAAAGAATATGCTTGAATCTGTAAAAAAGATGGTTTTAAGACATAAAGATGAGCCGTATGTCCTGATGTGGCTTTTAGGAAATGAGAATAATTATGGTGTTGCCTCCAATGCAGACAGCAAGCCGGAAGCTTATTTTAAGTTTATTGATGAAGTAGCCCAATGGATCAAATCAGTTGATAAGAATCATCCAGTTGCTATTTGTAACGGGGATACTTTGTATCTGGACCTTTTTGGCAAGTTCTGTCCCAACGTTGATATCTTTGCAGCAAATGTTTATCGTGGAAACTATGGTTTTGGTTCTTTCTGGGAGCAAGTACAGGATGCAAGCCAAAAGCCGGCTTTTATTACAGAATATGGGTGTCCGGCTTTTGCACCGCATTTATCTTTAGATGAAGCAGAGACAGCTCAGGCGGATTATCATCTGGGCAACTGGCTTGACATTGATGAGAATACAGCAGGAAATGCTAAAGGCGTTGGAAATTCATTAGGCGGAATAGCTTTTCAGTGGATGGATGAATGGTGGAAAAACTATGAGCCTTACATGCATGATAGAAAATCAGATGCTATAGGCCCTTTTCCTGGGGGGTATTATTTTGAAGAATGGTTTGGTCTTGTAGGGCAAGGTATCGGAACGCACAGTCCTTATCTGCGGCAACTTAGAAAAAGTTACTTTGTTTATAAAGAACTTTGGAATAAGTAATAAGACCTTGGTGGCAGCAAAAGCCCTTTATAAGCACCCTACAAAAAAAATGGTTTTTGAGATTAATTGGCAGAATTAAAAAAATGTTGTATACTTTAATACACATTTCTAAATAGTTATTAAATCATAAAAAAGTATAAAAGGAGGAGAAGGAATGAAGAAAATTTTTATTGTAACGCTGTTGTTAATGGCATCTTTTGGTTTTGTTTCTCCAAAAGCAGCGATGGCCTATAATTTTGGTGATTTTAGGTCAGTTACTTTAACAACAAAAGCATGGGAAGCTCTTAATCAGAAAGATACTGAAGCGGTTCTAGCTTACACTAATAAGTGCTTAGAGCTTTATGCTGAACAAGCCATTAAAATGCAAAGCGAACTTACTGATTATCCGCAAGGCAAACAAGATGAGATCTTTTCTTATTGGGCATTGAATGATGTTGCAACATCATTGTTCATTCAGGGCGAAGCATATCGCAGAGCTGATATGAAGGAAGAGGCGAAAGCTGTTTACAAAAAGTTGATGACAGAATTTACTTATGGACAGGCTTGGGATACTAACGGATGGTTTTGGAAGCCTGCAGAAGCTGCAAAAGAAAAGTTGGCGATGATAGATTCTGGCTCAGTAATCGATTTTGGTGATTACTCGTCAGCTTTTATTACCGGACAAGCTTGGAGGGCATTGCCAGATGGAGACGTTGCAACAATATCTCTTTATACAGACAAAGTAGTTGAGCTTTATGGTGAAAAAGCGAGAACTATGCAAGATTCATTAACTGAATATCCTTGGCAATCAAGAGAACAGATCTTTAATTATTGGGCTCTTAATGATGTGGGAACTTCACTTTTTATTAAAGCAGAAGCTTTAAAGAAAGCTGGAAAGGTAGATGAAGCAAAAAAAGTCTATAAAGAATTAATTGATAAATATTTTTATTCACAGTGTTGGGATCCCCAAGGATGGTTTTGGAAGCCAGCAGAAGCCGCTCAGCAAGCTTTAGATGAAATGGGATAAAATATTTTTTTAATAGTTGTGCTTGATATTTTGTCTATTCCCTGTTCTAATGACTATAAAAATAGGCATTAGAACAGGGATTTCTTTTTTGTATAATAATAAGCAATTTGTCTTGGATCCAATTATCAAAAGAAAATTATTTTCAAAGGGAGGAATGCGTCAAATGAAAGTGTTGCAAACGGCTTTATTGGTGTGCTTGCTTTTTATATTCGGCTGTGAAAAACATGCTCAATTAAAAGAAAGATCTGCCAGTAAAATTGAAGCAAAGCAGGATGAGCAGGCAGTTGATGTTAAAAACAATAGTTTCAAACCTTTCTATATTTATTCAAACAAAGGATCCCGGGAAAATCATTATGTCCCATCAGGTTTTATGCCAAATGGAAAATGCTTGGCTTTTAGTGATGATTATACTGAGAATTGTTACAGTGAAAGAACTTGTATGAGGATTGTATATGGGGTTCAATGTTCGAGAGAGGATCAGAACTGGGCAGGAATATATTGGCTTAATCCGCCAAACAATTGGGGGCAAAGAAAAGGCGGATATAATTTAACAGGAGCGCAGAAGCTGTCTTTTTGGGCAAAGGGTGAAAACGGCGGAGAACAGATACAGGAAATTACGATTGGTGGTATTACTGGAAATTATCCTGATTCTGATATTGCAGTAATTGGCCCTATTATCTTAACAAAGGAATGGAAGGAGTATACTGTTGATTTAAGAGGCAAAGACCTTTCCTATATTAGCGGCGGATTTTCTTGGACCACTAGTGCGGATGTCAATTCGCAATCATGCATTTTTTATTTAGATGAAATTAAATTTGAATAACTGTGTGTAACGCCTGAAGTAATATACGTTAACATGTTGGCTGTCTGGATAGAGTGTTTACTATTTAGGCAGTTTTTTTGTTTAGAGAAATGTTCGGTCTCTATTAGAGAAAGGAATAAAACCACTGGTCCCACGCATTATTTAAAAAATTAAAAATGTATTAATGGTGTTTTGTTAAAAGTATAAATTGATGGTTGCGGTATAAAAAAACTGGAATATTCTTAAACAAGAATTTTTGATTTTATTGGGAGCATTATTTGCCTGTTATCTCGAGGGATAAATTGTTTTAACACCTTGTTTTGTATGTTTTTATGATATGTTTAGGTTTTGTTGTTTTGTGTGTTCTGAATAAAAAAAAAGCTAAAAAAAAATGAATTATTCTTGTATTGAAATTGATAGTTTGTTATATTGAGGATAATTAATTATTATATTAAGGAGATCGGATGTCAAAAGCTGCAAAACAAAGTTTGTTTATTTTAGTTTTTCTTTTGATAGGCAGTGTTATATATGCCGGTAAAGTCAGTTTAGACAAGGACAAATTGGCAAAAGAGAACAAAAAGCTATCACAAGAGCTTTTACAGGTGAGTAAAAGCGAAAAGAATCTTCAGGAAGTTAGTGGTAAGCTTAAAAAAGACCTTGAGACGCAAGCTAAGATAGCCGATGATCAAAAAAGAGAATATCAAAAGAAAGTAACTGCTGCAGAAAGCAGGGTCGAGAAATTACTTAAAGATATTGATACAGTTACAAAAGATCGTGATAAGTGGGAAAAGCGTATAGAGAGCGTGAAGAACGAAAGAGATAAACTTCTTGCAAAGCTTAAAGAAAAGCCAGAGCCACAAATTATCTACAAAGAGAGACCACCTGAACCAAAACCAGAACCATCACCATCGCCGTTACCCGAACCAGAAAAGATCGAGAAAAAAGTCCCTGCTATTACAATGCCCCAACCATCTTATGATACAAGAACAAAAGTTGTTTCTAGGGATGAAGGTAATGAAGAATATTGGGCTTCTGTTCTAAGAGATAAAGCTGAATTGGAGATTGCGCTTAAGAAGCTGAAAGATGAAGTTTCTTCCCATTCAGTTGAGGTCGTCGAAGTTACAAGAGAGAATAATGAGCTGAAAGTAAAGCTTGATATATTAAATCATGAGAAAGAAGAAGTTGACCGTGAGATTGCTTATAAAGAAAATCTGGTTAATAGCCTTTCATTAGAGCTTGCAAGATCTAAGAACGATAAGAAGTTTGTTGCGGATAGGGTTGACAAACTTACTACAGAGAATTCAGCTTTGCGTGAGCAGCTGGGCCAATTAGTGTCAACAAAGGGTGCTTTAGAAAAAACAATTGTTAGATTGACGCAGGAAAAGAGAAACATTGAAAGCCAGCTAGGAAAGACTGATAGCCTTATCCAATCTAAGATCGATGAGATATGGGAGATCAAAGAGAGCATAGATCAAGCATTTAAATCAACCAGTGATAAAGTGACGTCCTCAAGCGAGGTCGAGCTTCCTCCAATCGTTGTGAGCGCTGAAGGCGGTCCGGGCATTAGTTTTAATCCAGAAGAAGCTTCACCCGGTTATGATGGAAGAGTCGTCAGTGTCAATGAAGAGAACAATTTCGTTATTGTTGATATCGGAGAAGGATCTGGTATTAATGTGGGAGACAACCTGAGCGTATATAGGGATTCTCAATATATTGCTCGTTTAGAAGTTATACAAGTTAGAAATGATATTTCTGCAGCAGATATTAGAGATCAATGGTCCAGGCTAAAGGCAGGGGATATTGTTAGGTAGTACTTAAAACAGTGAATAATAAAAAAATTAGCATAGAAGATGTCGCTCGCCGGGCAAATGTGTCAATTACCACAGTATCCCGTGTTATAAACAATGTTCTTACCGTTTCTGATAAAAACCGCGCAAAAGTTGAAGAAGCTGTTGCTTTCCTTAAATTCAAGCCCAATGTTAGTGCCCAGCGTTTAGCTAGAGGTGTTAACAACTCCATCGGCCTTGTTATGCCAGGGTATCCTGGGATCTTTCATTCATATTATGCAATTGAATTGATCAGAGGAATTGGCCATGCCTGTGAATCGTTGAGGCTTGATATGGTTTTTCATATAACCAATGGTTTCAATCCTCTTAATACAAACAATGTTGGAGGCGTTATATTTGCTGATGTGATCGAGAACAGAAAGCAAGTCGAGGCGGCTGTTGCTGCTCAAACACCTTGCATGGTCATTAATAATAAAGTTGCAGACCTCGACGTTAACTATATTGCAGTTGATAATGTTCTAGGCGGAGAGATCGCTGCGGATTATTTTGTTAGCCTTAAACATAAACGAATTGCGATTGTAACAGGCAATTTGAATACTCAGTCAGGTTATGAACGATTAAAAGGTTTTAAAAAGGTATTAAAAGCAAAAAATATTGACCTTCCAAAAGAATATATTTATGAGGGCGATTTTTCAAGACGATGTGCCCGCTTGGCAGCTGAGGAGTTCCTTGCGCTAAAGAACCGTCCAACGGCTATTTTTGCCTGTAGTGATGACATGGCTCTTGAGATGATATCTGTCATGAATGAAAGAGAAGTAAAGGTGCCCCAAGAGATATCTATTATGGGTTTTGATGATAATCCTGCTTGCTTGTTCTCAGCTATTGCAGTTACAACAATAAGACAGCCGCTATTTAAGATGGCTGAAGAAGCGGTGCGAGTACTGCAATCCATTATGTCCGGAAAACAGAAAATACAGTGCAAGAAAATATTGCCTCCTGTATTGGTTGTACGCGAATCATGTGGTCCCTGCCCCCAATAGAAGTAATTGACAAAAATTTAATTTCAAGTTACTTTATAGCATTCAATTATTAAAATAAACGATAATACTGGCTATATCATTGATCGTATAAAAGCATATTATGGATATACAAAAAAATTATGATTGTATAGTTATTGGCGGAGGGCACGCAGGAGTTGAGGCTGCCCTTGCTGCGGCACGTATGGGCTGTAAGACTTTGATGGTCACTCTGTCTTTTGACACGATCGGTCAAATGAGCTGCAATCCGGCAATAGGTGGCGTCGGGAAAGGGCAAATAGTTAAGGAAATAGATGCATTGGGCGGAGAAATGGCTCTTGCAGCGGATAAAACCGCTATTCAATTCAGGCAGCTAAATTCTTCAAAAGGTCAGGCTGTTCGTTCTTCCAGATGCCAGTCCGACAGGGTCCTTTATAAAGAGTACATGCAAAGAGTTGTGGGGGCGCAAAAAAATCTAGATGTCCTTGAAGACATGGCAGCAGAATTGTTAGTTGATAATGATGAAATAACCGGGCTGGCTACTGAAGGCGGAAAGAAGATCAAGTCTAAGACAGTGATAATAACCGCCGGGACTTTTCTAAATGGAAGAATGCATTGCGGCCCTATAATAACTGCAGGCGGCAGAATAGGGGAGCCTGCATCTGTTCGGCTGGCTAAAAGCTTAGAGAGCTTGGGGTTCAAGACCCTCACATTTAAAACAGGAACGCCTCCACGTATTGACGGCAAAACAATAAACTTTGATATGCTGATCCCGCAGCATTCTGATGAAGTTCCTGTTCCTTTCTCATTTAAAACAGGCAGGATCCCAGAAGACCAAAAGCTCTTTTGCTGTTATATCACTCATACTAGTGAAAAGACCCACGAGATCATTAAAGCAAATATGCATCTCTCTCCGATGTATTCCGGGCAGATCACAAATGCTACGGGAGTACGATACTGTCCTTCAATAGAAGATAAGCTGAAAAAATTTCCCGACAAACAAACACATCAAGTGTTCCTGGAGCCGGACGGGCTTGATACTGATATTTTTTATCCAAACGGTGTTTCTACGGGTTTGCCTGCAGATGTTCAGGCTTATATGATAAATTCAATAAGGGGCCTAGAAAAGGCTGTGATATTGCTGCCGGGATACTCAATCGAGCATAGCGTTATACCGCCAACGGAGCTCACGCCTAGTTTAGAGACAAAAAGGATTAAAGGCTTATTCTTGGCTGGTCAGGTCAACGGGACAACAGGTTATGAAGAAGCAGCCGGGCAAGGGATCATCGCAGGCATTAATGCAGCTTTAAAAATTAAGGGTAAAGATCCGTTCATCCTGGGGCGCGATGAATCATATATTGGCGTGCTGATCGATGACCTGGTAACAAAAGGCACAGAAGAGCCTTACAGGATGTTCACTTCCCGCGTGGAATACCGCTTGATCGTTAGAGAGGACAATGCGGATAAAAGGCTGTGTAAATACGGGTATGAGTTTGGTCTTTTAGATAAAGAATATTATGATAAAGTTTGCAAGAAATACAGGGAAATTGAAGAGGAACTTGATTATTTAAGGTCAACGAAAATTTCCCATTCAGAAGAGATCAATGAAGCTTTAAGACAGAGAAACAGTTCTTTATTGAGATATCCTGCATATTTAAGCGACCTCTTGAAAAGGCCGGAAGTTGATTATAAAATGATATCATTGTTCAGCGGTAAAAAAGAGGCACTAACAGATAGTATGATCGAAAGCATTGAATATGAAATAAAATACGAAGGATTTATCGCGCGCCAGCTAAAGGATGTCGAGAAGTTCAAGCATATAGAGCATATCAAGATACCCAAAGATATCAACTATGATGCAATACCCAGCATTTCTATAGAGATAAGACAGAAATTGAAGGCTTTTGGGCCGCTTAATTTAGGCCAGGCAAACAGGATATCCGGAGTAACCCCTGCTGCAATATCGATACTTATGATATATATCAAAAAGATGAACTTGGAGTCAAACAGGGCTAAGAAAAATTAAGATGAATATTCAAAAGATTCTTTCAAATAAAACGTTAAGCTTTCTATTGTTCATTGGCTTTTTGGCTATGTGTTTTATTTTTGGAAAGATCTTTGAATTTGATATTGATAGTATGCGCACGTTCTTGGCCTCATTTCCAATAGTCTTATCCGGCATTATTTTTGTTGTTCTATATGTTGTTTTGACCAGCTTTATATGGTTTGGGCCAAAAGATGTTTTTAGGATTGCAAGCGCAGTCCTTTTTGGGGCTTATGTCAGCACAATACTTGTCTGGATCTCCGAGATGCTTAATGCAGTTGTTTTGTTCTGCTTAAGCAGGCAATTGGGGCAGGAGTTTGTTCAGCAAAGATTAAAGCTCAAGAAAGCAAAAATAGAAGGAGTAAAAGAAAGCACAGGGGTATTTGGAGCCTTTGTACTAAGGATCAATCCGCTCATACCATTTAGGTTCCAGGACCTTATTGCGGGATTATCGAGAATAACATTATTTAGGTACCTGCTGGCTATATCCGCACCATCTTTTCTGCGTATTTTATGGCTGCAATTTCTTTTAGCGGCGCTTGGAGTAAGTATATTTAAAAACCCGGATGTTGTATCAGAATATTTGAATTCAAACCCGGTTGCGTTCAGGTTCAGCAGCTTATATTTTCTGCTTGTAATAGCTCTTAGCATTTTGGCGGGAATAATAAAGATGCTCCGTTCCATGAGAAACAGGTCTTTACTAAAGAAAGCCCAGGCTCAAGTCTAAGGCTATTTCAGCCATCTTTGCCGCACAGCTTATTACCCGCGGAGCCATAGGAGGGTGTCCTTTTTGAGTGTCGGTTACATTGTCTCCAACGATAAAAATATTATTAATTCTTTTAGTCGTGATATCTTGTTTTGAATCTAATCCAGCCATTCCGTTCCCGGATATCAAGATGTCTGCTTTGTCTTGATAATATTCAACGAAATCCTTTTTTTGGGAAGGATGGTCAAAGGCTTCTATAATGACATGGCGGTTCTTGAAAATATTTTCTAACGAAATTTTATCCCATTTTTTATGATGAGTGATTATTTTTGCGTCGGGGTTGATGTCCATCAGATAATTTTTAAGCGTCTCAGCTTTTGGCTTGCCGATATCATCAAGATAATAATTTTGACGGTTCAGGTTGGACGCTTCAATGTTGTCAAAATCAATGATCTCAAGGTCCTTAAAGCCGCTTCTTACCAAGATCAAAGCCACATTAGAGCCCAGCCCGCCAGCTCCGCCGATGCCTATTTTTACTGACTGGATCTTTTTTAGCTGATCCTCTGATAAATACTTAAGTAAACCTTCTTCAAATTGGTTCATAAAGGGACCTTTGTATGTCTATTGTTTGATTAGGGTAATTCTAAATGCATTTGTATTTAAAGACAAGTGAAAAGATCAGGAGCGAGGTAAAGAACTAAATAAAAAACTGACCTCCGATAAACAGCATATATATCAAAGGCCAGTTCTTAATGATCAATAAATAAAGGCATAAGATACTTTTCCATCCTCAAAGATGATGGATTTTTCAGGAAGTTTTGTCTTGCCGTCTTTTTGTTTATAATAATACCACTTTTCAGTGAAATTGTTCCTTTGGGCGCTATTCTTTGCGGTCTGTATAGAGCGAGGCTGGCCCCAGGTTTCAATAACCTGATCTTTGTTCATTCCGGTGTTAATTTGAGCTGTTTTAACAGTAGCGCATCCCTGCAAGATAAATATTGTAAAAAGCAAACATAACAAGTTCTTCATGATCTTTCTCCGTAAGATGTTTTTGCCCTAGATTTCTCCGGTGAAAATTCTACAGTAAAATGTAACATATGGAATCAGTACGCGCAAACTTATCAGTTGCCGGGTTTTGTTCATAAGAAAGGGCCAAAGGGTGCTTTTTATGCGGGTATATTTTCAATTCTGCGCCAGTCGGTCATCACAGGATCGTAGTTTTTGCTTTTTAGCATGTTTACTATTTCGCCTACTGAGCGTGAATCTTCAACATCGAACTGAGGGTCTTGATTCTCAGCAGTTAGAAGGTGATAACCACCTACGCATGTTGCTGACCCTGCAGACATTCTTGTGATTCCCAGGGATATTGCATGATCCCTAAGCAAGGGTTTCTCGCGGGTAGAAAGGTTTATGCCGACTCGGGGGAAAAGGGTGCGGGTTAAACAAATGATCTTGATGAATGTGATATCATCAATGTCGCAGACCGCAAAATCCTGGCCTTTGATCTTGCGAAGCCTCGGAAAAGACAGGCTATATTCAATGCCGGGAAAAGCACTTTCCATTTTCTTCAAATGTGCATATAAGGAACAAAGATCGTATTTAACATCACCAAGGCCTAACAGTATACCTAGCGAGATCTGCCTAATGCCCGCTTCAGCAATTCTTTGAGGAGTTGACAGCCTGTAAGCATAATCACTTTTTTTCCCGGAGATATGTACTTGGCTGTAGCGAATTTTGTCATATGTTTCTTGATATACAGTGATTCCGTCTGCGCCTGCACAATAAAGGTCTTGGTATTCTGCAGTTTCCAAAGGATGGATTTCTAAACTTATGCTCGGGAAATATTGTTTTGCAATAGTTATGGCTTCCTTAAGATATGATAGAGGAGTTGCCTGATATGACTCGCCTGTAAGCAAAAGAATGTTCTCAATGCCAGTGTTTGCAATGTGTGACATCTCTTGATGCATTTGATCACTGTTAAGTTTTATTCTGCTAATGCGGTTATGGCTGTTGAACCCGCAGTAAGTACACTTGCTGCTGCAATAATTTGACAAATATAAAGGGGTATAAAGGGATATTGTCCTGCCGAAATATTGTTCTGTGATTTTTCTTGCGGCATTTGCAAGGGCTTCTACAGATTCCGGGCTTTTATCATTAAGGATATCATTGATTTCTTTTTGTGTGATCATGGCAATTAGGATATTTCAAATAGGAATCCCGTCAAAGGAGATGAGGCATCGGCTATGTCTTTTTGCTTTGGTAGCCGGCTTATGTAAGCTAACCGGCCAGCTTCAATAGCCAGAGAAAAAGCTTTTGCTGCAAGTGCCGGATTGGCTGATGTCGCAACGGCAGTGTTGACTAAAACAGCATCGGCGCCCATTTCCATTGTTTCAGCCGCTTGCGAAGGCGCGCCTATTCCTGCATCTACGATAATGGGGACATCCATTTCTTCAATAAGTATTTTGATGAACTCTTTTGCCTTGAGGCCCTGGTTGCTTCCGATAAGAGAAGCAAGAGGCATGACCGTGGCAGCTCCGGCTTTAACTAAGGCCCTCGCTGCATAAAGGTCCGGTGTTATATAGGGCAAGACCACAAAGCCTTCTGAAGCTAATATTTCAGTTGCTTTTATGGTTTCATTATTATCAGGAAGCAGGTATTTCGAATCATTTATAACTTCGATCTTGACCCAGTTCCCGCAGCCTGATTCTTTTGCCAGCCGGGCGATCCTAACAGCTTCCTGAGCGTTTCTTGCCCCTGAAGTGTTTGTTAAAATAATGACATCTTTTGGAATGTACGGAAGAATGCTTTCACCGCTTTGTTCAAGGTCTATCCTTCTTAAGGCAACGGTTACAATTTGAGTTCCTGATGATTGAATGCAATCTGCTAGCTCTTGCTTGTTCTTGAATTTACCTGTTCCAAGAAGGAATCTATTAGTAAATTTTTTTCCTGCAATCTCTAAAGGATGATCTTGAGCTATAATATGGTTAGAATTGTTACCCTGCAATTTATCCACCTCCAACAAAAGTGACTAATTCAATTGCATCACCGTCAGATATGGCAGTACTTAACCATTTGCTGGACTTGATTATATTTCCGTTCAACTCGGCTATTACATGATCCTTGTTTTGGCTGAGGTTTTCTATAAGGTTTTCAAGAGATAAAGAGGACTCAAAGACCTTTTCTTGTCCGTTTACTGTGATTTTCATAGACAACATAATAGAACAGTTCTTAATAAAAAGCAATAGGCAAAAATGCCAGGAGGCTGTTGATAATCTTCGTATATTTGTGCAAATTCAGTGATTTTATTGTAGAATAGATAAAATCAGGAGGTCATTATGAGCGAATATATTTGCCCAAACTGTAATAATCCAATTTATGATGAAGATGCGATTTTGTGCCATTTTTGTGGCGACAGCCTTCAAAGGGCGGGAAAAGGTTTTATAAGCAGGATAAAGTATGCAAATAACAGGGTTGTTTGGTTCTTTTTGGTTTTTTTCGTTTTGCTCTGTTTTGTCTTGTTGTTTATCCGCTAGAGATTAATTAATGGCTTTTTAAGTGATTTTATAGTATAAAGTACAAATATTGTTTATGAATATGAAAAAGCAAAAATAAAAGAAAAGGTTTTTAAGGTTTATGGCATACAGCACACATGAAATCCACAGTATAGAAGAAAAATGGCAGAAGTATTGGGATGAGCACAAGATATTCAAGGCTGAGAAAGACCCTGATAAAGAAAAATATTATGTCCTTGAAATGTTCCCTTATCCGTCGGGAAAGATACATATGGGGCATGTCAGGAATTATACAATAGCGGATTGCATGGCACGCTTTAGAATGAGCCAGGGCTATAATGTCCTTCATCCTATGGGATATGATGCTTTTGGCCAGCCTGCCGAAAATGCTGCAATTAAAAATGGCATAGACCCTTCCGAGTGGACATACAGATGTATAGCTGAGATGAGGACCAACCTAAAACGCATGGGATTCTCATATGATTGGGACCGTGAGCTCGCAACATGTGATGAGGAATATTACAAATGGAACCAGTGGATATTTAAGCAGATGATGGAGCGAGGGCTTGCCTATAAGAAAGCATCATCCGTTAACTGGTGCCCCGATTGCGAGACTACACTGGCCAATGAAGAGGTCATTAATGGCGAATGCTGGAGATGTAAAACTCAGGTTGTGCAAAAAGACCTTAGCCAATGGTATTTGAAAATTACGGAGTACAGCTACAAGCTTCTAGAAGATTTAAAAACGCTGGATAAGTGGCCAAGCCGTGTTATTGCAATGCAGGAGAACTGGATCGGCAAAAGCCATGGCGTGGATATGTTATTTAAGATAAAAGGATCTGACGAGAATATAACAGTGTTTACTACCAGGGCGGATACTATTTTTGGAGCAACATATGTTGTGCTGGCACCGGAGCATCCTCTTGTTAAAAAAATCACAAAAGGAACGGATAAAGAGCAGGTTGTTAACGCGTTCATTGAGAAGGTCGCAAATGAAAGCATGAGCTTAAGGGTTTCTGGAGACCAAAAGAAAGAAGGCGTCTTTACCGGAAAATATGCCATTAATCCTGTTAATGGCGAAGAAGTCCCGATCTGGATCGCTGATTATGTGCTGATGGGATATGGAACTGGCGCGATCATGGCTGTTCCTACGCATGACCAGAGGGATTTTCTTTTTGCCAAGGAAAATGACCTGCCTTTGCGTATAGTTATTCAGGACCCTGCAAATCCTAAAATTACAGCTGATGAAATGGATTGTGCTTATGTTGAGCAGGGAGTCTTGGTAAATTCTGCCCAGTTCAATGGTGTAAACAATATTGAAGCGATCGAAAAGATCGGCAAATGGATGGAAAAAGAAGGCACAGGGAAGATAAGCCTTCACTGGCGTCTTCGTGACTGGCTGATCTCCCGCCAGAGATATTGGGGAACGCCTATTCCTGTTATTTATTGTGATGCTTGCGGCATTGTTCCGGTGCCGGATGAAGATCTCCCTGTTGTGTTGCCTAAGAATATTAAGATCACTGGCGAGGGTGGAAGCCCGCTAAGTCATGTACAAGAGTTCACTGATGTTAAATGTCCGGCATGCGGCAAAGATGCCCGCCGTGAAACAGACACTATGGCAACTTTCTTTGATTCATCCTGGTATTACTTAAGATATTGTTCGGCTAAGGATGCAACCCAGGTTTTTGATAAAGAGGAAGCGGCATACTGGATGGAAGTTGACCAGTATATTGGAGGAATAGAGCATGCGATCCTTCATCTTTTATATTCCAGATTCTTCACGAAGTTCTTTAAGGACCTTGGTCTCATTGATTTTGATGAGCCGTTCATCAGGCTTCTTACTCAGGGCATGGTTTTGAAGGACGGAGAGGTAATGTCCAAATCAAGAGGTAACACAGTTGACCCGGATTCGGTTATAGCAAAATACGGAGCGGACTCATTAAGGCTTTGTATTTTATTTGCGGCTCCGCCGGAAGATCAATTAGAATGGAATGACGGCGCGGTTGATGGCTCATGGAAGTTCTTGAGCAGGGTTGAGAGGTTTGTTGAGGATCAATGTGACCCTGATTGTCAGGAGGATTTGGATAAAAGTTTGATGGATGATGAAGATAAGAAATTGAACAGGGCCCTCAACGTCACTATCAAAAAGGTAACAGAAGATATTGAAAATTATAAATTTAATACAGCGATTAGCAGTATCATGATCTTAATGAATCATATTGCGAAATATAAATATGCCCAACAGAAGCAATCGTTAATTAATGAAGTTGGAAGGAAGCTGGTTTTGTTATTATCTCCTTTTGTCCCTCATATTTGTGAAGAGTTGTGGCAGAGGTTAGGCAATAAAGAGAAAACTATTATGGATGTTAAATGGCCCCAATATGATGAAACAGCTCTTGTGCAAGACAATATTCAGATAATTGTCCAGATCAATGGAAAGCTTCGTGGAAAGTTTGAGGTTGCTGCTGATAGTACTGAGGATCAGCTTAAAGAGATCGTTCTGGCTGATGACAAGATCCGGCAATGGGTCGCGGATAAGCCTGTTAGAAAATTTATTTATGTTCAAGGTAAGTTGGTTAACATAGTTGTTTAAGCATAAACTTTCGGTGATTTTTGTTCATGAAGATCCGTTGAGGCAGCGGGAATTTCATGTCCTTAAAAATTGACTGTTGTGACAAAACTTATGTTTTGTCACTGTCCCCCAAGGATACCGCAGAGTTGGTTTGATTGTAGCAATGCCCTATTTGTAATATGCTAAAGCATGTTGAATCCCCCGGTTCTCCCTCCAAAAGAGAAGTGTAAATAATGTTCAGTTTTACGAAACAGGAAAAGCTTGTGCTGGTTTTGTTCATTGCTGTTGTTTTTTCTGGGGCAGCACTGCAGCTGGCGTTCAAGAAGTATCCGTTTTTAACAGATATTGTCAATGTTATCGATAGCGATAAAATTTATCCAAAAGTTGATATTAATAAAGCTACAGCCCAAGAGCTAGTTGTTGTCCCGTATATAGGGGAATATACAGCCAATAATATTGTTGAGTACAGGAGAAAGAACGGGCCCTTTAAAAGCTTGGAGCAGATAAAAAATGTAAAAGGGATAAGGGACAAGAACTACCTGCATTTCTCAAAATATTTATTTATAAAATAGTCGGCCATATTCGCATTAGCCTGGTGTTAAAAAGGAATTATTAATTATGCTGATGTTTCAAGATGTTAAAAGTAGAACGGATAGTGATAAAGTTATTGTAAGGAATCCACTTCTCGGGGTTGTTGTTTCATTGGCATTAGGGATTATTGCAGGGGAGTATTGTCATTTTCAGCTGGATGTTTTGTTTTTTCTGATATGTTTTCTCTTGATTGTCACTTTGATTACCAAGAAAGAAAGTTTTGTTTCAGGTTTAATTCTACTGGTCACGGTATTTTGTTTAGGGTGGTTCTTATGCCAGGCCCAAAAAGAGCTGCAAGGGGATCATGTTTATCATGTTGCCAAATATTATAGGGACGGGCCTGTAGAGGTAAAAGGCCTGGTAATATCGAATGTTACGAGAAAGGATTCTTTGCAGGGAGTTAAAACATCGTTTGTCCTGGATGTACAAGCGATAAAATCTCCCTGGGGTTGGCATAAAAAAACCGGGCAAATATTGGTTGATATTTTTGGGGCAACTAATATTAATTACGGAGACATTGTTAAGTTTTCGGGCAAGCTGCACAAGCCTTATGAATTTGCAAAGACTGGCAGGTTTTCCTACAGGGAATATTTAAACAGGCAATCGATCAAATTGATATTGAGCGTTAAGAAAAATGCGCCGGTAGAAATATTAAAGAGGAATCAAGGTAGCAGGTTTAAAGCGAATGTTTTCAGGCTGAGAGAATATCTCAAGAAGAAATTCACGGACAATTTGACCGAAAACGAATCCGGATTGATGTGTGCTATTTTGCTGGGGGACAGGTCTAATATACCTGTGCATATCAGAGAGTTATTTGTTAAAACAGGGACAGCCCACATCCTTGCAATCAGCGGGTTGCACGTTGGCATTGTTGCAGGATGTTTTTTTATGTTTTTTAGGATCTTACCGATTAATAGAAGATGTAAGCTGGTAGCAACGGTGATTATGCTGATAGCCTATATGATCGTTGTTGAGGCGAGGCCTTCAGTTGTTCGTGCGACAGTGATGACGGTAACTATACTTATTGGTATTGCCATTGAAAGAGAATCTGATTTTATAAGCATGTTAAGCCTCAGCGCGTTGATGCTTCTAACGGTGAATCCATATAATATTTTTGACGTTGGATTTCAGCTTTCATACATTTGTGTTGTTGCAATATTCTGGTTTTATCCGTTGTTTGAAAGATCTGCAAAAATGATATTTGCAGATAACAGGATCTTTATTGTACAAGTTGTTGTAAAGCTGTTTTGTGTTTCATTGGCTGTTTGGATAGGTGTTGCTGGTGCGATAGCATATTATTTTCAGATGGTTACGCCGGTAACGATAGTTGCCAATATTCTTATAGTTCCATTGTTGAGCGTTGTCGTCGCGTTGGGCTTTGGTATGCTTTTAATATCATCATTTGTTCCATCAGGTGCAGTGTTTTTTGCCCAATGCCTTAAGTTGGTCTTGAATATTAAGGTAGGACTTATATTTTTATTCAGTAAAATGCCGGGGGCATATTTTTACATTGAAAGAATTTCATTGGTGCATGTTGCATTATATTATATATTTATCGTTTTATTAAGAATAGGCATTGGTTTTAGGATAAAAAAGTAAGCAATTTTTATCTTTTGCTATTGAAAGATTGTAGGGTATAATGCTTATCATATTAATTTTTATAAAAATAAAAAAAGGAGATTTAAATGAGAAAGCTGTTTTTGATCGTGATTTTTTTAGCCCTTACATCTTTTGCTAATGCTGATATTATTACATTAAAATCGGGAAAAGTTATTGAGGCAACTATAGTGCAAAGAACAGATGATTTTGTCAAAGTTGAAGTTGATGGAATAGAGTTGGTTCTCTATACTGACGAAATTGAAAGCATTAATGATTCTAATCAAAAAGAAGATGTGGCAGTTAAAGCAGAGGTTCCTTCTGATGTTGCTGAAGAAGCAGGAGGGTCCGCTATTGTTGAAGAAGACACAGGGCTTGTTCAAGACCAGGATATTGTTGTTAAAGTAAATAAGCCTATGATAGAGGAAGGGACAGATAATGCTGAAGATGTTCTTGAGCCGGCAAGCAATGAAGTGATGGATGATTCTGCTGTTGAAGTTGAGGATGCTGAAAACATGGAAGAAGCGGATATTCCTCAGCGAAATGAAGAGCAGATAGCAGATGATGAGACTGAGGACATTGAAAGTGCTGAGGAACTTCAAGATCAAGGCGATATGGAAGAGCTTGATGATCAGGGAGATTCTGAGGAAATGGAAGATCAGGGAGATATGGAAGAACTTGATGATCAGGGAGATGCTGGAGAGCTTGAAGGCCAGGGAAATATGGAAGTACTTGAAGATCAGGAAGATTCTGGGGATCTTGTAGGTCAAGGAAACAGGGAAGAGCTTGAAGATCAGGAAGAGGCGCAAGAGCCTACAGCACTAGAAACTGATGTTGTAATTTATGATGGAGACTCAACTGCTGAAGTTAAATCTGAGGAGGAAACAGATGATACTGGATCAGAAGAGGCAGCTGAGGACCTGAATATGGAAGCAGAAAATTAATTTAGTAGGTATTTTGCTGCTAATATGGATTCGTTTTTTGTAGTGCACAGTAATAATCAAATAAAGGAGGAAGGTTATGATAATAGCACTGATTGTAGTTGTCGTATTGTTTTTCTTGGGGGTACGAATTGTCAGGCCAACAAGCAGAGGATTAATTGAGCGCTTTGGAAAATATAATAGGCTTGCTAATCCTGGATTTCACTGGATCATACCTTTGATCGATAGATTGTTCTTGGTTAATATTACTGAGCAAATGGCCGATGCTGAGCCGCAAGAGATCATTACAAATGATAATTTAAATGCGAGAGTGGATGCTCAGGTTTATTATAAGATAAAGGATGACGAAATAAGCATTAAGGCATCACAGTACAATGTCAATAATTACAGATGGCAGATAGTTAATTTGGCAAGAACAACGCTGCGTAATATTATAGGCACCCTGACGCTTAAGTCTGCCAATAGCGAGAGAGGTAAAATTAATAATGAGCTTCATAATACTCTTAAGGAAGAAACGCAGACTTGGGGAATCTCGATAGTCCGTACTGAGCTTAAGGAAATTGATCCTCCAAAGGATGTTCAGGAGACGATGAATAAAGTTGTTAAAGCAGAGAACGAAAAGATAGCGGCTATTGATTATGCAACTGCAAAAGAAACTGTGGCGGATGGTGATAAGAGAGCTGCTATTAAAAAAGCAGAAGGTGTAAAGCAGGCTAATATTCTTACAGCTGAAGGTGAAGCTGAAGCTATTCGCTTGGTCAATGAAGCAGCTGAAAGGTATTTTGTTGGTAACGCTCAGGTATTGAGAAAATTACAAGCATTGGAGAATGCGCTTAAAGATAATTCAAAAATAATTGTTCCTACAGACAAAGGACTGGTTAATGTTATTGGCGAAATGGCAGGGATAACCCCAATACCAATGAACAATCATTGATAATTTATTTATGAACATATGGGGATAGGTCTAAAAGGGCCTATCCCCCTTTTTTTTGTAACTTTTTGTCTTTTTATACGTATAAAAAGTAGAGGGGAGCAAAGGAAAGGAAATTAATATGGTCGTTAATAATAGGGATTTTTTGGGCCAATATGAAAACATTGTATTTGAGCATATATTGATCCTGGAAGGATCAGGAAATTATTTTGTAATGTCCAGGAATAAGCTTTCTAAAAAAATATGTATATTCTTAGTAGTAGGCAGGAAGAAGTTGATTTATGAAAGAAGCGGCAGAGTTAACAGTTGGCAGGAGGTAAAATGTTTGACTGACAAAGCTAAGATACTGGAACTTCTGTATAATCACCTTTCAAAAAAGACGATACCCATAATAGAGAGAGCAGGGAAAAGGTATTAAGGCAATCAGTATTTAGTGATCATAATAATCCGCGGTGTTGCCCTATCAGGAAAACGCTTTGAAGGTTGAAATGACCTTGTTGGAATAATAATTATAAATTATTACCCCTAATTGACAAAGTATTAAGAGTGTGATAGATTCTTCTGGATGAAAAAAGCTAGTTATATAATACTATATATATTAATAATATTGATTTTTGCTCCAACCAACTGCCATTCGTTTTGGATATGGACACCGGAAAGCAATAAATGGGTCAATCCAAAATATTCTGTCAAGGAAACTCCCGCAGAGCAACTGGATTTTTCATTGGGCTTTTATGAAGAAAAGTCTTATGAAGAAGCAATTAAAGAGCTAAAGAAGCTCATCAAACATTATCCCCGCGCAAGAGAGGCTCCTGAAGCGCAATATTACATTGCTAAATGCTATGAAGATCAGGACAAATTGTTTACCGCTTTTAAAGACTATCAGACAGTTATTGATAAGTATCCGTTCAGTGAGCGTTCAGCTGAGATTATTAAGAAACAATTTGATCTAGGAATCAAGCTCCTAGAGGGCGATGGCGGCAAGGGATTTCTTAAAAAAACATTTGCTGATGATAGCTATGATATTGTTGAAGTATTTAGAACGGTAATTAAGAATGCTCCATATGGCGAGTATGCAGCACAGGCTCAATATAAAATAGGCCAGTATCTCTCAGAAAAAAAATTATATCAGGAAGCAAGGGATGAATTTGAAAAGGTTATCAATGATTATCCTGACAGTGAATGGGCCAAGGCTTCAAAATATCAGATCGCAATGTCCGATGCTTTGAGGTCAACTGAGGCACAGTATGATCAAAAGGTCACTGAAGCGGCTGTCGAAGGATTGAAAGATTTTATGAGCGATTATCCTGAAGCGGCTCTATCGGACAAGGCAAAAGAAGAGATTAAAGGATTAAGAGAAAAAGAAGCCGAGAATGCATTTCTTGTTGCTGAATTTTATGAGAAACAAAAGAACTATAAAGCTGCAAAAATATATTATCAAGGCATTATCGATGATTATAAAGGGTCCACCTGGTCATCAAAGGCTTTAGAAAGAATCCGGGAAGTGAGTAAAAAACAATTATGAAAATAAAATTGAGACTGTTTGGTTTTTTGCTTTTAAGCTGTGCCTGTTTTGGTTGTGGCTATACCACAAGAACTACTTTGCCTGGCAATTACAGAACGATTTATATTGAAGACTTTGCTAACGAGATAACATTTACAACGGAAAAGGTCCGCAATGTATATTTCCCTTTGCTTGAGGTCAAAATAAGAAATAGTATTGTGGACCGCTTTATGTTTGATGGCTACCTGAGAGTTGTTGATAAAGAGGATGCTGACCTTGTTTTAAAAGGCACTTTAAAGAATTATGAACGGGATGCTTTAAGGTATACTGATAACGACGATGTCGAGGAATATAGGGTAAGGGTCATTGTTGCCCTTGAGCTTTTTGATGCAGAGAATCAAGAAATTGCATGGAGTGAAACAAGTTTTGCTGGTGAAGCAACTTATTTTCTTACCGGATCGCAAGCTTCTACGGAAGAGTCAGCAGTTAATGATGCAATTATTGATTTAGCGAAGCGAGTTGTTGAAAGAACAGTAGAAGATTGGTAGAGGCTCGTAAAAAAGAACTTGTCCAAAGGAACCCTTCGCAACGATCTAATGAGGTATACAAGAAAAGCTGGCTGTCCTTTACGCAGCATTTGTCGGGTATTATGATTAGGATGCGGCTATCCCGATAGGTATTTACCGAGGTAATAAATAATATGCATTTTAACGCTGCTTACCTTAAGCAAATTTTCCATAAAATAATATTATGATTTATTTGTTGCTTGGAGATGAGAATGCTCTGAAATCCCAGAAGATCGATGAGCTAAAAAAGAAATATATTGGCTCAAATGATGAGATTCAATTTGATTATGAAACACTTGATGGCAATAAGCTTGATCCTGCAGATCTAAAAAAATCGCTGATGTCTTTACCCGTGGTAGCTAAAAGAAGAGTAGTGATCCTCCATACATGTCAGAAATTGTCCGATCAAAACAAAAAAATAATTCTGGAATTTGCTCAAATAGATGAGGACAAAGTTGTGCTTATCCTTGATTCAGATAGCGCTGCTTCAAAAAATTCTTTTATCCAGGAATTGTACAAAAGAGCAGAAGTCCTTTCATTTTCGAAAGGCAGGCCTTTAACTGCGTTTTCAATGGAAGAGGATATATTGTCTTGCAATCCCAAGGGAGCTTTACAGGTATTATTTGTTTTATTGGAAAACGGGCAAATGCCTGTATGGATACTTGGCGGGATATTATCTTTTTGGCAAAAAAATAAAAGAAGGATGGCTGAAAGCAGATATAAAAAAGGCCTCCTGGAACTTCAAGAGGCCGATTTAAATATCAAGCGCACTAGAATAAATGTGCAGCACGCTTTAGAAATCTTAGTTGTTAAGCTAGCTTCGTAATTTTTTTACTGAACATTGATTTACGTCTAGATGCAGTATTTTTAGAGATGATGTTTCTTTTGGACGCTTTATCAATCTTTTTATAAACAGTTTTTAGGTTTTCTTTTGCTTCCGCTGCATTGTTCTTTTCTATTGAGGATGTGTATTTTTTAATAGTTTTCTTTAGATCTGTTTTAATATCAAGATTATGCATTCTATTTGTTCGGTTTTTTCTTAATTCTTTAAGTCCTGATCTTCTTTGCGGCATTTATGTTATTCCTTTTATAATTTTTGTTAAGTTTTGAAAAGAACTATAAATCTTTTCTTCTTTTAATATATGGCAAATTATTAATCTGCCTGTACTTGTGTAACTGGAGAAACAAATCAGAAATTCTTACCATGATTAATGAGGGAATATAGCAAAAAAGGATATTAATGTCAACCAATAAATCAGACAGAACAGATTCGCATCGATCGATCATAAAAGCTACATCAATTTTATCCTTAGGGACATTGAGTTCCAGGGTGCTTGGATTTTTCAGGGATATTGTGCTGGCACGCCTTCTTGGTACTGGCATAAGCGCAGATGCCTTTTTTGTCGCATTAAAGATCCCGAATCTTTTTAGGGACATGGTTGGTGAGGGCGCTACAAACGCTGCTGTTGTGCCTGTTGTAGCACAATACTTGGAAAAAGAGAACAGGCAGGCCTTTTGGAATTTTGTTAGCGTTGTATTTACTCTTGCCCTTATAGTGCTAAGCGGCATTACAATTATTGGTATCTTGTTTGCCCCTTTTATTATCAGGGTGTTTGTTCCCGGGTTTGTCGTAAATCATGATGGATTCCTGCTGGCAGTACGTTTGACAAAAATAATGTTCCCTTATTTAATACTGATAGGCCTTACAGCCTACAGCAGCGGCATTCTATATACTTTTCGGTCTTTTATCGTACCTGCCTTTAGTCCATGCCTTTTAAACATATCTATAATAGCAAGCGCGTATTTTGCTTCTTGTAATATGAAGGAGCCTGTTTTTGGTTTAGCGATCGGGGTGCTGGTAGGTGGAGTTCTGCAATTATTGGCGCAGATCAAGCCATTGCTGCGAGTGGGCATGACATATAAGATCCCAAAATCACTGTACCATCCTGGAGCTGTTAAGATCGGCAAACTGCTGATGCCGCGAATGCTTGGAAGCGGTGTTTATCAGCTTACTGTTTTGATCGATGTTTTTTGCGCATCACTATCAGTAATTGTCGGCACAGGCGGTATTTCGGCGATTTATTATGCCAACAGGATAATACAGTTTCCTATGGGTATCTTTAGCATTGCTTTAGCTGCGGTAGTGCTCCCGACATTTTCTGGCCAAGCAAGTAGAAAGGATATTAATGCTTTAAAGAGGACGCTTGTTTTTTCACTTGAGAACATTTTCTTTGTTATGTGCCCTACGACAATGATACTTCTTTTACTGTCGTCTCCGATAATTAGGATCCTTTTTCAAAGAGGAGAATTTACGAATTACTCTACCGATATTACATCTTGGGCGCTGATGTTTTATTCGATCGGGCTGTTCAGCTTTGGGGGCATTAAAATTCTTGTTACAGTCTTTCACTCTTTGCAGGACACAAAAACGCCTGTTAAAATAGCAGCATTTTGCTTGTGCATTAATGCTATATTGAATTTTCTCTTGATGGGTCCTTTGAAAATCGGAGGCATAGCCCTGGCAAGCTCAATAGCAGGGACAATGGATTTCTTTATATTGTTCTATTTGTTAGAAAAGAAGATTGGCAAGCTCAATTCAGGGCTTTTAGAATATTTTCTTAAGGTTATCCTGGCCTCGGCAATTGTAGGCTTTGTTGAATATTTTGGCTGGAGGAAGGTGTCCTTTTCTAGCGAAATCATAAAACTTTTTGTTATGATCGTATTTGGATATGTTTTGTTTGGATTTATATGTTTTCAGATGAAGGTAATCCAGGCTGTTAAATTCTGGGGATTGGTAAAAGGTAAGATAAAGTTGTAGTATGTTTTTAAGTAGTCAAAAAATAAAATTATTATGAAAAGTGCTGATGAACTGAGAGACAAGTTAAAAGCTTTACCGGCATCAAGCGGTGTTTACCTGATGAAAAATGTTACGGGAAAGGTGATCTATGTCGGAAAGGCAATATCCCTGAGAAAAAGGGTACAATCGTATTTTAGAACAAATAAAGATTCTGTAAAAACTGCAAAGCTAGTTGAAGACATTAAGGATATAGACCACATTGAAACTGCAAGTGAGGCGGAAGCGCTTATATTGGAAGCAAACCTGATAAAGCAATATAAGCCCAGATATAATATATCTTTAAGGGACGATAAGTCCTATCCCTTGATCGAAATAACAATAGAGGAATTTCCCAAGATCTCGATTGTCCGTCCAAATAAAAAAAGAAAAGATGCGAAATATTATGGCCCTTACGTTAACGCAACGCTGCTTAGGGAGGCATTGATAATTATCAGGAAAATATTTCCTTTCAGGTCATGTGCGAAAATCCCAAAAAAGGAATGCCTGGATAATCATATCGGTCTTTGTGATGCGCCTTGTATCGGTAAGGTATCAAAGGCAGATTACAAGAAGAATGTCCGGAATGTTTGCCTGATACTTGAGGGAAGAAAGGATGACCTCTACAGAGGCCTTACCATGCAAATGGAAAAGTTATCGCAAGAGCATGAATATGAAAAAGCGATAAAGGTGCGTGATCAGCTCAGGGCAATTGGAGCTTTATACTCTTCAACGAAAGACATTAATTATTACAAAGAAGCTGAGCAGCTGATGAGGGCTTTAAAACTGCCAAGGCTACCTCAAAGGTTAGAGGCATTTGATATTTCAAATATTATGGGAGAGCAGCCGGTCGGTTCGATGGTGTCGTTCTTTAACGGAGCTCCGGATAAAAAGGAATACAGGAAGTTTCGCATTAAAGAGGTTGAGGGTATTGATGATTTTAAAATGATAGCTGAGGTTGTTAGAAGGCGTTATCGAAGGCTCAAAGACGAAGGGTCGGCTTACCCGGATCTGATAGTGATAGATGGGGGAAAGGGGCAATTAGGGGCGGCTTGTGAGCAACTGGAATTAATAGGCGCAGATATCCCGATCGCTTCTTTGGCCAAAAGAGAAGAAGAGATCTTCCTGCCCAAGAGAAGGGATCCTGTGAAATTAGCTGAGAATTCCTTGGGATTAAAGCTGCTTCAGAGACTAAGGGATGAGGCTCATCGTTTCGCGGTCTCCTATCATAGAAAATTAAGATCGAAAAAAATGGATTTAGCGTAATAAATGCTTTTATATTAAGGTCAATGATATATGGCGAAGAACAGTAAGTATTGCAAAAATGTCGAGCATGAAGCCCATTGTAATTTAACCAGATTTCAATGGCAGGTACTTGAGCAAACAGCTAAAATACCTTTTGGTGAAACAAGGTCTTATAAGTGGGTTGCTGAAAAAATAGGCAGGCCAAAGGCTTTTCGTGCAGTCGGCCAGGCGCTAAGAAGGAATCCCTACCCTGTTATCATACCTTGCCATAGAGTTGTTAAAGAGGATGGAACCCTTGGCGGTTATGCAGGAGGGCCTTCGGATAAAAAAGAAGAACTTATTTTAAAAGAACAGGCGATCCTAAAAAAGATAAAAGGGATTCGATAAATAAAGTAATTGTTTTTAATCGTTAGATAAGGACAGGAATATGGAAATAAAAAAGATTTTAAGGTCTGTTGTGGAAAGCGAAGCTTCCGACCTGTATTTAAGGTTATCCGCAGCACCTCACATGCGAGTTGATGGCAAAGTAAAGAAAATGGATTTTAAAGAAGTGACCAGCGAAGATATGACGATCATATCGAATTATTTTCTAGAAAAGGACCAGAGAAAAAGGGAGTTTATCGAGAAGCAGGATATTGATTTTATTCATGTTGACCCGGACTACGGCAGGTTCAGGATAAACATGTTCTTGCAGAGAGGGACTACGGCTATCGTTGCAAGGTATGTTCATTCCAAGATAAAGACTTTTAAAGAATTGAACTTGCCTGATGAGCTTTGCCGGATGTTCTGCGAGGAGGCGTCAGGATTATTCCTGGTGTGCGGCCCCGCCGGGAACGGTAAATCGACGACAATAGCCAGTATGCTTGAGTATATAAACAATAATCAGTCAAAACATGTGATCACCATAGAGGACCCGGTTGAATATTTATTTGAGGATAAGAAGTGCTTAATAAGTCAAAGAGAGCTGGGGATAGACGTCCCTTCGTATACATCAGCATTAAAACATGTGACCCAGCAGAGCCCGGATATCATGTTTATCGGCAATATCCGCGATGAAGCCACGATGAAAGCGGCGATAACTGCTACAGAGCTTGGGACATTCGTAATGACCACATTCCATACTGTAAATGCCGTGCAGACCATTATCAGGATCGTGAACTTCTTTCCGCCTTACTTGCATGATGAAGTGAGAATGCAGCTTTCAATGATATTAAGGGGCGTGGTTTCCATTAGGTTGCTGCCAAGGATTGATGGACAGGGAAGGGTCCCTGCCTTTGAAACAATGGTAGTGACCCCGACCATAGCCAGATTGATCAGAGAAGGCAAAACAAGGGAGATCCAGTCGTACATTGATGAAGGCGAGATCTTTGGGATGAAATCATTTAAACGGTCCTTGCTTGATCTGGTCAAGGCCGGCATTGTGGATGAGAATGATGCCCGTATATCTGCTGACAGCAAAACAGATTTTGATCTCGGAATAAAGGGCGTGCATTAAATAATTTATCGTAAAATACAAGGAGGATGAAATGTTACTAGGTCTATTGGTCGTTATTGGGATTGTTTTGGCGGTTTTTACAGGGATGTATAATGGCTTGGTTAAGGGCAGGATTCAGGTCAAGGAAGGGTTTAGCGGTGTTGATGTCCAGTTAAAAAGGCGCCACAACTTAATACCCAATCTGCTTGAGACGGTAAAAGGGTATATGAAGCATGAAAAAGGCGTTTTGGAGGAAGTGACCAGTTTAAGGACAAAGGTCATGGGCGCGACGGGCGTTGAAGAAAAAGCTGGCTTGGAAAGCGGCATATCAAGGGCATTAAAGACCATTTTTGCGGTCAGCGAGAACTATCCGGACCTAAAGGCAAATACGACTTTTATAGAATTACAAAAAAATCTCGCGGATATTGAGGATGAGATCCAGTTATCTAGAAGGTATTATAATGGAGCGGTAAGGGACTACAATATCAAAGTGCAGTCAATCCCAAGCTGCATAGTGGCAAACATGTTTAATTTTACAGCAGAGCCTTTCTTTGAAGTTGAGTCTGCTGAGGTCAGGGCAGTTCCAAAAGTCCAGTTCTAATGAAAGCAGTTATTTAAATCCGGGAGCCCGTATGAAGATAAATTCTATTAGAAAACGATCACTCATTATTTTGTCCATATTTATTTTTTGCGCACTTGGCAGTTTTGCTTTTGCACAGGAAAGGATCATTTCTTTTGATAGCCAGATCCAGGTAAAGGAAGATTCAACCATGATCGTGACAGAGACAATTAAAGTGCGTGCAGAGGGCCTTAACATAAAGAGGGGAATATATAGGGATTTTCCTACGAGGTATAAAGATAGATTCGGCAATAATTATGTCGTGGGGTTTGAGGTCCTGGAGATATT
Organism: Omnitrophica WOR_2 bacterium RIFOXYA2_FULL_38_17; assembly: GCA_001805965.1. Taxonomy (GTDB): domain Bacteria; phylum Omnitrophota; class Gorgyraeia; order Zapsychrales; family Zapsychraceae; genus Zapsychrus_A; species Zapsychrus_A unditaenarius. Next base: position 30,533 of record MHHG01000075.1, on the reverse strand, counting down.
GCGTGACGGCATAGAAGACAATTATCTTATGAGCAATATGTCTAATGGTAAGCGTGTTTATATCGGGGATAAGGATGTTTTCCTGAAGACAGATGATTATACATACACTATAGTTTATGAGACTACAAGACAGCTTGGCTTCTTTGAAGACCACGATGAGATTTATTGGAACGTGACTGGTAATGGCTGGGATTTTCCGATAGAGAAAGCTACCGCTATTGTAATACTTCCGGAATCTGCAAAAAGTGAGGTCATGGACGTTAAGTGTTATACCGGATATCAGGGCTCAAATGAGCAAGCCTGTGTTACAGGAAAGAATCTTTATAATGAGCCGGTCTTTGATACGACAAGGGCTTTGAATTTAAGAGAAGGCCTGACTATTGTTGTTTCTTGGCCAAAAGGATTTGTTAAGGCGCCCACTTCTTTGATGAAGCTACAATATTTCATAACTGACAATAAAGATATTTTAATCGCTTTGTTGATGCTGTTCGTTATTGGTTTGTTCTTTTATCTGGCATGGGATAATGTCGGAAGGGACCCAAAGAAAGGGATAATTATACCTCTTTTTCATCCTCCTGAAAAAATGTCCCCGGGAGCGATGCGCTTTTTATTGAACATGGGCTATGACAATAAGATATTTACTGCAGCAGTATTGAACATGGCTGTCAAAGGATATATTAAGATAGAAGAAAAAGATTCAGGATTGTTCGGAGGCAAGACCTATGTTCTTAAGAGGGATGATGAAGAGAAGCTTAAGCTTCTCTCAATTGAAGAACAAAATGCTGCGAAACAGCTTTCTATAGGCAAGGCCTCAGGATTAGAGCTGGTAAATACAAATCATCATGTGATCAGGGCCTCGATCAATTCACTTCAAAAAGGCTTGGAAAAGCAGCTTGAGCAGGTGTATTTTCACTCAAACAAAGGCCTTTTTGGAATAGGTTTCCTGATATATTTAGCCTTTTCGGCTTGTGCATTTTTTATGGTGAAGGGTGGTTTTTTTGGGGCTCTTTCTGGGATTATCATCTGGGTGGGCGGACTGGTACTTTGTGGCATTTTCGGGAACTTGCTCAAGGCCCCTACTTCACAAGGGCGAAAGATAATGGACCAGATCGAGGGGTTCAAGATGTTCCTTTCAGTTACTGAAAAAGAAAGAATGAAGCTGCTCAATCCTCCGGACCAGACACCTGAGCTTTTTGAGAAGTATTTGCCATTTGCTCTTGCTTTGGGGGTTGAACAGAAATGGTCAGAACAATTTGCTGCAGTGTTTGAAAGGCTGGCCCAGGCTGGCAAGGTATATCATCCTTATTGGTATCATGGAAGGCATGGTGATTTCAGGGTTAATGATTTTTCAAGCAATCTTTCAAGCTCTTTTTCAAATGCCATAGCTTCGTCATCAACGCCACCCGGTTCGAGCTCTGGAAGTAAGGGCGGTGGTTTTTCAGGTGGCGGCGGCGGTGGAGGTGGCGGCGGCGGGTGGTAGCGAATATAGCGCGCTATTGACTAATATTAATAATATGATATAAGAATTTATCGTGATTGAAGATATAAGAAAACAAATTATTGTTATCGAACAGAAGCTTGAAGAGCTCAGGGGGTTTCTTTGACCTTTCTAAAAAGGAAGAAGAGATAAAAATCATTCAGGAAAAGATGAATGCCCCTCATTTCTGGGATGACCAGGCTCGATCAAATAAGGTAATGAAAGAGCTTAAATATCTCAAGTCTTGTGTAGAGCCTTTTGAGAAAACTATAAAGAAATTGAAAGAATTGAATGAGCTTCTTGATCTTTCAGAAGGGGACGAAGAGTTTATCTCTCAGATCAAAAAAGAGCTTGAGGTGATAGAAGCTGAAGTTAATGCTACTGAAACACGAAGTATTCTTGCAGGTCCTTTTGACCGAAACAATGTGATCTTAAGTATAAATGCAGGTGCCGGAGGGACAGAGAGTTGTGATTGGGCAAGTATGCTCTTAAGGATGTATACGCGTTGGGCAGAAGCTAACAATGCTAAAGTCAAGCTTATTGATATGCTTCAGGGGGAAGAGGCCGGGGTAAAAAGTGTTACTTTGAGCATTGAAGGCGATATGGCTTATGGTTATTTGAAAGGTGAGAAGGGAGTTCACAGGCTGGTCAGGATCTCACCATTTGATTCAAATAAAAGACGGCATACTTCTTTTGCTTCTGTTGATGTTATTCCTGAACTTGAAGATGATATAGAAGTTGAGATCAATCCTGATGACCTGAGAATTGATATTTTCCGCTCGTCAGGCCCGGGAGGGCAGAGCGTTAATACAACTGATTCAGCGGTCAGAATGACGCATTATCCTACAGGGATAGTCGTTCAATGCCAGAATGAAAGATCACAGCTGCATAACAGGCAGACTGCAATGAAGATACTGAAAGCAAGGCTTTATGAGCTTAAGCGCAAAGAGCAAGATGAGGAGATGTCCAAGGAGTATGGCAAGAAGCAGAAAATAGAATGGGGCAGCCAGATACGCTCTTATGTCATGCATCCATATTCTATGGTTAAAGACCACCGCACAGATACAGAAACAGGAAATGTCACGCGGGTTATGGATGGCGACCTGGATATTTTTATCGAAGCGTTCTTGAGGTGGAGACCCTAGTAGACAATAGACCAAAGACTATAGATAAAAGACGAAAGACTAAAAATTTGCGGTTTGAAGGATAAGAGATCGAGGGATTACAAAAATATAAAGGCATTCCAAATTGCTGATGAGCTGGTATTAGAAATATATAAGATAACAAAAGATCTTCCTAAAGATGAAGTATGTTATATGCGTTAATTAAGTCTGTTAAAAATGATAATTAATATTAAAAAGACTGTCTATAATCAAATTGGCTTGATGTAAATAGTCTATGGCTATAGTCCATAGTCTATAGTCTTTGGTCTATAGTCTGTCACGGAGCGACCTATGTTAAATTTTTTAATTCAGAAGCAAGTCATCAAGAATGCACAAAAGTATATTGATAAATTAGAGCCCAAGGGGAATGTTCATATACCCGAAGACCTGCCAATTCCTTCAGTAAGGGTAATTAAGAAAATGTGCAATGACGTGTCAAAGATCAACGGCTTGGAATCTAAATATGAAGGTTTGACTGATGAACAGTTAAAGGGTAAGACTGCCGAGTTTAGAAGTATTTATGAAAATGCTGTTAGTAAGGACAGAGATCAAATGGAAGACCTTCTTAAGGATTACAATAATGTTAGCGATCCTGATGAAAAAAATGATCTTGGCAATCAGTATGATAAAGCAGAAGAAGTTTATCTGAAAACCAAGGAACAGGTCTTGAAAGATATTTTGCCCGACGCCTTTGCGGTTGTTCGTGAAGCAGGTAAAAGAGTCCTGAAAATGAGGCATTTTGATGTTCAGTTGATTGGAGGCATGGTCTTAAACGATGGGAACATTGCGGAAATGACCACTGGTGAAGGAAAAACCCTTGTTGCTACTTTGCCTGCATATTTAAACGGGTTGACCAAAGAAGGTGTTCATATTGTCACTGTTAATGATTATCTTGCAAAACGTGACAGGGCTTGGATGGGTCCTGTGTTTGAATTCTTAGGCTTAAGCGTCGGGGTTATTTTAAGGGACATGGAACCCCATCAAAGACAGCATGAATACAATTGCGATATTACTTACGCAACGAACAATGAGCTTGGATTTGATTACCTGAGGGATAACATGGTCAATTTTAAAGAAGATATGGTCCAGAGGCGACATCATTTTGCAATTGTCGACGAGGTTGATAGTATCCTTGTCGATGAGGCAAGGACCCCTTTGATAATATCCGGGCCTGCTGAAGAATCAACGGATAAATATTATCGTGCTAATGAGATCGCAAAACAGTTGAAGGGCAAGAAAGTAGTTGATGAAGAGAGATCAAAAGTGGACGCCAAGTATCAGGAAGTTGATCTTGCTGCGGGATTCGATTACATCGCCGATGAAAAGACCAGGGCTATTTCAATGACGGATTCAGGAGAGGAAAAAGCTGCAAGATTGTTTGGCATAGATAATCTTCACGATATGGAAACGATCGAATACAGGCATCATATTCTGCAGGCTTTAAAGGCAAGGGAGTTCTTTAAGATCGATGTTGAGTATGTTGTTCGTGACGGGGGGGTTATTATCGTAGATGAATTTACCGGAAGATTAATGCCGGGGAGGAGATGGTCTGACGGATTGCATCAGGCAGTTGAAGCAAAGGAAGGTATCAAGATAGAAAGGGAGAACCAGACCCTTGCTACCATCACATTCCAGAATTACTTTAGGCTTTACGAAAAATTATCAGGCATGACAGGTACGGCATATACTGAGGCCGTGGAGTTCAAGCAAATATATGAGCTAGACTGTGTCGTGTTGCCTACTAACAAAAAAGTAATGAGGAAAAATCATGCAGACTGTATTTATAGAAGCTTAAGAGAGAAATATAAGGCTATTGTCGAGGAGGTTGAAGAGTGTTATAAGAGAGGGCAGCCGGTTCTTGTAGGTACCATATCGATAGAGAAATCTGAACTGCTCTCGAAGATGCTGGCGCAAAAGGGTGTAGCTCATCAGGTGCTGAATGCTAAATATCATGAGCAAGAAGCCCATATTATTGCGCAGGCCGGAAGATTTAAGGGTATTACCATTGCGACTAACATGGCGGGACGCGGTACCGATATCGTTCTTGGCGGAAATGCCCAGTATTTAGCTGATAACATTGTCGAGAGCGAATTGGCCAGATCTGAGGATGAAGATAAAGCTCTTGTTGAGAGGATGCTGAGAGAGAAGTTCATTGAACAGTTCAGGGTCCAATGCCAGCAAGAGAACAAAAAAGTTATTGAGCAAGGCGGGCTGCATGTCCTTGGGACGGAGCGCCATGAATCCCGGCGTATAGATAATCAGCTGAGGGGGCGACAAGGGCGTCAGGGTGACCCGGGTTCGTCACGTTTTTATGTTTCTTTGGAAGATGACCTTATGCGCCTGTTCGCATCTGATAAAGTCATTTCTATTATGGACAGCTTAGGTATGGAAGAGGGGCAGGTCCTGGAGCATCCTTGGCTTTCAAAAAGTATTGAAACAGCCCAAAAAAGAGTTGAGACCCATAACTTTGAGATCAGAAAACATCTTCTTGAGTATGATAATGTTATGAATAAACAGCGAGAGGTTGTTTATGACCTGCGCCGTTCTATTCTAGAAAAAAATAATGTTAAAGATATTATAGTCGAGCATATCAATTCGCTGGTTGAGGACCTGATCTCTCAATATTTAAGGCCAACTGGTGAAGATGCGACCTGGAACATGGATGGGTTAAAGATGACACTCAAGACAAAGTTTGACTATGATCTCGAGATCTCTGAAAAGCAGATCGGAGAAAGTAATGAGAGCTATGTCAAAGATAAGGTCTTTAAGGGTTTGATCGATATATACAGAACAAAAGAAGATCAGGTCGGGCCTGAACATTTGCGTTATCTTGAAAAAATGCTTTTATTGCATACTATCGATTCAAAATGGAAAGACCATCTTTATGCCATGGATCAATTGAAGGAAGGTATTGGCCTGCGTTCTTTTGCGCAAAGAGACCCTTTGATCGAATACAAAAGAGAGGGTTTTGAAATGTTTCATATCATGTATGATTCAATCGGTTTTGAAGTCGCTGAAACAATATTCAAGATACAGCCTGCAAAAGTATCACACCCGATGAGAGGTGTTTTTAGCTCATTGCCCCAGCAAATGATACATGATTCCGCTTCCGGTTTGGCGAATGCCGCCTCAAGGTACAGGCCAGAAGCAGTTGGGGCGGGTATTGACCAAATAGTTCCTCCACAGCCTTCTTCCGTTGGCTTAGGCAAAGGACAGAAGATCGGCAGAAATGACCCTTGTACGTGCGGTAGCGGTAAGAAGTATAAGAAGTGCTGCGGGAGATAAGAATGCAAACTGAAGGCCGTGCACATAAAGGATCTTTTACAGCGGCTAAAAGAAATTTTATCCCATTCCTTTTGATCTTTCTTTCAGCAGTATTGCTCGCGCTGGCATTTCCCAAAACAGATATTTCCCTTTTTGCCTGGATAGGGCTGATACCTTTGATGTTCGTTCTTGATGGCAGGGACCTTGCGGGGTCATTTAAAGCAGGGTATTTATGCGGAGTATTGTTTTTTGCGTTAACGGTGTCCTGGATGGTATATGTAACTGTGTTCGGGGCGATCTTAATGATCCTTTATTTGGGGCTTTATTATGCTTTGTTCGCTGTTGCCTATTGTTTTTTTTCGAGGTCAAAACTGTTATTGAAGGCGTTCTTGCTTCCGGCGGTTTGGGTCGTGCTGGAGTATGTTAAAGCCTACTTGATAGGGGGTTTCGATTGGGCAAGCCTGGGCCATACCCAGTACAAAAATTTAGCCTTGATCCAGATAGCGGAGTTTACTGGTTACTATGGGGTGTCTTATCTGATAGTTGCTGCTAATATTGTGCTAAAGGATACGGTGGCGGTTTTATCGAATAAAAACACCAAGACTGCTCCCAAGGAAGCTTTATCGGTGATCGCGATACTGCTTGTTATTATTTTGACAGTTATTGGTTTTGGCCGTTCGGTTCTTAGGATGCAAGATTCCCGAAAGAAGATATCTGTCGGTATAATTCAGGGTAATATTGACCAGGACCTAAAATGGTTCGAGTCTGCATGGGAGGATATTTTAGAGAAACATATTTTGCTGACAAAGTTGGCGGCTAAAGAGAACCCTGATCTGATAATATGGCCTGAAACTTCTTTTCCGGGTTTCTTGATCTTAAAAGATGATAAGTATCAATATTCCCCCAATGGTGTCAACTTTGATAATAATGAGAGGTTCTATTCACGGGTAAAACAGCTTGCCTATGATATTGGGATCCCGATCCTTTTCGGGGTTGTCAGCGAGGAGAACGGTAAGTATTATAATTCAGCGGTTTTGTTATCAAATGAAGGAAAGCTGATAGGCAAGTACAATAAGTTGCATTTAGTTCCTTTTGGCGAGTATATTCCATTAAGGATAATTTTTCCTTTCCTGGCGTCTATTGTGCCTATAGATGATTTTACTTCAGGAAATAAATTTACGGTCTTGTCTCTTCCCGGGAAAAACAATCAAGAGGTTATGGCTAAATTCTCTCCTTTGATATGTTTTGAGGATACGGTTGCGAGATTGGCAAGAAGATTTATTGGCGGGGGCGCTGAGTTTTTTGTGAACATGACAAATGATGGATGGTTCAAGGATACTAAAGCGCCGTTCATGCATATGCAGAGCTCAGTTTTTCGTTCTATAGAAAACAGGAAGTATTTGGTAAGATGCACCAACACAGGCGTTAGTAATTTTATTAATGATAAGGGCAAGATACTTGATTTTGTTAAGGATGACAAAGGTAAGAGCACTTATGTTACAGGCGTTGTCGTTGCGGATGTTTATCTTAATTCTAAAAAGACATTATATTCAAAATATGGTGATTTATTTGCAATCTTCTGTATAGTGTTCGTGTTGTTCGGGATCGTTCTTGAAATAAAGAATTATAGCAAGATTGGCGGATGACTAAAAATAAACATATGTCTTTTAAGTTTTCTAGTCTTACTTATAATAGGATTATCTATATTATCGAATAAAGGTCATTTTAAATATTGATTGAAATATTTTAGGAGGTCATTAATGAACAAAAAGTCATTTTTAATAGAGATCGTGGGATATGGGCTCGCTCTTGCTTATTCGATTCTCCTGGCTTCTATCCTTGAGCTTTCGAAAGTTCCTGAATTAAGGGTCAGGATTAATATTATAATAGTTATTTTTGCTGTGCTTTTTATCAGTGCTATAGCGGCTGTTTTACTGAAAGAAAGAGGAAGGGTCTTGATAGTTATAGCGAACGTTATGGTGGTTTTGTACTTATTGCAGCCTCAGGTGGAGAACAAATGGATCATTTCTTTAGTTTATGTTGTTGCTTATGCCAGCTTATTCCTGATATTCAACCAGGTTAAAAATAAACAAATTTTTGCTAAAAAGAAAACAAAAAAATGGAAAAGTGTTTTGATAATTGACGATGATCAAACACAGATAATGACAGTAAGGCCGGTGCTCATGTCTGCCGGATATTCTGTCCTTTCAGCAGAAACAGGGGAAATCGGCCTGCAGATAGCAGAAACTCAGCGGCCTGATCTAATTCTTCTTGACGTTATTTTGCCCGGGATGAAGGGCCGTGAAGTATGTAAAAGGTTAAAAGAGAATAAGGTGACAAAAGACATACCGGTTGTTTTTGTTACAGTAAAAGATGCAAAGGATGAGATCAATGCTGAACTTGAGGCAGGCGCTCATGCTCATTTGACAAAGCCAATTGCAGTAAAAGTATTAATATCAACGATAAGAAGCATTATTGGTTAATTAAGGGTAGCGGATGATTGACAAAGACAGGTTTTTAGAATAACAAAATGAACCCAAATGATCTGACAATCAAATTCCAACGGGCGATGGCCCGCAATGGCCTTTATGGCACTTATTTTCTTTTTAAGTGGTTGCCGTTTTGGTTCATAAACGGCATATCAAATACAATGATACAAATAGGCTATATTCTTACAAAAAGGCACAGGAATATTGCACGTGACAGCCTTAACATTGCTTTTGAAGGTCAGAAATCCGGAAAGGAAATAGAGCAGATCGTAAGGAAATGCTTTAAGAATTTGGGCCAGTCCATGATCGAGATGTTATTTATGATGGCCCATCCTGACAAGCTTGATGATAAGGTGTTTGTTGAAGGCAAGCATCATTTGGACAATGCTTTAAAGAAAGGCCGTGGAGTTGTTGCTGTTACCGCGCATTTTGGCAACTTTCCAATGATGATGCTTTATTTTGCGCAGAAAGGATATGATGTCAGCACGATCGTCCGACCTGCCAGAGATAAAGAATTGGAAGAATTCCTTTACAAGAAAAGGGGAGAGCTGAACGTTAAGACTGTTTATGCTTTACCTCGGCAGAAATGCGTGACAAAGTCAATTTCCACTTTGAGGAACAATGGCGTCCTATTTGTGCCTTTAGATCAGAATTTCGGCAATGGTGCAGGCGTGTATGTTGATTTCTTCGGACAAAAGGCTGCTACTGCGACTGGTCCTGTTGTTTTTGCGCTTCGGACTAAGGCGGTTATCCTTCCTATGTTCATAATCCGCCAGCCTGATGACAGGCATAAAATAGTCATTGAGCCTCCGGTCGAGGTTGATGCCGGTATAAATGAAAATGAGGACAAGACGATCGTTGACAATATCTCAAAGATAACGCAATTGATAGAATCCTATATTCGCAAGTATCCTTATGAATGGGGATGGATGCATCGCAGGTGGAAGAGCCGCCCCAAAAAATAAAATATATACTTAATTAACAAAAGAGGGGAATATGGTAGAAAAAAAAGATCCTGACTTTAAAAAATTTAAAACGTTCATTATCGGTTTGTTCCTTTTGATTCTTGGCATTACATTGGTCCTTTCTTGCTGGAGCGAAGTCGTCATATTCTTTAAGGGAATAATGGGAATGGTCTTTGCGATGGCAGGATTATTGGTCTTATATACTTTGAATAAAAAATAATTTGCTGACGCATGGCGCGGGTTACGGGGTTCTTTGGTCCTTGATATAACAAGCTTCATGCGTTTTATGAGGTAAGGTTTATATGTACTGGATACAGTTTTTTATAAGTGCGGTATTCATTGTTTTAGCCGGAATCAGGTTGACAGAATATGCTGACAAGCTAAGTGAGCAAAGCAATATCGGTAAAGCCTGGATAGGTATTATTTTGTTAGGCTTAGTTACTTCCCTTCCCGAGGCAATTGTAAGTTTAACTTCGGTCATATCTTTAAAAGCAAATAATATGGCAATAGGCAATTTGCTCGGCAGCAACAATTTTAATCCTATGCTTATTGTCTTGATGGATGCTTTTTATAGAAAAGGATCAATGACGAACGATATTGCCAGGAACAAATCGCATGATATATCTGCTTCATTTGCAGTAATATTGACACTTGTTGTTATTGGAGAGATATTCTTAGGAAAGAACGGCTTTAGCTTTAGAGCTTCATTCGTTAGCTTTGGCAGTATATTGATAGCTGTTCTTTATTTTGCAGGAATGTGGTATTTGTCAAAGGCTGATTCTGACCAGATCAAATTATATAAAAAGGACCCTATTAAGGCGCAGGATTGCACGGTTAGCGCTTTGGAGATATGGACCAATTTAACGGTATCTGCAGTGATCGTCGTTCTTGCGGCAATGTGGTTGGCGCAGTCAGCGGATGTCATTGCTGATAGGACCGGTTTGGGCAGGACGTTCGTAGGGAGCATTTTCCTGGCGGTGGTCACGTCTCTTCCGGAGATGGTAGTTTCATTGTCGGCTTTACGATTAGGGGCGTTCGATATGGCTATCGGCAACATATTCGGCAGCAATATGACGAATCTTTTTGTTGTATTCCTTTGCGACCTGTTTTACAAGGGCGCTATTTTAACAAGCGTTGATCCTGTTCATATTCTGACGGCATCTTCAAGCATTGTTCTGGTTTTGATCTCGTGCGTTGGTATGAAAATAAAGCATAAGAGAGGGCTGTTTGGCCTTGGCTGGGACTCGGTCTTAATGATATTAATATTTGTTGCGGTAAATATCTTGCTGTATCGGTTTCGTTGATGTTGTTATAAAAGATCTTCACAGGAGGAAGATATGTTAAAGAAAATCAAGAATTATTTTTTGTCAGGCCTCGTTGTTTTTTTACCGTTGGCGCTCACTGTTTATTTGATATTTCTGGCGATGAATTTTGCCGAAGGCATATTCGGTAAATTCCTGAAGCCCATATTCGCTGAGAATTTCGGTTTCTATTTTAGCGGGCTGAGCATTATTATGGGTGTTTATGTGATCGTTGTTATCGGATTTTTGGTCACTCATTTTATTGGCAAGAAAGTTTATGATTTCTTCGAGAATCTTCTGATAAAAGTGCCGATAGTAAAGCAGATCTATCCTGCCCTAAAAGAGATGGTGGTATTTCTTTTTACGAGGGACAGAATGGGGTCTTTTGGAAAAGTTGTTATCGCCGAGTATCCCCGAAAAGGCATGTATGCATTAGGGTTCCTTACAAATGAGTCAGCGGAAAAGATAAGCAGGTTAACTGGCAAAGAGCTATGCAATGTTTTTATTCCAAGCGCTCCTGGGCCTTTAACCGGTTATGTGACCCTTATTCCAAAGAAGGAGATCATACTAACTGATATCAGCATTGAAGAGGCTTTCAAATTTATCGTTTCAGGAGGGGTGGTTAATCCTATTTAATTTATGAAAATTGAACTGGTGATTTTTGATCTCGATGGTACTTTGGTCGATGCTTTCAGGGCGGTTGTTGATAGTGTGAATTTTGCTTTAAGGAAAATGGGATATGGTCCGCAGGATGAAACCTCTATAAAGAGAAGCGTTGGATGGGGAGAGTGGGCGCTCCTTGCTTCATTTGTTGAAGAAAAAGATGTGGCTGCAATGCAGAAGGTTTACAGGGATAGCCACAGGCAGACGCTTACTTATGGAGTGAAGTTTCTTGACGGAGCGCTAAAGCTTATTAAGCATTTGAAAGATAAAGGCTATTTACTGGCGATAGCTACTAACCGTCCCGCGTGGTCAACAAAGATAATTTTGCAGGAACTGAAGGCTGAAAAGTATTTTGATGTTGTTTTAAGCAAGGATGATGTCGAGCGCCTGAAGCCTGATGCGGAGATCCTTGAAAAGCTATTGAAGAAGCTTGCGCTTGGCCCGGCACAGGCCCTTTTTGTCGGAGATATGACGGTTGATGTTGAGACCGGCAAGAACGCGGGGGTTTTAACTGTCGCGGTTACGACCGGTTCAAGCACGAGGCAGGAGCTTGAAGCGTTAGGTTCGTTTAAGATCGTTGAGAATATTTGGGCTGTTTCCGGTATTCTTGATGAAGTCAATAGTTACGTTTTAAAAGGGGATGAAAATGATTGATAATGATAAGCATTACTGGATAAATGAGCCGGTCTTTCTTAAATTTAAAGATCGCTTTGACTTTTCCAGATTTGAGAGGGTACGCGAACTTAAGAAAATGTTTTTGAATGAAAGGATCGTTGAGCTCCCTTTTGTTATTGATTCATTAAGTTTGATGGGGAAAAGAGGCAAGATCTTGGATGTAGGATGTTCTGAAAGCGTGCTGCCTTTGTTTATTTCTACGCTGGGAAATCAGATAACAGGAGTAGATATCAGAAAGTATCCTTACAAAGTCCCTAATTTTGATTTTTTAAATGCTGATATTATGGATCTGCCTTTCAAGGATGGGGATTTTGACGCGGTTACTTGTGTCTCAACTTTAGAGCATGTTGGTTTGGGGTATTATTCGGACCCGGAAGAAAAGGATGAGCCGCAGAAGAAGGCCGTTAAAGAGATGGCGCGGGTTCTTAAAAAGGGAGGATTATTTGTTTTAACGGTCCCTTTTGGCGCCCCGAGCGTTAATGTCCAGCAGAGGGTTTTTGATCAAAGAGGGATCGATGATATATTGTGGGGTTTTAAGATTACACGGATAAAGTATTTTGCCAATTTTGATCAGGAAGCAGCGCGCAATAATTATTGGGAAGAGGTCGATCTCGGCTTTGCCGAGAAAGTGGTATCGAGTGGCTCTACGCAATGTATTTGCTGTGTTTGCGCACAAAAATAAGGCTGTTGAAATTTAATACTTGATTATTTCAGCTTTCTTGGTATAAATAGTTACTCAATTGTTCGGATTTAAGGGCAGTTCTGCATATTTTTAAATAATCCTGTTTATTAACTGGTCCAATACTATAATAGTTTAATAAAAAGGATATTAATATAAATCACAAGATCAACATTTTAATTTGTACAGAGGGGGAAGGTTATGAGCAAGAAACAAAAAAGAAGAGGGAAATTGAGTTGGCGGTCAAAGAAAGCCAATCATGGAACTAAGCCTTGCAGAGGTTAAAAATATAAAAATGGGACGGAGCGCTATTGATACTTTAGTGCCACGGCCCTATTTTAAAAACTAAATTAGAATAGGAGAAAAATTATGAGTGGATTTACACTGACCCCAGGAATTTGGTGGATTGCACCAACAGGAAGTGTTGTTGCTTTGGTTTTTGCCGGTATTTATTATTCTAAGCTGATGGCCTGTGATGAAGGTACTGACAGGATGAAAGAGATCGCAGGATATGTTAGAGAAGGTGCGATGGCGTATCTTTTCAGACAATACAGATCGGTCTCGATAGTTTTTGCCGCGCTTTTTGTTATTCTATCCGTGCTTGCTGTCAATGGTATTCAGAATCCTTTTGTTCCGATCGCCTTTCTTACGGGTGGTTTTTTCTCGGGGCTTTGCGGTTTCCTTGGAATGAAAACAGCGACCAATGCTTCTGCGAGAACTGCTAATGCAGCAAGGAAATCCTTGAATCAGGGATTACAGGTTGCGTTCAGGTCAGGAGCTGTTATGGGTTTGGTCGTGGTTGGTTTCGGCCTGCTTGATATTTGTCTTTGGTATCTTATTTTAGCCAAGTTAGTTTATACTCCTGAACATATGGCTAATGGTGTTCATTTACTTGGAATGGACCTTGTCCATGCAGGGACAACTGAAGCAAAAAAATTAGTCGATATTACGATTACAATGCTTACTTTCGGCATGGGTGCTTCCACTCAGGCTCTTTTTGCCCGTGTTGGCGGCGGTATTTTTACAAAGGCCGCTGATGTTGGCGCTGACCTTGTAGGTAAGGTTGAAGCGGGTATCCCGGAGGATGATCCACGCAATCCTGCGACTATCGCTGATAATGTTGGTGATAATGTCGGTGATGTTGCCGGAATGGGTGCTGACCTTTATGAATCATACTGCGGTTCAATTTTAGCGACAGCTGCGATCGGGGCATCGATAGCTGCGCACAATTCTTATATTGATCCCACTTTTGATATGCAAAAAGGGGTAATGTACGTTGCTGCCCCGATGATAGTGGCAGGCTTGGGGATCTTTATGTCTATTCTTGGGATGTTCCTTGTTAAATGCAAGGAGGATGCAACGCAGAAAAATCTTCTTAATGCCCTTTTAACAGGAACGCTGGGAAGTTCAGTTTTTATCTTGTTTGCTATTGCGGTGCTTGCAAAAATGGGTGTTGTGACCTGGGGTATTTTTGGTTCTGTCTCTGCCGGTCTGCTTGCGGGCGTTCTTATCGGCCAATCTACAGAATACTATACATCTGGCCACTACAAGCCGACACAAAGCCTGGCTGGTGAAGCCAAGATGGGTGCGGCCACTGTAATTATTGACGGGCTTGCAAATGGCATGTACTCAGCAGGTATTCCTGTTATAACGATAGTGATCGGTATTCTTTGTTCGTTCGGTTTTGCCGGGGGGTTCAGCGATTTTTCAATGGGGCTTTACGGGATTGGGTTCGCTGCAGTTGGAATGCTTTCCACTTTAGGCATCACTTTGGCGACAGATGCTTACGGGCCAATTGCGGATAATGCAGGCGGTAACGCCGAAATGTCAGGGCTGGAACCGGAAGTTCGTGAAAGAACGGATGCCCTTGATGCATTAGGGAACACAACAGCTGCGACCGGAAAAGGGTTTGCTATCGGGTCAGCGGCTTTAACGGCAATGGCGCTAATGGCTGCTTACATTGAAGAGGTCAAGATGTGGGCTGGCAATTATGCGGGTACTGGTACATTTCTTGTTGGAGCACAAGAGTTTACTAAGGATGCGATATCCAGACTGGGAATCCTTGATTTTGTCGAGCTCTACAAAGCTCACTTGATGAACCCACTGCTGCTTTGCGGAATGTTCCTTGGCGCGATGGCGGCATTTGTCTTTTGCGCGATGACAATGAAGGCTGTCGGGCGCGCTGCAGGCGCAATGGTCAATGAAGTCCGACGCCAGTTCAAGGAAACACCTGGCATCATGGACGGAACGCAAAAGGCTGATTATGCCCGCTGCGTAATGATTTCAACGGTTGGCGCGCAGAAAGAGATGATATTGCCGTCCTTGCTTGCTATTTTTATTCCTGTAGCAACAGGGCTTGTCTTTGGCGTTGCCGGCGTAATAGGATTGCTGGCAGGAGGCTTAAGCACGGGCTTTGTTTTAGCTACAATGCTTAACAATGCCGGCGGTGCGTGGGATAATGCAAAGAAATATATTGAATCCGGGCATCACGGCGGAAAGAAGCTGCCGGACGGCTCAAAGAACCCTGTACATGCTGCGGCAGTTATTGGAGATACTGTCGGGGATCCTTGTAAGGACACAAGCGGGCCTTCGTTAAATATCCTTATTAAGCTGATGAGCATGGTCAGTATTGTATTTGCTCCGGTCATTGTAAAATTCTCACCGATCATACAAGGTTGGCTGGGGATCATGATAAAGTAATAAGCTATTCGCTCCTGCATTTATTTTGGCAGGGGCTTTAAGAGGTAGGGAAAAGAGCGGCGTCTTAAATGATGCCGCTCTTTTTTTACGCGTTATTTTTAGTTCATGAAAACCCGTTAAAGCATCAGGACCTTGAAGATGCTTGAGATTACCTTTTAGCGACAATCCACAGCTAATCGCCTAAAATATTTTATTTTATTCCACACAATTGTTTTTCGTATGTTAGAATAAAATCGTAGCTGATCATTGGTCATTACCATCCGTATTACACTTAAAAAATTTAAAATAATATTGAAGGGGGACAGAAGTGGGGTTTTCTAATTGCAGAAAAAGATCTCTGCTGAGGGCGTTATTTTCAGCTTTAATTTTATTTTCTTTGAATGGTTGTATCTATCTTGTTGTCGGCGGTATCGGTGCTGTCGGAGGCTACATTGTAAGCCCTGACACTGTTGAGGGATTGACTGAAAACGATGTGGTTGAGGTTTGGGACGGGACACTTGAGATCATCTCAATAATGGGAACGATCAAGGAACAGAACGAGAACAACGGCCTTTTGATCGCGAAGATCAGCGGGTCAGAGGTCACGATAAAGATCGTTAAATTGAATGAATCAAATATTAAGGTGAGCGTCAAGGCAAGAAAAGCGTACTTGCCGAAGATCAGTGTTGCGCAGGATGTCTTTGTGAAAATAATGAGTCATTTAAACGAATAACATTCGGGACAAATATCCTTTAGTCCGGCTTTGCAGTATTCTGCATTTTAAACAAAGGAATTTGTCCCTTTTTTAGTGTGGCCGCGGGAGTTAAAGCTAAAAAATTTCTTGGGTTGACAAAATCAGTTCCCTTAGTTAGAATGTGTCCTCAGATTTGAAAAACAGGATTTAAAGATCAAATGTGCCGAGATAGCTCAGTTGGTAGAGCAGAGGCCTGAAAAGCCTTGTGTCCCCAGTTCAATTCTGGGTCTCGGCACCATTTTTTTGCCTAGCATAAAATGGTGACTGAATGGATTATCACCTAAGGAAAAAGCAAGAAGCGCTTTCAGTACCCGTCAGGACCGGGGACCGGTAATGCGGCCGGAATGCTTTCTTAGGTAAAGAGGGTCCTTAAGGGAAACAATGGTTACGGATGCCCGGCTTCCTTAAAAGTAAAATGAATGGTATCTGAATGGGATTTTTACCAAAAAAGAATTTAACCGAATGCGATCAATGCTAAAGATTGATTTTGTTCGGTTTTTTTTGTACATTAATATTGTTTAAAGTGTCGCTGTAATTAAATGTGCCCTGATATGAAAAGAACAATTCGCTGGCGTAGCTCAGTTGGTAGAGCAACGGTTTCGTAAATCGTAGGCCACCAGTTCGATCCTGGTCGCCAGCTTCTTTAAAAAAGCACTAATGCAGTAAGGCCCTGAAAGTTTGTTGTGGAATAACTAAAAGCCCTTTTCGGCTGCTTCCGCCAAATGGAATAAAACCCTGACCCTTATTATATTCTTTAAAAGTATTGTTATTCTTCCGCCTATTGAGTAAAATAAACAAATAAAAGGAGTCCTTTGTGGCAAAAGTGAATAAATTCCGGGGAATATTGAACAGGTCCGTGTGGTCAAATGCCGGGGTCTTTGCGGCGATCGCGCTCGTCACTTTTTTGTGCTATTGCCTGATCCTGGATGCGTCTTTTAAGACTATGGATGATTACCTGTCGATCATTGAAAACCCGCTGGTCAAGAGCCTCGGCAATGTGCCGCAGATATTTAAAAGCTCGTTCTTCTTGAAGAACACTTACTGGCGCCCGCTTGTGCATCTTAGCTTTGCGCTTGAATACAATTTCTTTAAGCTCGATCCGTTCTACTATTATCTGGACAACATTATCCTCCACATCATCGCCTCTTTCGGGGTGTTCATGCTGGTTGATAAATTGCTGAACAACAGGGCAGCCGGCGTATTGACCGGATTATTGTTTGCAGTTCATCCTGTACACTGGGAGCAGGTCACGAATATCCCGGGACGCTCGATACTGTTATGCGGCTTGTTTTTCTTTTATTCTTTCTGGATGTTCCTCAAGGCCGTTGGATCCGGCAAGACGCGCTATCTTCTTATTTCCCTGATATTGTACTGCCTGTCATTGCTCTCAAAAGAGTCGGCTGTGATGATGCCGCTGTGTGTGATTGCATACTTTTGGATAGTTTTACCTAAGGGGCAACGGACCCAATGCCAACAACAGAATGCTGGTTTTTTTAGTAACAGTTTTCTGATAATTACCATAGCCTATTTTCTTTGCAGGGAATATCTCGGTATTTCTGGAGGTTTTAAGTGGATCAGCATAGAACAGACGGCTCTTTCTGTAATAACGTTCCTCAAGGCATTGGTGATCTATCTGAGGCTTGTCATGATCCCGGCAGGGCTCTATTACGACAGGAGCCTTGATATCTTCAGCAGCTTTTGGGAAGTTCAAGTTGCCAGCACGATCGTATTTTGGCTGATCGCTTTATACTTCATACTTAAAAAATGGCCTTCCTTCACCAGTACCACAAAATTCTTATTTGCATGGACAGCAATTAATTTTGCTGTTGTCTCTCAGGTCATACCTGTCAAGGTCAGTTATTTTAGCATTTCAACTGCAGAACATTTTCTATACATGCCTTCAGTGGCAATATTAGCAATAACGATTGTTTTTGTCATGAACATCGCAAAGGCCCTGATTGAGCACAAGCAGGCGAAGAAAAGCATTATTATCCTCGGGGCTGCCGGCCTTTATTTATTCTATATTATTGTCACTATCAACCAGGTGATCATATCCTCGAATCAAATGACGATGTTCAAACAGTCGTTTGACAAGAATCCGCGGAACATACGCGTTATAACCCCTCTGGCCCTTTCATATGCCTATGCGGGAATGTATGAGGAGGCCGAAAAGTATTACAAGGAAAGCCTAAAGGTCGAGCCCGGCAATGTAAGAGGTTTGATAGGCGCGGGAAGGGCTTTGTTCGATCAGGGAAAATACTGGCATGGATTGGCTTATTATAACAAAGTGGTAAATGCGGGGCAGTTCGAAAGTATGCTTAACGAGAATAAAAGGGCCGCTTATCAAGAGATAGAAAAGAGGTATGAGGAAGGACTTAAGAACTTAAAAGGAAGGATCATAAATGAAGCTCAGAAATATGACCTTGCGAAGCTTCATTACAGCTTAGGGGTCGTTTATCACATGACCGATAGAACGGATAAAGCTATCCTCGAATATAAAAGGGCGATTACTGTCAGGCCAAATTATCAGGAGTCATATATGAACCTTGCAGCTGCCTATGAAACTACCGGCCAGAAAGAAAAGGCGATCGAGACATACAATTATATTCTATCAAGCATAGTTCTTGATAAAGACAGATTGGCATATATCAGTAAAAGGCTGGAGATCCTTCAAAGCGGACGCTAGAGAATTTTATAGGACGTAAAGTTTTAAAGATATTATGATAAAGATACTAACCAGTTCTAAGCACAGGAACTTTCAGCGGCTCTGGTCAGCGCAGTTCATTTCCCAGTTCGGCGACCGCATTCACCAGCTGGCACTTGTCGGCCTTATAGCGGAACGCGCGCCCGGCTCTGCAATGGGCCTGGCGAAGCTGCTCGCCTTTACTATCCTTCCGGTCTTTATAATACAGCCGTTCGCAGGTGTACTTGTCGACAGATGGGACAGGAAGAAGACGCTTTTTATCTGTGACCTCGGAAGGGGCCTGCTTGTCCTGACGATACCGTTCCTTTTTATCTTGAAAGAATCAATGCTCCCGATATACGCAGTGGTCTTTCTTGCATTTTGTTTCAGCAGGTTTTATATTCCCGCAAAAATGTCAATTATACCCGACCTTGTTGAAGAGGATACCCTGCTTGCGGCCAATTCTCTTGTATCCACCACAGGAATGATGGCCTTTGTTTTCGGATGTGCCTTAGGAGGGTTCCTTATAGACTGGTTCGGCGCCAGGACCGGATTTATCATCGATTCAGCAACTTTCTTTATATCAGGCCTAATAATATATTCGATCAGCTTACCGATCAAAGTCAAGTTCAAGAAATCAGAGCTCTTAAAGAGCAGCCACGAGATAGTGGACACGATCAAGCAGTCGTTCTGGGTCGAGCTTAAAGAAGGATTTGTCTATCTTATACAGCACAAGGAAATACGCTTTATTATTGACATGATGTTCGCGCTATTGTTCGTGGCAGGCTCTGTATATGTTGTAATGATAGTGTTCATCCAGGAATCGTTCGGCAGCGTGACAAAGCATCTCGGTGTTCTGGCAGTATGCCTCGGCGCGGGGCTTTTTGCAGGGGCCCTTTGCTATGGAAAATGGGGAAAGAAGTTCGTGTGGTATAAGGTGATATTCTTTTCACTTATGGCGGGAGGCGTAATGCTTATAGCTTTTGCGTACGTTGTCGCAAAGGTGCAGAATATCTTTGCAGCCATGGTACTGGCGGTGCTTCTGGGCCTGGTCATAGGCCCCATATTTATAGCAGCTAACACTATCGTGCACATAGTCAGTGATGAAAACATGCGCGGCAAGGTCTTCAGCGCAATAGAGATCGTGATCCATTTTGCTTTCCTTACAGCGATGTTTGCCAGCTCTATAGCAGCGAAGTATGTTGACAAGTTCTGGATACTTGTCACTGTCGGCGGATCGATCGTGTTTATTGGAATGATAGGTTTTATTCGCGGTGAGCATGAAGGTGAAAGTAAGAAGTGAACAGCCGGCCGGCGCAAGCGCAGTTATCGGCCCATGTCAAACAGATAAAGTGAAGCCCACTCCCCATCAAGCCAAAGCGGCCTGTTCTCAGGATAATGCCTGAGGCGCAAGGCGGCTCTGCAGAAGAACGGGATAAAAGGAGATGCTCTTTTGCCTGATACGAGATCGGTCTTTTTCCCGAGAGCTGGTCTTTGTTTGCAGGTATTATCTTGCAGGGACTTATTGTAGGAAAGTTCACGAATATGTCTTAAAAATGATAAAAATATTAATTGATGCACTGACGTAGGGAGCAACGCGATCATACAATATTACGCTGCAATTCATGCTCGATGAAATTTTTGTATTGGAATTTGTTTTAGATATAAGAAGTGTTATAATTATTCAGTATTATTTTACAGGCGTTAACAGGGATCAAAGGAGATGTATATGCAAAGGTTTGCTGTCTTTGTGTCAGGTAACGGAACAAATCTGCAGGCAATAATAGAGGCTGTCAATCAAAAAAAGATCAAGGCTGAACTTGCGCTTGTTTTCTCTAATAACAGGAAGGCCTATGCTTTAAAGCGTGCTGAGGAGGCAGGGATAAAGACACTGTGTCTGGTGCGAAAGGATTATGCTACGCCGCAAAGTTATGACAGGGATATCGTGATCTATATGAAGGAAGCAAAGATCGATTTTATCGTGCTGGCAGGGTACATGAAACTGTTATCGGCCTTTTTTGTAAAGGAGTTCCCTAACAGGATATTGAATGTTCACCCGTCACTGCTGCCGGCATTCAGGGGAAAGCAGGCGATCAAAGACGCATTTACTTATGGTGCGAAGGTGACCGGAGTCACGATACATTTTGTGGATGATAAGATGGACCATGGCCCTATCATCATGCAGGAAGGGTTCAAGATACCTCCAGACGATACGCTGGAAATGCTTGAAGCAAGGGTCCATACTCTTGAACACAGCATGTATCCTAAAGCGATCCAGTTGTATACTGAAGACAGGTTGAAGGTTGGTAAGGGAAGAAAAGTAAGGATCTTGGAGCGTCCCAAGGTCGAGCATATACATTAATTAGAGAAGTGTAAAAGGGGACAGGGCCATGGCTCTGTCCCCTTTTGATCTTACGGTCAGATATTGGAAGATCGCCTCTGCCACATACTGGTTTCCCAGCACTGACCAGTGGCCTGTTGGCGGCAGGTTTTCCAGCTCGCCTTTTTGTCTCCACTTTTCTATATCTTCATGATCCTCTAACGCGAAAACTTCAACGCCGGCATTTTCAACGATCTGTTTTAACCACTCATTATTTTTACCCCAGATAAAAACAATTAGCTTTTTGCCATCTTTTTGAACAGCGTCATTTAAAGTCTTTAAGATAGCTGTGCTTAAAGAATGTAAAGGTTTATTCGAAGGAAGGGTTTCGCTGTCAGCAGTTATTTTGTTGTTGTCTATCTTCAGGAAGAGCTCATTTACGAACCTGAACAAAGGGCTTGTTCCCAGGAAATAAGCCCTTACCGGCCCGGTCTTATTCTCAGGAACAGGATGGTTTATCAGTGTCAGTTTACCGTCGATCATATCATAGGTCGGCTTATTTGCTTTCCAGAGCCTTGTGTATTTGGTCCTCAGGATGGAAGGGGCGTAAAGCTGCAATATCACCAGGTCAGGTTCATAGTTTCTGACATTTTTGGAATAGTTCAATGTCATCTGGGACAAGCCGTAACCGTTGACGCCAAAGTTCATCACTTCAACTCTCTGTTGAAGCCTTTCGTTCAAGAGCCTTTCTAGTTCTTTAGGATAGGACTCCTCCATGTTAACACCATAACCGTAAGTTCTTGAGCATCCGAGCACTGCTATCCTGTAAACATCCTTTGGTTTTTTTAATGCATATGAATAGTCCCGCCAGCCTTCGGCATTTATTCTCTCGATAGTATAGCCGTGGTCCCACTGATAGATCTCATTATAAAAAGGCCTGAGCGTCCATCCCAGGTCGGGATCATATCTGTAAAGCCCTTCAGCCCTGCTCGTTTGGTTTGAAAGTTCGAACTTCAGAATATCCATGTTGAATAAAGCCAACAGGACAAGTTCAATGGCCAGGAGGGTTATCATTGTGGATAATACCGGGAGCATGAACATCTGAAGTATTGTCACTTGAGGGTGAGGTCCCTTTACTTTATCCATTTAGTAGCGCTCTACGCGGTAAAGGACATTATTGCCCGGGTTATTAAAAAAAACACCTTTATGCCAGATCTCGCTTATTTTTTTATCTACATACCTTAGCTTGTAGTTCTTTAGGACAAAATCTAAAAATAGCATATCGGGGTCGTATGAATATAAGGAAAGGGTCGTAAAATATACAGGGATGTTATTGTCCAGATAATCGTCGATCTTAGCTTTGAACATGTGCATATCTTTTGTCCTGACAGGGTCTATGTTCAGGGGCCTGTTGGTCGTCTTTATTTTGCCGAAATGTACATAAAAGGCACTTTCATCCGTGGCGACCACCACCGCGTTATCCTCTGTCACTGAGCTTAGCCATTGAGAATATTCAGGCAGCAGCCTGTTCTGATTATGGAATTTCAGCTGCGGATAAATTTCCATAAAAGGCATTATCCCGATAAAAAAAATGAAAAATACAACAACGAGCTTAGCTGCCACATTTAATCTGGATACCCGTCCTAAAATGTAGCTTTGTACAATGACCAGTGCCGGTATTATCAGAGAAAGGAATCTTGATGATATTGTGTATATGTTCCCGTAGAACAAGAGCGGGGTCAGGAACCATAAAAGTAAGAATATATATAAGTTGGCCTTTTTCCCGAAGGCATATATCAGGCCGAATAATGCAAGAAAGATGCCAAGAGTGTTTGTCGATTTATAAATGAAAGTAAGGGCCTTTCTCATATGCACTGATGATGACAGGTCAAAATTATCAAAAAGTCCTGCCGAGAAGAATTGCGATAGCTGAACTGAATATCCGTCCGAAGCTGAGGTCATTAACAAAGGTAAGTGGAAGAAAAAAATAATGCTAAAGCTTATCGCCCACAAGAACAGTAATGTTTTAAGACCAGAAACAAGGTTGATCCTTTTATTTTCCGGCTGGCTATTCTTATTAAAAAAAATAAAGAAGGAAAGAGGGATGAACATTAGAACAAGGTCTTGCAGCCTGCATGCCCCCATGAAGCCAAGGGAGATGCCGCTTAAGGCCAATAGCCTGGATGAAGGACGTTCTTTAAAATGGATCATCAATAGTGTCCCCAGCAAAAGAAAGAATATCGCGGGCGCATGGCTTTTGCCGTACAAGGAAATTTCCATGAATATCGGATCGATGGACAGGAGGATCGAGCTTATCACTGCTGTTATCGGGTCAAAAGATCTCTTTACAATATAATAAAAGATAAGTATGCACGCTGAGCTGAACAATACGCTCATGAAATTAACAGCTATTACAGGGTCATCAACGCCGAATGCCCTTGCAAAAAAAACAAAAATGGAGCCGATGATGACAGTAAGAGGGTATCCTGTCCCGAACTGATAATGGATCTTTAGCGTTGATAATGTAAGCTCTGCATTCTGGGAAAGCCTCAGGCAGTCTACATGGAACGGTCCCTTATATATCAAAGATAGACGAAGCAAGAAACTCGAAAGGAATAGGGTGAGCGGTGCTATTTGGGATCTTATATTTCTCATCATCTTAAGTCTTTTTGTTAATTAAAAGAATTTTATTACGTGGTATTTGCCCTGGGGCTTTTCTTCTTCCTCGTATTTTTTTAATTCTTCACGGCTAACGTTCTTGACATCGCCGGTAACAAGGTCCTTTAGATTAACTGAAACAAAATCCTTAAAATCATAAAGCCTGACAGTAGTGGCGGTAATGGCCAAAAGTTCTTTTAACGTATCATCGCCTGGAGGAAAGTCGCTTCTTGAGTACTTGAAATTCACGCGGTTAGTAAGTTGTTTTCCCAGGAATTCATGCATGGTTATATCCCTGTGATCAAGATGCTTTCCCTCTTTGTCATTGATGATCGCCGTATTGCCCCGGATCTCGGTAATATATCTTTTTGTATATTCCTCGTGCGGGATAATAGGGTTAGGGGACATTGCCTTCTTATAATCCTCGAAGTTAAGCATAATTTCTATTTCAATGCCTTTTGTGATATTCGATATCGTGACGACAAAGAACTCAGGAGGCTTGTCGGTCTTAACGTATGAAGAGACCAGCTTCTTGTGTGACCGGTCTTTTTTTGTATCTGCGAACTCGACGTCGCCGGATATGTTGCCGACATCAAAGAAAGAGTCTTTAAGCGCCATTAAGATATTGTTCTGGACCTTGCTGTATTCTTCAGTGTAAGCCGAGCTGTACCCGTAGCTTTTCCCGTAGCCCTTGCTCATCGCGATGTCGTATTCTATGTTAATGGCATCTTTTGTAAAGTCGGCATCAAAATAACGGATCGCGATCTTTTCCTCGGCATCGCCTGACCTGAAAGGGCCTTTGTCCGTTGCCTTTACATCAACAATGCGTTCATCAATAGGAACATAGATCCACATTGTTTGGCCCACAAGCTTGGTCTTTACGTTGTATTTGAACTCGTTATGGCAGGTCTGTAAGAATTTCTTGTGCGCTGCTGACATTGTCACTCCGTGAGAAGGGACTGTTCTGGAGCATCCTAACAATAAAGAACAAACGTATATAATGAATGTTATTGATAAAGATTTCTTCATAAGTTAATGGCCGGACAATACTGGCTGTTTGAAAGAACTTGGGCTTTAAGCATCATTTTACAGGCTCTTTCCTTTTGGCAGCGGTTTTAGTCCGAAGCTGGAGAATATTGCTTCTATCTCATCATAGTCCAACTCTTGTTTTTTATGCAGGGCCCCGGCAAATGCCTCAACGGCTGCCCAGTTGGTTTCTACAAGGGACTCAACATCCCTTAAGCATGATTGCAGCAGTTCCTGAATGTCTGAATCCAAGGTCTCTTTTGTTCTTTCTGATAGATTGTTTGCGCCCAAGGCATTAAAGTCGCCGATAAGGCCGCTGGCGCCCATGCCATAGCTCCAGACCATATTGTGCGCGATCTGTATCGCCTTGTGAAAGTCTGAACCGCGTCCGCCGCCGACTCCGGTCGTAGTTGTGCCGAATTTCCTTTTTTCAACGACATAACTGGCTATGCTTACTTTGATCTCGGCCAGAAGGTGGGCGCTGTCTTTGCAGTGGAGCTCCTCTGTCGGCCTTGCAAAAACATAGCCGAGTGCTCCGGCCCTGGGGATAATAGTCGCCTTCATGACGTCATCAGTAGGGTGGACAAGGTAATATAAAAGAGCATGGCCTGTTTCATGAAAAGCAGTTGCGATTTTTTCATCGTTGCTCATTACGATATTTGATGCCTGGCCGAACGAGACCCGGTCATAAGCGGCATTAAGGTCATTCATATTTACAGCGCTTCGTCCCTCGCGCATGCCGATCAGGCTGGATTCCCTGACCATGCTTTCGATCTCAGCAGGGGAGAAATAAACTGTTTTTCTTGCCAATATATTCGGATTGACCGAGTTATCCGAGCTGATCTTGCTTAGGTAAAGCTTGAATATCTCTTCGCGTTCCTTAAGGTTGGGTTTTGTGACGTTGATCTTTCTGTCGAACCTTCCTGCGCGCATGATAGCTGAATCAAGTTCATTTTCAGGGACGTTCGTTGCGGCAATAATAACGATATTGTTCTCCGTGTTCCTTAACCCGTCCATTTCTGTAAGGAACTGATTGATAGTTGCGTTCATATCCATTCTGCCGCCTCCGAAGCCCATGTCCGCTCCGCGTGGGCGTGCGAAGGAATCGATCTCATCTATAAATACGATACATCCGCCCTCAAGCTTTGCCAGCGCGCGAGCCTGGGAGAACAATGATTTCATGCGTGCCGTACCCTGGCCTACGAACATCCCGACGAATTCGGAACCTACTGTAGGCAGAAGCGGAAGCCCGCATTCTGAAGCGATAGCTTTGGCCAGATATGTCTTGCCGCAGCCCGGAGGCCCGATCATCATAGTACCTTTGATGATCTTTCCGCCGACGGATTTTAAAAGGGCGCGGTCCTTGAGCAGTTTGACAAGTTCCCATGCCTCCCTTTTTGCATTTTCAAGGCCGATAACCTCGTCCCATTTAACATTGACCTTTGCTTTTTCGATGTATACTTTCCCAATGCCGCCGCCCTGCATGAAATAGAACTGCATTGCCATCATTATCGGCATTGAAAGCAGGTGAACGATCACGAACATCGGGAGCAAAAGCGCCATTTGGCCGGATATCTGTTTTCTGGAGAAGGATTCGAGAGAGAAAAAGTTGTTAATACAGTAAATAACAAAGATCGTGGAAAGCACTGCCAATAACAATATTACGGCAGCGGCAACGATCTTGACCCAATAAATCCTTAGAAAAGTGACAAGTTTTTTAAAGTTCATTTTTGTATCTTTCTCCCGTTAAGATTATTAACAAACTTAATAAGTATAACATGATTTATATGAAAAAATAGCAAATCTTGATCGTGTAAACATGGCAGATCTAACGGTTCATAAAATTAGTGACAGACTCCTTTTGGCCAAAAGGAGTCTGTCACTAATTTTACTAATTTTAATATAGCTCTTCCCGTGCGGATCTTATGTAATAATTGGCGTCGATATTGTCGAAATATCTTATTAATTTGTCCTTATATTGAGGTTCGTTCGTTATTACATAAAGATGGGCAAGTACCCATGGATCACCGGGATTCTTCTTAAGGGCTTTTTTAAGGAACTCTATTGCTTTGCCTTTTTTCTTCATGATCTCTGCGATCCTGGCCATATAAAATTCAACCAGGGATGATTGCGTGAACTGCCGGCTGAAGTCCTTATGGTTCCTTAAAAGAGTTATGTAAATAGTCTCAGCCTGCTCCAGCTGCCCGTTCTCGATGTAAAGATATGCCAGGTCGAACAGATGAGAATGGGTGTTCAGGTCCAATGACAGAGAATATTTGAGCGCGTCCGAATAAAGTTTTGCCCTGTCTATCGTAAGCCCGGGGATATTCACCTCTTTCCCCTTTGAAGGGCTGTAAGCTACAAGTTCAGACAAGTTCTTTAAGGCAAGTTCGTTTTGCCCGTTCTTAAAAGCTGCTTCAGCTTTAAGATACCTGTCCTGTATCTGGACAGATGAATGCCAGCGGTGTAGTTCATCGTTTATGATATCGTCATTATGATTAAGAGAAAGGAACAAAGGTATTACTAAAATAGCTGCTCCGAGAAAAGCCAGGTTCTTCAGGTCAGGCTTTGACCTGTTCTTCAGTGCTGCAGCGCTGTGCGCCTGCGGGAAAAAAAGTTTTGAGAGGAACGCGACTGCAAAAAATATTAAGACCGGTATTAAGACAGCGCGCTGCCTGTCGGAGACATGAGTGGCAAGCATTATTGCTGATTGCAGGAACAGGACAGAGTAGGGCATGAGCCAGTCTTTTTTTATCCTCTCTAGAAAGATCAAAGCACCCATAAGCGCCAGGGCGGTTATGAACGCAAATCCCAGCGCAGGATAGTCCTTCAGCACATAGTGGTCATTGTAGAAAATATTATTAAGGTCGTGGCGCCTGTAATTATGAAATATGTAGTAGGCTTTTGTGAAAAGCATTCTTGCAAAATACAGGGGGTTGTCTTGAATGAAATTTTTGGCCTTGTTTATCCAGAAGCGGTTCACTTCTTTGGCGGTCAGGTCCTTGCCGGCTATTTTTCTTGCGAACTCTTTGTATGTCACATGCTGATAGTCTGCCAGTTCTTTGTTTATGCGTGAATATGCATTAAGGAATGTAGGGTCGCTGCAGCTTTCCCCTATCGATAAGGGATTATTGCCCTGATAGATGACCGGCCCCGGGCTCATGCCGAAAAGGGTTGGTTCACCGGCTAGTGTGGAGTTCCTTATTGCCAGCATGGATAATATCACTATCAGAGGTATTAAAAATAAGGTCAGCGCCTTTTTTCGGGACAGCTTATTTTTGTTCATGATAAAAAGGTGAACAGGGAATAAAAAGGCGATATAGAAAAAATTTGGCCGGGTGGCAATGCTAAGCCCTAAAAATATTCCTGCGAATAAAGATGAAACAGGCTTTTTCTTTGACGAGCAAAAAAGGAAACCCAATACAAGGAACATCATAAGGGCTTCGGGTTCAAGAGCTAAGGAATAGAGTATAAAGCTCTTATTTGATAATAAAAGAGCGGGCCCCAAGACCGAAAGATAAGGGCTGAAAAATGTACATAAAAGAAGAAATAGCAATATGCATGATAAAGAAGAAAGGACCGATTGGGTGTATAGCAAAATAATATAAGGCTCATGCAGTCTGGAGGCTTCGGTGGCTAGTATATTTAGATACAGGTACGTTGGGCTGTAATCGAGCAGCCGTTCCCGTTCAATATTATTGCTTATATACTGTGAAGCAGCCTCAGGATATTTATAGAAGAAAGAATTTGTTTTAATATACTCCGGCAGTATTGAGCTGAAAGTGGTCAGTGCATAGATAAATATAATAATAGATAAATATAATACGGTTTTTTTGTTTGTCATGTTTGGTATTTTATCATAAAAAAACCAAAAAAGTATAGGATGCTTCTACTTTTTCATTGACTTTACATTCAAACTATGTTAATTTATCGTTCACCTTCGTAAGAACTGGTATTTTCTAAATTGTTTTTTGGATCGTTTAGGAATGGTTTCCAGCCTTCCTGACCGGTAGGCAGTCCGGCAGGCGCGGTATTTCTGGAGTTTTGTTTTTACCTTCATAGGTGTATTATATGCCGAATAAATAAATATTTTTCTATTGTATAAGGAGAGGATATCGATATGTCTAAAATCACAAAGATCAAGGGGCGTCAGGTTTTTGATTCACGTGGCAATCCTACGGTTGAAGTTGATGTTACATTAGAATCAGGTATCATGGGCAGGGCTATTGTTCCTTCAGGAGCATCTACAGGTGAGCATGAAGCGGTTGAACTTCGCGATGGCGATAAAACCAAATATATGGGCAAAGGTGTTTTAAAGGCGGTAGATAATGTTAATAAGGCTATCGCTCAAAGCATTATTGGCATGCAGGCGGATTTCAAGGCAGTTGACAAGGTCCTTATCGCTCTTGATGGCACGGACAATAAAGGAAAATTGGGAGCGAACGCGATACTTGGCGCTTCTTTGGCGGTTGCAAAGGCAGCCGCTCTTGAGAAAAAACTTCCGCTTTACCGTTATTTAGGCGGTGATGATGCATGTATCCTTCCTGTTCCGCTTATGAATATCATCAATGGCGGCATGCATGCAGATAATAATCTAGATATTCAGGAATTCATGATCGCACCCCTGGGCGCTTCAACGTTCACAGAAGCGATGAGAATGGCTACAGAAGTATTCCACAATTTAGCAAAGATCCTTAAATCAAAAGGCCTGGCGACATCTGTTGGTGATGAAGGCGGGTTCGCACCTAATCTAAAGAGCAATGAAGAAGCCCTTGAATTGATCATCGAGGCTGTAAAAGCAGCGGGATATGAGCCGGATAAAGATGTTTTTATCGCGCTTGATGCAGCCTCAAGCTCAATGTACAAAGACGGAAAATATTCATATAATGGCCAGATGATCACGGCAGAAAAGCTGATCGAGGTCTATGCCAGCATGCTGAAGAAATATCCTATTATCTCGATCGAAGATGGTTTGGACGAAAATGATTGGGCAGGCTGGAAGAAATTGACCGCAAAGCTGGGCGAAAGCGTTCAGCTTGTCGGTGATGATCTTTTTGTCACGAACGTGAAGAAATTACAGCAAGGTATAAATGAAAGATCAGCAAATTCTATTTTGATCAAAGTAAACCAGATAGGAAGCCTTTCAGAGACACTTGCAGCTATTAATTTAGCGAAAGCAAATAAATTTACATCTATCATCTCTCACAGGTCAGGAGAGACGGAAGATACTACTATAGCCCATATCGCTGTTGCGACCGGAGTCGGGCAAATTAAGACAGGTTCTTTATCAAGGACCGACAGGATGGCAAAGTACAACGAGCTCTTGAGGATCGAAGAAGAGCTGGGCAGCAAAGCAACATATGCAGGTCCCCTTTGGGGAAAGATTGTCTGATCAAGGATCAAACAATTTTTACCCAAAGAATAGGTGATGGGCTCAACTGTAACGGCAATGGCCGTTACGATATATTGGTCATCACCGCCCAGTTTTAGAAACGGCCATGCTTTAAGGGCGTTCCTAAAACGTCAAATATTGCAGGGCTTGAGGTAGAAATATCGTTCATTATTAATTTTCGCGGAGTTGCTCGGTAAGTGTAACGATCACTTCGTAGCGTTACGGGTGGAGCAACCCCTTCCGCGATTAACTGGGAGTTAATCGCTTGATCAGAAACGCCATTGTAATTTTTGTTATTGCTCTTTTAATATTTTTGATATTCATTCCTTCTTTTACAAGGATGCA
>MHHG01000074.1 GCA_001805965.1 Omnitrophica WOR_2 bacterium RIFOXYA2_FULL_38_17 | reverse complement strand
TTGAGCTTATTGACCCTTGCAGGAATGACACCTCAAGATAAATATAAAATGATCGTAAGAGACGAACATGTTGAATCCTCTGATGTTGATGAGCATGTGGATATTGTTGCTATACAGACATACATTTCATCTGCCTATCGTGCTTACGAACTTGCAGACAAATATAGAGAAAGAGGCGCCAAAATAATTATGGGCGGATTACACGCAACTTCCCTTCCCCATGAAGCAGCACAATATGCAGATGCTGTTTGCATAGGTCCGGCTGAAACCGTATGGAATAAAATACTGGATGATTTCGAAAAAGGCAGGTTATGTAAATTTTATCAGGGCGAATGCACCGGCTCTGCTGCCCTTGTTCCAAAGCCCAGAAGGGACCTGATGAACCCGAAGGCATATCTCTTGCGCAATACGATCGTTACCTCAAGAGGCTGCCCGCATCACTGTGATTTCTGTTACAAATCCACATTCTGGGGAAAGAATTATTATGAAACACGGCCCATATCCAAAGTTGAAGAGGAGCTAGATGATGTCCAAGACGGTCTTGTTTTCTTTTTGGATGATAATCTTCTTGCAAACAAAAGTTACTGCCGACAATTATTCCATTCTCTTAAAGGCAGAGGAATCACCTGGCAATCTGCAGCATCCTTGGATGTCGCCAAAGACCCTCAATACCTCAAAGAGGCCTATGAATCCGGATGCCGCAGCCTCTTTATAGGATTTGAATCTCTTTCTTCTGAAAGCATGAAGAGCGTGAACAAAAATGTGAATGCCGTAACTGATTATGAAGAAGCAATAAGAGTGATCCATGCATCAGGCATCATGATAAACAGCAGCTTTGTTTTCGGGTTCGATAATGACGACGCGGATATCTTCGACCGAACAATTGAGTTCGGGATAAAAAATAAATTAGAAACGGCTTCTCTTCACATTCTAACCCCTTTGCCCGGAACTCCGGTGTTCACACAAATGGAAAGTTCCGGAAGACTTCTTCATAAGAACTGGTCGCTTTACGATGTTTATCACGCAGTTTTTCAACCAAAAAGAATGTCCCCTCAGGAGCTTGAAGAAGGACACCAGCGCACCATTAAAGAATTTTACAGTTATGGATCCATCATCAACCGCGCTCTAGGAACAGATGGAGCATTAAAACGCATGGCCTATAACATAGGTTTATGGAAAGTCGACCCGCTATGGAGAGCTATAATAAAATTCGGATTGATGCCCCACGCCAAAGAAATCCTTAGAGGGCGCTTGCTCTATAAGGATCAAGCACAAAAGGAAAAGGCTGACGTCTTTGACCGAATTATAAGCCCTAGCAGGCTCCAGAATTATAATAATTCTACGGCAGCAGCTTAACATGATAGAGCAGCTTTTTTCATACAGAAGAAACATATAGGACATTTATAAATACTGTTTACATAGAAATCAGTTGTTTTTATTTGTTCTTCATTGTAACCTATCTTGAACATTAATTTTTAGATTTAAACTTGAAGAAAAGGTTATAAAATGTATAGAAATAAAATCTTAGCAATTATCCTTGGCGGGGGAAAAGGTTCCCGCCTCTACCCATTAACAAAACTAAGATGCAAACCGGCAATCTCTCTTGGGGGCAAATATCGCCTTATTGACATACCGATCAGCAATTGCCTAAACTCCAGGATAGATCAAATCTATATCTTAACCCAGTTCATGACTGAAAGTATTCACAGGCATATATTTGATACCTACCGCATGGACATGTTAAGAGACAGCTTTGTAAGGGTACTGGCAGCCGAACAAACATTAACAAGCAATGCCTGGTACCAGGGCACAGCTGATGCAGTAAGACGCTCGATAAGATATTTTAAGAACCTGCGTGTTGAGGATATTTTGATCCTGTCCGGAGACCAATTATGCGCAATGGACTTTGAGCCAATATATGATTTCCACAAGAATTCTCAAGCTGACCTAACGATAATAGGCCACCCAGTTGCCGATAGCGAAGCTCATAGAATGGGCATAATTAAAACTGATAAAAATGATAGGATCTTGAAACTTATTGAAAAACCAAACGACCTAAAATTAGTTGAAGGCTTTAAGAATAAACATGGCCAGTTCATGGCTTCAACCGGAAATTACTTTTTCAAGAAAGATTTTCTATTAAAAGTCCTGACAGAATTTGATGATAGCGACTTCGGAAAGAAGATCATCCCTCAATCTATCAACACCGGAAATGCCTTCCATTATCCATACAATGAATACTGGGAGGATATTGGGACCATAAAATCATTCTTTGAGGCAAATCTGAAGCTAACTGATCCTGTACCGGAATTAAATCTTTACATCGAGGGAAAAAGCTTTTTCACTCACCCCCGGTTTTTACCCGCAGCCAAGATCCAGAATTCCAATATAAAGAGCTCATTGATATCAGAGGGCAGCTTAATAGAGGAAGCCACCATTGAAAAGTCTGTAATTGGCATACGGAGCGTAATTGATAAAAGAACAAATATTTCCCATAGCATTATCATGGGCAACGACTATTATGAGAACAACATAGATGGTATTGTAAAAAAACCTAAGATAGGAAAAAACGTTCACATCGAGCAGGCTATAATTGATAAGAATGTTATTATTGAGGATGATGTGGTAATAAAAGGTACTGTTAACAACGAACATGATTTTGACGGAGACCTTTATTCCACAAGGGATGGTATTATTGTAATCAGCAAAGGAACCGTGATCCCAAAAGGCACGGTAATTAAAGCCTAAAATATTTTACAGGCTATTCTATTTTATAATTCTCATATATCTTGCGAAGCGAAACAGCGCTTATATCAAGTTCATCAGCATACTTTAATGCCCTCTCTAACCTTCCAGGTGCAGACCTCCCCATACACTTGTGATCCAGATCACCTTCAAATGCCCTTATCATAGCATTAAAGATATCTTCCTTATCGAGGACCTGACCCGCCAATTTGAACTGAAGGTCCATAACATTATCCGCTACGCTTCTTGTTAGCTGCGAATTCTCAGTGATAAGTTCGCCAACGGTTCCGCCGACTTCTAATCCTACAATATTTGTTGTAAGAATATAAACATTTTTCACTATCAGCTCAAACAAAAGTTGCTGCTCGTCATCTAATTCTGTTACTGCAATATCTATAGATTCCAAGGCCTGTTTTACAAGAGAGGCTTTTGGCCCATAAACAGGGGATGGGATTAGCACTTTATAATCCTGCCCCTTCTTTTTTTCAAACCAAACAGATATCACCGTCGGATCTTCAATCCCATGCTTCTTCCAGCTATGAGGCAATAGTTCATTTTGTAATAATATCAATTTATCCTGAAATTTTCTGGGGACGATCTCTAAGACTGGATCTATATCCTTTTCTCCTACACCGACAATAATTGCTTCAATTTCCTTAACCTCCTTTGCGACATCTTCTATTGACATATCGCGCAGGACTGGATGTATTGCATAGCCTATCTTTAGAAATCCACGTGCAAAGACCCCTCCCATCTCTCCAACCCCAACAAGTAATACGTTCTTTTTCATAGCAATTATTTCCTTTAATATTGATAGATCCAGATAACGATAGTTAGACTTTATGCTATAAACAGAAATAAGGCCTATTAGCGCTTTGTTCCTTAGACATTAAGCGATTATCTTATCAACTCCAACAAACTCCAAACTGCCTGACCAAAACCATAATGAATATAGATTCCTATTTGGGCAATCAATGAATACGCAAGAGCAAACTGGGCAAGAGCAAAGACCCCAACAGTAAATTGGCCAATACTCACTATTCCAACACCAAACTGGGAAATATTTATTATCCCTATTCCGAATTGACCAATGGCAATAATACCTCTGGCTGGAACCGGCATCATGTTTGACCTGTATTTAAATGATACATGCACCAACGGCCAATCACCTATCATAGCCTCGGATTTATATTCAAGACCCCATCCATCCCATTTCTCTTTATAAGGATATGGGGCTCCGCATTGCGGGCAAGTAAAGGCCTGTTCACTTACAGAATGCTTACATTCTCGGCAAAATTTCATCCAATTTCCTCCTTAAACATTTATATCATATTTCCTTGAGAGAAGTTGACCATTAACAGTATTTAAGAACTGCTTCACCTTTGTATGGGGGATATTGATCTCAGTGACCTTATCACGAGTAACATCCTCAAAAGTCATACGGATATTGACTTTCTCATCTGCCCCCCAATGATGACGGATATACATCCTATATTCACTTCCAAATTCCTGCCATTCGATGATATCATTTAACTTTCCCATTCGCCCTCCGAAAAATTAATTTATTGTTAAACCTTCACTTCTTAATACTTCTTTAATAATTTCCTTTTTTTCGCCCTGTATCTCTATAACACCCTGATTATCAATTATAAAATAAGTCCCTCCGCTACCTGTCTTAATTTTTAATTTCTTAGCCAATTCTTTAAGATAAACTTTATCATCAGGCAACCCCTCAATAAGAACCACCACTTTACCCTTGCGGCATTCTTTATCAACCTTTAAAACAGGCCTATATAAATCTACCTTTGGTTTATTCGGGTCAAAGGACGGGCAAACACAAATATCTACCGGTTGCCGGCATTTAAAGCATAAACATTCGCCTTTTTCATTCTTAGAAAATATTGTATCCGGAATATCTATCATTTTTAATAATGTGGCGGCAGCTCTTCATCTTCATAATTTTTGACAAAGCTTTCATTCTTCAGGTGTTCTTTAAAAGCATCCGTACGGAGCACAAGATCGGCAATCTTTTTCTGTTGATCAAGAATAACATCATTAAGCTCCTCAATAGAATGTTCAAGGAACGATATCTTTTTTTCCAGTTCGACTATTCGATCTTCCATTTTTTACCTTCCGATAAAATTCTAGCAATCAATCTTTATTTGAACACTTTAAGCCTAGTTAATAACACCAGCACTCCTAAAATGATCGTAGCAATACCAAAGCCCAGAAAAACAAACACTGTAGTAATTGACGGCTTCTCGATCACTAAAAATGCTTGTTTGGGATTATTAGGATTAAAGAATACTTCTACTTCATCTCCAACTTTTATTGCCTTCATCTTTTTTTCTAATTCATTACGACTTCCGTACGATATATAGATATTGGCAAATTTTCCTGAAACAAACTCTTGTGAATTAACTAAATATTTATAGGTAATTTCTGGAACAAATTTTGCATTGATCTGATATTTTCCCGATGTGCTAACATCCTTTATTTTCGAGCTTATTATAATACCTTGCGTTTTTTCCCACTCAGACATCTCTACTTTGAATGTCAAACCCTTCAAGCCTAAAATAAGCAATAAAAGACCAAAAACTAAGATCCCCACACAAAAGCTTAGTGGCATTTCATCATTTTTATGTCTCTTTGACATATTATTACCTCACTTTTTTAATCAACTGCTATAAATTTTCAAACTTACATTATTGCTGTATATTTATTTTTCATTTTATACTAATTTACCACCCTAAAAGCATATAGACAAGACAGGCAACCTATTTTTGTGCTTGTTTC
Organism: Omnitrophica WOR_2 bacterium RIFOXYA2_FULL_38_17; assembly: GCA_001805965.1. Lineage (GTDB taxonomy): Bacteria > Omnitrophota > Gorgyraeia > Zapsychrales > Zapsychraceae > Zapsychrus_A > Zapsychrus_A unditaenarius. The sequence goes on along the minus strand of MHHG01000074.1, from coordinate 15,088 downwards.
CACTGTATAAATGCCCTCCTCTTTATTTGCTAACTAGAAAATTTCATATATAATGTATTCTAATTATAAACACAACATCTGGAATCATATAATATGAGTGAAAAAAGAGCTTGTCGAAGATTAACAATCGAACTGCCTGCTTACTACTGCTTAACCGAACACGCAAAAATAAAAAGTAATATCACCCTCGTTAATATCAGCAGCGGTGGATTATGTTTTATATCTGAAACAGCTATTGGCACAAGAAAGCATATCTATCTGAAAATCCTAATAGACAATAATGAAACTTTAACTTTAAAGACTTTAATCGTTTGGTATAGAAAGCATCAAGAAATCCCACAAAACTACCTCAATGGGGTAAAAATACTAAGACAACATAACGATGAAGTACAAAAATTTATAAGATATTGTGAAAAAAGATTACTATATCCGCCGGATGAATATTAACACCTGATCTACAGTGGCTTAACTTCTTAAAATATAAATCAATTTACGCCCTTTATCAGTTGCTACCAGTTAACCCTCCCGCATTATTTATGAACTATAAGGCTTTCTTCCTATTCAATTAATTTTTATTTAAAGGAAGGCTTACCGTAAAAGTTGTGCCGCTGCCTCTTTTAGAATCAACCGATATCGTTCCCTCATGCATTTTGACAATATCATAAGCTACATTTAACCCTAAGCCTGTCCCTTTTCCAACTGGCTTCGTCGTAAAGAACGGGTCGAAAATATTCTTAATGTCTTTTTCTTCAATACCTTCGCCGTTATCAGAGATTTCAACACAGACATGACCATCTTTGAAATATGTCTTAATAACTATCAACCCCTGATCCTCTATAGCCTGTGCTGCATTTATCAAAATATTAATTATTACCTGGCTTATTTTTTGGGCATTACAAATTACTTTTGGAACCTTGCCATAATATTTTTTCACTTGAGCTTTATACTTGATCTCATTCCAAACAATATTCAAAGCCTGCTCAATAATATCGCTAATGCTCTCTTCTTTCATTTCATTGGAACTCTCCCTCGCATATGATTTAAGGTCCAATACAATCTTTCTTATTCTTTCAATACCGGTTTTTGATTCATCCAAAAGATTATCTACATCGTTTTTTATAAATTCCAAATCCTCTTTCTTTTCAATGTTTTGTATTACCTCAACATGTTTTCTTGCATCAGCCATATTATCCTGCTCAAAGGCTTTTATTATGCCTTGCAATACGGTTATAGCTTGATTATATATTTTCATATAATCGTGCAGCACATATAGGTTGCTTTTAATAAATCCTGCAGGGTTATTTACCTCATGAGCTACGCCGGCTGCTAGCTGTCCAATAGCCGCCAGTTTCTCCGCTTGAAGCAATTGGCTTTGAGCGTCTTTTAACTCTTTGTGCATTGCCTGGGATTCTGCCAGCAGATTTTTCAAAGTTCTTTCGCTTTCCAGAATCTCCTTGTTCTTCTGCAACAACTCAACTTCCACTTTCTCTCTTTCCTTAATTTCCTGTACCAATGAAATATTGCTTACTTCAAAACTATCTTTTGCCTTCTCGATCTCTTGCATTTTTGTCTTTAAATGATTGATCATTATCCCGAAAGAATCAGCCAGTCTTTCAATCTCATCGCCTGTATCGATCATATCTTTATGCACATCTACATCCAAGTTCCCGCTAGCAGCTAATATTGAAATTCTTTCAAGATTCTGAATAGGTGCCGAGATAAATGTAGCGATCAAATAAGCAACCAGCGACCCAAGAACTATAAATATAAAACATACTATCAAAATATGAATCTTTATTATCTCTAGCCCACTAAGAAAATCCTCGTGATAAGCACTTGCACCAATTATCCAGTCCCATTCTTTGACATATCCTATATAGCTTAATCTCTTTTGAGGCTTATTCTCTCCGACATTCTTCCAAAAGTAAGTTCTAGAAAACACATCCCCAAAATTCAAGCGCTTAGCTGAATCAATAATGTCCTTAATAAAATATGCACCTTTTTCATCCCGAGATAATATAATATTCTCACCATCTCTTAATCTATCTTTAGAGACAATATATTCTCCGTTGCTATTAATAACCCATATATATCCTTCTTTGCCAATACTCTCTCGTGCAATTTCGCGGGTTAATTCCTCCCTTAATATTCTTTTCAGCTCATAACTTTTAAAATCCGTATAATATGTGCAAGCTCCGACTATTAATTTCAGATCAGGCAAATATGTAAAGGCAGTAACTCTATTGCGCACTTTTGGACTATCAGAATCCTGCCATTGATAATGCTCAATAAAGTACTGATCATCACCTTTCAAATTCTTGGCCTTATAGATTATTCTATCCCAAAGATCCTTGTTGCTAGAGATTAACCCCTCCTTGAAATCTTTTCCTGTATTGTCCTTTTTCTTATCAATGAAATATTTACCATTTTCTCCTACAACAAAAACATAACCACTGCGGCTAATCCTAATATCTGAAATAATGTCAAACAACACATCTATTTCTTCCTTGCTCCATATCTCATCGGAACTATTTTTTACAAGCGCTATCATCTTCTTAGCATCGAGAGAGACAAAGCCCAAAGACTTCTCGACCAATACTTCTTCCCGCCTAAGAACCCTATCCATTTGATCAATATACGATTTAGTAGTTATTTGCCAATTCTTAACAATAATAGCCAGGTCTTCTTTAACATTTTTATACGCTTCTTCACGTAAAGTTTTATAACTTAAGACTCCTAAAGATATCGTTGGTACTGTTACCAAGAAGACACTTACCAGCAGAAGCTTCCACTTAATGCTAAAATATTTTTTTTTCTTTGTCATCAATAACCTTTTTCAACTTATGGTCAATCTCATAATTTCTGCAGCTTAGAACTACTCCTTGTAATAACCTGCCCATTCAAATATATTTTCCCATTCCTGTGCTATCGCATCCATGGCTTCTTGGGAGGTAATTTCGTCTGTTGTTAAAAACCTAAACCAATATTCCTGTGATACTTTAAGAAGCTCCGAATACTCTGGTACAACCCAAAAATCCTTAACGAAATTCATAGACTCCATTAAAGCCCTATTGTATGGTTTTAATCTCAAAAACCATTCTGAGCTCAGCACTTTATTATTGCATGAATATCCCCCTAGTTCTGCCCATTTCATCTGCACGTCTTCCCTAACAAGCCATTCAATAAATTTAAAACAAAGATCTTTTTTCTTCGAATAACTAATAACAGAAAGGCCTTGTCCCCCCAAGGAAGAAACCCTGGTTTTGGGGCCACTAGGATTAGCAAAGAATCCAGTATCATGCGCATATGGGTTCTGCTCAGGGTCAAGAAGTCCAGGAAAAAATGCAAAATAGCTCATTATCATTGAAACTTTCCCTTCAATAAGAGCTTTATTAGTATCAAGATACGCATTCTTCCAGTCAGGTGAAGAATACTGATATATTTGTTTATATGCTTTTAATGCCTCGACACTCTCGGTAGAATTAAGGATCCCTTGGACTTTATATTTCTTATAATCTCCTAAGTCCGCTCCCCATGCCCAGACAAATGTTTCAACTCCCATTGTTACTCCATCGTAGTTTCCTTCACACCAAACAGCAACACCATAAAAATCTTCATCTGGCCGGTAAAAAAACTCTGAGATATCCTTAAGCTGGCTCCATGTTTTTGGGATTGCCAAAGGATATCCATATTTTAATTGAAACGCCTTTTTCTCATTTATATCTTCAAAAAGATCTTTTCTATAGGCAAATCCCATAGCATCACCTTCTAAAGGAACCGCCCAATAACGGCCGCTATCTTTAGGATATTCAGAATAACCAACTACTGATGCAGGAGTCATCGTTTTATCTACTTTGTTCTCTATCATCCATTTAGATATATCAACATAATGTCCTTCAACCGAGCCTCTGCCCAGCCACTGCGAATCCCCAGCTACCATATCATAAGACTCTCCCTTTACTGCCATCTCCTTAAAAAATACATCTTGAAAACTGGTCCAGGGCTCCTGCTTAACTATAACTTTAATCCCAGTCTCCTTAGTAAAATCCTTAGAAAGCTCCTGCAAATAATCAGAAGGTGCCCACTGAGCCCAAAGAATAGTGATGCTTTCATTCTTTCTTACTTCCTTTTTTTGACAACCAAACAAAAATACTATGATCAGAACAGGGATAGTATATTTCGAGATTAATCGCATTTTTCCAAGCCTTTCATTAATAAAGAAACTGATATATATGTGAATTAAAAACTTTCGCCGATTAACACCTGGGGAATATCCTGAGTATCTATTCTAATGCCCCCGTCATGCTCAATCTTTAGAGTATAAATTATACCTTTGACAAACTTTGTTCCTGGAGCCTCGATTTGAGCATTTTTAATACCTTTTGATATTGCTTTTTTTGAATTCAAGGCATAATCCCAAAATTCGCTCCATATCTCGGACTCAATATCGGAAGTCTTCCCTTCCAGCTTATATCCTTTTGGTATCTGGGCGACTTCGGAAATAATATATTCTTCAGTATTTTTACCATCTAAAAAAAATGCTTTCCAAAACAAATATATGCTTTTACCTTTTAACTTATCCGCATATTTAATAAACTTGTCATCAAATCGTACAACCAGAGATTGAAACTGAATAATGTTTCCGGAAAAAGTAAAATATTTTGGCGGGAGCGGCTCCCCTTTCGAATCAAACTCCAAAAATTTGATCGAGGTGGTTCGCCTCTGGTCTTCAGGATTGACCTGTGTTCCAGTAACAATAACCTGAGCAATTCTTGAATCAGCCTCAAGACGTCCTATCATCTGCATGAGAACTTCTTTTTCATGGACATATTTCCTGTATATAATGTATCCAGAATATATAGTCGCCCCTAAAAAACCAACAACAAAAACGGCAAATATTAATTTAGAGATTTTTCTCATATAATCTCCTGGTTATATTCTGCTAATAATCTGAGACATAATAAGCAGCGCTATAATTAAAATACTGACTAACTGGAAAATGCTTGAAAAGTTCCCGGCAAAAGTCTGAAGCATCACAATTATTCCAATTGTAACAATAAGTATTACGAGAACTATAAATATCTTAAGGGGCTTAATAGAATGGTTTTTTTGTGAGTCAGGATGTGTTTTTTTGAGGGTTAATTCACAATTCCTGCAGATAACAGCTTTTCCATTAATTTGTTTCGAACACAAAGAACACTTGTTCATGTAAAAACCTCCATCGACTGTTTCACCTTTATAGGTAAAAATGAAGCAATATTTAACATATCCATAAAATTATTTCTTTAAAAAAGAAAAAATCTTTTTGACTGCAAAAATCATTTGAATACAATGCAAATTATTATTCAACGTTAAAATCAGAACAAATAACTTAATTCAAACAATATCGTAAATATTAGTTTATTAAAATACCTAATTTCAGATCAGTAACATTATATAATAGAAATAGCAATATTATATAAAATAATAAAATAATAAGACAATTTCCCAGAAGAATCTAATGCGCAAATATCAAAAAACCTATAAAAACCATCTTTTGGCAAGTTTTTATCAGATTAGCATTCCAAAAAGCAAAAAGGTTTCTCATCTTATTGAGAAACCTTAACAAATAACCCGTAGTATTATATCTTTTAATAACTAAACAAATTATTCTTAATTATTTTCAACCGGCAGCTTAACAGTGAATTTTGTGCCTTTTCCAACCTCCGATTCAACCAACATCTCTCCTTTATGCCTCTTAACTATCTCATAACTTATACTTAAACCTAAACCTGTTCCTTTTCCAATCCCCTTTGTTGTATAGAAAGGGTCAAATATCTTAATTAATGCTTCTTTTGCAATACCGCACCCATCATCCTTAACCTCAATAAGAACAAAGCCATCCATTTGAGAAGTTTTAACAGTAACTTTGCCCCAAAGGCCCAGTGACTGAACAGCGTTCATAACTAAATGTGTAACAACCTGTCCGATCTGTTGTTGATTACATTTAATATTAGGGACATCGCCAAACTCTTCAATAAGGTCACATTTATGTAACAGGTCATTCTTCAAAACACTTAAAACACTTTTAATGCTCTCATTAGGGTCCACCCGTTCTAAAACACCTTCATCCTCCATTGAGAAACAACTAAGATCCGCAACTATTTTTTCAACTCTATTTAGCCTTTCTTGTGCTTCCCCAATAAGCGTATCGCTATCTTGCATTATAAACTGCAAATTCTCCTCTTCATCAAATTGTCTTATTGATGCAACAAGCATTCTTATCTCATCATTATTCCCAATTTCAACCGCTTTCTGAAGCTCCCTTGACATCTTTATTTGCTTTTTATACGTATTAAGATATTCGCGCAATACATTAGTATTCGACAATACAGACCCTATAGGATTGTTTATCTCATGAGCAACGCCTGCCGCTAGCTGACCGATTGAAGCAAGTTTTTCTGCCTGAAATAATTGCTGCTCGGTTTCTTTCAAATTTTTATATGCGCTCTCCAGCTCAGACTTTGTCTTTTCCAATTCAGTTATTTTATAATGCAAATGCTTGTTAGCAACACTTAACTCAGCAGTTCTTTCCCGGACGCTAAACTCCAAAACCTCTTTAGATTCTTTGAGATATTTTGCCGCTTGCCTTCTTGCAGTAATATCCCAGAATATACCCAAAATACCGTCGCTGGTCCCGTCCTCACTTTTTATAGGGACTTTTACCGTATGAACCCATGTTTCATTAGCATCTTGTATGTACTGTTCCTCAAATTCCTCTGCTGAACCATTTTTATAAATCCTGACATCATCTTTCCTATATTTATCAGCAAGCTCTTTAGGATAAAAATCATAATCTGTTTTTCCTATAATTTCTTCTCGGGTAACATTCAGGTCTTTGGCATAAATACTGTTACAATAAGTATATATTCCTTCTTTGTTTTTTCTAAAAATGCGCTGAGGCAAATGCTCTACCAATATTTTATATTTATTTTCGCTTTGGCTAAGTGCCTTTTCTACAAGTTTACGCTCTTTTATCTGCTCATTAAGCTCAACAATTTTCATTTCCAAGTCGCGTGAATGATTGGTTAGCAATTCTTCCTTTTCCCTATAGAAGTCAATTTTATTAACTAACTCTTGAGGTGAAAGCCTGAAATTGGACAATATCTCACTATAAACTCTCTTTAAATCTTGAGATTCGCTATCAGTAAAAAGACCCATAGATTCAACTGCTTTATGTGCAGCAGCTGAGCCTAATGACCCAGTTAAAACTTTTTCTAAATTATTTTGCAATTCTGCTAAAGCCAAAACAGATATTGCAGATTTATTAAAGATATTCAAACTGTCAAGGCATAAATCCAGCATAAGAATAACATCTGCTTTAGAGAAATATTGCTGCAAAGCCCCTATAACAATCTCTTTTTTCTGGTTAATATTTATCGTCTCATCATTATAAAAAGATTCCGGGACCTCTAAAGATTTCTCTTGTAGCATTATATCGATAAAATTATTTGCGCACTTCTGGTCTTCTTCAGTACTGTCTAAACTCAAAGACCCGAGAGAAAACAATACTACGTTGACCAGCATGGACCAAAAAACAGAATGAACAAGATTATTGTCTAGAGAAATACTGAAAAGCGACTCTGGTTTAAGGTAAATAATGCCAAACGGTCCATTATCTAAAATGCTCATTGATAGCCAGCCACTCTTAACCATTGCTGGAAGCAATAATGTATAAAACCAAACAATGAACCCCCCGACGAGGCCCATTATTGCGCCTCTTTTTTTTGCACCATGCCAGTACAGGCCTCCAATTATACATGGAGCAAATTGCAGAACCGCAGCAAAAGAAATAAGTCCAATATTAGAAAGCATATATGATGCTTGCAGAAAACGCTCAAAAACATAACTGACTACAACCAAAGCTGCAATAAAAAACCACCTGCATTTTAAAAGCTCCTTTTTAAGGAATACGAACATGTTAGTTTTATTAATGAAAGGGAGCAACAAGTGATTGGTTATCATTGTTGCTATTGTCATTGAAGATATCATTATCATACTAACAGCAGCGGATATCCCTCCTATAAACACTATTAAAGCTAACCAGAAGTGATTATTTGCTAATGGCAGTAGCAAAACAAAACTATCCGCTTGTTCAATAGGAAAGCCACATAAAAGCCCTCCCATAGCGATCGGCATTAAAAATATATTGATCAAAAACATATATAGAGGGAAACACCATAAAGCTGTTTTGATATGATTTTCATTAGGGTTCTCAACAACAGCAACATGAAATTGCCTAGGCAGGAACATGACCGCAGCCATTGATAATATCAAATACGTAATCCAGACCATGTAGGACCCCGACCCCGCACCTCCTATACTAAGCAATTTTGAGAATTCACTGTGCTCAACCTTAGAAAATATATCTTCAAAACCATTAAAAATAAAATATGTAACATAAATCCCAACACATAAAAGAGCCAGCAGCTGTACAATGGACTGTATTGAAACAGAAAGCATCATTCCCTTGTGCGCCTCAGTAGGGTCCAATCTGCGTGCCCCAAACAGGATTGTAAATAAGACCATTATCCCAATAATTAACCAGGCCATATAATGAGTTACATCATAAGCAGCATCTGGCATGGCATAAGAAGATAATATCCCAAAAGTTGTAGTAGTTGCTCTTAGCTGAAGAGCTATGTAAGGAATTACTCCGATCAAGGCAATAAATGTCACTATTGCAGCTAAAGATTCTGATCGCTTGTATCGTGCAGAAATAAAATCGGCAATACTGGTAATGCGGTATTCGTGCTTTATTCTAACCATCTTACGTAAAATCAAGGGCCAGGAAAAGATTGCCAACGTAGATCCAATATAAAGCGAAAGGAATATGAGGCCTGAGGTCGCAGCACTTCCTACGCTTCCATAATAAGTCCATGTAGTGCAATAAATACCTAAGGCAGCTGCATATACTATAGGGTGGGTACTGCATCTTTGAAGAAAAGGGTCGCCTTTTTCTGTACGCAGGGCAAGCAAAAACAATAGACCCATATATATCGAGAAGCAGGCAATAGTTATAATGATTAAAATCATAGATTTATAATACTATTAGACGGAACTTTTACTTATCGTTAGCATTCTTCTTAAAATCATCCTTATGATAATTTATCCAAGAATTTCCCATAAGAAATAGCACATAAATTGAAATACCCCAGACAATGAAAAGATAGTAAAATATCTTTTTTGAGTGCCCTTTATCAAAAATCGAAATAAAAGGCCAGTTAATTAAAATGAACAGAACAAAAAAGATAACAATAATAAACGATTTTTTTCTGAATAATGGTTCTTTTCTTTTCATCTATTGCCTGATTCTTCTCTAATGACAAAATCTTTTAATTAGCTCTTTAGTTGGCAACAACGATTATCACTACAGCCTTGGTAAACATGCAATATCATATAATTATTATTAATTAATTAAAAGAGAATAATTTTGTGGGGATTCTATGAGACTGTAGCAGCAAAACATTAAATCTTATTTTCAGCTTTAAAAGTCTTCACTTTCTTAATTTCTTCTCTCAGTGGAAACACATATTTCTCACTTAAAACACACTTTTTGCCACCTGGTAAACATACATTTCAAGTTGATAAACTTGATCATTTACTTGATATCAAATTAATATCCACATAAGCAGAATAACTTTCTTTGAGCAGGACTTCAACATACCTGGTTTTTAATCCTTCAGCGCTAACTTTCATTAAAACAGCATGCATACCCTGCTTGGCTGATTTCTTTATATTACCTGTAAAATAAAACCTGCATTGATTCTGATACTTTTTTGACTTATTCTTCCCTTCTGAAAAAAGTTCAAAAATATTCGAAATTTCCACATTTGACCCATCTAAAGAGCTGCCATCCAATTGACTAAACTCAATCTTAATGTCCTCACATATAAAAGAATCCTTATCTGAAACATGAACATTAAGGTCAATAAGAAAAGACTTGAAGTTCCTCTGTTCAACCTCTTCTTGGAGAATTTCTTCTCCCAATAGCTGTTTCCAAATATACTTAAAAGTCGGATGCTCGCACGAGTCATTATCAATACATGCTTTAGGAACATAAACAATATCAGCAAACTCCATGAGCTCAGGAATAGGCGCTCTATGCACTCCATTGACAATAATGCATGAGGCAAAATCAACTACTTCTGTATTTGTAAGACTGACCCTATCGCCTTCTTCATATTCATTAAGCAGTGATCTGCTAAAAAGGAAATCAAATCTTGCGCTCGGAAGCAATACAGCCCCGTCATCTTCATACTTCTCACCACCTGAAGCAAATATGCCAAATGAATCTAAGGCCTGTGCTGCTGCTGCAATATTCAAGAACCTTATATTTTCTTTCAAATATAAAATATCTTCTTTATGTTTTGGATCTACCAATGCCATCCTAAAATCATTAATAAGATCGCTGCCAATTGACATATCCTCTAGCTCCCTTGTGCCAAAAGGCACATCAAGGTCAATGCCAAGATAATTGAAAAATCCGTCGATGTTCCTTCCAAACTCTGCTGATTTTGCACCCCAAAAAGGTGTTCCCAATGTAATGAAAGAATCAATATGTTCTATAATTGATGGCGGGCTAAAATCCTTATTGCCAAGAAGGGATTGAAACAGCCAGACAGATCCGATCAACCCTCCTTCTGAATGCATGACAAAAGAGATCTTATCTTCTTTCCTGAACGTGCCAGCAGCAGTGACTCTCATTATCTGAAGATTAATATCTTTAGCAAAATCATAAATATTCTTTTCATCATTTCCCGTTTCGAACTCGAGGCTTTCAACGAAGTATTCCACATCAGGATCTTTCGCATTAAGAACTTTAGTTAACGCTTGATCCATTTTACCAAAATGTTCTTTGGTCCCCGATATACCATGTATTAAAAATACAGTGTGTTTTATTTTACCATTGGAGGATTCTTCAGCAAAAATGCCCACATTCTGCAGCGCCATTAAGAACAAAATTGTTAAAATAATATTTTTCATCTGACCGGTATTAATTCACCTGGCTCAACCTTCTGTAAAGAAACAGCATTTTCAGAAGAGCTGAACAAATAATTATCCCATGTATAAATTAGAGGATCATATCCCATGTAATATAGGACAGACATATCCTGCGGGGTCATTTCATGCGCCATCTGCATAGCAAAAAGATCATTACTTATAAAAAATCTGTGAAGCAATTTAGACAAAGCTTGCCTCTTTGCAATTTTTAATTTGTCGTTAACAGCAAGGTTTTTCACGTATGGAACAACACTAACTTGAAGATTATCTAGTGACGCAGGCTGATTGCCTAAGCTTTCTGCGGCATAAATGGACCTGAATGTTCGAGGATTATTATCAGTACTGATCTTGTTTTCTGACCCGACCAAACTCTTTATAGCCTCAGAATCTAACATAAAAAATGAAAGGAGATTAATGGCACTGGAAAGCTCATATTCTCTTAGCTTCGCTCCAGTAGACACCTTATTTAATTGTGCCCGCAATCTGCTAATATCAATAGACAGCGGACGTTCCGTTGCAATGATAAAGCTCTGATCAGAGCCTGGTATATTCCAAAACGTACTATTAGGGAACACTTGCATAAAAGTTTTTAAAAACACTTTTAAATAATCCTGAGGAACGTTCAAAGGTATCCACTGAACAAACACGCCTCCTGGATTCAGGTGCTGTTTAATTTCATTATAAAACTCGATCGTATAAAGCACCCAGCTGTCATATGCAAAAGGATGCGTAGAGTCTGATATGATAATGTTATATTTCTCTGGATTTAGAAAAAGATAATTCCGCCCGTCTTCATTAATAAAATTAAACTTCGGGTTGTGATAAATATCATTATTTGCTTCTTTGAACAGCTCATTAATCTTCTCTATATCAGGATTAATATCAACAACATCCAGTCTATTTACGAGGCCTGTATCCATAGCAGCGCTTGCAGTAATTCCAGCGCCAAATCCTATCATCAGTACGTCTGAAGCTTTATCTGATGAATGCACAAAAATTGGAAGCATTCCTAGTGTTTTAAATAATTGGATATGATTATATCTTGTTGAAACCTCTTCTACGCCGTTCAAGAAAAGCCTCCTGCTATTATTATAAGAATCTAAAATCGCTACGGTAACTGCCCTTCCCTCATAAAATAATTTTTTATCCGAATCATAGCTTTCCTGGTTTGTCATTGCAGAAAGGTATATTTCATTAATTTTCCCCGGAAGCTTTACAATGATAAGAAGGCATAAAAATAAACACCCTAGCGTTAAATATATTTTTTTGCCGGACTTACTCTCTATCCAAAACAATACCAATCCAATCGTTATACAATTAATTGCAACAAAAGAAAGAACCCCATCCGTACCCAGAAGTGGTATCAGGTAGTAGTTTGTAAGTGCTGCTCCAAAAACAGCTCCTGCCGTACTTATCGCATAAACCTTTGATGACTGATAAGTAGAATTAAAATTTTCATCTACCTGAAATAATTTGATCGTGATCGGGACAAGACAACCAGATAACAGAACAGGCAACAGAACAACCCCAAGTATCATGACCTGAAAACCCTTTGCTCCAAGAGCCCAGCTAAAAGGTAAAGATGGCAATCCAGCAAGCATGACAGGCGCAAGAATCACAAAAATACCGGACAATATGAATGCTCCGGAAAATAAATACTCAGTCTTTTTAACGATTTTTAAAAGCTTTGTCCCGATCAAAGCGCTCAATCCTGTCCCGACAAGAAAAGCAGTCAAAACTAAAGAGAAAACTTGTACTGCATTTCCAAACAATAGAATAACTATCCTCACCATTAACATTTGGTACGCAAGCGAAAAAAATCCTTTGAAGAATATTGACCAGTTTAAGAAGGTCCCATATGGATGAGGAACCAAAGAAGGCTCATTCGCTTTACTATATAAATTTTTCTTATCATCTAACAATCCCACTTGTTCTTTTGACACATAGAAAACAATCATGGCTATAACTGCAACTATAATATTTACAAAGCCAGCAAATTGCAAGGTAGCATGCGTGCCTAAATGTGGTATCAGGATATATCCTGCAAACAAGCAACCAATAGTTGCTCCACAAGTATTCAAACCATACAAGTACCCGGCATGAGAAACTTGAGATTCAATCTCTTTTTTAGGTGAAGATAAAATGATTGCTGGAAATGTTGCGCCCATTAAAAATGAAGGAAAAACAAGACATATAAATGTCAAAATTAAGCGAGCAACTAATAAATACGGTGTCCCTAACAAAGGTGAGGCAAGTTCAAAGAACTTATTTGATACGATACTGAAAAGATGCGGCGATATCAACACATACAATCCAATGAACATCTCAAGAACAAAATATGGAATAAGCGATCTTACCTTATTTCTAAGAACCCGTCCTCCCACAAAACTACCCATTCCAAGGCCAAACATAAAAGACATTGAAATAAGGCTGGCTGCAAAAACTGTGTTACCTACAATAATAACAAGCATGCTATTCCAAGCAACTTCGCTCATTAAACCTGCAGCTCCAGAAAAGAAAAACAGCAGATAGATCAAAATATAAAATAATGCTGACTTTTTCATTAGCTCATTCTATCACGTTGAACTTTTTTCTCAATAAAAAGAAACATATTAATCCCGAAATAAACCCAACCAAATGAGAAACAGGGACTGGCTGTGAAGACATGGTTACAAATACTGTCTGATTCGTCGAAAATTCGTAACAGATCTTCCCAATAGTTGACAACATAACAAAAAGATACATCCGGCTTTCAGTTTTGTTCCATAGTATCATTGATGCCGTTACCAGTAACCCGTTTAAAGCCCCGGACAATCCGCAGTAAGTCACGATCATAGGCTCATAATAATATAGCCAGAAACTTACCCCTAATGAGCTGATTAAGAAGGAAGGACCCAATTGTCGTCGATCATTCAATTCTACAACAGCGCCCAAAATAATAAATGCCAAAACATCCCAAAACAGATGATCAAAATTATAATGAACTATATGCCCTGTAAAGACCCTCCAAAATTCTCCATTAGCAATAGCACTTCTATCAAATACGAAAATGTTAAAAGCATTCTTTCCCAAAGCATAAATGCCTATAACCATCCCTGCAAAAAACAATGTAAGCCATGGCACCCTAAAGGTGCCATGGCTTGATTTTTCAACCAACTTGTTATTTCTTAACAGCATTATTCTTCTCTCCTATTGCTCTTTTTTGGACGTCGCTTAAGACCCCACAATAGTGGAGAGAATATCATAACTGACATTGGGTCTAATGCGCCTGCTCCACCCGCAAAAGTTGGCCGATTATTATTAAACATAGGAGCAGCATTATCCACTCTTGTAACCCTTGAAGAGGATGCAGCCCTGGCCTCCCGAGCGGCATATTCTGTTTTAATTCTTGCCATATTTCTACGGTCTATACCAAGCTCCTGAAAGACATCATCTTCAACAACAACCATGGATGTATAGTCGGTAACCAAACCGTACTCAACTCCCAGGTCAGTTATACTGTTTTTAATGTCAGGGTCTTCACCAAAATCTTCCATATCTTGCATCAACGTCTCAATCGTTGAATATGCCCAAAGACGCTCTATCTCAGGATTTTCCAGCGAAACATCAGGAAAATCAAATTCAGTTTTATAAACCTGATCCTGTCCGGAAATCTTTCCTGATAAAATTACTTGCGCGCGTCCACTTCCAAAATAATGCCCAAAAACAATCAGCTGTTGTCCCCGATAAACACTGCCTATGTCTTTAGGATTAATATCGACTGTTTTAATTCCGGAGATCTGGACTTTTGCCCCATGAAGCGCTTGAAAATTAACTTTGCTTTGCGCTAAAAGTATCTTTCCAATAATGTCATCTGAATTAGAGACATTTAGAGCAAACCCATTAGAAACTCTGGTTAGGGCATTAAGCAAAGGTTCATTAGCGCTGTTCCCCATGATGAAGGTAAACAATCTGACATCATACTTCTTGAGCAATTCAATGAACTTCCTTTGCTGGGTCTCTCCAACATTTGCAACACCATCAGTTACTAAAATAAGACTTGATG
>MHHG01000073.1:3287-83235 GCA_001805965.1 Omnitrophica WOR_2 bacterium RIFOXYA2_FULL_38_17 | reverse complement strand
TGGATAGGGAAGGCTAAGGGCGTGGATATAGAGCGTACTTATGGGCCGGACCTGTTACAGGCAATGAATAAGTTAAGCGAGGATAAAGGATATAGGAATTATTTTTATGGAGGGACTCAAGAGTCGATCGAATTGTTTGTGAGTAAGATGAAAGAGATGTATCCGAAGCTGAATATTGTTGGCTCGGTTGCTCCTCCGATAAGAAAGATAAATGAAATTGAAAGCGATGAAACTCTTTCTAAAATTAATGAAGCAAAACCGGATATTCTTTGGGTAGGATTAGGATCTCCCAAACAGGATTTTTGGATGTATAATCATAGGGAAAAACTTGATGCCAGTGTGATCATAGGTGTGGGGGCAGCTTTTGATTTTCTGGCTGGCATAAAAAAGCAGGCTCCTGTTTGGATGCAGCGTTCTGGGTTAGAATGGTTTTTCAGGCTTTGCAGCGAACCAAAGAGGCTGTGGCGAAGGTATTTGATCGGAAATTCAAAGTTTATTTTCTATCTGCTGAGAGATTGTTTAGTTGGTAAAAAAAGAGGTAAAGTGACAAATGGCGTATAAATATAAACAACAAGTTATAAGATTTGCATATACTCTAATTGATTTTTTCTGTATTTGTTTTTCTATTTATTTTGCATGTAAGCTCAGGCAGGCAACCTTGCCGTTTGAAATTACTTTTTCAAACATCTTTCTTGATCAATCTAACCCTTTTCGATTTTTATTTGTCTTTTGGATCGTTACAGCGATTTTATTTTTAAGTTCTAAAACATTGTATCAGACGAGAAGAGAGGTTCTTGAAGGTTTTGAGATCAGTTTGATATTGAGGTCTGTTATATTCTCAACCCTTGTTGTTATTGTTGCGATCTATGCTCTGAAGATCGAGGGGTTCCCAAGAACTGTTTTATTTGTAGGGGCAGCGTTTATTGCGCTTACTCTTTCGATATGGAGGGTTTTAAAGAGGTTTCTTGTTGAGTACATGGTTTCAAGAGGTTATAACAATTTCAATGCATTGATCATTGGAGCTGGAAAAGTTGGGACAATGCTGGCTGATGAAATTAAAAGCAGGCCGGGTTTGGGTATTAATATTGTTGGATTTCTTGACGATTTTAAGGAAAATGATCCCGAAGAAGATGGCCCTCATATTTTAGGTACTAGCGCGGATTTTGTTAAGATCGCAAGGCGTGAGTTTGTCAGTAAGATCTATATTGCTACACACAGTGAAGGCAAAATATTTATGAAGTTATTGAAGCAGGCCAATGATATGGGGATTGCTGTTCGAGTTGTACCTCAGGGCTTTGAATTGATGAGCGGTGAGTTCTTTAAATATAATATAGGAATAGTGCCGATACTTGAATATTCTAACGGGGAAAGATTTCACAGGCAGTTTGGGAAAAGGCTGTTTGATTTTGTTTTGGCATCTATTTTGTTGCTTTTGATGTCGCCTGTTTTTATTTTCTTGGCAGTTATGATCAAAATGGATACGCCAGGTCCGGTATTTTATCTCTCAAAGCGTTTTGGCAGAGGTGGAAAGAAGTTTAATATGCTGAAATTCAGGAGCATGGTAAGTGATGCGGATGCAAAATTAAGTGATTATTTGGATCAGAATGAAGCAGATGGGCCGATCTTCAAAATCAAAAAGGATCCCAGAATAACAAAGCTCGGAGTTATTTTAAGGCGCTACAGTTTAGATGAACTGCCTCAGATCATTAATGTGATCAAAGGTGACATGAGCCTAGTTGGGCCGCGCCCGCTTCCAATTGAGCAGATCAGGAAGGAAGATTTGAGGCAATTAATGCGGCTAGAAGTCAGGCCTGGAATAACAGGCCTTTGGCAGATCAGGGGACGAAGTGACATTTCATTTGCCCGACTGGTTAAATGGGATATGTGGTACATTAATAATTGGTCATTCTGGCTGGACTTCAATATTCTTTTACAAACAATACCTGTGGTTCTTAAAGGTAAGGGTGCTTATTAAGAGCCTTCTTAAGATTTATTATTTTTATGAAAATAGATTATTTTATTGAAAAATTAGATGTGGCGATAAGGTTCTTCTTTTACGTGCTGATATTTTGGATACCTTACAGCAACGCTGCGATAGAAAGCAGCTTTGGTTTTTGCTTTTTCTTTTGGATGATAAAAAGGGTCTTGATCTTTGTCAAAAGTGACAAGACTGGCATGAATCTTGGTTGTAAGGCATTAATGTTTCTTAAAGCTTTTAAACCAATTTGTAGCGGGATAAATAGGCCCATTTATTATTTTTTACTTGCTTGTGTCTTTTCTGCGCTTTGGAGTGTTTCTCCTGCAATCTCTGCATTTAGTTTTTTTGCAAAAACATTAGAAGTTTACCTGATATTTTTTGTAATAGTCGAGGTTTTCACGGATAAAAAGCAGGTTTTTATTGCTCTGGGGGTATTGACATTTACTGCTTTCTCAACAGTAATTGACAGTTTTATTCAGCATTATATTACATTTAGGGATATTTTTAATGGACAGGAAGCGTTTAATAACGACAGGGCGACTGCTGCATTTAAAACTGCTAACAGTCTAGGTGCATATCTTGTTGTTGCTATTCCAGTTGTTCTTTCAATGGCTTTCCAGAGATCTAAGAAATTTTTATTCAGATTATTATTAATGATAATAGTTTTCTGCATGTGTTGGTCGTTGTTGATTACTTATTCGCGAGGTGCGTGGGTGGCGGCTTCGGTTGCTGTTTTGTTCTTTGTCTTATTTTCTGTTATCAAAAATAAGAAGTTGGTCAGTGTTGGTTTGTTGTTTGTTATTGCAATTCTGGTAATCAGTTTATTTGTAGGATTAAGGATGAAAAAGAATTTTGGCTCAAAAGAATTGAATAGGGCAAATACTGTTGCATGGAGAGTTGGTGTTTGGAAGGAAAGTATTGAGATGATAAAGAATAAGCCGTTTTTGGGATATGGGATAAATACATTTGCAAATGAATTTCAGAAATTTAGAAAGATTCCATCGGCAAATCCTACTTATGCTCATAACTGTTACATTCAAATAGCAGCAGAAACCGGATTATTGGGTTTGATCTGTTTTTTGTGGATCATTATTAGCATATTTAAAAAAATTACTCATTCAATATCTGTGCGTTTGATGGGTAGCAATAACTTAAGGATAGTCAGTGTTGGGATAGCTGCTGGAATATTCGGATTACTTTTTCACAGTTTCTTTGATACGGATCTTTATTCACTTCAATTATCAATGTTCTTATGGTCGATGATAGCGCTTGAAATGGCAATTTGTAATATTTTAATAAAAGACGAAAAAGATAAAAGAGATATATCTAGTATTACTACGAAATGATGATCAATTAATTACGCGGTGCTGATAATAAGCTTAACTGCCATTGCCGTTAAGTTGGCACATCAGCACCTTATCGGTGATTAGCTTTGCTAATCACCTGGGAGATAATAATGGCAAAAAGAAAACGCGCATTAATTACAGGAATAACAGGCCAGGATGGTTCATACTTGACAGAGTTCCTGCTTAAAAAGGACTATGAGGTTTATGGCCTTATTCGAAGATCTTCATCCTTCAATACGAATAGAATTGATCATATCTACCAGGACCCTCATGAGAAAAATGTAAGGCTTAAGCTGGTTTATGGGGATCTTAATGATGCAAGTTCATTGAACAGGATCATCAAGACAGTAAGCCCTCATGAGATCTATAATCTTGGCGCGCAAAGCCATGTCAGGGTCAGTTTTGATGTTCCGGAGTACACCGGAGAAATTGTTGCTCTTGGGACGACAAGGTTACTTGAAGCTATCCGTGATTCAGGTATCAAAACTAAGTTCTATCAGGCATCAAGTTCTGAAATGTATGGAATGACCGATGATAAAATGCAAAGCGAGAAAACTCCTTTTTATCCGCGCAGCCCGTATGCTGCAGCAAAGATATATGCTTATTGGATGACAGTAAACTACAGAGAGGCTTACAATATGTTTGCCTGTAACGGCATATTGTTCAATCATGAATCTCCGAGGCGAGGGGAAACCTTTGTTACAAGAAAGATCACTATGGCATTGGCGAGGATCAAACACGGGGTTCAGGAAAAATTATATTTAGGAAATCTGGATGCAAAAAGGGATTGGGGATTTGCCGGTGATTATGTCGAGGCAATGTGGTTAATGCTGCAGGCAGATAAGCCACAAGATTTTGTTATTGCCACCGGAAAGACATACTCTGTCCGTCAATTTTTAGAAGAGGCTTTTGGATATGCCGGGCTGGATTGGAATAAGTATGTTGAGATAGACAAAAGATATTTTCGGCCGACAGAAGTCAATTATTTGCTGGGAGACAGTACGAAGGCGAGAAAGATACTTAAATGGAAGCCTAAGGTTGACTTCAAAGGCTTGGTTAAGATGATGGTTGATTCTGATATGAAGCTGGTTGAAAAAGAACTTTACGGTGAAAAAGGGGTAAAGGCTTGATAGAAGGTAAGCAGGAAAATTTGATCAAACAGGATAAGGTAGAAAAGAATTTTGACGCAAAATATCTTTTGGTGCTGGTGATCCCTTTAATTGTTCTGGTATTGGCTTTAATGATGAAAAAGGCAGTAGGCCCGTATTGGCTTGGTCCGAATTCCGATCCGGCATACCAATATCTTATAAATTCCCTTCATGTTCTTGAGGGAAAAACCCCCAGCCATTTCGAACATCCGGGGACAACTCTTCAGATATTAGGGGCAATCGTTATTAAGTCGTTTCACATTTTTGATGATAATTCCACGATCATCAGAGCTGTGTTAACTGATCCTGAAAGTTATTTAAACGCAATTTTTCTGTCGATGATAATTCCTTTTATTTTGATATTGTTTGGAATTGGCTTGTATTGCTATTCAAAGTCGAAAAGTATAATGTTCGCATGTTTGATACAGTCAACAGGGCTTGTGTTTTGTAAATTTTATAATATTCATATAGTAATGCCTCCGATAGTTAATATCAGCCCGGAGATGCTTATTATAATTGCCAGTTATCTTTGCGCGTTTTTAGTGCTTAAACTTTATTTTAAAGGAAGTAAAAATTGTTTATGGGAATCTATTGCTTTTGGGGTTGTTTGTGCCTTGGGCTTTATAAGTAAGACAACATTTATGCCGTTGCTACTTTTGCCTATTGTGCTCTTGCCTGGATTAAGGCAAAAGCTTATTTTCTTTATTGCTTTTATTTTCTCTTCAATAGCTTTTACTCTTCCGGCAAGAGCGGTGTATTTTAAAATGCTTTACGGATTTAAAGGGCTGGCTATTCATAAAAATAAATTTGATTATTCCGCAGCAGCAGAAAAAAGCTTAATTGATATTGATCAAATGATCACTAATTTTATTTCTATTCTCAAATTCAAGCCATTTTGGGTAATTGCCGTTTTTGCATCAGTAATAGGAATGATCATTTATTCTGTTTTGAGGCAAAAAGATACTTTTGGCGATCCTGAAAAGAACAAAAGGATCTTTAAATATATTTTAACGATTACGCTTGTTTCTTTAGGACAGATATTTATAGTGTCAAAGCATTATGGCGCACACTATTTAATTCCAGCGATAAGCCTGCTTGGCATGCTTTTGGGATTTTATTATTTAGCTGTTCGTGAAAGTGGCATAAAGAAAAGTATTATTGCGTTTCTTTTGATCGCAGGTATTGGCGTCCAAACAGCGCAGGCATTTGTTCATTATAAAAATTTATCAGCGCTTGATAATGATCTTTTTGAGTTTTCCACTAAGGTTCATGAGAAGTATGATAAGTGCCAGATAATCGAGTATTACCGTTCATCTTCAAAGAAGTTCGCTTTGTTTTATGGGGATTCATGGGGAGGCAAAAAAGAATATTCGCAGCTCCTTAAACAAATGTATCCGGGCTCATATTTCTACCTCTCATGGGATAAGGATTTTAGGGCATTTGATAAGATCATGCGTCTTGATTCTATTGATCTTAAGATTAATTGCGTTATGGCTTTTGGCAGCCGTGGAGAAACATTCGACGGGTTTGTTGATGTTCAAGAGATAGAATTTAGCAGGGATGAAGGTATTTCAAGAATTAATAAGATCGCTTCCACTGAGGCAAGGCTCATGTTTTATGCCGCAAGACGTTTTGAGGCAGAAAAACAATATGACAAGGCATTTTATGCGGCATATAATGCTATGCAGGCAGGGATCCCCAATATAAACCAATATGTATATGAATTAGGAAGTAAATCTGGGGTCATAGGGAGATAACAATGAGATCTTGGAATGATAAAAAAGTGATTGTTACCGGCGGTGCGGGATTTCTGGGACAGGTACTGGTTGAGAACCTGAAGAACCGCGGGGCAAAAGAAATCTTTGTGCCTAAAATAGAAGAATATGATCTTAGAAAATTAAGCGCTATCAAGAAAATGTATAAGAAGGCAAATGCGGATATTGTGATACATCTTGCTGCTGTTGTAGGAGGAATCGGAGCCAACAGGGAGAATCCCGGAAAATATTTTTATGATAATCTGATCATGGGCGTTCAGCTTTTAGATGTTGCAAGGCATGTCGGCATAAGCAAATTTGTTTCTATCGGAACGATATGTGCTTATCCAAAGTACACAAAAGTGCCTTTTAAAGAGGCTGACCTTTGGAATGGATATCCAGAGGAGACAAATGCACCTTATGGCCTGGCAAAGAAGATGCTTCTTGTTCAATCGCAGGCATACAGAGAACAATATGGATTTAACTCTATTTTTCTTCTGCCGGTTAACCTTTATGGCCCGGGTGATAATTTTTCTCCGAAGTCATCTCATGTAATCCCAGCGCTTATTAAGAAATGCATTGATGCCAAGGTAGAAGGGAAAGATGAGATCGTGGTTTGGGGCACAGGAAAAGCAACTAGAGAGTTCCTTTATGTTGATGATGCAGCCCGCGGCATTATTTTGGCGACTGAAAAATATAATAAGTCTGACCCGGTCAACCTTGGTGCCGGTTTTGAGATATCGATCAAAGACCTTGTTGATTTGATAGTCAAGCTTACTGGATTTAAGGGTAAGGTAGTATGGGATAAAACCAAACCTGATGGACAACCGAGAAGATGCTTGGATACCAGCAGGGCTAAGAAGGAATTCGGGTTTGTTGCAAAAACAAAATTTGAGGCGGGATTGAAAAATACTATAAGCTGGTATAAAAGGCAAATAGCATAAAGAACTTCTATTTCTTAAGTGGTTGATCCTCAGGTGTTTGAGGATTGGCCTTTTTTTATGCTTTACAAATTGCTTAGTCTTGTGTATGCTCTGTGTCTAATTCACATAAAATATTTATTGATTACGCTCACACGAGCCTTTTGGGGCTCAAGTTCGCTTAAATCAATAAATATTTTATCGCAGAAAATAGTATAAATTTTTTTATTTGTGTAATTCTAATAAGGAGAGTTGGTGTTTTATGCTTTCGGTAAATGATGTATCATTGCAATTTGGAAAGAGGGTTCTTTTTTCAAATGTAAATATTGTTTTTACGACAGGCAATTGTTATGGGCTAATTGGTGCTAATGGTTCAGGGAAGTCTACGTTCTTGAAGATCCTTTCGGGCGAAATAGATTCAACAACGGGCAGTGTTTCTGTTCCTCCTGGCAAGCGTATTTCTGTGCTAAAGCAGGATCAATTTGCCTTTGATCAATATACGGCCCTGCAAACAGTCATTATGGGGCATGAAAAGCTATACAAGATCATGAGTGAGAAAGATGCACTTTATGAAAAACCTGATTTTAATGATGAGGACGGAATTCGTGTTTCAGAGTTGGAACATGAGTTCACAGAGCTGGATGGCTGGAATGCGCAGTCAGAAGCAAGTAAGCTTCTAAGCGACCTTGGATTGACTGAATCAGCTCATGATACTCAAATGAGCAAGCTTGAGGCTTCACAGAAGGTGCGCGTCCTGCTGGCTCAGGCATTGTTCGCTAATCCGGACGTTCTTTTATTAGATGAGCCTACGAACCATCTTGATGTTGAAACTTGTATGTGGCTAGAGGAGTTTTTGTGCAATTTTGAAAATACTGCAATTGTTGTCTCTCATGACCGCCATTTTCTCGATAAGGTTTGTACTCATATCGCGGATATTGATTATAGTAAAATAAAATTATATTCAGGCAATTACAGCTTTTGGTCGGAATCAAGCCAGCTTGCATCAAGACAGCGTTCTGAGGCTAATAAGAAGATAGAAGAA
The DNA here is from genome assembly GCA_001805965.1 of Omnitrophica WOR_2 bacterium RIFOXYA2_FULL_38_17. GTDB lineage: Bacteria > Omnitrophota > Gorgyraeia > Zapsychrales > Zapsychraceae > Zapsychrus_A > Zapsychrus_A unditaenarius. The sequence goes on along the minus strand of MHHG01000073.1, from coordinate 75,047 downwards.
AAGCAAAATGAGCTTAAAGAATTTATCGCAAGATTCAGCGCGAATGCATCTAAGTCAAGGCAGGCGACAAGCAGGAAAAAGATACTTGAAAAATTGACCATGGAAGATATCAAGCCTTCGTCAAGAAAATATCCATACATTGGCTTTGAGCAGGAGCGTGAAGCAGGCAACGATATCCTCCATATTGATTATCTTTCTAAAAAGATAGAAGGCCAGGTCATGTTCGATAATTTAAATATAAATGTGGAGAAAGGTGACAAGATAGCTTTTGTAGGCCCTAATGATAAAGCAAAGACCACTTTGTTTGAAGTCTTGGCAGGCAAGATTAAGGCTGATCACGGGTCATTCAAATGGGGGGCATCCACGAGATTTTCCTATTATCCGAAAGATAACACCGAGTATTTTAATGTTGATTACAGTATCGTAGATTGGCTTAGCCAGTATACAAAAAGCAATGATGAAAATTTTATACGCGGATTTTTAGGACGCATGCTTTTTACCGGAGAAGAGTCATTAAAACCTGTTAATGTGCTATCGGGTGGTGAAAGGGTCAGATGTATGCTTTCCAGGATGATGCTTGCCCAACCAAACATTCTTATTCTAGATGAGCCTACCAATCACCTTGACCTGGAATCGATCACTGCATTGAACAAAGGCCTGGAAAAGTTCAAAGGAACGATCCTTTTCTCGTCTCATGATCACACTCTTGTTGATACAGTAGCAACGAGGATCATTGAGCTGGCTCCAAAAGGTTATATTGATCGTGCCCACACGACTTATGATGAATACTTATCCAATACAAATATCAAAGAACAACTAAAAGATTTATATTCTTAAAAATTCCTTAGTTTTGTTATAATAAGGAAAACTTAATGGAAGTTGTTTTTTAACCAGGAGGATAATATGACAGATGCAAAAGAGAGCAAAAAAAATTGTAAATGTTGTTTACTGCTTGGTTTTGTTATCGCTTTACTTGGTATTACCGCTGATCACATAGGTATTGGTGGCGGTATGGGAGTCGGATTAAAGCAAGGTGCAGTTATTATTGTTGGCCTTGTTATATTTATTTTCGGCTTTATGCCTTGTAAATTTGATAAATTTTGTAAATGCAATAAAGATAAATCATAGGATTTATGTTCTAAGGGGATAAAAGCTATGTCGCTAATGCCAAGGAATTGGATATTGCGTGAGTTATTGATATTTGCTGTTTTTCTTTCTGTTGCGATTGTTCTGTTCTTTGTCGGAATAATAGGCCGCATTTATTTTCTTCCTGCCTTAGCGGTACAGTTGGTCCCGATCCTTTATATTTTTTATTTGTTCGTAAGGACTATTGTCGCAATTGTTCAGTCTTTTTTAAAGATGGGAAATAAGACCGTTCAAGCACAAGGGTCAGAATGCAGCAGTAGTGGAAGTGTTTGCAATGTTTTTAAGCTTATCGGAAAAGTAATTCTTAGTATATCCTGGATTATTATTTTAATTGTTTTAGGTGAAAAGCTGGTTTATAGGGGATTTACCTGGGATATCACTCCATATGGCGCCTGCCTGGTTCTTTTAATACTCTATGTGAAAAAGTAATAGGTAAATAGGTGACACATTTGCCACCTATTTACCTGCATTTGTCTTTCCTTCCTAGTTGTGTTATACCTTCAGCATATAAATATGTTAACTATTAGTAGAAATATGGTTTTATTATGAAGATATCAACACATTTTAGAAAATTTGTATCAGTTTTGATAGTATTTGCGTTTTTATCTGTTCAAATTTTACCTGCGGCATATGCTCAGGTTGCACTTTATCAAGCTCAAAGTTTATTAGGGCTTCCAAGTGTTGGCACCCTTGTTGGATTGAGTGATCTTTTTGAACCCGCCTCTATAAAGGCAGTTGAGATCAATCCCAGTAACCCGTTAGAGTTTAATTTTATTATTAGCAAGGGTGATGAGGTCCTTGATGATGATGAAAAGCAGGTAAAATATAATAAATTGATCAAGTATTTTCTTGCATCTTTAACTATTCCCGAAGATCAGATGTGGGTTAATTTATCCCCGTATGAAAATGATCGTATTATTCCGGAAAAATTCAGTTATACCGAGATGGGCCGCGACCTTCTTGCTCAGGATTACCTGCTTAAACAGATAACGGCGTCCTTGCTGAATCCTGATGAAAAAATAGGCCGTAGTTTTTGGGACAGGATATATGATCTGGCTTACGAAAAGTATGGCACTGAGGATATTCCCATTGATACTTTTAACAAAGTATGGATCGTTCCGGATGAGGCGCTTGTTTACGAGGAAGGTAATGTCGCATATTTGGTCAAAAGCCATTTGAAGGTCATGTTAGAGGAAGATTATTTATCACAGCAAAATAATCAGAAAGAACGATTGTCTTCAGATGAGGATTTGTTAGCGATAGATAAACAGGAGAATGCTAAATCAATAATCAGGGAAATTATTATCCCGGAGCTAGAAAAAGAAGTAAATCACGGCAAGCATTTCGCCCTTTTAAGACAAATTACAAATTCATTGATCCTTGCGACTTGGTATAAAAAGACCTTAAAGGAAAGTCTGTTGGGTAAAGTTTATGTCGATAAGGCAAAGGTTGATGGAATAGATATCGAAGATAAAACAATAAAAGAAAAGATTTACAACCAGTATGTTGAAAGTTTTAAGAATGGTGTTTTTAACTATATTAAAGAAGAATATGACCCTTCAACTCAGCAGATCATACCTAGAAAATATTTTAGCGGAGGGTGGAACGGGAATGATTATGAACGTATTACTGAAGTAACAAAGGATCGTCAGAGGATACCTGAAGAATATTTTGCTGGCATTAGGGGGGAGCTTAACAGTTCCAATCTTGATAATACAAAGGTGATCTTAAATGATGATCTTAGCCCCGTAAATGATAAAAAAGATCCAGTAGACACTTCTATGCTGGGTAATATTTATATCCCGAATGTTACCAAGAATATAAATGCTCTCTCAGGTGAGGAATTTTCGTTAAAAATAAGCATTGAAGGTGAAGATAAAGATATTTCTGAAAGTATAATTCTTCATTCTAATCTGGGTGGGGCATGGGTTTCAAAAAAAGGGGTTGTTGAAAAGCTGGGGTATAGAGATGGTAAAAATGAATATCAGGTTAAATTAAGAATAGAAACAGATGCTGCTTATGAATTTGCCTACACATTTGCGATTGAGCAAAATGATGGCAGCATGATGTGGATTAATGATCCTCGCGGTGAAAGACAATATGTGGAAACAGATGGTATTGTCAGAGTTGCTCCTCGTTTTGAAGGGCGCGCAGCCGCAATCTCAATGGAGTTCTCTGCTGTTGCCAAGAGGGCCGGACTTGGTGATGCTGTTTATGAAAAATTTGTTGAGTTAGCAAAATCAACTGATGAATCAACCAGGCCGGTTGTTGTTGTCCCCAGGTTTAAGGGAAGATCAAAACAATTGAACTATGATAAATACATTTGGACGGATGTTGAGGGTTTTGAAGAAATAGTTGGGTTTAAAAAAAGAGCGAATGTCACTGTTACTGCGCAGAAAACAATTATTGATGGCGTGGAAGTTTATGCTTTAAATGTCGATGATGTAAGTTTGTTCAATGATCTTTATCAGAATAAAGATAATGAGTTTTACGAGTCGGTTATTTTATCTAAAGCTGGCTTAATGCTATTGAAAAAGCTAGGACTAAACGAGCAACTGGATGTTGTTGAAGCTCATGATCATCATACAGCCTTGGTCTCGCTTTATATGAGAAGCATATTTAAGGACGATTTTAAGGATGTTGCCAGTGTATTTGCAATAAACAATATTGGTTATCCTGGAGATTACAATACTGATCTGGCTGAAGAATTGGGCTTGCAAGAATTTCCGGAAATTGAAGAGTTGCTTTATATCCCTAATAAAGAGTACAAAAGGGAGATCCAGCTTCTTGCCGGTGCAGTCGGCATTTTAGGCCCAGGTAATTATGCAACTACCGTGAGCCCTACATATGCACAGCAGGTTATTAATACGCCTTTTGGTTTTACTTCAGATACACGTCTTAAAGCAGCGGGAAAGTATTTTTTAGGAATTATGAATGGCGTAAGCGTTGAGCTTTGGAATCCAAAAACGGATAACAAAATTCATGTAAATTATTCGATAAATGATGGAATTGACAGTGTGTTAGAAGCGCGATCGCAAAATAAAAGATCTATTCAGGAATATTTTTCAAATAAGAAGAATGATGGATCTTATTATGGAAATTTAGAGGTCGGTTCTCAAAGAATGCTTTTAGGTACGAATGCCCGCCTGGTAAAGCAGAAACAAATGGATATTCTGCCGCAGGTGATTCAAAAGGCAAAAGAAACCAAGCTTCCGATTGACCTGGTGGTTTTAGGGGATGGAGAAGATAATGAGAAATGGATAGTTGATGAGATCAAAAGATTGGCGCAAGAGACTTCAGATGATGTATCAATTGACATAAATGTTGTTTATTCTCCTTTTGACGTGGATATAGAAAGAATGCTTCTTTCTGGTATTGATGCTCTTTTGATGCCTTCTGATTTTGAGCCGTCTGGTCTTGGGCAATTAAAAGCTTTGTTATACGGGGCTATCCCGATAGTAAGATGGACAGGTGGATTGATAGACAGTGTAATTGGCGAAGGGTCACCACAGCAGACAGGTTTTGGATTTTACGGGGCAGATAGGACATTTGCAAATCCATGGGAAGATAATTATCGACGTGATCATAATGCGCAGGAATTTTTCAATACAATAATGCGGGCTAACAGGGTTTATAATGAAAATTCAGGGCTTTGGAAACAAATCGTTGAAAATGCTATGAATGAAGATGTCGGGTGGAAAGAAGGAGTAAAGAACCATAAGGTTATTTACCAGCTTGCGAAAGAAGACCTTAATCCTCAAGAAATATTACAGCTTAATGCTGAATTTACATATGCAGATGCTGCTATTCTCGGTTTAAACAGGATAGATCAGACCGATGATGAAAATTTAGCCACAAGGGAACAGAATGTTGGTGGTATCGATTTGAATCCTTTGAATATTAATTTTAAGATAAAGCGGGATGATCATAATATCCCGTTTCCAATTGAATTTCAGGATATTGAAAACCTCGATATACGCGGATTCACACCTGTAATAATCAATATCACTCCAGTAACGATCCTGCCGATCTTGTTTGGAAAAAATACCGGATCTAAAGAGGTTCTTGAAGTTAGCTTAAATTAGCCTATACGTTAAGATCAAAACAACAAATATGTGATGCCTGCCATCATTTTATTAGCTATTTATTTACCTATTTGACAAATCAAGATTATTAGATATAATACATCCCATCTGAAAAAAGTATATTATTAATAGTATTTAATATATGGGGGAGAAATGGCTAAACTAAATGTAAAAGATTTGGAATTAAAAGGGAAAAAAGTAATAATTCGCTGTGATTTTAATGTTCCGCTGGATGATGATCTGAACATTACTGATGATATGAGAATCCAGGGAGCGCTTCCGACATTGAAATATGTTTTAGCGCAGGGGGCGGCAAAAATGATCCTAATGAGCCATTTTGGACGCCCAGAAGGCAAGGTTGTTGAAAACATGAGGCTTACCCCTGTTGCAAAAAGGCTTAAAGAATTGTTAGGTGAAGATGTTTTGATGCTTAAAGATTGTATTGGTGATGATGTAAAAGCTGCTATTGCCAAGAGTTCAGCGAGAGTTATAGTTCTTGAGAATCTGCGCTTTCATAAAGAAGAAACAAAAAATGATCCTGCATTTGCCAAGCAATTAGCCTCATTAGCTGATGTATATGTAAATGATGCATTCGGAACAGCGCACCGTGCACATGCTTCAACAGAAGGCATTACAAAATACTTAAAGTCAGCTGCCGGTTTTCTTTTAGAAAAAGAAGTAAGTTATTTAGGTAAGGCCGTTGAAAATCCTGACAAGCCATTTGTGGTTATATTAGGCGGGGCAAAGGTTTCGGATAAGATCCTGTTGATAGAGAACCTTCTGAAGAAAGCTGATTCAATTCTTATTGGCGGTGGAATGGCTTATACGTTTCTCAAGGCACAAGGAAAGAATGTCGGTAACTCACTTCTTGAAGCGGATAAGATCGGTATTGCAAAAGACCTTCTGGCTAAAGCAAAAAAAGTTGGCGTTAATATCGTTTTATCATCTGATTTTATGGTTGTTGATAATTTTGATAACAAAGATAGCCTGAAGTTAGTGACAGATATCGAAGATGGATGGGAAGGATTGGATATAGGTCCGGCAACAATAGCGAAGTTCAAGGCAGTGCTTGCAAGAGCCAAGACAGTTGTATGGAATGGGCCAGTTGGTGTTTTTGAAATTGATGAATACGCTAAAGGAACAAAAGAAATCGCTGAATATCTTGCAACGCTTAAAGGTGTTACAACGATCGTTGGCGGCGGTGATTCTGCAGCTGCAGTAAGCAAATTTGGCGTTGACGATAAGATGACTCACATCTCAACAGGTGGCGGGGCATCATTAGAATATTTAGAAGGTAAGGTCTTGCCTGGAATAGCGGCGCTTACAGACAAATAAATTAGTAAAGGAGAAGAGTATAATAATGAGAAAACCAATTATTGCCGGGAATTGGAAGTTAAATAAAACGATAGATGCGTCTATTGAACTTGTAACATTGTTAAAAAGGGAACTTAGCGATGTTGATGAGGTTGATATAGTGGTTTGTCCTGTGTTTACATCACTTTCTGCGATCAATGATGTTATATTGGAATCAAATATCGATATGGGTGCACAAAACCTGTATTGGGAAGATTCAGGCGCTTTTACAGGTGAAGTTTCTGCGCCATTGATCAAAGATGCCGGTTGTAAATATGTAATTATTGGCCATTCTGAACGAAGGCAATTTTTTGGTGAAACAAACCAGACAGTCAACAAAAAGATCAAAGCAGCATTAGCATCGGGCCTATTGCCTATTGTTTGTGTCGGCGAGGTATTAGAGGAAAGAGAAACAGGAAAGACATTCGATGTTGTTAAAACACAAGTAACTCAATCATTGGCAGGATTTACACCTGACGAACTATCAAAATTTATTATTGCTTATGAACCGGTTTGGGCTATTGGGACCGGGAAGACAGCAACTCCACAACAGGCACAAGAAGTCCATAAATTCATCCGTGGAATTATCGCTGAGATCGGGAATGATGAAATCGCTGCTGCTTTGAGAATTCAGTATGGAGGAAGTGTTAAGCCTGATAATATAAAAGAATTAATGTCTCAAGAAGATATTGATGGTGCGCTTGTCGGCGGAGCAAGTTTGAAGCCGGATTCGTTTATTGCTCTGGTTAAGGGTGCCTTATAATCACTTAAGTGTTTGAATAAAGGATAAGGAATCGTATTATGGAAGGATTAATGTTTTTTGTACATGTTATTACATGTGTTTTGATCATCGCAGTTATTTTGATGCAGTCAGGAAGAGGCGGGGGGTTAACTGAAGGTTTTGCATCTGCCGAATCGATGTTTGGCGCGCAAACAAATGAGTTCATGATCAAGGCTACAACAGTTCTGGCAGGGGTCTTTCTGGTTACTTCTTTAACATTGGCTGTGCTTTCAGCTAAAAAAGAAGTTTCTGTTATGGCAAAAAGAAATGCCCAGAACCTTGCAGATAAGACTGTCAAAACTATTGCAAATACACAAGAATAAAGAATAGGGGGCAAGTCTCGACTTGCTTCCCTATGCAAGATGCTTTTTTTATTCCTCGCAATGAAGTGTTTTGTTGTTTGCGCTCATGTGTACTTTTATTTTACGAAAATAATAAAGGTGTAGTCAAGTCGAGACTTGACCCCTATACTATGCACAAAAATAAGAAAAAGAATTTTCTCTCTTCGATCTGCTTGTTCGCATTCTTTTCCATTCTTGGTTCAATTATCTCTTCAAATGTTTTCGCTGATGTTCCTAATGATAAATATGGCGGGACTCTTGTCCTGTCAACAACGAGCGATCCAAAGTCATTCAATGATATTCTAGCCAAGGAAACCTCAACGACGGATGTAACTAATATGTTGTTCGAAGGTTTAACCAGGACCAATGGCATTACAGGCGAGGTTGAGCCTAACTTGGCGCAAAGCTGGGATGTATCAAGTGACGGGCTGATTTGGACCTTTCATCTTCGTGATGATGTTCTTTGGTTTGACGGAAAGCAATTCACCGCGGATGATGTTGTCTTCACATTCAACGACCTGATATACAATGAAACAGTCCCTAACTCGGCCAGCGATATTTTCTCAGTTGACGGAAATAAATTCAACGTGGAAAAAGTGGATGACCTGACGGTCAGATTTACCCTGCCTGTTAAGTTTGCGCCCTTTTTAAGAAGCATGGGGCAGTCGATCCTGCCAAAGCATAGGCTTAAAAACGCTGTTGATGCCGGAAAATTCAATTTTACATGGGGTATAGATACGGATCCGAAAGAGATCATCGGCACGGGTGCATATATTTTGACTGATTATAAGCCTGGGCAAAGGCTCATGTATAGAAGAAATCCGAATTACTGGAAAAGATCGGATTCTGGTGACCGACTTCCATACATTGAAAAGGTCGTTTATTTGATCGTGCAGAGCCAGGATGTTGAGTTGTTAAAGTTCCTTGATGGTGAGCTTGACGCTGTAGCAATACGTGCGCAGGATTATCCTCTTGTGAAGCCTAATGAAAAGAGGGGCGATTATGAAGTCTTGGACATTGGGCCCGCATTTGGTTCAAATTTTATTTTCTTTAACCAGAACAGAGGGACAAATGCTCAAACTAATAAACCGTATGTTGAAGATTATAAACTGGAATGGTTTACCAACGTTGAGTTTAGGAAAGCTGTCGCGCATGCTATTGATAAACAGAGGATCGTTGAAATGGTAATGAACGGATTCGGCTATCCCCAATATTCCTCAATGAGCCCCAGCGCGGGATTTTATTATAATCCTGATGTTACGGAATATGATTATGATCTTGATAAGGCAAGAGCCATTTTGAGATCCCAGGGATTTATTGATAGAGATGGTGATGGTTATTTAGAGGATACAAAAGGAAATGTTCTTGAATTTAATCTGTATACAAACGGCGGTATGGGTGATCCGAGGGTTTTAATAGCTTCTATAATTCGTTCCGATCTGCAGGCTATTGGAATGAAGGTGAACTTTCTCGTATTAGAGTTTAATAATATAGTGAGTAAATTGACATCCACTTATGAGTGGGAGGCGGTGGTATTAGGGCTAACAGGAGGCATAGAGCCTCATTTTGGAAAGAATGTCTGGGATTCCAAAGGAAACCTTCATATGTGGTACCCTCGTCAGGAATCACCGGCAACAGACTGGGAAGCCAGGATAGATGAGATATTCAATCAAGGAGTGCAGGAATTGGATGAGAATAAAAGGAAGCAGTTGTATGATGAGTTCCAGAGGATCATTTCACAAAAGCTTCCTATGATCTATACAGTATTATCATCTCGGTTATATTCGGTAAGGAATAAGTTTGAAAATCTAAACCCGACCAAGTTTGGCGGATTGTTCCATAATTTGGATGAATTGATAATTAGGGAAGAATACAGGTAACAGGTTGGCTTATGTTGGCTAAAGTTGGAAAAGGTTGGCTTAGGTTAAAGATTTGCTTAAACATGACTAATTAACCTAAGCGAACATAAGCAAACCTTAGCTAACCTCTGCTAACATTATAAGTTTATTTTTAGATCAATAAATTATGTTTAAATACATTATTAAAAGAATCTTAGTTTCTATTCCATTGCTGCTTGTGATGAGCCTGCTTACATTTTATTTGATGCATATAACTCCAGGCAACTTTTTTGATACATTGAGAATGGACCCGCAGATATCTGAAGAGACTCTGGCTAGGTACGAAGAGCTGTATCAGCTCGATAAGCCTTTGCTTCAGCAGTATTTGCATTGGCTAAAAAATATCGTTCATCTGGAATTCGGGTATTCATTCTTTTACAATGTGCCGGTTTCAAAGATACTTTCAGGACGGTTATTTAATACTTTTATTTTATCCTTTGCCAGCATGGTCTTGACATGGGCAGTTGCGATACCATTGGGTATTTTAGCTGCAGTGAATCGTAATCGTATTATTGATAAAACATTATCGATGGTTTCATTTATCTGCCTATCTATCCCCAGTTTTTTCCTTGCTATGTTGCTGCTTTTCTTTGCAAGCCGAAGCGGCATTTTCCCGTTGGGAGGGATGTACAGCGCTAATTTTGATGATCTGACTTTTATGGGAAAAATAATAGATCTTCTGAGGCACTTGATCATCCCAACGGTTGTGATATCTTTGGGTTCTATTGCCAGTCTTCAGAGGATCATGAGAGGTAACTTTTTAGAGACTTTGAGGCAGCAATATATTTTGACCGCAAGGGCGAAGGGTCTGCCTGAAAACAGGGTTATTTATGTCCATGCATTGAGAAATGCCATTAATCCTTTGATCACATTGTTCGGATATGAGCTATCAAGCTTACTAGGCGGGGCGGCGCTTATTGAGATCATTTGTAATTGGCCCGGACTGGGTTCGCTGATGCTTACCGCAGTAAGGGCTAAGGATGTTTATTTGGTTATGTCGAGTATGTTAATGGGTGGAGTTTTACTTTTATTAGGAAATTTGATCGCAGATATTTTATTGGCTTGGAGTGATCCGAGAATTAGGTATGATAAATAGAGGTTGGCTAATGTTAGCAAAGGTTGTCTTAAGTTAAAAAATTTACTTAATAAGAACAATTAACCTCAGCGAACTTTAGCTAACATTAGCGAACTTAAGACAACAATTATATGTCACTATGAACAAACAATTTAAATCAAAAAGTCAATTTGCTCTTGCTTTGTCGGAGTTTAAAAGGTCAAGGCGCGGGATAGTATGTCTTGCGATACTTGGGATCTTATATTTTGGGGCGATATTCGCGGATTTTATTGCGCCGTATACTTATGACAGTGAAGCGAGGGATTATTCTTATGCTTCATTATCAAAAGTGCATTTTGTTGATGAGAATGGAAGATTTAGCTGGCCATTTGTGAGGGAATTATCTTTTAACTTCGATGAATATCATAAAAGGACCTATGTGGAGAAAGATAATACTAAATGTTATTTCCATCTATTCAATAAGGGTGATGCATATAAATTATTAGGACTGTTGAAAACAGACAGGCATCTTTTTGGAGTTGATTCTCCGGGACGTTTATACATTATGGGAGCGGATGTACGCGGGCGCGATATATTTTCCAGGTTGATCTACGGGGCACGTATTTCATTATCAATAGGGCTTATTGGCGTATCGATCTCTTTTACTTTAGGTTTGCTTATCGGAGGTGTTGCCGGATATTACGGGGGTAAGATTGATAATATTATTATGCGTCTGTGCGAAATGTTCATGATGGTCCCGGGATTTTATTTGATGCTTGCGCTTCGTTCGGCAGTTCCTGACAGCTTTAACTCGTTCCAGGTTTATCTTGCAATAGTTGTTATTTTGTCATTTATAGGGTGGGCATCTTTAGCAAGGATCATAAGAGGCATGAGCATCACACTTCGTGAGCGTGAATATGTGCTGGCTGCAAAAGCTGCTGGTGTATCTGACCTTAAAATCATTATACGACATATTCTGCCACATACGGTCAGCTATTCAATCGTAGCTATTATGCTTTCGATTCCGGGATATATTTTAGGTGAGGCTGCGCTTAGTTTGATAGGATTAGGCATACAGGACCCGATAGCAAGTTGGGGAAATATGCTGAGCGATGCAATGGCGATAGCTCACATTCAGATGCATCCATGGATATTGATGCCGGGTTTTATGATCTTCCTGACGGTTATTTGTTTTAACGTTGTTGGCGATACATTAAGGGATTGCCTGGATCCGCTATTAAGGGGTGAAGTAGATGGTGCCTAAAATAATAAAAATCCAGAACCTGATAGTCAGCGTAAAACAGGGAGAGCAGTCCAAGAACATTGTAGATAAAGTCAGCCTATCTATTGCTGAGAACAGTATTGTTGGCCTTGTCGGCGGGTCAGGCAGCGGGAAAACCACGATCGGCTTGTCGATCATCAGGTTGTTGGCAGCTGCTTTAAAAATAGATGGCGGGGAAATATTGTTTGAAGGCTACAATTTGTTGACATATTCAGGGTCTAAAATGCGTGAGATAAGAGGCAAGAAGATAGGAATGGTCTTTCAGGAGCCTTTGTATGCTTTTAATCCTGTTTTTAGGGTCGGAGAGCAAATAAATGAAGTTTTAAGATTTCATACCAGGCTAGATGTTAATAAGAGAAAAGCGAAAGTGCTCGAGCTTATTGATATGGTTGGCTTGCCTTATCCGGATAAAATATATGAGAATTACCCGCACCAATTAAGCGGTGGTATGCGACAGCGTGCAATGATAGCTCAGGCGATAGCCACAGAGCCAAAGCTGTTAATTGCTGACGAGCCTACAAGCAATCTGGATGTTACTGTTCAGGCAAAGATAATTGAATTGTTTCAGGATCTTAATAAAAAACTTAACTTGTCAATTTTATTAATAACACATGACCTTGGTGTTGTCAGCCATCTTTGCGATTCTATTGCCGTCATGACGAACGGCAAAATAGTTGAAACTGGAAAAACCGATGAAGTTATGAGGTCACCCAAGGATAAATATACCGAGGCGTTACTGAGCTGTTCTTAATAATATTATGCTATTAGAGATCAAGAACATAAAAAAGAGTTTTTATCAAAAGACAGGGGTCTTTGGCGAGAACAGGTCATGTGTCAAGGCTGTTGATAATGTGGACCTTGTCATAAATCAGGGAGAGAACATAGGGCTTGTCGGTGAGTCCGGATGCGGTAAGACAACACTGGCGCGAATTGTGTTGAGGCTTCTTAAATCTGATTCAGGAAGTATTTTGTTTAATGGCGTTGATATAACGAAGGGATCTTCTGCAAAATTAAAGCACGCCCGCCGTAATATGCAGATGGTTTTTCAGGACCCTTACAGCAGCCTGGATCCCCGATTCACTATTGAGAATATTATGGAAGAGGGTTTTACCCTGGGCAAGGGAGAGTGGTGTTCAAAAAGTACCAGAAGAGAGAGAATATTTGAAACGTTCGCAGCAGTAAACCTGAATAGAGATATATTGGAGCGTTATCCTCATGAATTTAGCGGGGGGGAAAGGCAAAGAATCGCAATTGCAAGATCGCTGGTCCTTAATCCAAAATTATTGATTCTTGATGAGGCTGTTTCTTCCCTGGATGTTATAATACAAAAGCAGATCGTAGATCTTCTGGCGGACCTTAGAAAGAGGTATGATCTGACATATTTGTTTATATCCCATAACTTGAAGGTAGTGCAGAAGATATGTCAGAAGATCGCTGTTATGTATAAAGGAAAAATAGTTGAACTGGCATCAGCTGATGATATTTTTAAAGATCCGCTTCATCCTTATACAAAAGAACTGCTGGCTGCTTCTGTTGAGTATAGATCGGTAAAGGGTAGTGCCAAGATAGAGTTTAATGATGAAATGCGTCTTGTTGATATGGGCAGGAATCATTTTCTTCTAAAATAATATTGGGGGTGGGGCAAGTCGAGACTTGGCCCCTATGTATAAAATGTCTGAATGGTTTTATGAAAAAATAAATACTTCAACAGGCTTGATAGCGCTTCTTGTCCTGTTCGGACTGATAATATTCTCTGCAAACCTTGAGATCAAGGACCATGACCTTTGGCTGCATTTAGGCGTGGGTAAATATATCAGCGAAACCGGGTCAGTCCCAAATGTTGACATTCTGTCATCTACATTAAAGGATAAGTCGTGGAGTAACCACGAGTGGCTGTTCCAGATAACAGTGTTCAATGTTTATAAGCTTGGCGGCATTGAAGGCTTGATAATGCTAAGGGTGGTTTTGTTTACTTTGATATTTTTTGTCTTTCTCTTTGCTGTTTTTGATATCGAGCGGCTGACTTTGCCCGTGCTCTTATTGTATTTGGTCCTGATGGTTGCTCAGAACAGAATGACGATCCGCCCCGAGATATTCAGCCTTTTATTTCTATCTGTATTTTTCTTTTTTTTGTCATCGAGAATGCAAAAGAAAAGCACAATATGGCTTTTGGCTATCATTCAAATTGCCTGGTGTAATATTCACGGGTATTTCATCCTTGGGCCAGCCGTGCTTTTGATAGGAATCCTGTCTGAGATAATAAAGAGAAAAGTCCCGCTATGTTTTGAATGGAACAATATAGGCCGTCTTGATAATGAGGAATATGGAAATATTAAGTTGGCTTTTTGGGTAGTAACAGCATCGTGCCTTGTCAATCCGCATTCTATCGTGGGCTTCATCTATCCTTTAAAGGTTATGTTCTCTTTATCAGGGGATTCAAAAGTATTTTTTGAACACATCACTGAGCTAGCAAAGCCTATCAGCCTTAATACGATTTTTTCGCCGGGTGAATATCCTTACTACAAGATATTGATCGTTATTTCTGCTTTAAGCTTTTTGTTCAATATAAAAAAGATAGACCTGAGCGTGTTGTTTGTATGGTTGATATTTTTGTTTTTTTCGCTAAATGCTGTCAGAAATATGGTTTTCTTTAGCTTTGTCGCTTTTTTTGTTGTGGTCATCAATATGCAGTATGTTGATTATGATAAATTGATACCGCCTGTGGTTTCTGGTAAACGTATGAAACTGGTTTGCATGATCTTGATAAATCTGCTGATGATCAATCATATGATCAAAACTATTGATGCATTTTCTTTGCAGGGGTATTTTGATTTTGATAAGTATGAACGAAAGAGCGAATATGGAGGAGTTTCAAAACATAATTTTCCCGAGAAAGCAGTAGATTTTATTGTTGAGAATAATATTAAAGGCGGGATCTTTAATGATTTTAATTCAGGGGCTTATTTGATCGGGCGCACGTTCCCTAATATTAAGGTCTTTATAGATGGAAGAACTGAAGTATATGGTTCAACGTTCTTTCAGCTGTATAGAAAGACGATTGAGGGTGATAGCGAGACCTTTGATAGATTTCAGAAGAAATTCGATCTGACAGGCGCCTTTCTTAATTTACTTTATGACCCTTCCTATGCAAAGATAGTAAAACATATTTATAGATCACCCGAATGGGTATTGGTATATTTCGATTATGATGCAGTGGTCTTTCTTAAGGACGTTGAAAAAAATCGGCAGGTAATAGATAAATTCAGGATCGATCTTAAGGATTATGAGCCTCAAAGGCTTGATATCGCAAAGTTGGGACTGAAGAACATAACTCCTTACAGGTATGCCAATAGAGCATATGCTCTGTTAAATATGGGTGAAGTTGAGAAAGCTAAAGAAGAGGCGTTAGAAGCCCTGAAGTATTTTCCTTATTATTCACATTTGTATGTGATCTTGGGAAAAGCTGATATTGAGAACGGTGATTTTGAAAACGCGTTCAAGAAACTCAGAGTAGCAAAACTTTTAGACCAGAAAGACCCTGAGACCAGATATTTACTGGCGCTTACATATTTTAACCTCGGAGAGATTGATAAATCCAGGCAGCAATTATCAATGGTTCAGGGGAAGCTAAGGAGCATTCCTGAGGTTGTTGAATTAGAAGGCAAGCTTTCTGCGCTTGGAAAATAAGATCTTATTAATGATAAGAATTAATCGTAGAGAGGTCGGCGAATGAGAGATTCATTATTGAAGAAAGCCCACTTTATTGCAGGCTTATTGCCGGTAGGCGCGTTATTCGGGCTTTTAGTTTATGTCGCGAATATAGAGATTAAGGACCTTGATCTTTGGCTGCATTTAGCGACAGGAAAATATATTGTCCAGCACGGTTATGTTCCTAACGTGGATTTTCTTTCATGTTCAATTGCCGGCGCACCCTGGGTGAACCATGAATGGCTCTTTCAGGTCATACTTTATAATCTCTTCAATAATTTCGGGCCGGATGGGCTTTTAAAAATGCAGATCGTAGTTACCGGCTTGACCTTAGGCATGCTTGTGTTGATAGGGTACAACAGGGATAAGCAGTTATTCTCGACATTTTTCCTTCTGCTTGCATATTTAACTTTTCAGCAGCGCTTTACGATAAGGCCTGATATTTTTAGCCTGTTTTTCTTTGTTTACTATATTTATGTTCTTGCTTTGCATATCGATAAGAGATGGTCGGTATTTACTTTATTCATTGCTCAGGTCCTTTGGTCGAACATGCACGGTTATTTTTTCTTCGGGCCGTTATTTGTTCTGTTGGGAATCACAGCAGAACTGTTAAAGAGGCATGTGCCTTTACCATATGAGTGGAATGAGTCAGGAAGGTTAACTGATGATGAGTTCGGCAGATTAAAGAAGATATTTGTTTTTGTGCTATTGGCTTGTCTTATAAATCCGGGATTTATTAAAGGAGCCTTTTATCCTATAGGCGTGTTCTTTTCTCTGGGGGGAGAGAATAAAGTTTTCTTTGATTATATCCAGGAGCTTGCCAAACCTATTACAAGTGATACTCTTTTTATCGGCGGTCAATTTATATTCTATAAGATCATAATGCTTTTTTCCGCCATCTCATTTTTCTTGAACCGCAAAAGAATAGATGTTAGCGCATTGCTGTTTTGGATTATTTTTTTGATCTTCTCACTCAAGGCGTTAAGAAACACAGTGTATTTTGCCTTTGCTGCATATTTGGTTTTAGTGACGAATATGTTCAGTCTTTCATTTGAAGAAATTATTCCGCTGAGATTTACCCAGAAGAAATTTCAGTATATAACAATGATATTTTGCAACCTTCTTCTTTTAGCGTGGATATTTCAATATTGTGCCGGGGTTGCGCCAAGAGGTTATTATGATTTTGATAAATATGAAAGGAAGAGTGAGTTTGGAGGGATAGGGCTGAGAAGTTTTTCTGATAAGGGCGCTGATTTTCTTGTTGAAAATAAAGTAAAAGGGAATTTCTTTAATGACTTTAATTCCGGGGCATATCTTCTTGGCAGATGTTTTCCTGATATTAAGGTTTTTATTGATGGAAGAACTGAAGTGTATGGTGGGGCGTTTTTTAAGGAATACCACAGGATATGGAAAGGTGAAGACCTTGAGGCCTTTGAAAAGGTCGTAAAACAGTATAATTTAACTGGTGTATTTTTAGGGTCTGTCAAACAGCATATACGTCCTAAATTATTGAATTATTTATATGACCATAAGGATTGGAAGCTTGTTTATTTGAATTATGACGCGGTTATCTTCTTAAAGGATGTGCCTCAGAACAGGGCGGTTATAGAAAAACACGAGTTGGATCTAAGCAGGTGGCAAGTGGAAGATATTGATTTCTTTAAATTGGCTAACGATAGAGTGAACGGATACAGGAATTATTATAAGGCTTATACGCTTGACACTTTAGGCTTCAGAAAGGCAGCGTTGAAGGAAGTTAACAGGGCGGTAGAGATCACTCCTGATTATGCAGATGCTTTGGCCCTGACCGGAAAAATATATGCAAAGAATAAGAAATTTGAGGCTGCTTTTAAGTATTTAAGGAAAGCGGCAATATTCTCTCCTAATGATCAAAGTTTCAGGGAGAATTTTGCTTTAGTATACGTGGACTTGAAACAGTATGAGGGGGCAATAAAGCAATATGAGGAAATGATAAAATTGTGGCCAAAAGACCCGAAGTGGTATTTTCTTCTTTCGAAGACTTATGCGCAGAACAAACAATACACGGATTCTTATAAATATTTAAAGATAGCACATAACATGGACCGTAACAGTTCCATCGATATTTTAAAGATAGGGGATATTTGTTATGAGCAGGGTGCATTAAAAGAAGCTTTGAATACTTATAAAGTGGTTTTAAACACGGGTAAAAATCTTGCTGAGGCATACAAAAATATCGGGTTATCTTATAAAGCTTTAGGGGATATTGAAAATGCAAAGTTAGAATTGCAAAAGGCCCTGAATCAAGACCCGAAAGATGAAGCGGTAAAAAAAGAGCTGGAGAATTTGAAATTGATTGGGCAGGGAGTTGATATAAATTAAGAATTTTGACAGTATACGATTTAAGGTATACTTATAATATAAAACAGGAGTAATAAATGCGTAAAACCTTAACTTTTATTTTAGCCGGTGGGCGTGGTGAAAGGCTTGATCCCTTAACCAGGGACCGGGCAAAGCCTGCTGTCCCATTTGCCGGGATATATAGGATCATTGATTATACTTTGAGTAATTGTGTTAACTCCGGGTTAAGGAGGATCTATGTTCTTACCCAGTATAAATCTTTTTCCCTGCAAAAACATTTGTTGGCGGGATGGAATGTATTCTCAAGCCAATTAGGCGAGTTTATTGATGTTATCCCTGCACAGCAAAGGATAAGCTCTGATTGGTATAAAGGAACGGCTGACGCTATTTATCAGAATATATATGCGATCAATGATTGTGCTCCGGACAGGGTTTTGATCCTTGCCGGTGACCATATTTATAAGATGAACTATAGGGATATGGTTAAGTTCCATGAAGAAAAGGATGCTGATGTTACTGTTGCCTGTGTTAATATGCCCAAAAAAATGTCTAAGGATTTTGGTGTTGTTGAAGTTAATGCTGAGAACCGGGTCCTTGGATTTCAGGAAAAGCCTGTGCACCCAAAAGTAATACCTTCAAAGAAATCCGAGATATTTGCTTCAATGGGGATATATCTTTTTAAAAAGGATGTTCTGTTAAAAGAACTGGAAATTGATTCTAAAAATGTTACTTCAAGCCATGATTTTGGAAAGAATATTATTCCACAGATGTTGAAAAGCAAAAAGAAAGTGTATGTTTATGATTTTGCGCAAAATGCCGGAGGCAAGCCTGTGTATTGGAGGGATATTGGGACAAGAGATGCATATTATCAGGCAAATATGGACCTTTTGAAGCCAAATTCTGATTTTGACCTTTACGATGAAGATTGGAGGGTTAGGACTTACCACGAGCAGTATCCTCCGATCAGAATGATCACAAAACCTTCTGGTTCAGGGGCTATATATAATTCAATGATATCAGGAGGATGTATAATTGAAGGCGGGGAGGTTGATAATTCAATCCTTTCTCCAAATGTAACAATCAAAGAAGGTGCCCACGTCAAGAATTCAATAATAATGGAAGGCGTTCAGATAGGCGAGAATGCCAAGGTCAGGAATGCTATTATTGACAAAGAGGTTATAATTCCTGCGAATACTGAGATAGGGTACGATCTGGAGCTTGATAAAAAACGTTTTGTTCTTACGACATCCGGTATTGTTATTGTTCCAAAGAAAACAGACGTTTCTATTAAATAGCAGAGCTGTTTTTTAATTATAAAAAAGCCATGAAGACTTATTCATGGCTTTTTTTTATAAACATAGTATTTTTTTCATACCCTTGTTTGTGTAGCTATTGCATTTTATACTTTAATTGCAATAAATAGTATTATTAAGATGATACTGTTTAAAAATGTTGAGGTATGAGATGGCAATTTACTTAAGAAAAAAATCTGACAATTTTGTATACAAATTATCGGTTTTTATAATAGTTTTAGCATTTGTGACCTCTAATTTTATATTGCCGGCAAATGTTTATGCTCAAAGTATTTTCTCGCTGCCGCAAGTAGGAACAATAGTAACAGTAACCCCAGCTTTTTACCCTGCTGTAATTAAAGGCATACAAACATTTCCTGAAAATCCATTACGCTTTAAATTCATAATTGATACCGGAGATTCTCAAATTGAGGATGAAGAGCTTAAATATGAATCTGAAAAGCTTATAAAGTATTTCTTGGCATCATTGACTACTCCTGAAGAAGATATGTGGGTCAATTTATCCCCTTATGAAAATAACAGGATCATTCCAGAGAATTTTGGGCATACGGAAATGGGAAGGGACCTTCTGGCTCAGGATTATTTGTTGAAGCAGTTAACAGCATCCCTTATGTATCCGGAGGATGAATTGGGAGAAGAATTCTGGGCAAGAGTTTATAAGATAGCTTATGAGAGATACGGGATCACGGATATACCCATGGATACATTTAATAAGGTTTGGATCGTTCCGGATAAAGCCGTGTTATATGAGGACCAAGGAATGGTTTTTGTTCTTGAAAGCAATCTTAAGGTTATGCTTGAATCAGACTATATGGCTTTTAGGAGCACATTTGAAGATTCTGAAATGTCAGATATTTTAGGCGCTGAAGAAGAGAGGGCTGAGAATCCACAGCAGTTGGATGAGATCAAAGAGGTCATTAAAGAGATCCTTATCCCTGAGATCGAGCGCGAGATAAATCATGGCAGAACATTTATTAAGTTAAGGCAGATGTATAATTCCATGATACTTGCCGCTTGGTATAAGAGCAACTTAAAACAATCTTTGATGGGCCAGGTCTATGTTGATAAGAATAAGGTGAAAGGTATAGATCTCGAGGATAAAGATGTGAGCAAAAAGATCTATCGCCAATATATTGAGGCTTTTAAGCAGGGGGTTTTTAATTATATAAAGGAAGATTATGATCCGATAAGCCAGGAGATCATCCCAAGGAAATATTTTTCCGGAGGTTTTATTTCTCAGAATCAGTTCGGTGAAACTCTTCCGGAAATTATTGAGACGGTTAAGGGCCCAGTTGAGAACCTCGGATCTGAACAAAAAGCATATGTTGAGAAGAATCTTGGCGATAGTTCAATGCTTTCCAAGAAATTTGAAGTTGATGTAAATATGTTGGAAGCGAATCCTAATAATGAAAAATATTTAGCCGAAAATCCTGTTTCTTTGAAAGGGCCGGACCGGTCAATGCTTGGTTTAATTGATAATCCGGAAGTAAGGCTTGAGGACCTGCAGGGTAAGGGCAGGCCGGTTCTCGTAGCATATAAAGATAAATTATTAAATGCGGCTGCAATTGCATCCAACAGAAGGCCTGAGAATTATTCGCCGCCAGTGGCTGCCCATATTAATTCCCACAGGGCTCTTATTGAATCCCTTCATGAGCGTGGTTTGATATCTGATGAAATGGCGTCCTTTGGCGAACTATTTGCCGAAACCCATGACCTTGCCTATGCAATGGATGTTTCAGACCCTGCATTTAAAATCAAGTTTATTGACTTGTGGATTAAGATAGGGGAACGGATTTTAGGGCTTTCCCATGAAGACGCAGTAGAAAGGGCTGAGGCTATCTATGCTTTTATGCTGGCAAATAAGGGTAATCCTCTGGTGGAAAAAGTTATTATGCATGGTACTTTGAGCATGATAGCTACAATAGAACGTCTGGAGGAGGCGGGCTTTGAGCCTGATGAGGCTTTGGGTCTTGCTTTGATCATTGCTGCTCATCATCCCGGAAATCCAATTGATTTTGTGGCTACGATTGTATTGCCAAATATAGGGATAAACATACCTAACAATCTATTGCCGGTGCTTCTTATTACAGATATTAATAGTGAAGGAAAAATAACCAATCCAGACTCTTTAAGGATCAAGGTGCGTGATTATGTGGTTAATTTGCTTAATATTTCAAAGATTGAGGCAAGTGAGCTGATATCTTTTGGATATGCTTTGGACCGCATTACTCCAGCAAGACGCATGGTTGATTTTAAGGCTGAAGGGGAGAATGTGGAGTATTCAGATGGGGAGATCTTCAAAAAGTATGGACTCGTGGTAACAAATTTTAGTGATCCTGCTGAGCCTTTTACATTGCGACGTATTTTTGAAAGGTCAAGTGACTTTGTCAAAGGGGAAGCGAATTATGCGATAGAAACTGCTAGGAAGATGGCAGAAGGTTTAGGGGCAGAAGGGCAAGATGTCATGAAAAATATCGAAAATGTTGTTAGGCTTCAATCTTCTTATGAGATCGGGAGAACAGATGATATCCAGCGCAGAGTTTTAGATCTTTCCCAAAGGATTGACTTGGTTGAAGAAAAAGGTTTTTCGGGTGAATTAAGAGATCTCTCTTCCGATATTGAGGTCGTAAGAGCTGTTTATGAGGGAATGAGCGAAGATGATTTTGAACGTGAGGAAGCCGGATATTTGTTGGCAACACTTATTAAGCTGAAACAGGACGCGCAAGGGAACATTGATAAGCATTTGGCTAAGATCGATGCGTATTTTGATCAGATTGCTGCCGGTGACCTTGAAGGGATCGAAAAGGCAGTATTATTGAACAATGAAACATCAACAGTTAATGAAGGTGGCGTTACAAATGAAAAAGGATCGGAGAATGTCGGTGGTATTGATTTTAATTCTGACATGCTTGACCTTCAGATAAAAAGAAATAGCGCGGGTATCCCTCTTCCGCTGGATGAACAGCCAATTTATGACCTGAATATTGAAGGCTTCGTACCTGTTATAATAAATGTTACTCCTGTGTCGAACATTCTGATGTTGCTTGGGAATAATCGTAAAGAGTTGATTCGAAACAGTGCCTGATAGGTGAAATAAATTAGGGACAGACTTATTTTGGGCTAAAAGGGTCTGCCTTTTTTTATTTATTTAATGCTTCTTTGAATTTTTTTGTTAAAAGCGGGACGATCTCAAACAGGTCGCCAACAATTCCGTAATCAGCTACCTGGAAAATCGGTGCGGAAGCATCCCTGTTGATCGCAATAATTATATCTGATGAGGACATTCCGACTAAATGCTGGATCTGTCCTGAAATCCCGCAAGCGATATACATTTTAGGGCAGACTGTTTTTCCGGTCTGTCCGACTTGGTGAGAGTAGGGCATCCAATCGCTATCAACTGCAGCCCTAGATGCTCCAACGGCACCGCCTAAAACTTTGGCAAGTTCTTCAAGTATCGCGAAATTTTCTGGGCCTTTCATTGCGCGTCCGCCTGAAACGATTATATCAGCTTCTGCAATGTTGATCATTGACGTGACTTCTTCTATCACGTCAAGCATCTTGGTCCTTGACTTGAAGAAAGATTTATCAAAATTTTCAATAATTACTTTCCCGGTTCTTGATGGGTCTACTTCAGCTTCCTTGAAGACTTTATGCCTTACAGTGGCCATTTGAGGGCGGTGATTCTTTGAAATGATCGTTGCCATAATATTCCCGCCAAATGCCGGCCTTGTTTGAAGCAGGATCTTTTCAGTTTCATCAATATCCAGTTCAGTACAATCTGCAGTAAGGCCAGCGTGAATGTTTACTGCGACTCGCGAAACCAGTGCTCTGCCAATTGCTGATGCACCGCAAAGAACTATCTCGGGACGATATTTTCTTATTAAATTTATAAGTATCTTTGAGTATGGTTCATCAAGGAAGTGTTCGAGTTCGGGGGAATCAACTACATAAACATTATCAGCGCCTCTGGATATCAGTTCCTGGGCTTTGTCAGTTATATTGTGCCCTAATAGCATGCAAGAAACTTCGACCCCTAATTTTTGTGCAAGCTCTGTTGCCTTGCCAAGAAGTTCATAAGAGATAGATTGTATGTTTCCTCGCTTCTGCTCGGCAAAGATCCAGACGCCTTTATACTTTTCAATATCCTGGGTTTTTTTGGGATTTTTTTGTATATCTATTGCGGCAAAGTTGCAGACTTCCTTGCAGGCTCCGCAAATAGTACATTTATCTAGGTCAATAACCGCTAATTTTTCAATTACTTTTATGGCAGCAAAAGGGCAAACCCTTGTGCAGATCATACATCCAGTACATTTA
Source organism: Omnitrophica WOR_2 bacterium RIFOXYA2_FULL_38_17 (assembly GCA_001805965.1). Classification (GTDB taxonomy): domain Bacteria; phylum Omnitrophota; class Gorgyraeia; order Zapsychrales; family Zapsychraceae; genus Zapsychrus_A; species Zapsychrus_A unditaenarius. The sequence continues at coordinate 51,432 of MHHG01000073.1, read as the reverse complement.
TCTTTGATTACTTTTATACTCATTTTATTGTATGCTATCCTTTAACATTTCAACTAGTTTGCTTGTCGTTTCCTGGGGGTCACCTTCAAGTATTTCGCCTTGCGCCCTTGGCGGCGGTGTAAATATCCTAACGACCTGAGTTGGTGAACCATTTAAGCCCAGGCGTTCATCATCACAATCAATGTCAATAGCTTTCCAGCATGTAAGCTCAGCTTTTTTGGCTTTCATCTTCCCTTTTAATGAAGGGATCCTCGGCTCGTTGATTTCCTTGACAACTGTTATTAAGCAAGGTAAAGGTGATCTTAAAATCTCTGAACCCTCTTCGGTCATTCTTTCAACTGTGATCGCTTCTTCGTCTGCTTCTTTGATATGTTTGACGTATGTGACTTGTGGGATGTTGAGATGTGCTGCGATACCAGGCCCGACCTGAGCAGTGTCTCCATCTGATGCTTGTTTTCCGCAAATAATAATATCAAAAGTTTCAATTTTTTTAACTGCCATTGCTAGGGTGTAGCTTGTTGCAAGAGTATCTGATCCTGCAAAAGCCCTGTCACTTACCAAAATGCCATCATCGCATCCCAGAGAAATTGCTTCACGTAATGCTGCTTCTGCTTGAGGCGGCCCCATTGTTATCGCAATAACTTTTCCGCCGAACTTTTCTTTTAGCCTTACGCCTTCTTCAATGGCGTACATGTCAAAAGGGTTTATGATGGACTCGACACCTTCTCTAATCAAGGTGTTTGTTTTTGGGTCTATTTTTACCTGGGTTGTGTCAGGTACTTGTTTTATGCATACTATTATGTTCATTAGCTTCCTGCGGCTTCCTTTATTAAACCAAGAGCGATGATGCTTCGCTGTATCTGGTTGGTTCCTTCGTATATTTGGGTGATCTTTGCATCGCGCATATATTTTTCTACCGGATATTCTTTCATGTAGCCGTATCCGCCGAATATCTGCACTGCATCAGTCGTGACTTTCATCGCGACATCAGATGCGTAGAGTTTTGACATTGCAGAATGCATTCCATAATTTTTTGTAACGCCGCTGTCTACTTCTCTTGCTGATGCATAAACAAGCGCGCGTGCTGCTTCGACCTGTGTTGCCATATCAGCTAACATAAATTGAATTCCCTGAAAGCTTGAAATGGATTTTCCAAATTGTTTTCTTTCTCTGGCATATCTAATTGCATGATCTAATGCGCCTTGTGCGATGCCCACTGCTTGCGCGCCGATTCCTGGGCGCGATTTATCAAAGACTCTCATTGCTCCGATAAAGCCTTGGCCCTCTTTTCCAAGAAGGTTCTCTGCAGGGATCTCGCAATCAACGAAATTAAGCTCGTTAGTTGCAGATGCCCTGATACCTAATTTGTCCTCTTTTTTTCCGAATGTAAAACCAGGCGTTCCTTTCTCTACTATAAAAATACTCGCGCCCCTAGAACCTTTGGATTTATCTGTCATGGCAACAACTGTATAAATCTCTGCTTCCCCGCCATTAGTGATAAAATGTTTTGTTCCGTTAAGGATATATTTGTCGCCTTTTTTAACTGCGGTTGTTTGCATTGCACTTGCATCAGAACCGGCAGCTGGTTCAGTGATGCCAAATGCAGCAAGATGTTTACCGGCAGCTAAATCTGGGATATACTTCTGTTTTTGCTCTTCTGATCCTAAGATAAGAATTGGAAGGGTGCCTAATGCTGAGGCTGCGTAACAAATTGCGATTCCGCCACAGCCTTTAGAGAATTCTTCTGTAGCTATAGATAGCTCAAGTATACCGCCGCCCATTCCGCCATATTTTTCATCTATATATAGGCCGAAAAGATCAGACTTTGCCATGACTTTCATGATTTCCCAAGGGAATTCTTCGGTTTTGTCAAGCTCTGCAGCAACAGGCCTGATTTTTTCATCAGTTATTTGCCTGCATAGATCTCGTATCATTTCTTGTTCTTCTGTGAGTAAATAATTGATCATTTTGCCTCCTGTAAGCGTCTTAATATATATTTAATAAAAAATAGTACTTATTTATATATAGTAAAACCAATTAAATTTCAACAATAATCTTTGATTTTTAAAAAGCATGAATATGACTTCTGATAAGTGGTCACATATTACCATAATTGTTTAAATTATGGAAACCATTTTTTATTTTACTAATACTAATTTCTACGCAAAGGTTCTTTATAGACATTATGGAATAATGAGTGATATTTTAAAGTTTATGGTTATTATGTTGTTTTTCATGGAGAAATTTATTGAATAAAATTGAATATGTATAAAATTGTTAAAAAATGAGCTAAATGTATATAAACACTATGAAATGTTAAAAAATGTAATTAAAAAAATAAATATGCTATTATAATGAATTTTATAGAATGTAAGGCATATATTATGAGTATATAGTATAACAATGACTTAATATGTAAAAAAAAATATAAAAATATTGACAAGTGTAATTTAATGTAATAGATTGCTAATGAGTATTAAATAAAATTTTTCAAATCAATATATAAATTTCAAAACCATTTATAAGAAAGCCTTAACACGGACATAATTTAGTTGCGAGCTATTAAAGATATACAGCGAGACTAATTTATGAGGGAGTTATTCTAAAGCATGATTTATGAATCGTTGATGACAATAGAGGAAGTCGCTGATTATCTTCGTGTTAAGAAAAGAACTATCTATGAATGGTTAAAAACCAGAAAGATACCTGCGGTTAAGACTGTAGGACAGTGGAGATTTAAGAAAGAAAAAATTGACGCTTGGCTTGAAAGTCAGCAGTAAATAAGTATAATGATAAATTCTATATACAAAAATAATATCCAAAAACAGCTTAAACAGGGGAGCAACTTATGTATTTAAAAAGATTGGAAATTTTTGGGTTCAAGTCTTTCGCAGATAAAACAGTTTTAAATTTTGAGCCAGGAATAACGGCTGTTGTCGGTCCTAATGGATGCGGAAAGAGTAATGTCTTTGATTCTATCCGATGGGTTTTAGGTGAGCAAAGCGCTAAAGAGTTAAGAGGCTCGGCGATGGGAGATGTTATTTTTAACGGAACTGAAAAGAAAGCATCTTTGGGATTTGCTGAGGTCAGCTTGACCTTTTCTAACGAATCTAAAATGCTCCCGATAGATTACGATGAGGTGACTATAACAAGAAGATTGTTCCGTTCCGGCGAGAGTGAATATCTTTTGAATAAGACCCCTGTTAGATTAAAAGATATCCAAGAACTTCTTATGGGAACAGGTATCGGGGCGGAAGCTTATTCGCTTCTTCCTCAGGGAAAAGTTGATATGGTCGTCAGTGCAAAACCGGAAGAAAGAAGAATGATCTTGGATGAGGCTTCTGGAATCACAAAATATAAAGCAAAGAAAAAAGAGGCGCTGAACAGGCTTAAGGATACTGAGAATAATTTGCTTAGGGTCAATGATATTACTATTGAAGTTAAAAGACAGATTGCATCTATCGAACGGCAGGCTAAGAAAGCAAGTAAATATAAAGAGAAATTTGAATTTTTAAAAAAGCAGGAGACAAAATATTCAAGGTGTCAAATTAAAGAGCTGGAAGATGAAAAAAGCAGTATGGATGTTCATGTCAAAGAAGTTACAGAAAAGATCAATTCCTTAAATCAGGAGCTAGAGGAAGCTTCCGAGCATTTAACTAATGAGATTAATTATTTAGGGGAAGTCGAGCATAAGATAAATGAACTTAATTCACAGGGAATTAAACTGGATGGTCAGATCGACCTGGATAATAGGCAGGTTGGTTTTAACCAGGAGAGAATCGAGAATTTGATGCAGAATGACCGAAAGCTAAAGGAGCAAAAAGGTCAGCTGATAGAAAAATGTAAAATTCAGCAGGAAAAGATCGAGGAGCTTGAGCAGGCCCTTATAACGCTTGAGGAAGCAAAGATCCACAATGAAAGATCGCTTAAAGAGAAAAGAGATGTTCTTGCAATATTAGAGAGATTGGTTAAAGAGGCAAAAGATAAAATAAAAGGCAATGAAGAGAACATATTGAGCTTGAGCGCAAAGCAGGCAAATACAAGAAATGATCTTACAGATGTGATGAAGGAAATGCAGGGTTATTTGGCGAGAAAGCGTCGTTTAGAACTGGAAACTGAAAAAGTGCTTATTGAAAAACAGCAGGTTAATGAAAGGCTTGATGAAGTCAACGGTCAAATCAATAGCCTTGACCTTGAGATCAATGAATTTAAACAGATCAAAGATAGTCGTGGAGAAAAGCTTAGAAGTTATGAGGCTGAATTTGAGCAATTGAAAAGCACTATTGAAGATCTCGAAAAGAAGACGCTGTTCTTGAAATCTCAAAAAGAGTTTATTGAGAAGCTGCATGCCCAATATCAGGACATGCCTGACCCTGTCGTCGAGGGCCGTTATTATGCAAGTGCAGCCCCAATGGATCATCATACTGGCATTATTGGAAAGGTAAAGGAAGTTAATGCATTAGCTGATGACCAGCTTCAGCAGTTAAAGCAAAGGTTCAATCAGTCTGTCGGAAATGGTCTGGAGCAGTCATTGCAATTGTATGAAATCGTTTGTGAAACAAAATTTGTTGAATTAGATCCGCAGCAGATATCTTTAAAGATCAATGAGATCAATCTGCAAATTTCTGAGTATGTGGCAAGAAGGGATTTTGTCTCTGGGCAAATAGTCGAACACAGAGAATTATTTAAAGAGGTTATTTATAAGATCCAAGATAAGGAGAAAAAGCATTCTATCCTTGAATCTCAAAGGAATGATATTTTAGCTGAAGAGCAAAAATTGCAAGGTGAGATGGAGCTTGTTTGCTCTGAAATAGAAGAGGTAAAAGAGTTCATGGCTGAGACAAAAAAGAATGAAGAGAGGATAAGCTATGAGCTGGAAACTATAACTCAGGATATTGAATGGTGTCAAAATGATATTCATGATAAACGCGAAGCAATAGCTTCAAAATCAAAGGAGAAAGAAAATGTTATTGTGTCTATTGCGCAACTTGAAACGGAAATTGCAGCAGATAGTGACAAGCTCACGAGCTACAAAAAGAACCAATCAATGTTTTCCGAGACTCTAGACGGATGGCTTGAAGATATTAACAAGATTGATAACGAGGCTATTGGGCAAGAAGATAAGAAGAGCCTATATGAGAGAGAGATAGAAGGATTAGAGCGAAGGATTGAAGAAGTTAGAAGCGAGAGGGAGTCGTTTAAGAATGTTCTGAATGATTATATTGTCCAGAAAGAGGATATTGCTCAAAGAATAAATAGCTCAAGGGCAAATATGAATGCTTTAGAGCTCGAGATCGACGATATTAAACAAAAAGTTCATGAAAAGCAGCTTAAAGAGCAGGAGATCTCCTTTAGTATTAGGGCTATCAAAGACAGGATGAGCCAGACTTATAAAATAGATCTAGATGCTCCAGAGCGTGATATGAATACTTCTTTTAGTGAAAAAGATGCAACCCAGTGTCCTTTGATTCAATTGGAAGCAGAAATATTCGGTAAGGTTCTTGAAGTTAAAGAACTGAAAGCTGAAAAGGCTTTTGAGGAAGTTGAAGAACAAGCTGAACAGATTGATATGAATGAGCTGGCTTTGGAGATTGAAAAACTAAGAAAACAATGCGACTCATTTGGCTCTGTAAACCTAGTTGCTATTGAGGAGTATGAGCAGCTTAAGGAAAGATTTGAATTCCTGACAAAACAACAATCAGATCTTTTTGAGGCAAAATCGCAATTGATGAGCACGATCAACAAGATTAATCGTTCAACCCGTCAAATGTTCATGGAAACGTTCACAAAAGTAAGCGAGCAGTTCAGGATATATTTCAGAATGTTGTTCGGCGGGGGAGAAGCCCAGCTGGTTCTTCTTGAACCTGATAATGTTTTGGAGTCCGGTATTGAGATAATTGCAAGGCCTCCGGGAAAGAAACTGCAAAGCATCAGTTTGCTTTCAGGTGGAGAAAAAACGCTAACAGCTATTGCTTTGATCTTTGGCGTGTTTAAGGTTAATCCAAGTCCTTTCTGCGTTTTGGATGAGATCGATGCTGCCCTGGACGAATCTAATGTCGGAAGGTTTGGGTTCCTTCTAAAAGATTTTGCAAAAATCGCCCAGTTCATTGTTATTACTCATAATAAAAAGACAATTGCAAATGCAAATATAATGTACGGCATTACCATGCCCGAGACAGGATGTTCCCGTGTGGTATCTGTTAAGTTTTCAAGCGAAGAAAAGCAGGAAGAGGTCCTTACGGCGGGTGTTTAATTCCTGCAACAGGGATCATTGCTGGATTTTATAACAGTGCTAGTCTGGAATATACAGGCTAGGGATATTTTCGTTTTTTACTCTGAAACGTAGGTTTGGTTTTTGCCGCTGAACTTTGCTTTATACATAGCCCTGTCAGCCTGCTTAATCAGGTCATTATTATTATCCGCGTCATCGGGAAAAGTGGCAAGGCCGATACTTATTGTAACTTTTTGTTCATGATAAAGTGAAAAAGCAGGAAATGAATATTGTTCTATTTTTTGCCTGATTCTTTCGGCAATAGAATATCCAGATTCTTTATTTGTTTGGGTCAGGATGATTGAAAATTCTTCACCGCCGTATCTGCATACATAATCAATGTCTCTGGATGAGTCTTTCAAAAGGTTTGAGACTTCTTTGAGGATTATATCTCCGTTCTGATGGCCGCAGCTATCATTTAATATTTTGAAATTATCAAGGTCCATTATGAGCAGGGATAGAGGTTTCTTGTTTGTTTTTGCTTTATCCACTTCTTCAGCTAGTTTGTCTTGAAAAAAACCATGGTTCCATAATGATGTCAGAGAGTCAGTATGGCTTTTATGCATTACCATTTCGTAAAGACGGGAATTTTCTATAGCTAAACCAGCTTGATTTGCAAGCATTATGAACATCTTCAGGTCTTCATCGGAAATTACCTTTTGAGTGTAAATATTATCAGCAATGATAATCCCGTTTACTTTATCTTTCGCTTTCAATGGTACGATTACAAGCTCATTTGTATGAAAATGTTTTAAAAAAATATCGTTGGAGTATTTTGATATCTGATCAGGGGTTATGTGTGTAGGCGAGCCATCGTGATAAGCATTTGATAAAAGGTTATCATTGTCTTTTAACGGTATCTTTAAGTCTTTTATTGAATCAAATAGTGAAGATTGAGATTTAATGTTTTGGTCTATTTTGTCTTTTTTGATAAGATCGTCGATATGCTGGTTTGATAATGAAATATATTCCCATATTTTCTGGGCATGTTCCCCTGATTCCGGGCCAATTGCTGTTCTAGGCTCGAGGCATCTATCAGTAGTATTGACAAGGAAAAGGATTGCTCTGTTAAATCCCAGGCCAGAATGTGCAGTGACGCCAGTTAGAATGGTATGGAGAATGGGATTAAGTTCCAAAAAGGACCGCATTGCATTACTTACTTCGTAAAGAATTCCGAGCTCTTTTTTTGAATAGCTAAGATTTTCATTAAGCTTCTGAATTTCAGCGTTAGCTTTTTGAAGCAATTCTTCAGCGGTCGGTATTCTGTTAGGCACTTCAGATTGCGCTGGAAGCCCGTGTTCATTATTTATAGATTCATTGTTCATCAAGATTTTTCAATAAGGTACAAATAAAAACCATTGTACTTTTTATGGAAATTTAAGAAAAATTATATTTAATGAAAGATAGCACTATATGCAATGAATGTCAAGATGAAATACTTCTAAGCTGGTTTTGATGAATAACGTAAGTTGTTAACTAACAGCGATTTACAGCCTTATTGTAAATAATTTTGATGTTCCCGGTGACCTTGACAGTAGTAATTCCATGTGATATACTTTACGCACTTTAACCCAATCTATTTATTATTACTATTATAATGGTACGCTACAATCTTATTGATTTATTGATGACGTGTATTTGCGCTGCATGCATTTTTAAAGGACGGAAATCAGGCTTGTTTCCAGAATTTATTAATTTGATAGGCGTCTTGTTTGCAACGGTTTTCTCTATTCATTATTATTTGACAGTAAGTGCAAGATTGCAAGAATATGTTAAATTGTCAGAGCCGTTATTTCAATTTGTTACTTTTTCTGTGATTGCAATTGTAATTATGGGTGTTTTTTGGGTTGTAAGGAAAGCATGGTTGATATTATTAAAGATAGAAACAATGTCTTTCATCAATAAATATGGTGGGATTTTTGTTGCGGGGGTTAAAGGTTATCTGCTTTGTAGTTTGTTGTTTTTATCATTAATAATATCTGGGAATGAAATAGCCAGATACAATACAAGAAAATCTTTGTCCAGTTTGATTATGACCAATACATCGGTTAATATCTATGGCGCTTGTTATTCAAGGATCGTTAAGAAGTTTTTTCCTAATGAGACCATGAACAAGAGGGTCTTTAAACTTTTATCAAGAAGAAACAATCAGTAGAGATTTTAAGCTTTATTTGGGGGAGTTTAATTTGAAGTTAAAAGATATATACGCTTTTTTCATAAAGGAAGGCATAAAATCAGATTTGCGCACTAATAAGCAAATAGAAGCCAGGCTTCAAGAAAAGAAAAAAGAATATAGAAAATTACCGCAAGGCTTAAAAAAGTATTTTGATAAGGAGTCTTTTAAGAATCCCTATTCTGATACGAGGATTTTGTTTGGTGATCCTGATGTAGATGTAAATAGTGTGATGATAGGTATAGATATTGGGGTAGAAGAAGTCCTATTGGCAGACCAGCTTTCAAAGAATGGAAATAAAATAGATCTAGTCATTAGCCATCATCCTGAAGGGCATGCTTACGCAGGATTGTATGACGTGATGCATCTTCAGGCTGATATTCTATGTAATATTGGCATTGATAAGGATATTGCTGAGAGTTTTATGGAAAAACGTATAGGAGAGGTTGAGCGTAAAATACATGGAGCTAATCATGAGAAGGCAGTTGATGCTGCAAGGCTTTTAGGCGTTCCTCTTATGAGTTGTCATACGCCTGCGGATAACCATGTTGCAAATTATTTGCAGAAACTGATGGATAAAAATAAACCGGCAACTCTTAAGAATGTAATTGACCTTTTATTGAAGGAACCTGAGTACAGAGAAGCATTTTTAAACAAGTCAGGGCCAAAAATATTTTCTGGAAAAGAAAAAAATAAGGCTGGCAGGGTCTTTGTTGATATGACAGGCGGAACCCAGGGGTCAAGTGAGATCTATGGGAGAATGTCGCAGTTAGGAATAAAGACTACCCTTTGTATGCATGTTTCAGAAGCAAGCCGTAAAAAAATGAAGAATGATCATATTGATGTTGTTGTTGCCGGGCATATTGCAAGTGATAATTTGGGCATCAATCTTTTACTGGATAAGCTGAATAAGAAAACAAAATTAAGAATTTACGAATGTTCAGGCTTTAGGAGAGTCAAACGTTAATGGTGCTAATTCCTGAAGAAATTGTTTCTCAAGTAATTGATCGATCTGATATTGTTGAGATCATATCGTCATATATACCATTAAAGCGGGCGGGAAGGAATTTTAAAGCTGCTTGTCCTTTTCATAATGAAAAGACCCCGTCTTTTGTGGTTAACCCTGATAAGCAGATATTTCATTGCTTTGGGTGTGGCGTTGGCGGCAACGTGGTCTCTTTTGTCATGAAGCAAGATAATATGGATTTTCCAGAAGCGATCAGGGTGCTGGCGCAAAAAGTTAATGTGGTTATTGAAGAAGTAGATGAGCCGACAAGAAGGTCAACTAATGAGAGGCTCTTGATCTTTAAATTAAATGAGCTGGCTGCTAATTATTTTCAGGAGAACTTGCTTTCAACAAGAACGAAGATGGCGAGTGATGCGCGCAAGTATCTTAAAGAGAGAAATGTTGATTTTGAAACAGTAAAGAATTTTAAGGTAGGCTTGGCAGTGGACAAGTGGGATGGCCTATTGGAGCATTTGAAGAATAAAGGCGTTAGCCTGGGTTTGATGGAAAAAGCTGGGCTGATAATACCTAGAGACAACGGGCGAGGCTTCTACGACCGTTTTAGAAATAGGATAATTTTTCCGATCTTTGATACAAGAGGTAACTGCAGAGCATTTGGCGCCCGTGCCCTGGAGGATAATCAGGCAAAATATTTGAATTCGCCCGAGACAATAGTTTATACCAAAGGCAACCATTTGTATGGTTTTCATTTGGCCAAGAATTCTATCACTCAGGAGGATGCTGTTATTGTTGTTGAGGGATACTTGGATTGCATAATGCCTTATCAGTTTGGCGTGCAGAACATAGTTGCTTCTTTAGGTACTGCTTTAACTGTTGAGCAGATTCGCTTAATCCGAAGGTATTCAAGGAATGTTATATTGTTGTTTGATATGGACAAGGCCGGTGAAGCTGCAATGTTGCGAAGCCTTGACACCTTGGTTGAAGAAGAAATGAATGTTAAAGTTGCAATTCTTGACGAAGGAGAGGACCCTGATTCTTTTATACGCATGAAGGGACAAGAGGTATTTCTTGATAGGATAAAGAATGCGCAATTGATGATTGATTATAAATTAAGTTCTCTCAAGAAGAAGTACGATAGTAAAACAGCTGAAGGAAAAGAAAAAATAACAAGTGAAATGCTTGTAACTATTGGCAAGTTTCGTAGTGAGGTAATTAAATCGGATTATATAAAGCTTTTGGCTCACAGGCTGCATGTTTCAGAGCAGGCATTATTGGCAGAATTACAAAAAGGGGGAAAAGGTTCTGTAAAAAATTATTTTAATGAGGAGAAAAAACAAAAAACTTTAGGTGAAGCTCAGAGAGTTACTGTAGAAAGAGGTATTTTAAAGTTGCTGTTGGAAGAAAAAGAGTTTATCGAAGCGACAAAAAAAGAAATGCTACCCGCAGACTTTCAAGATAAAGGTATAAGGGATGTCGTTACAAAAATATTCGGCATGTTCGACCAAGGGAAAGGGATAGATGTCGGTAGCCTAATAAGCAGCTTCGAAGACCAGAAAATGCAGCAAATGATATCTTCATTGGTAATTGAAGATCATACGATTGCAGGTGACAAGAAGAAGATGCACAGTGATTATATGTCGGTGATCAAAAAGCGGCGTGATAAAACAAGAAGGGAAGATTTAATAAGAAAAATAACTGAGGCTGAGAGCCAAGGTGACCATGAAAAGCTTGAAGGCCTTGTTAAGGAATTTAATCAGTTAATCAAGAAGTGATATAGGGAGAGAAAATGAAACAAGCTAACAAAAAAAATGATATTAGGCAGGATATTGAAAAGCTGGTTTTGCTCGGGAAAAAGAAAGGTTTTTTGACCTTTTCTGAAGTGAACGAAAAGCTTTCTGAATCTGTTGATACTTCTGAAGAAATCGATAAGGTTTTTGATATACTTGACGGTAAAGATATAAAAATTATCGAGAGTGAAGACAGTGTTGAGGAGGGTGAGGGTGAGGAAGAGGCGGAGGAAAAAGACGAGGAATCAAGAGAGCAGGAAATTCGTAGGATCAGAAGTAAGAACAAAGAAGATGAGATTTATTCCGATAAATTCATTCCGCTAGACGACCCTGTTAAAATGTATTTAAAGCAGATGGGATCTATTCCTTTGCTCTCTAGAGAAAAAGAGATCAATCTGGCAAAAAGAATTGAAGAAGCTGAGATCAAGTTCGCAGAGTCTCTGTATAAAACTGCTTATGCTAGAAAAGAAGCGTTGTTTAACATCAATAGAGTCCTTAATGAAGAGATCAATGTGGAAGACGTAATTAAGGATGAGCTTGATAGAAGGCCTAAACTTATCCGTGAATTAAAAAGGATCAAGTCTGATGTCGGCCACACTAGAGTGGGTACGGAAAAAGGGGCTATAGCTCTTGCTGAATTCAAGCTTACAGCTGCTTTCAATGAAGGTGTTATTGACAGAATTGTAAAAATGATAGTAAGAGTTGAGAAAATCGAAAAAATGCTGAGTGGGAAAAAGCAAGTTGATAATGCCGCTGAATTGAAAAAAGAAAAAGCAAAGATCCTGTTGGAATTAGGTCAACCTGTTGAGGCTATTAAAGAGCAGCTGAGGGTCATTAAAATAAGGCAATCAAAATTTAACACAGCTAAAAAGCTTTTAGTTGAGGCAAACTTAAGATTAGTTGTCAGTATTGCTAAAAAGTATATCAATCGCGGGTTATCTTTCTTGGATCTTATTCAGGAAGGTAATATGGGCCTTATAAGAGCAGTTGAGAAATTTGAATATAAAAGAGGTTACAAGTTTTCAACTTATGCAACATGGTGGATCAGGCAAGCGATCACACGTTCGATAGCAGATCAAGCGAGAACGATAAGGATACCTGTCCATATGACAGAGACTATTAACAAGATCATCCGTATTTCCCGACTTTTTGTGCAAGAATATGGGCGAGAGCCAACAGCTCAGGAGATCGCGAAGCAAATGAGGATTCCTATTGCAAAAGTTAAAGAGATCCTGAAGATATCACAGGTGCCAATTTCATTGCAGACACCCATCGGGGATGAAGGCGATACTCATTTTGGTGATTTTATAGAGGATAAAAAGGCTATTTCACCAGCTAATGCAACACTTCAATCGATGTTGAAAGATGAAATCACTAATGTTCTTAACACTCTTGATGACAGGGAAAGAAAGATCCTGGAGCTCAGGTTTGGTATAATTGACGGGACAACAAGGACTCTTGAGGAAGTTGGGACGGAGTTTAATGTTACAAGAGAACGTGTGCGCCAGATCGAATCTAAAGCATTGAGGAAGTTACGTCACCCGACAAGGTCAAGAAGGGTCAAGCAGTTTATTGATAATATGTCTGGAAAAGAAGACGAGATCATATAGTTTATTGCTGGATAATAAAGGGGTGATGTTTTTTGTCGACTGAGCAGGTCAGTTGAAAAAATGTCACCCCTTGTTTTTTTTGCTTATTACATTTGTTTAGGGATTTTATTGGGGTATAATCCTTTTTAGGTTTACAGTTCTTTGTTTAACAATTTTTATAAGGTTAAATCTATGAAAAAGATTTTAATATTACATGTTTTGCTGTTTATATGTTTTTCGGCTTTTGCGCAGAATGAAATTGTTATAGAGAAGGCTACGGAGGAATTGTGTGCCAGGGTCATGGATGAGATTATAGAAGAGATTTTTAGGCTAAAAGTTAAATATGAAGAATTGGAAGGTTTTACTGAGAGGAATGTATCTGTAAATGACTATGGTTTTAAGGCAATAGAATATGAATACAGTTATAAGAATCGCAAGAATTCCTTTGGAGTAACAATCGTAGGATTAAATGATGAATTCTTTAAGAAGTCAAAAGGCGGCATCTTTGAATTAAGATTTCCAATATTAGGAGTGAAATTGCAGGGGTATCAAAATTATACTCCGCGGAGAAGCCAGTTTGAGCTTCAATCAGTTACAGAGCCTTTTAGTGAGTTGATCAGGGAGAGGCAGGTCACTTATTTGCCTTTTAAGTTGACCGTTGAGGCAGAAAAAAAGGTTTTTAAAACAAAAGAAAATATATTTTTTAAAGTTACTTTAAAGAATGTTACAAATAAGATCATGACAGTTAAAGATCTAAATAAGGATACACTGTTCTTTGTTTACAATAATAAAGAATGGGGGGCAAGCGAGATTGATCGTAAAAGTTATAAGAAAGTAAAACAAATTACTCTGAGAGAGGGTGAGTCTATAGAAAAGCGTTTTATGAGCAATGGATATTCTTTCCCAAGGGAATTCAATGTATTTTGTTCTTATGTAATGTCCTACAAAGGTGTTAGGCCTTCCACAATAATGAGCATTATCGTATCAGATGATTAGCTGTTGAGGTGGTTATCCCTCTTTAATATTACTATTTATATTATATATAGGAATTTGTTTAAGTTAAAGGAAATCAGTTGAAAACAGATTGCTATTGTGATATGCTTAAATCCAAAATTTGAGGATTTTGTCTAATATTTTTCGGGCCCGTAGCTCAGCCGGTTAGAGCAGTTGACTCATAATCAATTGGTCCGGGGTTCAAGTCCCTGCGGGCCCAGAAAAATTTACGTTTGAATATATTAATATAGCCCTGTGAAGTTAAATTATTTTTATGTATTGTTTGTCTATTCTTGTTTTAGCGTTCTAATCAGATTAAAGGAGATGGATCATAGTGTCAGATACTTCTGTTAATGTTCAAATAGCGAAACTTGTTGAATTGCAAAAGATTGATTATGAAGTTTATGATTTGAATGGCCAGCTAGAAGAAAAACCAGCCATGCTAGAAGAAATAAAAGAATTGTTCGAGGGAAAGAAGGCAAATCTTCACGTATTAGAGGAAAAATTAAAAACTATTCAGTTAAGCAGAAAAGAGCAGGAATTAGAACTGAAAGTCAAGGAAGAAGGCGTTTCAAAAGCTAATGCACAGTTATCTGCAATAAAAACGAATAAAGAATATACAGCAAAGATTTCAGAGATTGAAAGCATTAAAGCCGATATGTCCGTGATTGAAGATAAGATATTGATTTCTTATGAAGAGTTTGACAAGGTTAATGCAGAAGTGGCAAAAGAAAAGGCTAATGTTGCAGAAGAAGAAAAAAAATATTTGTTGCAGAAATCAAAAATTGATGATGAGATCAATATCATTAAAGATCGCATCAAAGTTTTGAAATCCCAAAAATCTAAGGTAGGGTCAGAGGTCGATCCTGCTTGTTTGGATATGTATGAAAAGATATTAGTGCGTAAAAATGGATTAGCCATTGTTCCTTTAAATGGCAATATTTGTGGTGGTTGCAATTTGAACGTGTTGCCGCAGGAAATAAATAATTTAAAAAAGAAGCATGAATTGGTTTTTTGTGAAAAGTGCAACAGGATCCTTTATCTTGAAGAATATCTGTAATAATGAAAAAATTTGAAATATATACTGATGGCGCGTGTAAAGGTAATCCTGGGGAGGCTGCGATAGGTGTTGTTATAAATTGTGATGGAAAGTGTGTTGGCGAAATATCAAAGCCAATTGGAGAAGCGACAAATAATATCGCTGAGTATTCGGCACTTGTTTTTGGATTGCAGGAATTGCTTGTGTTAAGAGCCGATGACGTCAATGTCTACACAGACAGTGAATTAGTTTATAAGCAAGTTATCGGAGCTTATAAAATTAAAAATGCGAAACTAAAGTTTCTTAATGACCAGGTCAAGTCATTGGCCCGGGGTTTTAAGAGTTTTAAGATCAGTCATGTTCCTAGAGAAAAGAACAAAGATGCTGATAGATTGGCATCTGAAGCATTAAAGGAAACGAAAGAAAAGCAAACCGATATGGTTGCCTCACTGTTTGAATACAGCGAGGAGGAAAGTCCGAGCTCCAAAGGATAATGCATCCCGGTAATGCGGGAATTCTTCAGTGATCTAGCGTATGGCGAATAGCGTTTAGTAATGAGAATATAAACTATCCGCTAAATGCTATGCCCTATTTTCTGGAGGATGATCAGAGCTACAGTGACGATGTAGGCATAAACGATCTGTGATCGTTTATGCTTAAGTGAAACGAGCAATCTCTGCATGGAGCAATGCCAAATAGGAAGAGAATTGATGTGCAATAGGTACTTAGTGCTTATTGCATGGAATGCGAATCGATCCGGTTCGTTTGAATCTTCGGGTAGGCTGCAAGAGTTTGAAAGAGTAATCTTCAAAGTGAGTTGAATAACCATAGGTTTCTAAAGAGCATTTTGTATTTTTACCTTAAGTGTTAAAACATGGACAAGCTAAATATATGAATGCTCATGTGATACTTACAGAACTCGGCTTATCGGTTTGCTTTTATAATATTTAATAAATTACATCTAGACAAAATTATTGAAATAATCCCATTAGAGCACAATTTATTTATTTGTTATCTGAATGGGACCATTGAAGGGGGTTAAAATGTCGGGACATTCAAAGTGGGCAAGTATTAAACATAAGAAGGCAGCAACTGATGCAAAAAGAGGCGCAGCTTTTACAAGGGCTATTAGAGAGATCACGTCTATTGCTAAGGCAGGTGGAGGAAATCCGGAGATGAATCCATCGCTTAGGACTGCTATTGACAAGGCACGTGCTATCAACATGCCATCAAGCAATATCGAGAATGCAATAAAAAAAGGTACTGGTGAACTTCCTGGTGTTACTTATGAAGAAGTGACTTTCGATGCTTATGGTCCCGGCGGAGTTGCTATGTTGATAACTGGATTGACAGATAACAGAAATAGAACAACTGCAGAGATCAGAAATATTCTTTCAAAAAAGAGCGGTAATCTTGCTGGCCCTGGAAGCACAGCGTTTTTATTCTCTAAAAAAGGTTTTGTTGCCATAGCAAAAGACAAGGTTTCTGAAGACGATTTAATGGGTATTGTATTGGATGCAGGCGCTGAAGACATTAATTCAGAAGGCGAAAATCATGAAATTACATGTGAAATTGGTGATCTAGCTGTTGTAACGGATGCTTTGAAAGCAAAAGAAATACCTGTTATGACTGCTGAAATGACAATGATTCCAAGTACAACAGTTAAGGTTATTGGTAATGATGCAAAGCAGCTTTTAGCTCTTATGGAAGCACTTGAAGAACAAGAAGATGTTCAGAATGTCTATGCAAATTTTGATATCTCGGACGAAGAGATGGAAAAACTTGCACAAGAATAAATTGATAGCGGGGTTTAATGAGGATATTAGGGATTGATCCTGGGTTAAAGGCGACTGGCTATGGTTTTATTGAATTTAATAAAGGCATGATAAGACTTATTGAGACAGGAACGATTGAACCTAAGCAAAAAGATTTGTTTCAAGATCGCCTTAACAAGATTTATATTATTCTTGATGAACTTATTCAAGAGCACAAGCCTGAGGTTATGGTCCTGGAAAAACTATATTCCCATCATAACCATCCAATAACATCAAGCATACTTGGCCATGTTCGAGGAGTAATATGTATACTCTGCGCAAAAAGAAGTGTTGAGCTGGCTGAGCTAAGTCCCAAAAGAATACGTAAATCTGTTGCCGGTAATGGCAATGCCTCAAAAATCCAGGTTAAACGTTTGGTTGCTGAGATATTAAATGTTGATGAACAGAGACTTACTCTTGATGCAAGCGATGCTCTGGCTTTAGCCTTAGGCTATGCAAATATAAATAGATGTTAGTACTGTATTGATTTTATTATGTGTTGTTCAAGGCCTGTATTTTGGCATAGATGCCGGTATGTGAAGCCCAGGACTCAATTAAAGCAGGAAGATCTAACTTAAAATGATTGCAAGAATTTCCGGAAAACTCGTAGAAAAAAAAGAACATTCACTTATAGTAAATGTTGCAGGCTTATTTTATGAGATCATGGTTCCAGCTCCGGTTTTAGCGAGAATTGAGGATACGATTGACGATGCAGGTAATGTTAATCTGTTTACCTATTACTATTTTCAAATTGGTCCATCAAGTGGGATTCCGATAATTATCGGCTTTATTAATGAGATAGAAAAAGATTTTTTTCAGCAATTTATCAAAGTTTCCGGCATAGGCCCAAGAGCTGCCGTAAAAGCTTTGAGCAAGCCGATATCTGAAATAACAACTGCGATAGAGAACGGTGATGTGAAGTATTTAAAAACTTTGTCAGGTATCGGATTGCAGAAGGCAAAGGAGATCGTAGCAAAACTTCAGGGAAAGATCGGGAGATATGGATTGATCCAGGATAAAGACCAAGGCGCAAAGAAGGAAGCCGCCGTTCCTGACTGGCAGGATGAGGCATTGTCAGTTCTGATAAAGTTGCAATACAAGAACCAGGAAGCTATCGATATGATATCAAAAGCTGTCGAGAGAAATAATGGTATTAGCACAGCAGAAGAACTATTAAATGAGATTTATAAGCAAAGGGTGAAAAAGTAATGGAAGATTCATTCGTTGAAAAAAAAGAAGAGCAATTGAACGGAGCTGTTGATAACCTTGCTGATGAAGGTCAAGGTGTATCCGAGCAGATCGAAGATGATCAGAGAGCACAAGACCAGGGGCTTGATGGTATTGTTGAAGAGTTTCAACATGGAAATGAAGGCGCTGTTGCTGAGCAAGATAGCGGGCAATCAACTAAGGGAGATATATCTGAAAATGAGGGAGTACCTGATGAGGAGTCTTTTGATAAAGAAATGATGGATCAGG
Source organism: Omnitrophica WOR_2 bacterium RIFOXYA2_FULL_38_17 (assembly GCA_001805965.1). Taxonomy (GTDB): domain Bacteria; phylum Omnitrophota; class Gorgyraeia; order Zapsychrales; family Zapsychraceae; genus Zapsychrus_A; species Zapsychrus_A unditaenarius. Next base: position 33,323 of record MHHG01000073.1, on the reverse strand, counting down.
CTAAAGAGATAGAGGAGATAAATAAGGCAGCGGAGAAAGAAGAGGATATTGATGAGGATCAGCCTCAAGAAGAGGATAGCTTTGAGGAACATAATATAGCTGACTGCGGCGATGATATTACAACTCATATAAAAGGGGTCCTTGAAGCTTTGTTGTTCGTTAATGAACGGCCGATCACTTTAGAGCAGATAAAGAAAGTCCTGGATACTGTTTCTGGAGCTGAAATAAAGAATGCGATCAGCATGTTAGCAAGCGAATATGCTGAGAAAAAAAGTGGGATCACGATAAAAGAGATAGCTGGCGGGTATCAAATGTTCAGCAACTCAACTTATGCCTCATATATAAAGAGTTTTTATAAGACAAAACATAAAGAGAAGCTGTCAAAACCGGCATTGGAAAGCTTGGCAATTATTGCATACAAGCAGCCTGTTTCAAGGTCGGATATAGAATTGATCAGAGGCGTAAATTCTGATGGGGTTGTTGCCCATCTTTTTAATAAAGAGCTTATTAAGATAGTTGGAAGAAAAGATGTCCCCGGCCGTCCGTATCTTTACGGAACTACAAAGCAGTTCCTCGAATACTTTGGGCTTAAGTCAATGGATACATTACCGAAACTCGAGGAGTTCCCTTCTCTGATGGCTGAAAAAGATGATAATTCCACTAAGGTAGTAGAAGAAGACGTTATAGCTACAGTTCCTCGTGAAGAGTCTTCTGCAGATCCTGCAAATGTTGAGTCTATGGAGGATGCAGATAATGTTGTTATAAGGTCTGAAGATGAGGAAGTTGAAACAGAAAGAGTTGAGTCCCTGGATGAAAATGATCGAGAGCGAGGATGAGAATATGAGTCTTGAAAATTTAAGGAAGAAGATAAATGCCCTTGATTCTAAGCTGGTAGTTATTCTTAATGAAAGAGCTAAGATCAGCAAGAAAATCGGAGAAAAAAAGGCAAAAGACAACAAAGGTATTTATTCTCCGTCAAGGGAAAAGCAGGTATTAAAAAGGATAAGGGACCTGAATAAGGGCCCTCTTTCGGTTGAGGCCTTTGAGGCGATCTATAGAGAGATAATGTCCAGCTCCCTTGCTATTGAGAAAATGAGCTCTGTAGCCCATTTAGGTACGGAAGGATCATATACCTATACAGCGGCAATGAAACATTTCGGCTCTTTAGTGAACTATCAGCCGTGCGGAAGCATTTCGGAGGTTTTTCAAAAGGTTGAGCACAATGATTGTGATTACGGAGTTGTTCCGATCGAGAATTCGACAGAAGGAGTTGTGACGTATACTGTTGATCTTTTAGTTGATTCTGAATTAAAAATATGCTCGCAAAGGCTTCTTAAGATCTCGCATGCTTTAATGTCAAAAGGTTCGATGAAAAGCATTAAGAAAGTGTACTCTAATCCTCAGGTTTTCGGACAGTGCAGGAACTGGCTGGCTGTTAATTTGCCGAAAGCTGACCCAATTTGGGTGGCATCTACTACAGAAGCAGCTAAGATAGCAGCAGAAAAAAAAGATTCAGCAGCTATTGCCTCGATTGAAAGTGCAAAGATATACAAATTGCCGGTCCTGAAATCCAATATCCAGGATATTGCACATAATACAACCAGATTTCTGATAATTGCGAAGGAGGATGCAGCTCCTACAGGAAATGATAAGACATCAATATTGTTCTCGATAAAAGACAAAATGGGCGCCTTGCATGACATGTTAGTGCCTTTTTACAAGAACAAGATCAATTTAACGAGGATCGAATCGAGACCGTCTAAGAAACGCGCATGGGATTATTATTTTTTTGTTGATTTTCAAGGGCATAGGCAGGATAAAAATGTTATGATAGCTTTAGACCAACTCGAGAAGATGTGTAAATATTTAAAGGTATTAGGTTCTTATCCCATATTGTAGTTAACTATGGGGTATGGAATAAAGAGATCTGTTTTAAATGAAAAGTGTTGCAAAGAAAACTATTTTTAATATTAAGCCTTACATTCCTGGCAAGCCTATCGCTGAGGTGAAAAGGGAATTAGGATTAAAAGAAGTTATTAAGTTGGCTTCAAATGAAAATCCTTATCCTCCTTCGCCTAAGATCTTAAAAGCTATTTCAAAAGCTGCCAAGGAAGTGAACCGTTATCCTGACGGAGATTGTTTCTATTTAAGAAGTGCCCTCGCGAAAAGGCTTAAGGTCAATCCAAGACAGCTTATATTTTCAAATGGGTCAGATGAGCTTATCATTATGGCAGCGCGTGCCTTTGTCGATAAAGGCGATGAGGTGATCATAGCTAAGCCGTCATTTCTTATCTATGAAATTGCATCGAAAATAGAAGGTGCAAAGATCAAGAATATTCCTTTGAAAGATTTTAGTTATGACCTTGATGCTATGAAGAAGGCGGTGACCAAGAGGACAAAGATCATATTTCTGGGAAATCCGGACAATCCTTCAGGAACTTATTTGAAACAAAAGGATATGGAGAAGTTCTTAAGAGGTTTAAGAAAGGATATTCTGGTGTTTTTTGATGAAGCATATCATGAATATGTTGATGAAGGCGACTACGTTGATTCACTCGGATTGCTTCAGGCAAACAAGAATGTGATAGTTACAAGGACTTTTTCAAAGATGTATGGCCTAGCTGGACTTAGAATAGGCTATGGGATAGCGAGCCTTGAGCTTATTGATATTTTGAATCGCATACGTGAACCATTTAATGTCAATTCAATAGCACAGGCTGCAGCATTAGCATGTTTGAACGAAAAGGCATACTTCAGGGGTATTGCAAAAAAAGTAAGAGATCAAAGAGAGTTCCTTTATAAAAGCTTTGATAAGCTCGGATTGGAATTTAAAAAAAGTTGTACAAATTTTATTTTGATCAATGTAAAAAGTGACGCTAATTTGGTATCTCAAGAATTATTAAAGAAAGGTGTTATCGTTCGTAATATGAGTTCTTGGGGCATGAAAGATTTTATCCGTGTAAGTATTGGGACTCAGAAAGAGAATAGAAAACTTATAAAAGTGTTAGGTGAAATATTATGATAGTTGTCTTAAAGAATGATGTTACACAAGAGCAGATCGATCATTTATTAGATAAGACTGCAAAGCTGGGTCTTAAGCCACACATTTCCAAGGGTGTAAAAAGAACAGTTATTGGATTTATTGGCCCTGAAGATGTTCTTCGTGTTACACCTCTTGAGGTTTTTCCGGGAGTTGAGCAGGTAATACCTGTTCTGGCACCTTACAAATTGGTTTCAAGGGAATTTAAAAATGATTCTTCTGTTGTTCAGATCAATGAAAAGATCTCTTTCGGCGGTAAGAAAATACCAATTATTGCTGGCCCATGCTCTGTAGAGAGTAAAGATGGGATAAGGTCAATTGCTCAAAAAGTTAAGGAATCAGGGGCAACGATCCTAAGAGGCGGGGCTTTTAAGCCGCGCACTTCTCCGTATGAATTTCAAGGATTGGGAGAAGAAGGATTAAAATACCTTTCTGCAGCAGGCAAAGAATTCGGGTTGGCAACTATAACCGAAGTAATGGATTCCCGGGACATTGGATTAATTTGCAAGTATGTTGATATATTGCAAATAGGGGCGCGTAATATGCAGAATTTCTCTCTTTTAAAAGAGGTCGGAAAAATAGAAAAGCCGGTCGTTCTTAAGAGGGGAATGAGCGCCACAATCAAAGAGTGGTTAATGTCCGCTGAATATATTCTTTCAAACGGAAATTTTAATGTGATCTTATGTGAGCGAGGGATAAGAACGTATGAAACAGCAACACGCAATACTTTGGATATAAATGCAGTGGCTGTTGTAAAGCAATTATCACATCTTCCTATTATGGTAGATCCGAGTCATGCAACAGGAAAATGGAACCTTGTTGAAAGCGCTTCAAAGGCTTCTGTTGCAGCTGGATGTGATGGATTGATGTTAGAAGTCCATGATAACCCTGAAAATGCTTTTTCAGATGGTCCTCAATCACTTCTTCCCGAGACGTTTAGCGCTGTTATGGCCATGTTAAAGAATATTGCAGCGGCGGTATCAAGAGAGATATAAAAAATGATAATAAAAAACACTCCATTTAAAAGAGTTACAATCATAGGCGTAGGGTTGATGGGTGGCTCTTTAGGGCTGGCGCTAAAGAAGAGAGGTCTGGCTCGCGAAGTTGTCGGGCTAGCTTATCGCCAGTCATCGTTAGTTCAGGCTATTAAAAATAAGGCAATTGATGTTGCTTTCACAGACCCCCAAAAAGCAGTAAGGAATTCTGACATGGTTATTTTGGCAGCTCCTGTTGATTCCATTATTAAGATCCTGCCGACAATAGCACCTCACATAAAAAGAGGTTGTGTTGTAACTGATGTGGGTAGCACAAAGTCAGAGATCGTTGAAACAGGCGAGAAGGTTTTGCCTGTCCCGGGATTTTTTGTTGGAGCACATCCTTTAGTGGGCTCAGAGAAAAAAGGCGCTGATTATTCAAGTGCTGATCTTTTTGAAGGCGGGACATGTATAATGACCCCCACAGAAGCAACTAACCAGATCGCAAAAGAAAAAGTAAAGTATCTTTGGACAAAAGTCGGGTCAAAAGTTTGCATTGTGACACCGGAAAAACATGATGAGATATTAGCGTATGTAAGCCATCTTCCTCACTTGCTGGCTTATGGATTGATCGATGTTATACCACAAGAATTTTTAGAGTATGGTTCGACGGGTCTGAAGGATACAACTAGAATAGCCTCTTCGTCACCTCAGATATGGAATGATATCTGCTTGGCAAATTCGAAGAACGTGATCAAGTCATTAGACGAAACAATTAAACGCTTGGGAGAAATTAGAAACTCAATTCTTAATAGTGATGATAAGGGCTTGCTCGCTTTATTTACCAAGGCAAAAGAAAAAAGAGATGGTCTTCAATAATGGTAAAAAAAGATCAAGTAATGGTAGTGACGATCGATGGCCCAGCAGGCGCAGGGAAAAGTACGATAGCAAAGAAATTGGCGAAAGTTTTGGGGGTGTCTTATTTGGATACTGGGGCGATGTATCGCGCGCTTACTCTTAAGGCCATGAGAGAAGATGTCAATATGGAAAGCGAAGACGATCTAATTGCTTTGGCTAAAAGGACTACTATTGATATAGAGAGCTTGGATAGCGGTGTCAAGGTGCTGCTGGATGGGGAAGATGTCAGCCAGGATATAAGGACGGTGGAGGTCACAAATAACACTTTTTATGTAGCTCGTGCGGCCGGAGTAAGGTCCATAATGGTAGAGTGGCAAAGGGAAATGGGCTTGAGAAAAAGCGTTGTTATTGAAGGCAGAGATGTCGGCACTGTTGTCTTCCCGAAGGCAACAAGAAAATATTATCTCGATGCGGACGTTGAAGAAAGAGCAAAGCGCAGATATGATGAGCTGATAGCCAAAGGGGAAGAAGTTGATCTTAAGGATGTCCTTAGTGATGTAAAGGTAAGGGATGAAAAGGATTTTACAAGAAAAGTCGGCCCGCTTAAAAAGGCTAAAGATGCAGTGGTAATAGATTCGACAAAAATGACAATTGACGAAGTTGTCGAAGAAATGAAAAATAGAATATAGAAATACAATTTATAATGGACCAAGCATTAATAAGAAATTTCTCGATCATTGCACATATTGACCATGGTAAGTCTACTTTGGCTGACAGGTTATTGCTCTCTACCGGAGCTATTGATGAAAGGAAATTCAAGAACCAGTTGCTGGATGATATGGACCTTGAGAGGGAAAGAGGCATAACAATAAAGGCTTCAGCGGTTACTATCAAATATAAGGCAAAGGACAAGAAGACATATACCTTTAATTTGATCGATACTCCCGGGCATGTTGACTTTACTTATGAAGTTGAAAAATCATTGAGAGCAGGTGAAGGCGCATTACTTGTCGTTGATGCTACTCAGGGAGTAGAATCTCAGACAGTGGCAAACTTTTATCTTGCTATCGATAACAATTTAGAGATACTTCCGGTCTTAAATAAGATAGATGTTGCAAGTGTGGACATAGAACATGCCCAATTACAGCTAATGGAAATGCTTGGCTTTGATGATGAGCATATCCAGCTTGTTTCCGCTAAAGAGGGGACCGGCGTAGATAAGCTTTTAGAAAAGATCGTCGAGTTCATCCCTCCTCCAGATGGTGATCCAGAAAAGCCACTTAAAGCACTGATCTTTGATATGAAGTATGATATCTATAAAGGTATTATTGTTTATGTGAGGGTTGTTGATGGCGTGTTGAAACCGGATATGAGGATCAAAATGATGCATATGGACAGGGAACACTCTGTCGAAGAGCTGGGAGTTTTCAAGCCGGAGGCTACAAAAGTTAAACAGCTTTCTGCTGGTGAGGTTGGCTACCTGACTTGCAGCATTCACGATACGAAACTTGTCAGAGTAGGAGATACTGTTACTGATGCAAACAACCCTGTTGATAAGCCTTTAAAAGGTTATAGATATTTGAATCCACTGGTTTTTTGCGGAGTCTATCCTGTTAACACTAAAGATTTCATGGTGCTTCGTGAAGCAATTGAGAAGCTTAGATTGAGTGACCCTAGCTTGGTCTATGAAAATGAAAGTTCAGTTTCTTTTGGTAACGGTTTTCGTTGTGGCTTTCTTGGGCTTCTTCATATGGACATTGTTCAAGAACGATTACAAAGGGAATATGACCTCAATCTTATTTTAACAACTCCGAATGTCCGCTATAAAATTAACCTTAAGGATGGCAATGTAAAAGACCTGGAAAGCCCTGTTGAGCTGCCTGATAGCTCGTTAATTTCAAGTATTGAAGAGCCTTTTTTGACTGTTTCGATTTTTTCTCCCGTTGAGCACATGGACAAAGTAATGGATATGGCTAAAAGAAAGCGTGGTAATTTTGTTAGCAGTGAGTATGTTTCTGATCGAATGAAAATAATATTTGATATTCCCCTCTCAGAAGTCATAGTTGATTTCAATGATATGATAAAATCAGTTACTCGAGGCTATGGCTCGATTGATTATAAGTTCAAAGGTTATTATCCTGCCACTGTCTCAAAGCTTGATATATTGATCAATGACAAAGACTGTGAGGCGTTTTCCTGCCTTATACATAAAGAGCATGCTTATCAAAAAGGATTAAGCCTTGTTACAAAGCTTAAGGATCTGATCCCTCAACAGCTTTTTGAAGTTAAGATCCAGGCAGTATGCGATGGCAGGATTATTTCCAGCGCGAAAGTCAAAGCAGCAGGTAAAAATGTTACCGCTAAATGTTATGGAGGAGATATAACAAGAAAACGTAAACTTTGGGAGAAACAAAAGGAAGGTAAAAAGCGGCTTAAGCAGATAGGGAATGTTGAGATCCCGCAAGAAGCATTTATGGCAGCTTTAAAGATTTAATATGGCAAAAAAAATTGATAACAATCCTGAGAACGGGAATGCAATAAAATCAGAAATCCGAGAGTGGACGGAATCGATCATAATTGCGCTTATACTTGCAATATTCATCCGGGCGTTTTTTATCCAGGCTTTTAAGATTCCGAGCGGTTCAATGAGGCCAACATTGATAGAGAGAGACCGGCTGATGGTCAATAAGTTGCGCTATGGGCCGTTGATACCATTTACAAAAATCAGGCTTCCGGGTTTTTCTAAAATTAAAAGAGGGGATGTTATTGTGTTTGTGTATCCTCAAGATAAAAAAAGGGATTTTATCAAAAGGGTAATTGGCCTGCCTCGGGAAATGCTCGAGATAAGCGAGGGTGATATCTATATAAACGGCAAAATGATAGATGATCCGCTGATTAAAAACAGATATTATTACAACCGTGAAAATTCTCAATATGGAAAACCTGGGCAAATCATAGAAATCCCATCAGGTCAGGTGTTTGTTCTTGGTGATAATAGCCAATCAAGCCATGACAGCCGCTATTGGGGGTTTGTACCGATGGAAAATATAATAGGAAAGGCAGAATTCATTTATTGGCCTTTTAACCGGATGAGGCTGATAAAGTAATTAGACCTAGAAATCAATAAATTTTTTGTTGGGCCGGTCTTGTGCAGGACTTAATATTTGTTTTTGGAAAAATCATAATTGCCTTATGAACAGATTATTTTTAATTTTAATTGCTGTTTTTCTTTGTGGGTGTCAAACAATTAAGCAGGATACTTCATTAGGACAAACAGCCCATGAAAGCAGGGATGATCAGGAATCAGCGCTTTTGGCGGTTGTTGGTGCGGTTAGCGATAAGGAATTGAGCGAAAAGGACCTGCGCAATTTGGTAAAAGATATAAAGAATGATGAAGAGGCCCGATCAGCGATCAATGTTGTTGCCGATTCAATCAGTAATAAACAGTTAAGGGTCAAGTATTGCCCGGTGACAGGAAAACGATATGCTGCTAGTCTAAGCATTTGTCCAGTGCATAACGTAGAGCTGAAGTGGGTTGAGTAATATATTTTATTTTTTGGGAGAAATATATGAAGGTCGGGGACAATAATGTCTTTTCATTTGAATATGTTTTCTCTTCTTTGTCGAATATGACATTTGCAAACAAGATCACTATTTGCCGTATAATTGTTGTCCCGTTCTTTATTGCTACTGTTTTATACTATTCTCCAGAATTTGAGCTTTTAAGATGGGTTGCTTTAGGATTGTTTTTATTTGCTGTTATTTCAGATGTAATAGATGGGTACATCGCAAGAACAAGAAATCAGAAAACAACTGCTGGCGCAATTCTCGATCCATTGGCGGATAAGTTGTTATTGATCAGTGCTTTTACTTGCTTGTATTTTAAACCAGAAATAGCTTCTTCATCTTTGAAGCTCCCAATATGGTTTGTAGTAGCTGTGATCAGCAGGGATATTATCTTGTTATTAGGGGCAATGATAATATTTTTAGTACGGGGGATATTTAGCGTAGAGCCAACAAAATGGGGAAGGGCAACAGCATTTTTTCAGATCACATCGGTTTTTAGTGTATTTTTGCATTGGGAGTTTGGTTTGTATATTTGGATTGTTACTTTGATCTTAACTTTGATATCTCTTATTGGTTATACAATTAAGGGAATCGAAATTATAAATAACGAAAGCTAATATTTATGATAATTCTTGGTATTATAATATCTTATTTTATCGGGTCTATACCTACTGCATATATATATGGAAAACTTTACAAAGGTATAGATATCAGAGAGCATGGATCAGGTAATGCTGGTGCTACAAATGTGTTTCGTGTTTTAGGCAAAATCCCGGGCATTATAGTTCTAGTCATAGATATTTTGAAAGGTGTTTTGCCTGTTGTTATTGTTGCTGATGTTTTAGGCTCAACACAAGTTATTGAGCGCATCTTATTTGCAGTATGCGCGGTATGCGGGCATAATTGGACAATATTTCTTAACTTCAAGGGTGGTAAGGGTATAGCGACAAGTTTAGGTGTACTGATCGGCCTTACTATTAAAATTGCTTCAATAAGGATCGTACTTATTTTGACTGTTTTATCCTGGCTTGTTTCTTTCGCTATTACCGGCATTGTTTCTCTAAGCTCAATAATAGCAGGCACTTTTCTGCCCGTAATCATGGTTTTTTCAGGACAATCTTTTGAAATTATCTGTCTTGGTGTGGTTTTCTGCATTTTTGTTACACTAAGACATCGTCCCAACATAAAAAGACTTCTTGCTGGCAAAGAGCCAAAAGTCAAGCTCCCATTCCATAAAAAATAATCTAAGCATCTTTATTATTATATCTATTAGTAGTTAGTCCTATTCTTAAAAACCAATAAACTTATATCTTGATTTTCTCGTCAATAAATCCAAAGAAAACGGTTTCTTTTATCATCCATGGTGCCCTTGTTTGTATAACAATGGATGTTATACTTTCATTGGAACAATAATTGGAAGGATGGTAATGAGAATTTTACAGTTTAAGAAAAAAACTGACAGAAACAATCATATTAAAACATTTTCTATCACTCAGAAAAATGAGGATAAACAATGTGTAACTCGTGTTCATAAGAGTTTTTTGTATAATGTTTCGCATACAGCTAAAATAGCTCCCGTAATTGAGCAGCCACAGGTTTATATTAAGAAGTGTTTTGATTCGGAAAAAAGCATCGAGAAATTAAAGTTTAAGGTAGAAGGCTGCTTCTACGTCACACACGATAGAGTTTTGTTCAGGGTTGATTTTAAGCATTCATTGATTATCCATATAAAATGGAAGAATAAGATTTTCTCCCCCAAAAAGTCAGAAATTCTGACTTGATAAACTTGTGTTTTACACAAGTGAAAAAGTAGCGTAAGGTTTTTTTTCCTTGCGCTATTTTTTTATTATATATCCTTGTAAATACTGTTTTTGAATAAAAAATAGTGTTTGTCTTGAAAAATTTATGATAGACTACATAACCAAACTTAATAATATTATTAATTTTATTAATTCCAACCAATGAAAAATTTAAATATATCTGCTTTTATAGTTTTAATTTTAGCCCTCGTTCTTAATGGTTGTTCTACTGTTTCTGCCGTTAAAGAAGTTTCTTCCGAGCTGGAGCCTATAGTAACAATTGCTGTTGAGCCCACAGTTGATTCAGTTGAAATTACGCAAGAGACAAAAGATGTATCACCCGTGCTTCAGAATGTTAATGAAGATGAGCTCGATCAATATAGTTTAAAAAAGGGCATAATTTTTGCTAAAACTGATTTTCAGGGGGTTCTTAAAAAAAGTTATGTTAAGTTCCTTTTTCAGGAACAGGGGAATTTGTCTAATAATTTTCAATTATTAATTGGTGAAAAGACGCCAGAAAACGTTTTTCCTTGGGATATTAAGACAGTAGAGCCCGGATATTTCTTTGTTGAATTGCCAGTAGGAGAATATAAGATCTCTACGATCTCGATCCCAGTAGGTTCTACAATCGCTACAGAGAACATTGATATCTCGCTCAATGTAAAAAACAATGCAATAACATATGTCGGTACCCTTAAAATAGTTGGGACTAAAGACAAGATTAAGATCGGCGGCGTTCCTGTTATTCAGCCGGGATTTGAATATGTCCCAGAGATCATTGATCAGCGAGAAGAGGCTTTTCAGATGTTTAATCAAAGATACCCTAAATTTTCAGGAGAGATCGGAATAGACCTTATGAAAATTGATAATTTAAAATAGGAGGAGTTATGAGCGTTAAAAATTTTATTTTGGGATTGATCATAATTGTCTTCATCGGATGTTCGACCACAAAGGATGCATCAACAGTTAGTAATCTGCAGGTCAAGGTTGCGCAGATCGAGAATAGGATGAATAAGAAAGAGCAAGAGCTTGAGAAGCTTAAGTATGAAGTAAAGGAGATATCTAAGTTAGTTGAAGGATATGATCCGATGCAGGATGATGAGACCAGTGATGATTTTGAAGACATAAAGATAGATGAACCAACTGTCAAGAAGCCGGTCGCTAAAACTAAAGTAATTCCAAAGGAAAACGGGATAATAAGGGTTTCAGTTAAGGTAAACACTATCCAAGAAGCTTTATTAAAAGCTGGATATTATAGTGGCTCAATAGATGGAAAGCTTGGAAGCAAGACAAAAAGTGCAATTATGGAATTTCAAAAAGACCACGGGCTTGTTGCCGATGGAATTATAGGTAAAAAGACCTGGGATGAAATGAAAACTTATTTAGAGAAATAGTATTATAGTAATAAGAATTAAAATTCAAAAGTTTTTTTAATGCTCTATAGTTATTTTATGTTATTAGTGCTTTTCCTCTAATCTTGAAAAATATTAAGAATTTAAATCCTATCAGAATAATCCAAAAGATCCTTCCGGCCTTAGCAATATGTATCCTGGGAATGATCGTGTATTCTAATTCCCTGAAGATCCCCTTTCACTTTGATGATCAAATATTTATTATAAATAATCCTACGATAAGAAACTTGGGTGATATTGGCCAAATATTCAAGAGCTTATTGCCTGAGCGTTCAAGGTTTATTGCATTTTATTCATTTGCATTAAATTATCATTTTTATAAGCTGGACGTTTTTGGATATCACCTCACTAATCTTATAATTCACATTGTATCTTCATTGTTGGTTTGGAGGATGGCATTGCTTCTAATTTCTGCCCCTTTGGTTAAAGATGATAAAGTATTTAAAAATAAAGATTTGATCGCGTTTTTTGCAGCTTTGCTTTTTGTTTCTCATCCTGTACAAACCCAGGCGGTAGTCTATATAACACAACGGTTTGCATCCCTTGCAACACTGTTTTATTTGTTGTCAGTTGTTCTTTATTTAAAGGCCCGGCTAATTGGTGAAAATACAAAAGCAAGGCTGGGATATTTTATTGCTAGCGGTCTTGCGGCTTTGATGGGTATGTTTACCAAAGAGATCACTATTACAATACCTATAACAATAGTGCTTATTGAAGTATTGTTTTTTGGTTCAAGAAGTAAAAACGAAAACTTCTTCATATATCTTAAGAGCGGCAAAAGATGGCTTTATCTGCTAATATTTCTCGCGTTCTTTTTGATCATTCCTAAGCTGTTTCATTTTACTGTAGTGGATCAATTATTCTCACCAAAACAATCTAATTCGCATGATGGAGACATAATAACGTTTGGTAGATATGTATTAACCCAGTTCAGGGTTTCTGTTACATTTATTAAATTGCTTTTTGTGCCAGTTAGCCAGAATGTTGACTATGATTTTGCATTATCAAAGTCTTTATTGGACCCAGAAACAATGCTGAGCTTCATGGCTTTTTCTTTAATGTTCTTAGCAGGGATAATGTTAAGGAAAAAGAATGTTTTGGCTTCTTTTGGGATCCTTTGGTTTTATGCCACGTTCTTGCCGAATTTTGTGCCTAGGTCAGATGTGATATTTGAACATAAGCTTTATTTGATATCTTTTGGATTTTGTTTTCTTGCTGCAACAATTGTATTTAAAAAATTTCGATCTAAGCGAAATGGGATCATATTGCTGTGTATTATTATTTTCATATATTCGGTATTAACTTATCAGCGGAATCAAATTTGGAGGAGTGAGGTCTCGCTTTGGACTGATGCGGCAAAAAAATCACCATTTAAATCACGCGCTCTTAACAACCTGGGATTTGCCCTTTTAAAGCAAAAGAAATTTGATCTTGCCTTTCAGTATTTTAATAAGGTTATTAAGTATAATCCTGCTTTTGTAAGGAGCTATGATAACAGGGGGACTGTTTATCATCAATGGAATAAAAATGACTTAGCCTTAAATGACTTTAATAAGGCGATAGAGCTTAATCCAGGCTTTGCAAGAGCTTATTATAATAGAGCCAATGTGTACAGGGATGAAAAAAAATATGACCTTGCGATACAGGATTATTCAAAGGCTATTGAATTGCAAGACAATTACACATTGGCTTATAACAATAGAGGTAATGTGTATAGCTTTAAAAGCGAATATGACCTCGCTGTTCTGGATTACAATAAGGTTTTGGAGCTTAATCCAGGCTTTTTGCGAGCTTACAATAATAGGGGGGCTGTTTATATCGCAATAAAACAGTATGACCTTGCTTTAAAGGATTTAAACAAGGTCATAAATCTAGAGCCAAAACGTGCAAAATCTTACTACAACCGGTCCTATATATATAGAGTAAAGAACCAGTACAAAGAAGCTCTGGATGATGCTATTAAAGCAAAAGAGTTAGGCCAGCCAATAAGTGATGAATATATTGAAGAATTAAGAAACAATGTTCTTGGGCCAGAATAAAATATTCCTATTGCAGAAAATGTTTATAATAAAAAGAATTAGCTTAATAATTGCGATATGCCTTGTTGCGGTCATATCGTATTCAAACTCTTTCAACGGGCCATTTCATTTTGATGACCTTCCCTTTATTGTTGAGAATCAAACAATAAGGGATATTGGGGATATTGGAGCTATCTGGAAGGGCGTTTTGCCGCAGCATTCAAGATTTGTGGCTTTCTATACTTTTGCTTTAAATTATCACTTTAATAAGCTTGATGTTTTTGGATATCATGTTACAAATCTGGTAATCCACATTATCTCTTCTCTGCTCGTTTGGTGGTTTGTTGCATTGTTGATCGATTCACCAGGTATTAACGATGAGAGAATAGTCAAGAATAAACATAATATCTCGTTTTTTACCGCATTATTGTTCGTTTGTCATCCAGTCCAAACGCAGGCGGTTGTTTATATCTCTCAGAGATTTGCTTCATTGTCCACAATGTTCTATTTGCTGGCACTTTGTATGTATTTGTATGGAAGATCTTTTAGATCAAGGGGTAAAATCGTTTGGTTTGTTGGAAGTGGCCTGGCGGCATTGTTATCAATGTTTACCAAGGAGATCGCTATAACGATCCCGATCATGCTGCTGGTTATTGAGATAATACTGTTAAATCCTCAAATGAGCATAAAAGGTCACTTGTTATCAATGAAAAGAAACAATAGATGGATTTATTGTTTGCTGATCTTTAGTTTTTTGCTTATTATTCCTCAGCAGTTCGATTTTAGTATTAAGAGCCAGCTGTTCTCAGAGAAAATATCAAATTCACATAATGGCGATGTGATAACATTTGCCAGGTATTTTGTGACGCAATTCAGGGTTGTCATGACTTTTATAAGGCTTCTGTTTATTCCTGTAAATCAAAATGTGGATTATGACTTTGCTTTGTCAAAAAGCATTTTTGAGCCGGCAGCATTCTTTAGCTTTTTAGCGTTTATCATGCTTTTTGGCTTTGGGATATTTTATAGATATAAAGATCGTTTGGTCTCTTTTGGAATATTTTGGGTCATTGTAACATTTTTGCCGAATTTTATCCCGAGATCTGATGTGATCTTTGAGCACAAATTGTATTTGATATCTGTGGGCTTTTGCATTGTTATTGTAACAATGCTTTTTAGGTCTATCAAAGAGCCGAGAAACGCTATCGCGATCTTGTGCATTCTAACAATAGTATATTCAAAGCTCACTTATCAAAGGAATATTGTTTGGGGCAGCGAGTTGTCTCTTTGGGAGGACATTGCGAAAAAATCCCCTAAAAAATGGAGGGTGCACTATAATCTTGGAAGTGAATATTCTATTTTGCAGAAAAATGAGCTGGCTTTGTTGTCATTTAATGAGTCCTTAAGGCTAAACCCTGTTAATGCTGATTCATATAATAATAGAGGTAATATTTATGCAAGAACAGGGATGTATGAGCAGGCTTTAAGGAACTATAATAAAGCAATAGAATTAGATAGTAAGAATGCAAAGGCGTACAATAACAGGGGCTCAATTTATAGGTTAGAGGGACAGCTTGACAAGGCTTTAAGCGATTATAATAAAGCTGTTGAGCTGGATGAAAATTATTCTTTTGCTTACTTTAACAGATCAATGTTATTCAGTATCAAGGGTGATTATAGGAATGCATACTATGATGCTATAAAAGCAAGGACGCTTGGAAGAAATATACAAGATAGTTATTTAAATGAACTTAGGGAAAAGTATTAGCGATGAAGAAAGTGATATTAGTAATAATCTTATCTTTTATCGGCATTGCAATCTATTCAAATTCTTTGAATAGCGCGTTCCAGTTTGATGATACGCCATTTATTGTCGAGAATGTAACGATAAGAGACCTTGGAGATATTGGGGCGATCTGGAAAGGAGTCCTTCCTCAGAATTCCAGGTTTGTGGCTTTTTATTCTTTCGCACTTAATTATTATTTCCACAAATTAGATGTTTTTGGTTACCATGTGACGAATCTGGCAATTCATATTATTTCGTCGCTTTTGGTCTGGTGGTTTGTGTCCCTGTTAATATCTTCTCCTGGAGTGAAAGACGAAAAATTAGTTAAATATAGTCAAAGCATATCATTTGTTGCCGGATTATTGTTTGTTTGCCATCCTGTTGAGACTCAGGCGGTCGTTTACATCACTCAGAGATTTGCTTCAATGGCCACGATGTTCTACTTGCTGGCGGTTTGTTTGTATCTGCATGCCAGGTCACTAAGTACGAAAGGGTTCTCAAGATTTGCTGGTTTTTTTGGAAGTGGTATCGCCGCATTGCTGGGAATGTTCACAAAAGAGGTCACAATCACTATTCCGCTAATGCTTATTATTATTGAATTAATGTTTTTAAATCCCGGGAAGAAATTCAGTGATTTTCTTGAAGGCTTTAAGAAAGGCAATATGTGGATCTTTATTGTAATTATCCTGCTGTCTATATTTATAATTCCCCAGCAGTTCGAGTTTAGCGTTAAAGACCAGTTGTTTGGCGAGAAAGTCTCAAATTCTCATGACGGCGATATTATCACTTTCGGAAAATACTTTATAACCCAGTTTAGGGTGGCGGCAACTTTTATAAGATTGCTTTTTGTCCCTATCAATCTGAACGCTGATTATGATTTTCCGTTATCAAAAAATTTTTTTGAGGTCCGTGCATTTTTAAGTTTTATAGCTGTTTTGTCCGTTTTTATAATTGGCTTTTTAATAAGAAAAAAGAATATTCTGGTTTCTTTCGGAACACTGTGGTTCTTTGTTGCCTTTTTGCCGAATTTTGTTCCAAGGTCTGATGTTATATTTGAACATAAATTGTATTTGATATCCGTTGGATTTTGCATAGCGGCTTCATCGTTGTTGTATAAGCTCATAAGGGATCAAAAGGTCCGAATGTTCGTTGTCTGTTTTATAGTTGCATTATTTTCGCTGATGACCTATCAGAGAAACAGGGTATGGAAAAATAATTTAACGCTGTGGCTGGATGTTGTGGCGAAATCCCCGAACAAAGCAAGGGGCCACAATAATCTCGGGGCTGAATATATAAGGAGAGGGAAATATGACCTTGCTTTAGTTGAGGCGAATAAGACCCTTGAGTTAAATCCTGGTTATTACAAGGCTTATTACAACAGGGGCATAGCTTTTTATAATTACAGATTGTATGAGAAAGCGATTAAGGATTTTAAGAAGTCCATTGAGCTTAATCCGACATATCATGATGCATATAACTATTTGGGGATATATTATTTTAACAATGGAAAAATAGATCTGGCCCTTGAGAATTATAATAAGGCTTTAGAATTCAATCCCAACTATGTAAGCGCGTATAACAACAGGGGTATGATATATCTGAACAAAAGGCAGTTTGACACGGCTTTATCGGATTTCAATAAAGCATTGAGCCTGGACGATAAGCATATTAAGGCTTATTACAACAGGGGTAATTTGTATTATGCTAAAGGGCAGTATGGTAAGGCTATTGAAGAATATAATAAGGTTATAGACCTTGATCCGGGTTTTGTTGAGGTCCTCAATAATCGAGGTATATTGTATTTGAATATCGGTAAAGAGGATATGGCATTAGCAGATTTCAAGAAAGCCTTATCTATAAATAAAGATTATGAAATGGCTTATTACAACATAGGAGATCTTTATAGAAGACAAAAGAATTATGCGCTTGCTTATGAGTACTACAACAAAACGATAAGCATTAATCAGGCATTTTTAGATGCATATAATAGTCGTGGAGAATTATATTTTCAAGATAAAAAATATGATCTTGCTTTAAAGGATTTTAACAAAGCTATATCTGTAGACCCGGGACATGGCATGGCCTATTTTTACAGGGGCAATTTGAACAAAGTGCTCAATAACTATGATCAGGCTCTTGACGATTATGACAAGGCTCTTGAGACAAGTCCGAATAATCCTGAAGTTTTGTATTCAAGGGGAGAGCTTTATGATTTGCTGGGAGAAAGTGAAAAGGCACGTGCTGATTTTGACAAGGTATTAAATACATCTTCGGTATTTGTTGATACTTACTATAACCAATCAATTGATCTCAAAAGAGAGAATAAAGACGAGCTGGCAATAAGCGGATTTAGCAGGGTAATCAATGTAGATGAAAAGAATGCTGATGCTTATAATAACCGTGGGAATATTTATGGCAAGAAAGGACAGTACGATCTTGCGTTGGCGGATTACAATATGGCTATTAAGCATGATCCGAATCATGCAAAGGCTTTTAATAATAGAGGGACAGTTTACAGGGTGAAGGAACAATATGATTTGGCCCTGCAAGATTACAACAGGGCGATAGAGCTTGATCCGGCATATGCATTCTGTTATCTTAATCGTTCATTAGTTTACAGTTCGCTGGGTAAATATGAAAGTGCGCTAAATGATGCTAATAAATCGAAAATGTTAGGGCATGGAGTTGATCCTAGCTATACTGATCATCTGAAAAAGAATATAAAAAAATGAAAATCAAATTAATGCTTTTTATCCTGCTTTGCCTGGTCGGCATTGGGATCTATTCAAATGCGCTCAACGGGCCGTTCTTGTTTGATGACTCTATTTTTGTAGTTAACAATATAGCTATAAGGGATATCACTGAAGTATCAAAAATATGGAATGCACTATTGCCTCAGCCGTCAAGGTTTGTCGGCTTGTATACGTTTGCTTTGAACTATCACTTCCATGAGCTTGATGTTTTCGGTTATCACGCAACGAACCTGGCAATACATATCATTGTTTCCTGCCTGGTCTGGTGGTTTGCTTTAATGATACTGTCCACGGAGAAAGTTAAAAGATCAGGGCTGGTTAAGCATGAGGAATATGTAGCGTTTTTTGCTGCGCTTATCTTTTGCGTCCATCCAGTACAAACGCAGGCAGTTTCATATATCTCCCAGAGGGCGGCTTCACTGGCAACATTATTTTATTTATTATCGGCCTGTTTATATGTTAGAGGAAGATTGACTAAAAACAATATGGCGGTTTCTGCAGCATGTTTTGCTGGTGCGATTGTTTCCGGATTGCTGGGCATGTTTACCAAAGAGGTTGTCATAACGCTCCCGATATCGATTCTTTTATTTGAATATTTCTTCCTGTTGAAGAAGAGGGAAGATCCGCTTTCAGCAACAGAAAAGGGTGTGTTGATATTTTCAGTAATTATAATTCTTTCATTTATGCTTGTAATCCCATACCTTTTTAAGATGGGTGTCATTAATATGTTTTTTGGCGCTAAGCCGTCACAATCCCACCAGGGGGATATTATAACGTTCTGGAAGTATGAGCTAACCCAGCTTAGAGTTCTTTCATTGTTCATAAAGCTGATGGTTGTTCCCCTGGGGCAGAATTTTGATTATGACTTTGTTCTTTCCAGAAGCTTGTTTGAACCAAAGACATTCTTGTGTTTTATTTTTGTGATATTTGTCGGGATATTTGCGGTAAAGAGCAAAAAGAAGAACATGCTTGTTTCATATGGTATGTTTTGGATCTTCGTGACTTATTCGGCAAATTTAATCCCAAGAGCGAATGTAATATTCGAGCACAAGCTGTATTTGATATCTATAGGTTTTTGTTTTGCCATTAGTGCCGGCCTTTATTATGCGATCAGGGACCTCAAAAAATTTGTTTGGGTGATGGCCGCTATTGCGGTCGTACTTTCTTTTCTGACATATCAAAGGAATAAGGTCTGGGGAAATGAATTTTTGTTCTGGAGCGATGTTGTCAAAAAATCCCCAAATAAAGCAAGGCCGCACAATGATCTGGGGCTTGCGTATTTTAAGAAGGGGGATTATGATCCTGCACTGGAACATTATAACAGGGCAATAGAATTAGACGGAACCATTGAAGAGGCTTATAACAACAGGGGGGTTGTTTACACAAAAAGAGGACAGGATGAACTTGCTTTAGAGGATTTTAATAAGGCAATATCGATACGCCCGAGGTATGCAGACGCCTTGAACAATCGGGGTGTTATCTATAAAAGAAAAGGCATGTTTGATTTGGCGTTAAGGGATTATGTGGAAGCGCTAAGATATAATATGGCCTATCCGGATATATTCTTTAACATAGCTGTGATCTATGAAAAGAAGGGCAGGCTTGATCTGGCAGAAAGGAATTATGATAAAGCCATATCACTGGACAGATATAAGGCGGATGCTTATAACAACAGGTCTATTGTTTACAGTAAGGCAAAAAGGTATGAGGATGCTATGTCAGGCTTTGATAAGGCTATATCAATAAAACCGGATTATTTTGAGGCTTATAACAATAAAGGTTCTTTACTTTTTTTAAAAGGTGATTATGATGGTGCGGTAAAGAATTACAGCAAAGCGTTAGAGATTAATCCGAAATACTATGATGCGTATAAAAACAGGGCTTTTGTATATAGCAGATCGGACAATGTTGATCTTGCAATAGAAGATTATTCTGCGGCCATATCATTAAGATCAAATGATCCAGAGCTTTATTATTTTCGTTCGATGCTTTATGGAAGACAGGGGAAATTTAATAATGCATTAGAAGATGCAATGAAGGCCAAGCAAATGGGCCTTGAAATAAAAGATGAATATATTCAGGAAATAAAAGAAAGGTTGAAAAATGCAAGTAGTGGATCTTCAGATCAGTAAAAAAGAAGAGGAAGCAAACAGGACAGATATGGTTGGGGATACTCTTAGGTCTCAGGTTCTCGACTATTCGAAGGATTTTAAGACCTCATGGGTCAATTTGGGAAGGCATTTATATGCTATATGGCAGGATAAATTGTTCTATGGATGGGGCTTTGAAAAATTTGAGCATTATACTGAAGAAGAGTTGGGCTTAAAAAAACAATTATGCCAGAAGCTTCTTAAGACCTATCTTTTTGTCGAGCAGAATGAGCCTCAATATCTGGCGGTTGATTTTAAAGATTCAAGGGAAGCCGTTAATGTCCCTAATTATGACGCAGTAGATGTTCTTCGCTTAGCAAGGTCAAAACGTGAGTTGAACAAAGCTGATTATGCTAAGTTAAAAGCCGAGGTCTTTGATAAAGGAAAAGACGCATCTGTTGTCAGAAAAGAACTTACTGCGATAATGAAAGAGCGCAAGGAGGTTGACCCAGAAGAAGAAAGAGATAACAGGAATGAAGCTGCGATTAAAAGATTGCTCGGGGCGCTTGGTGTGTTCATGAAAGACATGGAAGTATTAAAATTAGCCCCTAAAGATATTATTAAAGAGGCTGATCAACTGATAAAAAAGCTTAAAGAACAAATATAGAAAATTGGCTTGAACTCCTGTATATAAGTAGTGATTTAAATGTAATGTTTGCTTGGGGTTAATCCTTTTTTTATTGTAAATAACAGTTTATGTATTAGAGAGGTGCTAATATAGGCAGCATATATTAATACTTAGCTAAAAAGACCGTAAATCCTCCCTTGGGAAAGCCTGCTTCTTTTGAGCTTTTTTCTTTTTTTTAACCACGTTTGACTTTGTTTTGTTTTCTATGTATTATGCTATAAATATTATTTATATTGTCTGTTCAAAGTAAATTCAATCTAAAACTGTGTAAGCAGATCTTTTTATATGCTGATTTTAAAAATAATTAAAGGTATTCTTCATCGGATAATAGGATTTTTAAGCGATAATTTTGATCTTTTATTATCCCTTAATATAGCTTTTGTTATTATAGTTGCAGCTTTAATGCTTGCGGTTGCATTAAATGATGAAGAAAAAAGGAGCGTGATAAAAGGATATGTTAATGACGTTTTTCTGATAATCATTATATCTATTGAAGCGGTTTTGATCATGTTGATGGGGCATGTTTATTGGAAGAATTATAAGCAGCCAGTTCAGGCTTTTGTTTACCCAAGAGATATTATTGATAATACATTTTGGGCTCCGGCAAAGTATAGTATTTTCTATGTTAATGGGGGTGTTTTAAGATCAATTAGCATAAACGGAAATAATGAAAGGACTTTATTTACTGCAAAGGATATTATAAAAGAGTTTAATTTTTCTCCAAATGGCAAGAAGCTTATAGTGGGCACTAAAAAGGAGATTTATCTTTTAGATCTAGACACTAACAAGAGTATTCTGGTTGATTCGCTGACGGATGAGATAGATTCTCATGAATTAAAAGGTACTTTTAGCTCGATCCAGTGGTCTCCGGATAGTGAGAAGTTTTGTTATGAAGCAGCACGCTGGTCGCAATATTCATCACAGGATAATTTTTATGTTTATAATTTAGTAAATGGCCAAAAAATAGGGTTAAAGAGCCCAAATAGAAGAATTACGTCCTTGCATTGGGATATTGATGGCGAGAATCTTTATTATATGCAGTATGAGTCAAAGGATACCATGCTTTATAGCTATCCTTATGAAATAAAAGTTTATAGGATGAAATTTGATGAAACAGAAGCTGAATTTATTGCGTCAATTCCAAGTGATAAATCAAGGATACCTTTTGAGAGCTTGAGATTTAGGGATGTTAAGCTGGCGGTTGCACAAAGGGGGAAGTCTTTTAGCAGGGTTAAATCATTGGGAGTGATTAAATCTAATAATGGCCGTATTGTTGGCATTGATGATTCTGATCATTTGTTTTTTATCAGGAACAGGTGGTTCCGAGAAAGATTGTTTAAGATACCTCGTGTGCTTGCACCAGACCGTGACCCCCGCTATCAATATTTGGGAGGAGACCTGACAATTGAACAAATGGCATGGATTCAGAATTCCCCGTTTGTTGTAATTGATGATAAACAAGAAGGCCTTTTGCTCCTTGATCCTTATAAGAAAAAAATAGGTTACATTGGTGTACAGGATGCAGATTTTATGGGATGGTATGACCAATAGTGACTTCTAATGTATTTAAAAATATAATAGTCAAAAAAATAGGAAGGTGATTATGGGTAAGAATACGGATGCTTTAGAGAAAGCAGCACAAGAAAGAAATTTAAGAAAACACACAGAAGCTGCAATAAGTCAAAAGAATGAGCTTTATGGTTATGGCATTATTGGAAAAAAAGGCTTAAAGAATTCTTTATTGATTTGGGTCTTTTCGGTAGCTGTTTTAGTAACAGTATTACTCGCTTTTAACAAACAAGGAAGCCAAAAGATACCTTTGAGCGAAATATTCCCTGAGCAGGAGGTTGCTCCAGCTGATGTTGAATATGAGTTTGTTGGTGAGGAAGTTGTTAATCAAGAGGAGCAGGTGGAAGCTAAAGAAGTTGAGGCTAAAGCTGTTGAAGCTAAAGCAGTTGAACCCATAGTAAAAAAACCAGTTGCGAACGTTGTTCAAGAAAGCAAGGTTGTAGAAGACCAAGTAAAAAAAGCAGTTGTTAAAAAACCGGAGATTGTCCAGCCGGCGGCCAGTTTTTATGCGATCCAGGTATCATCGTTTAAGAATAGCAGCAAGGCACAACAAGATGTCGATAATCTGATTAAAAAAGGATATGAAGCATATATCATGCCTATGAACCTCGGTAGCCAAGGTGTTTGGTATAGGGTTTATATCGGCAAGTTTGAAACAAAGAGCAGCGCTATGTTGTTTTTGCAGGGAATCCAGAAAGATTTTAAAGACAGTTTTATCAGAAAGATACAATAGGGTCGGCGCCGACCTTATTGATGTTAAATTAGGCACAGGCCCTTTTAGGGCTAAAAGAGCTTGTCACTAATTCCCCAGAATTGGTTTTTTTATGAAAAAAGAATTATTAATTTGTGTTGGGTTGTTCTTGCTGGGCATTTTTGTTTTTTCTCAAGGATTGGGTCAGCATGGTCTTGAATACAGGGATGACGAGATATTTTATTATCAGAGCACAAGGGAAATGGTTGCTGATGGCAATTATATGTCTCCGACGTATTTTGGGCAGAATAGATTTCAGAAGCCAATATTGTTTTATTGGTTAATTGTTCTTTCATATAAAGTTCTTGGCGTCAGTTGGTTTGCGGCAAGATTCGTATCGGCGATATTTGCCTGTTTGGCACTGGTTGTTACTTGGTTGACAGCTAAAAGATTGTTTGACGAGAGAACAGCCACCTTAAGTGCCGGGATATTGATGACTGTGCCAATGTTTCTGAGGCATGCAAAAAATGCTGTTCCTGATATGGCTTTGAATTTTTTCATAGTCCTCGCTGTTTACTATGCAGTCCTAGTTATTGATGATGAGGACTGTGGTAAGAATAGCATGCTGTTCTTTGTTTCTTGCGGCCTGGGCTTCATGATAAAAGGATTTGCGGCCCTTTTAATACCTTTTATGGTGGTTTTTATATATGCGTTCTTAAACAAGAAGCAGAGAATCCTGTCGAAAATGTCTTTTGGGCGAGGTGCGATAATACTTCTTTTGGTCACTCTCCCCTGGTTCGTTTTTATGATAGCAAAGCATGGATCAACATATATTGATTACATGTTAATTGACGAGACAAAAAATAGGCTTTTGGACCAAGGCTCAAAAAGTGCTATAAAATATTTATTAGGGTTCTTAATCAGAAGTGGCTTTTATTGCAAAGTACTGTTGTCATATTTTGCCCCATGGAGCATTTTTTTGCTTGGAGCAATTCCATTGTCGTTTGCAAGACTGTTCAGCTTAAGAGGTGAGCACAGAGAGATAGTCCAGGAAAAGAGGTCTTTTCAAATAATGCTGGTCTGGTTTTTCTCCGTTTTTTGTTTTTTCTCAATAATGTCTTTTAGGATCAACCATTATATGCTGGTTCTTTCCACTCCCTTTGCAATATTGATCAGCAAGTTCTTTTTATGGGATGTTGGCCCAAAGGGGATATTAGGGCTGTCTGTTCCTTTTATCCGACGGTATTTAATAATAATATTCATTGCGATCGGCACGTTTACTTTTAGTTTCCTAGTGGTGTTTATTTTGGGAAAGAGTAATTTGTGGATAGCAATATACTTGTTAATGTTTGTCTTAATGGTGCGAACTTGCTTAAAAAGAGATACATTCTTTGCCCCAGCTGTTTTATCCCTGTTTATGATATTTGTTTTTTCTCAGTCGAGATTGATGGGTGAAGCTAATGTTACTCCCCATTCAGCATTTCAGCGGTTCGCTAACATTATAAAAGCAGACCCTGACGGCTCTGTAGCGGTCGGTGTAGGCAGTAATGATATCCATGAAAAGGAGTTCCAGGTATATTTTGATAAAAAAGTAATTAAGGCAGCTAATAGTTCTAAAGGTGAGACAGCGTCAATGCTTTTAGAGTTTTTTAGCGAGAACGACAATGCTTATTGTTTGTTCACTGAGGAAGATTTTCAGGATATATCGTACCCGATCAGCGAAGAGCCTTTTAGAATTGTTCAAAAAGAATATATCTTTAGAAGAAGAATGCATATTGATAAAGGCTTCTTTATTGCTTTGATGCATTTTGATGACGATAAAGTACGTGATTATTTAATGGAGAAAGTGGTTTTGATCAGAAAGGATAAAAATGTCTGATAGCTTTACAAGCAAAGGTATCTTAGATTGCTCTATTGTTGTTCCGGTATATAACGAAGAAGAATCTTTAAGGGATCTGTTTGGTGAGATCCTGAAAGTTATGACGCCAATGAGAAACGATTATGAAGTTATTTTTGTTGATGATTGTTCATCGGATGCATCTTCAAAGATAATAAATGACTTTTGTGATGAATTTCCTGAAGTTGCCAAGAATTTGCCTTTGACTGAGAGAAGTGGGCAAACATATGCTTTAAAGCAAGGTTTAGAGTCAGCTATAGGCAAGATAGTTATCAGCCTTGATGCTGATCTGCAGAATGATCCCGGGGATATTCCAAGGCTTTTGGAAAAAATGAAAGAGGGCTATGATTGTGTTTGTGGATGGCGCAAGTCAAGGCAAGATACGGTTCTAAAGGCTGCAATGTCTAAGTTCGGCAATGTTATGCAAAGGTTATTTACGGGCATGAAGATACATGATGTTTCCTGCACTTTAAGGGCATATAAAAAAGAATGTGTTGGCAAGATAGCGCTTAATTGGGAGGGACAACATCGCTTTATTCCTTTAAGCTTATCTTTGCAGGGTTATAGGGTAGGTGAGATCGTTTCAAATCACCGTAAGCGTAAATACGGTTATTCAAAATATAACCACAGAAGGGTTTTTAGGGTTGTCGTTGATTTCTTTAGGGTTCTAAGCGTAAGGGGGAAAAAATGAATTGTGTTGAACAGTCAATACCAGGCTGGTTGTTAGTCCTTGGATTTTCTGGGCAGATCGCTTTTAGTTTGCGTTTTATTGTCCAGTGGGTGCGTTCTGAAATAAAAAAAGAGAGCTATATCCCTATTGCATTTTGGTATTTCAGCGTTGTTGGGGGATTATTGTTGCTTTTATATGCGATTTTCAGAAAAGACCCTGTTATAATTTTGGGCCAAAGCGCAGGGTTGATAGTATATGTTAGGAATCTAAGGCTGATATATAAAAAAAGAAGCAACAGGCATGAAAAACTATAAGATATAAGCCGTTAATTTATGGCTTAAAGCCGGTGGATTAGAAGAATGAAAGAATATTTGTATTGTTTTTGGACATAGATTTGATAGAATACATTTCTACGAGAAGAATAACAATTTTTGGATAGTTCTTCAGGATAGCAAAATCCTGTGTTCAATATTAAACTTATAGTATAGGGGAAATTTAAAAAGGATTGGTAAAATGAGAAAGAGTTATGTTTTAGTAGTGATCTGTCTTGCTTTTATGGGCTGTACAACGACTCAGCAGGGAACAACTATCGGAGGCTTAGGCGGGGCAGCTGTTGGAGGCATCATTGGGCATCAATCAGGTAACAGCGCTGAAGGTGCAGCTATTGGAGCAGCAGCGGGTGCATTAGGCGGATATGTAGTCGGTGAAAAAATGAAGCAAAAGTTCTGTCCTGTTTGTGGCCGACATTTTGATGAGACAGTTATTTATTGCCCTTATGATGGCGATGAGTTAAAGCTAAGGGTTAAATAAGTTCTTAGGAGAAAAAATTTTTGAAGATATTAATTATTGATGATTCTTTGTTAGACAGAAAACTTCTTATGAATGTGCTTAAGAAGGCCGGTTTTAATCATGAAATACTGCAGGCTGCTAACGGAGAAGATGGTGTTAAGCTGATGTATGAGCATATGGATGAGATCGGTCTTATATTTCTTGATTGGCAGATGCCAAACATGGATGGTATTGAGGTATTATTGCTTACCAGGACTATTCCAGGGATAAGGGATATTCCTGTTATTATGGTTACAGCATCCGGTTCTGAAGCAAATAAAAAAGTTGCTTGGGATGCTAATCCCGATTTGGCCGGCTATGTCGTCAAGCCATTTACAGCAGCAACTTTAATTAGAACAGTTGAGCCTTATTTGAAATAAATATATTCAGAGGAATAAGTGATGGCACTTGAACATGGAGAATATTTTGGAGAATTCATTGTCCCGCAGGGAACGGACCCTTTTTATGTCCAAGCACTTTTACTGTCTGAAGTTGTTAAAAGAACATTAGAACAAAGAGCTGGCATAGAACTTTCTGACCATCCTGAGATCGTTAAAGTTCCAATAGTTGATTTTATGAGAAAGATGAGAGTTTGGGGTTTAGACAAGTTCAAGGAAAACACTTTCATATCAACGGTCAATATGTATAGATCAAAAGATGATATGGATAAGGATAAAGTCCTTGGAGCGATTGTTTTGTATATGGAAGGTGAATTTATCCCTTTTCTGTTCAAAAGATTAGGTTATCCTGATATAGATGATCAAAATGAACAGGATATTGAGGACGCAATCGGAACATTTTGCAACTTAATCGCTGCCAAATTTAAGCAGGGCATAATTCAAATCGGTTACAAAGAGCTTGAAATGTCCCACTTTTCAAGTTATCAGGACCAAGTCCCCGGTGGTGTTCCTTATGATATTTCACAGGATTTTAAGTATCAAATATCCTTTAACATTAGGGACCAAAAAAGAATAGTTGTAGATCTCACAATGGCTACAATCCCAAAAGCTGATTTATATTAAGATATGCTTCTTATGTCAAAAAAGAAACTCATTGCTCTTTTAGTACTGATAATTTTAGCGGCGGGCAGCGTTGCTTTTATTAAATTCTATTTTAATGTAAAGCCTGAAGAAATAAGGGTCGGTCCTCTTGCAAGAGTTCGTGGTAATGATATTGCTCCCATAAAAATAGTCGAATTCATGGATTTTAGCTGTCCACCTTGTGCCATGGGCTCAAAATATTTAAAAGCTCAGATACAGGAGAATCCGGGCCTTATACGCTTGGAAATGAAGTATTTCCCTCTTAGAATGAATGAGAATTTTGCTATTAGTGCCCGCTATGCTGAATGTGCGGCAAGGCAAGGGAAATTCTGGCAGTATCATGATATATTGGTTGAGGAGCAGGCAAAGTGGAAAAAGTATATGGATCCTCAGACAGTTTTTGAATCTTATGCAAAGCGCAGCAAGCTAAATATAAAACAATTAGATGCCTGCTTGCAGGACAAAACAGTTTTTCAAAATATAGTGGAGCTGAAAGAAGAAGGTGAAATGTTAGGCGTCTCCAGCACACCTACTTATTTTATAAATGGTAAAAAGATAGTTGGTTTGAAATCGTTGGATGAAGAGATCTCTAGCCTGTTAAAAGTACATTCTGGGAAATAATTTCTGCTATAATATGTCTAAAACGAATATCAATCGCTTAATCAATTTTTTAGTTTTGACCCTTTTAACTTTGTTTATTATTCCAAAAATGTCCATTAGTGATCAAAAAATAAAAAGTCCGAATGTTAGTGGCCAGTTCTATGATTCCGATCCAGAGCGCTTATCAAAGGTCATAGACGGTTTTTTTTCAAGCGCGAAAGTCACTCAGAGAGAAAAGTTTATAGATATTATTATTTCGCCGCATGCCGGATATTTTTATTCAGGAGCTGTTGCAGCTCACGGATATAAAGCTGCAAGCAAAAATCTATACAAAACAGTTGTTATACTTGCTCCCAGCCATTTTTATGGTTTTGACGGGGTTTCAGTTGGATTGTATGATGCTTTTAAAACTCCGCTAGGTAATGTTGATGTTGACTTGGATTTTGCGAATAAATTAGAACCCTTGAATGATAAATTTGCTTTTGAAGAAAAAGCATTTGCCAGGGAGCATTCTCTGGAGGTCCAGATACCATTTCTTCAAAAGACATTTAAAGATTTTAAAATAGTCCCGGTTATTGTCGGACAGATAAGCGCTCAGACATTGAAGGATTTTGCGCAAGCTCTTATAAAGATTATCGGTGACAGGAAAGATGTTCTTATTGTAGCAAGCACGGACCTTTCTCATTATCACGACGATGAATTTGCCCGAAATATGGACCGCAAAACCATTGAGGCTATAAAAAGCCTTGATGTTCAGGCGTTAGTTGAAGGTAGTTATCTGAGGACCTTGGAGCTTTGCGGAAGTTTACCGGTCGCTATTTCAATGGTTTATGCAAAATTAAAAGGCCTTAATAATTTTGAAGTGCTAACTTACGCAAATTCTGGGGATGTCTCGGGAGACAAATCAAATGTTGTTGGTTATGTTTCTGCGATTATGTATGGTGACAGTGGTCTCGGGGATGGCAGCATTAAAGAAAATGCCGGCCTTAAAGAAGGCAGGGCTGACCAGGAGGGCCTATCCGAAGAGCAAAAAAAGAGGCTTATGTTCATTGCAAGGAAGACCGTCGATGAATATGTCCGGAACAAAAAGAAACTTGATTTTGTGGAGAATGATCCACGCTTAAAGCAGGCGGAAGGGGCTTTTGTGACTTTAAAGAAAAATGGACAGCTCCGAGGATGCATAGGCAATATAATAGCTCAGGGTCCTTTGTATTTAACGGTCCGAAATATGGCAATAGCTGCAGCCAGCCAGGATCACAGGTTTAATCCTGTAACAGTGAAAGAATTAGAAGATATTGAAATAGATATCTCTGTTTTAACCAAGCCTCGTGTTGTCAAAAGTGCGAGCGAGATTGTTATGGGTAAACATGGTGTTATAGTTTCAAGAGGACCTTTTAATCAGGGCGTATTCTTGCCGCAGGTTGCTACGGAGACAGGATGGAGTAAGGAAAAATTCTTGTCTGAACTTTGTTCCCAGAAGGCACAACTCCCGCCAGATTCCTGGAAAGACCCTGCAACAAAGCTGGAAGTGTTTGAGGCAATAGTTTTTGAAGAAAATGATTTCAATGGCAAGTGACCTGCGCTTTTTCAAAATATATTTATTATAAATTTGCTCTTTGTGCTGCATTTTTAATTTATTTTATTTATAATTAATAGTATTAATTGGTATAAATTAAACATTCAAAAGCCGCTTTTGTTCCTTCGTCGAAAAAATCACTATCTCTCCTTTTAAAAAAACAAAAATAATCCAAACAACAGT
>MHHG01000073.1:182-3249 GCA_001805965.1 Omnitrophica WOR_2 bacterium RIFOXYA2_FULL_38_17 | reverse complement strand
CTAGTACTAGTTACATTACACATATTTACCACAATATATTGTATTTAGATAATAAATCCACCGGTTATGCTGACCCCAGAGCTTTATCTAAGTATGCCACTATATTGTAGGTAATTATTAACCTGCTACAATATATGGTATCTGAAAAAAAACGAAAATCAAAGACCGGATTTTGTGATGACAGGATGGTTCTGTGCAGATCTTCTCAATTATTGGGAAATGCATTTAGTCCTTTTTTTGTTGTTCGTTCAATTCTAAAAGCCAGTCCTATTTTTTTTATCTATATAGTTTTATTATTATCTTTATCACGTTATACATATGCTGCGGATATTGAAGCAGTCCTGGATTCTGCAGATGGTACGAGTTCTTTTAAGGTTCAGGATTCTGCAGCAACAGATGCTTTGACAGTTGATTCTGAAGGTAAAATGATCGTAGGACATGCTACGGCTGTTGATGGCAGTGAGATGCTGAAATTGCAAAATGCTGGAGGCGATTTCAGCATATTTGTTTACAGCGGCGTTTGCGAGAACAATGTTATTGCTGAGATCGGGGATATGTGTGTCAATGAAGCTAGCGGCCTTGTCTATATTAAACGTGCTGATGGCGGGGCGGCTACTGGATGGAGAGAAACTGCTGTTACGGTGCCTGCAGTGACAGGCACTGAATTTCTTGGTTCTGCAGCTATTGCCTGGTCTGATATTTATGTAAGAGCAATAAGAACGGATGCCGGACAGAATTTAACTATTGATACTGCTGGAGGGACTATCAATATTGATGACACTACTATTGATCTTGCAACTCAAACTGTTGATGTTACCCTTAAGGCTGATGAAGTAGATGGCTTGAACTTTGACAGCAATACAGTTTCTATTGATGCCCAGAATAACCGGGTTGGATTTGGTGATGCCGCTCCTTTGGCGACCGTGCATGTTGGTTCTGGCGGGGCGCTTGCAAATATTGATGGGTCTAATGATCTTTTTGTGAATGGAGA
The DNA here is from genome assembly GCA_001805965.1 of Omnitrophica WOR_2 bacterium RIFOXYA2_FULL_38_17. Classification (GTDB taxonomy): domain Bacteria; phylum Omnitrophota; class Gorgyraeia; order Zapsychrales; family Zapsychraceae; genus Zapsychrus_A; species Zapsychrus_A unditaenarius. The sequence goes on along the minus strand of MHHG01000073.1, from coordinate 2,258 downwards.
TATAGAGGCTGATGGGACGATTTTTGCGACTACTGTAAGCGCAGGGACAATTATCGGTTCTATTGATGCCGATTTAACGCCAGGTTCCGTTGTTTTTGGTGATGCCACAGGTGCGATCGATGAAGACAACGCAAATTTATTTTTTGATAACACTAACAACTATTTTGGTATTGGCACAGCAGTACCGGCAGCTAAATTAGAAGTTGAAGTTGAGGCAGGTGAAAATCAACAGGCGGTTATCATTGATTCAGCCAGAGTTGATCAGATCGCAATTGATATAACTGCAGGCCAGACCTCAGCTGATATCATTAATGTTTCCGCTTCAGCACTTACAACAGGTGTCGGCTTTGATATCAGCAATGCAGATGCATTGGTTACCGGTACAATAGCAAGTTTTAAGTCCAACAGTGCAGATGCCAGTGCCCGTACTCTGGTTCAAATTACGAATGATAATGCCGCCGCTGCAGGCGCTACGGTTTTGGGTATTCATCAGGATGGTGCCGAACTGGCGCTGGATGTTAATGCAACAGCTAATGATGATGTTGTCCGTATCCAGGCTGCAAATGCAAATTTTACGAACGATGCTTTATTTATTCAGTCTGCTGAAGAAGATACCGGCGCTTTTAACTTTATCAAACTTACCAGTGATTCTGACGGTGCACCTGATGATGAACTAACTATTGCTCAGGATGGCACGATAACTACTGATGGTAACCTTATTGTATCAGGCAGTTCTACTTTAAGCGGCCCCATAATTGATGTTTCAAACCAAACGGTGGATGTTACCTTAAATAATGCTGTGGATGCGTTTAACTTTAATAATAATGCTCTTTCCATAGATGCCCTAAACCAAAGAGTTGGTATTGGTAATGCGGCTCCTGATGCGGCATTGCACGTTGGTACAGGCGCAACCGGCTCAGTAGATCTTGCTGATGGACCTGGTGATGTTTACATTGAAAATGACCTGGAAGTTGATGGTAATGTTTGGCTTGGTGATGCTTCTGTTGATAATATCGAGATCAGGGGAAGTATGGTTTATAACGCAAGTATTGACCTGGATGGAAATGTTCTTTCTTTAGATTCAGATGGAGACACATCTTTAACAGCAGATACAGATGATCAGATAGACATCGCAATAGGTGGTGTTGATGATTTTGTGTTTACAAAAGACCAGATGGATGTAACAGGCGCGCAGATAGTAAATGTCGGGACGATCGATGCAGGGGCAGTTGCTCTTGAGATCACGGCGACAACGGAAGTAGTTGTAAATGAAGACAGTGAAGATGTTGATTTAAGGGTCGAGTCCGACGATCAAGCTGATATGTTCATAGTGGATGCAGGAGCAGATCGCGTTGGTATTAATACGGCGGCACCAGCTGCAGGTTTGACTATTGGTGCAGGGACAAACAATTATGCCAGCGGGATAGATGATCTTTATGTGACGGGAAATCTAGAAGTTGACGGCAGTGTATGGTTGGGAGATGCAGCGGTTGATAATATCACTATCAATGGAGAAATGATCTATAACGCAAGTATTGATCTGAACGGTAATAGATTGACGCTGGATTTAGACGGTGACACATATGTTGAGGCAGATACAGATGACCAGATAGATATCGCAATAGGTGGTGTAGATGAAGTATCATTTACAAAAGACCAGCTGGATGTTACGGGAGCGCAGATAGTCAATGTAGGGACGATCGATGCAGGGGCAGTTGCACTGGAGATCACAGCAACAACGGAAGTAGTGGTCAATGAAGACAGTGAAGATGTTGACTTAAGAGTTGAGTCAAATAATCAAACAGATATGTTCATTGTAGATGCAGGTGTGGATCGAGTTGGAATTAATACTGCTGCACCAGCAGCAGGTTTGACTATTGGTGCAGGAACAAATGATTATGCCAGCGGTATAGATGATCTTTATGTGACAGGAGTATTGGAAGTAGACGGCAGCGTGTGGCTTGGAGATGCGGCAGTAGACAATATCACGATCAACGGGGATATGATCTACAATGCAAGTATCGATCTAAATGGTAACAGGCTGACACTGGATGTTGATGGTGATTCTTATTTAGA
>MHHG01000073.1:0-166 GCA_001805965.1 Omnitrophica WOR_2 bacterium RIFOXYA2_FULL_38_17 | reverse complement strand
CAGATAGATGTTGCATTAGGAAATATTGATGAGTTCTCATTTACAAAAGACCAGCTGGATGTAATGGGCGCGCAGATAGTCAATGTAGGGACGATCGATGCGGGTGCAGTTGCATTGGAGATAACAGCCACAACAGAAGTAGTTGTAAATGAAGACAGTGAAGATG
>MHHG01000072.1 GCA_001805965.1 Omnitrophica WOR_2 bacterium RIFOXYA2_FULL_38_17 | reverse complement strand
AACAGAAAATCCGCAAATAAACGAATATGCCATTCCAAAGACAACAGTTATTGGAGCTACAATAAGAAAAGTGATCACACAGATCGGAAGAATGCTGACCATCTCACCTGCGGGCATTCCAATAATAGGCCTTATTGATCTTATCAGGATTATCGTTGCCGGGAGAAGAATACAAAAAGAATAGAAAAGGAAATATATTGTCGAAAAATATTTCTTTATCCTGCCTATCAACAAACTTGCAATACAACTTCCCGCTGCTATCCAGAATAACCAGCCAGCCAAAAACACAGCATAGACCAGTTCATTCCCGCAAAAAACTGCAAAAAGTTCCCTCATCAAAATTATCTGACTTATTATGGAAACAAAACCCAACAAAAAGGCCATGATCTTATGCTTTGAATTTTTAATATTATCAGCTAACATTCTTATGCTTTCTAAGGCTTTGAGTTATCGCGTTTATCAACAACCCAAAAAGTATCAAGTAAAAAGAGTCTATGGCAAAACGATATCTATTGTTCCCGAACGAACTAAAAGCATTGCTAACGATAGTAAGATAAACAATATTTCCTACTATAAATGACAAAGTCAGTGAACTAATAATATCTCGATTGCGAACCCAACACGATATGATCAGCCACACAGAAAACCCTATCAAGAAGATCAACAAACCGGCTGTTAAAGAATACAGGGCAATACTTATACTATCCCATTTTAAATTTTTAAATTTGCTCGAAGCCCACAAAAAATATGAATAAAGCTTCCCATCATTTATCTTATTCAAATGCGTGAAATTCCAATTAAACATGTCCTCATAACTTTTTATAACCTCTCTATTCACAAAAGGGGTATCCGTCGGTCCCGGGAAAATATAAATAATAAAAGCCCTTTTTAAAGACCTAAAATAGTATTCTGGATTGCTTTTAAATACATCAAGAGCTTCTTTTAAATATTTTCTTGAGCTTATCAGATAAATATAATTATTAAAATTAGGCGTGTTATTTGAATTTTTAATATTGTCTATAACAGGAGCTCCTGTTTTCTTCAACTCAACTCTGCTGTTTAATTCTGTTCCGATCGAGTATAAATTAGCCACTTCATTAAAAGTCGTAATTGACACTTTTCCTTTTTTTACAAGGTCATTTGCCTCTTGATTAGTCAAGCCATATAAGTTCATTGTTGCAAATTGAAATCCAAACCATGTTGAGCTGGTAGTAAAACTATTAGTTAGCAGATAATTCTTCCCATAAACAAGCAAAATAATCAAGAACGGCAACAAAGCAAGTTTGATTATTTTCAACCGTTCTTTTCTCAGAGACTTAAAAAGCACCAAAACTATTAATATGAACCAAAATAAATGAAATGAACTTCTAATGAGGACAAGGCACATAATTGAAACAAAAAATGCAAATGCAGTAAAATCCTTACGATTTATCAAATATTGGTTCAGCAATAAAGCAGAAACTAAAAACAACACAGCCGTAGGATAGCTATAAAATAAAATATTCTCATAAAGGATCACCTGGGGGCTTATAATGAACATTGTCGTCAATGTAGCTGCTATCCATCGATTAATATTCAACCTCAACATCAGCAGGAAAATCGATACGCTGAATATCAAGCCAAGAAGCAGATATAAAACATAAAAAATAAATGCAAAAGAGTTAGCAAATAGCTTTAGGACAATACCGAGAAAAAGATTAAAAAGTGGTGGCTGACTGTGCAGATAAACAATACTCCTTATCAGGTCAGTCTTCAGAAGCCGGGGATCTATTATTTGAAGATAAAAGTATAATGGCTGGAAATCGAACCGCACACCTATCAGATAAAAAACTATTCGCGATATAAGAAAAACAAATATTATAAATACGAAATGGCGCCAGATATTTTGATTTTTCTCTTGCATAAAAAAAGGGGGACAGAGCAGAAACTCTGTCCCCGAATAAATAACTAATTATTTTTCAAAACTGTTTCTCAACATCTCATACTTCTTCCATTTAACATCAACATCATGTTGAGCCAGGTCAAGGAGCATCTTTGCCCTTTCAGGTTTTGCCTTAGCCAGCATCTTGAATCTATTTTCTTTGTAAGCAAACTCTTCAAATGAAATAGATGGTGCTTTTGAATCTAAGGTCAAAGGATTCTCTCCTTTTGCCTCAAGATCAGGATTAAATCTGAATAGCGGCCAATGTCCGGAAGCAACGGCAGCTTTCTGCTCTGCCATAGCTTCAGTCATATTGATACCATGAGCGATACAATGGCTGTATGCCAAGATCAAAGATGGCCCGTTAAAAGCTTCAGCTTCAATAATAGCCTTAACAGTTTGTCCATCATTAGCCCCTAAAGCTATTTGACCGACATATATGCTTCCATAACTGATCGAGATCATCGCAAGATCTTTTTTGGCCAGAGGTTTTCCATCTGCAGCAAACTTAGCAACTGCTGCTCTTGGCGTAGCTTTTGATGCCTGGCCGCCGGTATTTGAATAAACTTCAGTATCCATAACAAGAACATTGACATTGCGTCCGGAAGCCAGAACATGGTCTAGCCCGCCATAACCAATGTCATATGCCCAGCCATCTCCGCCAAAGATCCAAACGCTCTTTTTGACCAGCATATCTGCCAGGCTCAAAAGCTGTTTGGCATCAACTGAACCATTGTCCTTTAATTTTTCCTTTAAGGCGGCAACTCTTGCTCTTTGCTCAAAAATACCGGGCTCATTGCTCTGATCAGCTGCCAGTATTGATTTAACAAGGTCATCTCCAATAGCAGATGCTAATTTCTTAACAAGCTCTTGGGCAAATTCTTTTTGTTTATCTATTGTCAGACGGAAACCTAATCCAAATTCTGCGTTATCTTCAAACAATGAATTTGACCATGCAGGCCCGCGCCCTTCGTTATTTACAGTATAAGGCGTTGTAGGAAGATTCCCACCGTATATCGAAGAACATCCTGTTGCGTTTGCAACCACCATGCGGTCACCAAACAACTGCGTTACAAGCTTTATATATGGTGTTTCACCGCAACCGGCACAAGCGCCTGAGAACTCAAATAAAGGCTGTAAAGCCATTACTGAACGAACAACATCCTTTTTAACCTTTCCTCTGTCAACTTCAGGAAGGTTCAAAAAGAACTCCCAATTCTTCTTTTCTGTTTCACGAAGAGGGATTTGAGGGCTCATATTGATCGCCTTTTTACCTTCTTGTTGCTTATTCTTAGCTGGGCACGTAAAAACACAAGCGCCGCATCCTGTACAATCTTCGACAGCTACCTGAAGCGTAAATTTCATTCCTTCCCAGTCTTTATTTTTCACATCTGCAGACTTGAATGTCGATGGAGCACCTTCAAGGCATTTTGGATCATATACCTTCATTCTTATAACAGCATGTGGACAGACAATATTACATTTACCACACTGTATACATACATCTTTATCCCAAACAGGGATCTCAAGAGCAACATTCCTCTTTTCCCATTTGGTTGTTCCTGTAGGATACGATCCGTCGTCAGGCATAGCGCTGACAGGCAGGTCATCACCGTTACCGGCCATAATAGTTGCTGTTACCTTCTGAACAAAATCAGGGGCATTAACCGACACTACAGGAGGTTTTTTGATCGTACTTGTAACCGAATCAGGGACCTTGACTTCATGTAAATGTGCTAATGCCTGGTCAACAGCATTGTAATTCTTCTTAACAACTTCTTCACCCTTTTTTCCATATGCTTTTTTGATAGAGCCTTTAATTGCCGCTATAGCTTCATCTTTTGGAAGAACCCCTGATATAGCAAAGAAACATGTCTGCATAATAGTGTTTATCATAACACCCATGCCTGTATCTTTTGCCACATTATATCCGTCGATAACATAAAACTTGACTTTCTTATCGATAATTTGCTTTTGCACATCTTGAGGCAACTTATTCCAGATCTCATCTTTGCCAAAAGGCGTGTTAAGCAGGAATGTCCCGCCTTTTTTTAATTTTTTAAGCATATCGTATTTTTCAATAAAAACAGACTGGTGACATGCCAAGAAATTTGCATGGGTTATCAGATATGTAGAATGTATCGGGTTTGGCCCAAAGCGCAAATGCGAGACCGTTACAGAACCGGCCTTCTTAGAATCATAAACAAAATAACCCTGGGCATAATTTGGAGTTTCTTCACCGATGATCTTAATGGAATTCTTGTTAGCGCCGACAGTTCCGTCAGAGCCCAATCCATAAAATATCGCCTGAACCCCTTGAGGATCTTCTGTTGAAAAATTAGGGTCATACTCGATGCTTGTATTAGTTACGTCATCTAATATTCCTACAGTGAAATGATTTTTAGGTTCTGCCTTGGCTATTTCATCGTAAATACCTTTAACCATTGCCGGCGTGAATTCTTTCGAAGAAAGGCCGTAACGTCCTCCAACGACAACAGGCTTTTCGTTAAATTTCTTTTCTTTGTTAAAACCAAAAACAGCATCAACAACATCTAAATATAAAGGCTCTCCTGTTGATCCAGGCTCTTTTGTTCTATCCAGAACAGCAATTGTCTTGGTTGTAGCTGGAAGCGCATCTATAAAATGCTTGATCGAGAAAGGACGATACAATCTTACTTTTAACAAACCAACTTTTTCACCTTTAGCTGTAAGAGCATCTATTGCCTCCTGACAAGCTTCGGCCCCGGAAGCCATCATGACAATTACCCTATCGGCATCCGGAGAACCATAATAATCGAACAAATGATATTGACGTCCTGTCAATTTTGCAAACTTATCCATTGCTTTCTGAACAATCTCAGGACAAGCCTCATAATATTTATTTACTGTCTCTCTGCCCTGGAAGAAAACGTCCGGATTCTGGGCTGTTCCTCTTACAACTGGATGATCTGGAGATAATCCTCTTTTACGATGTGCAAAAACCAATTCGTCATCTATCATAGCCCTAATAATCTCAACAGTGATCTCTTCGATCTTTGAAACTTCATGAGAACTTCTAAAACCATCAAAGAAGTGAATAAATGGAAGCCTTGCTTCAAGAGTTGCCGCATGTGAGATCAATGCAAAATCCATGATCTCCTGGATTGAATTTGATACAAGCATTGAAAAACCAGTTGAACGAGCTGCCATTACATCAGAATGATCTCCAAAAATTGATAAAGCCTGTGCTGCAACTGAACGTGCTGACACATGAAAAACTGTTGAAGTAAGCTCGCCAGCGATCTTAAACATGTTAGGGATCATTAACAGCAATCCTTGAGATGCCGTAAAAGTCGTTGTCATTGCACCTGTCTGAAGTGCTCCATGAACCGTACCGGCAGCTCCTCCTTCGCTCTGCATTTCCTGAACAAGAGGAACTGTTCCCCATATATTTACTTGGCCTTCTGCGGACCAGGCATCTGCCCATTCACCCATATTTGATGAAGGAGTTATAGGATAAATAGCAATAACTTCACTCACTTTGTGCGCGACATAGGCCGCTGCTTCATTTCCATCAATTGTTACTTGTTTCTTTTCCATGATCTTCCTTTCTATTATTTCTAAAAAATCCCCGAATCTTCCGTATTGAACTTATACACTATAAATATAGAGTTAATCTTTATTAATGTATCGCATGCAATACATTATAAATACAAAAACAATTACGTCAACCAGCATTTTTTAACATATTAATTGCTTCAGACGAAGAATGAATAAAGAAGTAGTTATGATTTTCGTTCATTGATTCCACCTTTATGAACTTCTTATCTCTTAGAATAAAGATTTTATAACCTTTTTTGATAAAAGAATCATAAAACTGCTCTGGAGTTGATCCAAATTTAATAAGATGTTCCCCTTCAACCTCACATAATATAACAGGCTTGTCCCGATCTATAACTTTCTCTGCCCCTTTAAAGAACTTAACTTCTGCACCTTCCACATCACATTTAATAAATGCCACTTTTTGAACACCATTTTCTACACAAAAATCATCTAAAGTAGTAACCTCTACATTATCCTGGGATATTTCGTCAGAATCTGCCGCATCTCCAAGCCGCGCCAAAGAAGGGCCTATTTGTCCCCTCTCTTTAATAGGAATGATCAGCTTTTCAATACCCTTACTGTCAGACAGTGCCTTTTTGACCTTAACAACATTATTCATTTTATGATATTTAACAACAGCCGATAACACTTTATAGCTGTAATCACCAGGCTCAAAACAATATACTTTACCTTTTTTTCCAACCAATTTTGAAATATGAAAGGCATACCTTCCGTATGCAGCACCAACATCAACACAAACTGAACCTTCTTTGATGAATCGATTTAATTCGTATACCTCAGACTCAAATTTCTTCCCTGCCAAATTCCTGCGAATAGTCTTAAATGTCGTACTCATACAACTTAAATTCTGACGAAATATGCTAAAAATATTAATACCCATATAAATCTTTCCTTTTAATGCCTAAAAAGCTGTCACATCGACTTCAACGTCCTTTAAAAAAGAATAATCTTTTTCCCCAGCTGAAACAACTGCCATCTTCAAAGCCTTTATTGCGTCTTCTTCCCTTCCACTGGACTTTAACAACAGGCCCGACATATAAAAAGCCTTGGAATAACCAGACCTCAGCCCATTTATCACTCTGCTTTTAGGATCTTTCATTCGAGACCAAATGTTCCTATAAACGCTAGAAGCCAAAGTTACTTTCAATGAATAGTCAATATCCACAGAAACCGCTTTTGACAGATATTCAATAGCTTTCTGCGGATCCTTATTTTGTAAGTACAACACCGCCAGATTATAGTTATTCCAGAAATAATTTGGCTCAAGCCTGACAGCGTTTATATAATGGTCAAGCGCTTCCTTTTTCTTCCCTTCGTAATAATAGCAAAAACCTAACATTGCCTGCAATTCAGCAATGTTCGGATAAAACTCAGCAGCCTTTTTGTAATAAGCTATATATCCACCAAGACCAGCCTTATCGGGCTTAGTACCTTTCTCAATAGCATTGCTCAAAAACTCATAGGATTCCGGAGCTTCAAAACTTAATGTAATGCCCTGCATCCTGTATATTGCATTTGTTCCTTCATCAATAATATGCTTGGCAACAGGATTATTCAAAAGAACCTTCTTAAGGCTCTTATCGGTTGAAACAATCAGTAAAATAACGACTATCAGAAGAATTGAAACAATATATCGTTTTTTAAAAAATAACTTTCTAAACATTACAACCTTATATTTTTTGTATTTATAACTCAAATTTGACGTTTTTTATAATTATATTTATACCAATAAATTTTGATAATGCTATAATTATTTAAAAATAAGCCCAGGCTTTTGATCATATCAGATAAAAAGTAAAACAATATATGACTATTAATAACGAAGGATCTTCGAATAAAATATCAAAATTAGTGCTCTTTGCTTTTATCTTATCGATCCTCTACTGGATATATTTATTCCTAATCTCTCAGATGCTTATTATCCAAGATGCGCTTGGATACAAAGAATTAGGAGAATTGATCGCCAATAAAGGCTGGATAGAATATATATCTCGAGGCCCCCAAAGAGAGCCATTTTATCCATTTTTAATCTCAATTTCATTAAGAATTGCAGATACTACTCATTTTTCCTTTATAACTATACAAAAAGGCCAACAATTATTATTCCTTTTTGCTACGCAACTATTATCATATAAACTGCTAAGAACATTAAAAGTAAAGCCTTTTCTTGTATCCCTTGCAGTCCTTTACATAGGATTTTCACCAGCTCTGATCAACACCTATCTTTGTTTATTCTCAGAGATCGCAATTCTTCCATTTGTTATTGCGACAGTTATCCAATGCTCAAATGTCTGGAAAAGCATTCATTCCTACACGCAAGACAATGGTTCTTCTGCAAAGAGCTTGATCTTCAACGGCTTATTGCTCGGTCTCTTATTTTTAATATTGACTTTCACAAAAGGTATTTTTGAAATAAGCCTGTTTATTCTCTTTATCCCTTTCATGGTATTTGCCATAAAAGGAATACAAAAAAAGGAAAGACTACTTTGGCAGTCGAATATCCTGATAATATTATGTTTGCTTACAACATTCTTTCTTCCGTTAAATTCATATAAATACGCAAATAAAAAATATAACGGAACTTTCGCATTAACTAATAGGGCGTCTTTCGCTCTATTTGGAAATCTGAGAAGAAGAAGTGAAAAGATAACTTCAAAAAGCCTGGCCTCTGCTTACGCCTTTGTTGTTGGAGAGGCCTTTTGCATGGAAACGATCGATCCTGATTCATGCAGATTCTGGTCTTACCATGCTTCTGATAATTTCGCCGGGCAACAAAGGCTTGAATATCTTGATCTTACAACCAGTGAAACAGACAAACATTTTATGACCTTGGCTAAAAAGGAGCTTATAAAAACCCCTTTCAATCAAATACTGTTCGCATCCGTTGAGACCCTAAAAATGTTTTTCTTTGAAACGCCTAACAATATTGGGTTTGTTGTTTATCCTAGATGGCTGGATAATCTCTACCATAAGCCTAAACTTATGTACTCTTTTACTTTCTTAATGGCATTCATGTCATTATTTAGTTTCATATTTTCAATCTTCTATGTCTGGATAAACAGAAAATATTTTAATTTCACTTCTTTCAATATAAAAAGCACTTTAACAATTCTTTCTATACTGCTGCTAATGGGCCCCTTCATTGGATTGCATTCCCTTTTCTTTGTCCTGCCCAGGTATGCAAATCCCATAATACCTTTGCACATCATTCTTATAGCTTTTTGTTTAAACAATATCCTGCATAAAACAAGAAAGGACTGATCTGTTTAATAAAAGACCAGCCCTTTGAAATAAACAATTAATTTAAGAAAAGTTATCCGTAATAACCATCTATCAGTTCTTTAATACATCTTTCAATCCTAGAGAACTCTTTTTCCTCCATCCATTCATTCTTCAAAATACTAGCACCAAAAGCCACGGCTGAAGCACCATGCGAGAAAAACTCTTTTACATTGTTCGCCTTAACTCCACCACAAGCCATAAGGTCAATATTATTAAAAGGCCCTTTGATCTCTCCAATATATTGAGGGCCAAAATATCTAGATGGAAAAACTTTTACCATAGTCGCACCCGACTTATAGGCATTATAAATCTCTTGGGGCGTGAATGCTCCAGGAAAAACAGGAACACTGTTTTTTGCACAATATTCAACCACATCTGTCACCAATATAGGCGAGACAATAAAAGTTGCACCGGAATCTAATGCAAGGTGAAGCTCATCCAGCGTCAAGACAGTACCGGCGCCAATAAACAACCTACCATTAGCACAGGCGATCATTTTTTTTATCAGAGAACTTGCTTTTGGAGTATTCATCGTTATTTCAATAGTTTTTAATCCTGACGAGACAACAGCTTCAACTAAAGGACCAATTGCTTCTTCCTTTACCCCTCTTACTATTCCCATCAATGGTAATTTTTTAAATTCTTCAATATTCATAATTTTTAACCTTTCACAAAAGTTATTCAATGCCCATATTGGTAAAGCTTTCGAAGAAAGCACGGTAGTTCTCTTTGTCTTCGCTATTACGCAAATTCATAGCCGCCTGAGGATGCTCATTCATCATTCCTGCAATTGCAAAAGGAATAATATAGCCCCATTCAATTTTTTCCCTTAACGGAACAAACTTTTTAGAAATCAGGTCCAATATAGGCCTAATATCATATTTGGGATTCTTTAGAAAGCCAATAAGAAGCTCTAGCGTGCAATTGCCCGCAGCCCGGCCTATTCCATAAACTGTTGCATCCATATAATTAGCCCCCTGTATTATCGCCTCAATAGTATTACTAAAAGCCAGCTGCTGGTTATTATGTCCATGAAAACCGATCTCTTTTGTCTTTAGTATCGACTTGTAATACTTAACAAGATGTTCAATATTTTCCTGATAAAAAGCACCAAAGCTATCTACCAGATAAACAACATCTGTCTTGCATTCTTCTTCTAATTGATGAAGGGCTTCATCCAGCTCAGGACCCTGGTCTCTTGAAACAGCCATGATATTCACTGTAGTTTCGTAACCCTTTTCATTAAATTCATTGACCATAACTATCGCCTTATCAATGTCCTTAGCATAAGTTGCCACCCTGATCATGTCGACTGGACTTTGAGCACATTCTTTAATAGCATCCATGTTGACCCTTCCAATATCAGCCATAACAGCTATTTTAGAACCAACCTCAACACCATCAATCACCCTTTTGATCACCTCATCATCACAAAATTTCCAAGGGCCATACTCTTTCGGGTCAAAAAGCAAAGGAGAGTTCTTATAACCGATCTCCATATAATCAACACCTGCTTCAGAAAGAGACCTGTAAACTTCCCTGACAAAAGCCTCATCAAAATCATGCTTGTTAATAAGGCCTCCATCACGAATTGTGCAATCCAATACTTTTATCTGTTCCCGATACATCTTTCCCCCTGTCTATTAAATATAATATAAAAACTGTTATTGTGCTATATGGCTTAATTTGTATTTTCCTTGGAATCGTATATTACTTACTTCTTTTATTAATGTCAAGCTTATAGCAATTAGCGGACTTCAGGCTACTTTCTGTCAAAAAAAGGGCTCTTTGCAGAAGCACTGATTGGGATCGCGTAAATTACTGAAACATCTTCTGGGAATAATCCCATTTCCAGCACAGCTTGGCCTACAGAATACATAACCCTACTGTCAACCCGGTTATCAGCAGCAACACTGACAGCCGACCCAATAGCAATTCCCAGATCGCCGGTATTAAAAACACACGGAATATCAACATGCTTATCTTTCTCTCCACAGTTCTCAAAACCACACATTCCGCATTTCTTTAAACCTAATGACTTCTTTCTGGTTCCTAAAAGCAGCATAACATCTGCCAACAATATGTTCTCTGCATCTCTCTTGAAACCAGCCATATCATATTCTTCACCAAGCTCTTTGAGCTTATCTGAAATAACTTTAATAGAATCCTTCTCCACTAAGGCTATCTCAATGTTGTCAATCCCTTTTCCCTTGGGAGCAGTGCGGGCAGCAACCATCATTTTCTGGCCGATTATCCTCAGGGAATCATACCTTACATCCTGTTCATTGATAATTATCATTTTTCCCTCCTAATTGCTTAATATTATTGACTATACTTTCTGCATATCCCCAGTATTTATGTCGCATGCCGAACAAAGACCTTGATCCTCCATGCATAAATACAAATGCACACTTTTACTTTTTGCTCGAATAAAACTCTTCATTGTCGAATAAATAATATCTCTTTGCCTTTGGCTATAACGCAATTTTTCATCATACCCTATCAAAAACTCCCCATCCAGAATATTTGTCTGCGGAAAACGGTTCTCAATAACCTGCTTTAACTTAGCCGTCATTCTTAAAGCTCCTAAACTTATCCAGCCAATTCTCTTATCATCAATCAGATCAAATAGCCTGTTAACGACACACTCGTAATCGTCCTTCCACTTGTCATAAACTATTATCGGATCAAAATGAAAACCCACTTTATATCCGTAATCAACACAGCGGGCTGCGGCTTGCAATCTTTCTTCTAACGAATTAGTCCCGAACTCAACATTATCAATAATTATTTGAGGGTTTAACGTCCAGGAAACCATGATATTCTCAGAAGGTTTTACCGTAAACAAAAGATCAACATTATCACTCTTTGTCTTGAATTCAAAAATACTTTTAGGATAGCCCCTAAAAAACTCGACTAATAAAGGTGAATATTCTGTAATATGATCAAATACCAGCGAATCCGTAAATTGTCCCGTACCAACCCTGATATCTTTACCTGTTCTTTTAAAGCACGCGAAATAATCCTCAATATTAGCCTGGATCAAAATACCAGGAGAATTAATATAGCCCTGCAAAAAACAATAAGCACAATCAAATCCGCAGCCAATTCCCAAATTCATAGTGTTGTAACCACAGGGCACAGAATTATTTGAACATGGACACTCTATAAAGAAATCATACTTCTCCTGTACAATATAAAATTCATCCAATCTATTATTAAAATCCTTTAAACTGTACACCCTGTTTTTCACATGATCTTTATAAGTTGAAATACTCGCGAACTCTGCGGTTTTAAATTTTTTTCTCAGCCTGTCAACCAAAGCAGTTTTCGAAACAGCCTCTTCTATAAAAAATCTTTTCGGGATGATCCTTTCGCTTTTCTTGATTGAAGCTCTATATTCAGGTTCAATGCTCAGGTCTTTAAACAGTCCGTGCTTTCTTCTTTCTTCTTTAGAAAAACTTGGAAATCTCCTCTGGAGCAAGTACTGTTTTAAGTGCATAAACCTGTGTGACCCTTCTTTGCCATTTTCGGGAGCCGCATCAAATATATCCTCATAAGGAATCCGCTCTCTCTTTGATATTTCAAATACAAGACGAAGAATTTCCTGGACCTTATTAACACCAAATTCAGAATAATTTTCCTCGATATGTTTTCTAAATCCTTCTATATCAATAGTCATATAAGTAATAAAACTGCCTCTCATTTTGTTATTCGGCTTATCTCAATTAATTCTTCATCGCTCAAATCCCATTCGAATGACTTTGCATTTTGTATTATCTGCGCTGGGGTCCTTGCCCCGGTAATAACTGATGCCACTCCAGATTGCTGGCGCACCCAATTAACAGCTAATTGATTCAAAGGACGCTTAAACTTTTCAAGCTCATCAATCTTCTTTTTAGTCTTGTTGAATTCCTCGCCTTTATAGCATTTATAAAAAAAAGACCTGGAATCTCCCGGCTTGAAATTCGGCTCCTTTTTATATTTACCAGACAATATGCCCCCGGCCAGTGGCCCATAGGTAAGAACTCCCAAATTCAACTTTCTGCACATCGGCAGGACGTATTCTTCTATTCCCCGCTCAATCAAGGAATACTGATTTTGCAGAGTGACTATTTTCGTAAAATCACAAGCCCGCTTTAAAAGCTTTTCATCAAAATTTGAAACTCCGATATATTTTATTTTTCCCTCTTTCTGTAATTTACATAAAAACTCAAGTGTTTCTTCAATAGGGGTATTTGGATCAGGCCAATGGCACTGGTATATATCAATACATTCTATCTGCAATCTTGTAAGCGACTCCTCGACCTCAGTCCTTATGGATCCCGGTTTTAGATTATGTTTGATATGTGCCCCTATCCCGATAAGCCCGCATTTGGTCGCAACGACCACCTTATCCCTTCTTCCTTTTATCGCCTTGCCGACAAGGCTTTCAGCGGCTCCATAACCATAGATCGGTGCCGTATCTATCAAATTTATACCTTGATCGATCGCAGCAGAAACGGTATCTATACATTCTTGTTCATTAACTACCCCCCAACAATCGCCGCTAAAAACCCATGTACCAAGGGCTAAAGTGGAAATCTGCAGATCCGTATCTTTAATATTAAAGTATTTCATAATACTTTTTTTCCTCCAATTTGATTTTTATAATGCTATAATTCTATCACAAAATAATTAAACTTAAATTTTTTATCAAATCTGATAAAAGAACAACAATGAGCGAATTCAAAACACTATTTGGGCTTAATGAAGATCAGCTGAAAAATACGTGCATTTTAACGCCTTTTTTCACAAAAGGAATGCTTGACTCATTTAAGGTCAATGAGACATTTCATGGAACTCCCTATTCCTGCGCTAATAGTGATAACCTTACACTGATAAAAACCCATGTAGGCGCACCTTTTGTAGGAGATGCTGTATTAAATTTAAAGAACACCTACTGTAGCAATATTATTTTATTCGGTTCATGCGGATTAGTTTCTGAAACTGAGACCCTGAGGATTGGTTCATTGGTTTCCCCTGTCAAAGCATTGGAGCTGGAAAGCTTCTCCCAATTACTTAATTACAAAATTGACAAGTCTCGCTTCACAGAAGCCCATAATGACCTACTAGAAAAACTTATTAGCATATCCCCTGCTAATATTGAAACCGTCCTGTGTGCATCTGTCGGATCAATATTCCTGGAAAACGAATACAAAGAATTCTTTTTGGAGAACAATATTTCAGCACTAGAAATGGAATGTTCTGCATTTTTTAATGCAGCTAAACATATCAACAGAAAAGCTATAGCGCTTTTTTATGCCACAGATATTCTTGGAACAAATAGTCCCTTTGATAAACCATCAGAGCAAGTAAAAATAGCCATTGATAATTCAATTGAACTTGCTATAAAAACCATTCAATTATTAGCTGACGATTTAGACAAACAAGCAAATCTCTAAATATATAAATTCGAACAGTTTGCAGCATATTTGCACAAACAAGATTGTCCCAATTATTTTTGCCACAACTTGCTTTTATGAATTTTTATATGTTATACTTCAGCTGTATTGAGCAGCACAATGTTCTTTAGGGTTTTATTGGTAAACCACTTGAAAGAGTGGGACACAAAGCCGTGAGCCTACATTCCAGAATATTTTCTGGAACAAGGCTGTCTGGTTGCCCTAAATCACTTATTGGTGATTTTTGTATATTCTTTGGGTCCCTCTCTTTTGAAAAGGGATTTTTTTATGCCCAAAATAGGGGCTAAAGGAGGGCTCAAAGATGAGAAAGTTAATCATTGCTTTTGTATCGGTTGGATTGTTCATTATATCCATTGGACAAACAGAAGCAGCAAAAAGCGTAACAAAAAGCTATGAACTAAGTGCTACGATTCCTGCGATAGTTGGTTTGAATGTAAAAGATGTTCAAATTTTTGCAGATGAAGAAGCAAAGCCAAAAACAGATGATGGGATCGAGTACGAAGAATATGCTGTTGTAAGGAACGACCAGACATTAATTTTGAGAACAAGTGTTCTAAAATAATCAAAGCTAAGCATTTAAAAAAGTGACAATTATGATACTATATGATTGTCATTTTTTTATAGGAGGATATATGGCCCATTGTTACAAATGCAGAAGAAAAATAAGTTTTTTTGCTTTTTGGAAAGCCAGTTACGAAGGATATAAAAAGGATCAATACAAAGACCCGGTGCCCTCATTCATGCAGAAATTTAAGTGCCCATACTGCGGAATTGAGACCCAGCAAACATATTTTTCATCTTACGGAACAGTTGCTTCAATAATTATCCTGATCGGCGGAATTGGATTACTTATCAAGGATGGTTCAAAAGCAACCATCATAGGTAATATTATTTTCTCTTTTAGCTTTTTGGCTTTTTCAATGATCTTTAACTTCTTATGGTGGAACAATCTTAGCGTATTAAAAAAACCCGAAGAATAAAACCCCTACTCTTCTTTTTTCCCAGTCTTCTTTAAAGGGACATGAAAGACATATGTTGTCCCTTCAGAAAGGTCTATGTTTTTCTTTAATTGAATTGTCGGCAGGTATTTTATAGGAAGAGAATTCATGTCTATGCGGATATCATGCTTGCCCGGCAAAATGTTCCTGAAGAAAAATGTGCCCTCATGATCACTATATATCTCATTATCATCATCTAATATAATTTTTGCTCTAGCAACGAACTCATCCCCTTCATCTGGTTTGCTATTTCCGTTCTTATCACAATAAACTACGCCATATATGCCTGATTGAGCAGTCAAACCAAAATCAACTTTTTGTCTTTTTCTAGGAATGATCTCAACTTTTTCAAACGCTTTAGTGGAAAAAACAAATCCTTCTGGGATCGTATTAATATCAATGCCAACCAAGACCTTCTGGGCCCTGATCTTTGTTTCATAAAAGCCGGCAGTATTAGTAAAAACTGTTTGCTTGCCAACTTTCACACCGACTCCTGCAATCCCTGCTTCATCTGAATCCTGCTGCTGATTTCCATTAATATCTTTATAAACAAGCCCTGTCACAATACCCTTTGGATTCCAGAAAAATGGTGAGTCCCAGCTTGTTCTTACCCCCACTCTTATCGATGCATCATTAAAGGCACTGTTGTTATTATTCTCAGCCCAAGTGTTACTTAAACTTCCATCAACAAATAATTCAACATCGTCAGATGGAGAATATGTCAGCCCTAAACTTCCAACCAAGCTATCCGTACCTGCAAGAAAACTGTTGTTCCCTTCCGTCTTTTCCTCATTTCTATACGAGAGCGAAGCTTGCCCAGAGATCGAATTAAACAACAATCTTGAATAATTTAACCCTGCGTTGAACACCGTAGGAGCGTCCATCTCACCGGTAGATTTTTCTTTAACAATATTGTATTGATAATTCATATAATAACGAAAGCCCTTAAAAAGCATCAGGCTCAATCCTGAAGATAAATATAAGCTATCATACTCAGAAGATGTCGAGAATTCATGTCGGCTTCTCTGATAACCACCTCTCAAAGATGCCGTAAGCTGGCGTCCGCTCCAAACAGGAATTTGCTTTGTATAGTTAGAAACCAGGCGCAGATCCTCCCTTGGAAAAATCTCCCCTCTGGTGTTCACATAGTATATCGAATTAATTATCCTGTCTGTTTTTGATAATGATGTATCAACAGATGTATTAAAATCAAAATTCAGTGCATCCGGTTTATTGGGATTTGAAAGGTAGCGGTCTTCATAAAGATCCAAATATGAAGCTACTGATGAATTATCAAGTTGAATTCTTGTTGATAAAGTACCCCCGATCTCGCCTCTTCCCCCAGCATATCCGGTGATCGTTGTAAAATCCTTATCTATGTTCCTTAATTTGGCATTTAAGGAAAACTTGTCTTTTGTATAATTCACATTATATAACGAAGCAATGTTCATTTCGTCATAAGCTAATTCCGTATTAACCATAACATCCTTTATTCTTCTTTGACCCTGAACAGAGAAAACCCTGTCTTTAAGCTGCTCTGAGCGTGCTGTCCCATATCCCCTTGCAAAGTTAAAAGAGACATTGTTTTCCTGGTCAGGAAATAATGTCGCTTTAAAACCTTCGAGAAATGATTCCTGTTTCTCAAGGATTCCTGCCGATACGCGTGAAAATGTCGATCTATCCCTTCCGTGCATATACGAATAAGCAACCCTATGATCGAAAGCGTAAGAATCCAAAATAAAACCTCTAAAAGATTTTCCCGGCAAAGTCAGCTCAGAGAATTCTTTTGAAGTATCAAACCCTCGTATAGTGAAATCTTTAAAATTACCGATCTTTCCATTGGTCAGGCCAACTCCATAACCGGTAACCTCGGTTGACTCATCAAACATATTAAAAGTAGCAGAGGTATCCATTTTACCGTAGGGAGTATCTCCATAAATGCCTGCCCACTGAATATAATTCAAATGATTTCTTTCTAAAGATCGGATGCTATTCCCGTCATAATAAGAAATCCAATCCGCAGAGTAGGCAAATTTAAACGGATCGCCCTTTTCCTCTTCCTGGTCTTCTTTAGATCTTATTGAATCTTTTCTTATGGGGAATATTACCTCAATATTAAAAGTCCAACGTTTATTTTGATCCCATATGTGCAAATAAGTCGAACCTATTCGAATAGCACTGACCTTGATCCGATCCTGTCCAACGATCTCGGCTTCAATAAATCCTGGAGTTATTGCAAGCAATCTTTTTATGCTTTCACCTTCAATAATGATCGATTGGTTTAGTTCAAGCCTTATCGTGGTATTTGGCTGGCTATTCTCCACCTCCTCATTTAAATAAAGAGGTTCTGCAAAACCAAATATTCCATTCGTTTTCTCGACAACTGCTTTCTTTTTCTTTTTGACTTCGTCAGGCAATTCAACTATTCGCTTACCGTCAGGCAATTCTTTCTCCACAGATATCTCACCCTCGCCATTTGAGATTCCTTGCCTTAACTTATCATTTTCCTTAGTATCGTCATAAAACTCGTACTCTATCGCATCTAAAGCTTCACTTACAGCAGCCTTTTTTGTCCTTGAAAAATCGCCCAATTGATCTTCAATAGTCCCTTCCTGTTCATTAGATGTGGCTTCTTTTGAAACAGGCTTTCTGTCAGCCTCAACATTCCCTTCTAGTAATCTTTTTATAATATTCAAATACTGTATTGGTTCCTGCGACTCTGGCTCTACAATACTCGCATATTTAAAGAATTCGTATGCATTCTCATACTCTTTATAATCAATGGCTTTTTTACCCAGGTCCATATACAGTTTATAAGTGCGCGAATAATCTTGGTTAGAATCTGCCGCAAAAGCTCTAAACGAAGAAAACACGATAAACAATAAAACAAAGATTTGTACAATTCTTTTTTTGTACACACTCGTTCCTATGGATTATATTTGGGATAGATTACGCAGATTAGTCACGTATATTGAGGATCTTAAATGTAGAATCTGAAGATTTTTCAAAATCTACTTCTCTAACGAGAACTTCTCCTTCAGGTAACTCAACTGTCATAACAATTGTATATTTACCAAAAGACAGGTTATCTGCGAACCCAAAGCTATAAACAGCTGTTTCCTTTGGAGGCAGATAAACTTTAGCAATATCGCCTCTATCAACAACAATACTATTAGAATCCAGGATATAAAAAACCCCTTCCGGGATTATTATCACATCCCCTTCATTCGTAAAATTGCTTTTAAGAACATTGCCAGCAATTGAATAATTATCGATTCTCGCCTTTATGACCTTATTCTCAGACTCCAGAAAAAATAAGCTCCCGACCCTTGAAACAATATTTATACCAGTGCTTGAATCTGTTTGAGCGTGAGCATTTTCAAAAAAAAGAACGCCATAATACCCCCCTTTTAAGTCTTCAGGGGGATTTACTACATAAGAGACTTTCTTTTTTCCAAAAGGAGGAAACTCCAGTTCAAATGGGGAATATTTAACCCAATTGGAACAGGAATACTTTGACGTCCCTGCTGTAAGGAATTTCTTGCTCCCATCAAACGGGGGCTGATATTCAAAATCTTCCCAATATACTTTTATCTTTACTGCCTTGTCTGTAGTATTGTAAAGATTTAAATCGTTCATAATGCTCTGTCCAGGCTTTAAACTAAGAACGACCTTACCATCCTCGATCATAACCTGCGCGAAAGAATTACAGGTAATTAAAAACCCCGCGAACATCAATAACAAAACTACATAAAAAATCTTTGTTCTCATATCCCCAAACCCCTAGAGACTGGCAGATCAGTCTTTTCTTTTTATGAAAAGCCTGATCCGCCACTCGTCTAAATATTAGCAACTATTATTGTAGAGTTGCAGAAAGTGTAAGTGTTCCTGTGTACTGACCAACTACATCAGCACCAGTAAAAGGAACTCCTCCGTCTGCATTTAAAGTCGCATCGCCGCCATCATAAATACCGACATAAACCCTAAACCAGCCACCTGACCAGGCAGAAGAATTAACTGTAGATCCAGCTATAAGAGAGCTTAAAAGTACCTTGCCTGGACCGATATTTGCTTCTGAACCAGAACTCACTGCTTTTACAAATGTGGCAGTCGCTTTCTTTTCTAATCCTATCGCTTGTGGTGCACCTCCTACTGTGTAAGATGTAGTAACAGAAGCTACAGCACCAACACCATCTCCGACACCAACATCAATTGCATAGTAGAAGTCTGAAAGAAAAATACCAAGAGCAGGCTTATAAACCAACTTTCCCCCAGTATTAAAATTAAGGGCTGTTACATCAGTCTCTACCACTGAATCATCTGCCCCTAGCATCTTGGTCGCAGTAATACTAACTGTTGTTGCGGATGGCACATCTGCTGAAACTACAAATGGCAACCCGACGCCTTCGCCTACAATTTCAGCATATAAAGGCGCTGCAATAAAAGCAACTGCAACAACCAATGCTAAAGTTAAAATTAATTTTTTCATTTTTTACTCTCCTTTTTTGTTTTTATTGAACCATGATATTTTTCCCTTACAGCATTACCGTTCTAACCGGATTTAATCCTCGAATAGCCGATCCGGGCAAACAGTTAAATCTCTCCCAATGAATAAACTATATTCGTTGAATAGCCTCCTGCCGACATATTTTCATATGGGCGTAAACGATAGTAAACCTTGATCTTTGAAGAAGACCCTTTATTGTCTGAAAAAAATATAGGGTTTGCTTCTACAGGGATCGGCTGAAAGTCATCATAAACAACCTTACCCTTTTGTTTCTCCTGCAGTTCAACTTTAATGGCAAAATTCTTACCATCAAAGACATCCCCTTTTGTATTCGTAAGAGGAGAAAGCACATCTTGAACCACCACATAAGGTTTACCTAGATTTGATCTAACGCTTACTTCCACTTCATTAACCTTCGGGGGGCTCATTGGAAGAATTTTTTCAAAACTCATCCCTCCCGGAGGCAATGTTACTTCCATATTAAAGACCGGTTTTATTTCTATTTCTATGTCAAAAGAGAACTCTTTGGCAATGCTTTCAGACTCAACAGTATATTGAATTTTTCCTTTGTAATTACCTGCTTTTTGCATATCAACCTTTGCTTCATCAATAAAAAAATTCACAAAAAAAGAATCCTCCGCCTCTTTAGATGAATAAACTAATGTTTTCTTTCTATCTATATCAGTTGGAACCTGGTTCTCAATTTCTCCTTTTGGCTCTCCTGAAGAAAAAAACTGAACTATATCCCCATTAATCTCGTCAAATAACTCATTTTGCGGAAAAACATAAACTTCCTGATAAATCCTTATAGGCGCACCAGGATTCCCGCTAAAAGAGACCTTTAAATACTTTTCTTTATTAAGTTCATCTCCTGATTCAAGCCGAATATAGTCTCGGCCGTTTGATTCTTCAATACTTGCCTTGACCTCTCCGAAAGAATCAATAAAGACATTCAAATAAGCAACTTCTTGAGAACTGCCACCTGTTGACCTGACCGTAAAGGCCATCTTGCCAAAATAATTCCCAGCTGATCCAAGCTTACTTCCATCGGCAACATAAACAACTGTAAATGAATCACTGGCTCCTGTCGTAGATGATGAATAAATTAATTGCTGGGCAGAGGAAACGCTATCCATAGTATCTAAATAAAGCGCTCCTGAAGAGTTTGACCCCATTATTGAATAAGACTTGATGGTCTCAACTGCTGCCATCTGGCCTCTTTCGTTTGTCAAAGGCTCGATCATTCTTTGATAAACCTGATATTGTTCGCTGTTTGTTGAACTTATTCTAATTCTAACCTCTATATTATTTTCTTCAGAAGCTACAAGCCTGCCGAATCTTAAACTATTAGAACCACTAACAGGACTGATACTTAAAGAAATAGAAGCACTTACACTCCTGGTAAAAAACAGAGAAGCGAATAAAGAAATCATTATAATTAGTCTTTTGCGGATTTTCATCAATATTGATTTTATATAGTATTCTGAATTATGAGCTTATGCTCAATTATAAATGATTATATACTACTATTAATAACCATTATGTCAATATGACATTTAGGGACACACTATGACAGTAATAATAGGAAGATAATCGTAATCGACACTCTTTGCTACCTCCAAATTATTATGACTAAAGCCCTTGTTCTTCATTCTTACGAGAACATTTTGGGAATGCACCAAATTATGCAATTATGCGAAAAATACGGGAAGGCGCTATTTAATTATACTGTTTGAGTACGGTGTTTGAATTCCGAATTTATCTGACAGAGCCTTTATTTCCGCTATGATAGCAGTATTATCTCCTTCATCAGAAAGCTCACCTATCAAATGATATATCTTATTGAACGCCCAATTTCTTGCAATTACCCTATCGCCTTTTTTAGCATCTTGAAGCATACCATTTATAATAAACTCGCTATGTTCATCATAAGCCTCGCCTAACAGCTGCAATGAGAACTCTTTTTCTTCTTCGTATTTACCATAAAGTGTAAACTCAACATTCCTAAAGAAATCGGGCAGCAACTTCGGAAAAATCTCCTCCTGATCTAAACCATTAACATAATATCGCAAGCCAATAAGCAAAGGCTCCTTTATCTTCTCGTACATGCTTGCTAAATTTTGGCCTATATATTGGCCTCTGTTTGCATATTGTGCCCAGCCTCTGTTCTTGTAGGAAATAAAATCAAGAAGGTATCTGTTCACTCTCAAGCCGCCGCTGAAAGCAAAAATAGATATCTTTCCCTTATTTAATTGCGATATCTTATTAATGACTTTCCTGGAATTAACAACCCCTTTTGTAGGACGGCCATCGCTAAGAAGAAAGATATATGACGGAGTCATTGCATCCCTAACATTAATACTTTCAAAAAGAGCGTTATATGTATCTGTCTTTTCGCCTGCTCTCAGATTGCCGACAAAATCCAGGGCATCTTCAATATTTTGCTCAGTTGGATTAACAGAAGAACTCTTGAATTTAGTTGTCACCTCTTTAAAAGCCATGATATTAAATCTGTCTTCTTCGTTTAAATGCTTCAAGCAATAGCTAATACCTTTTTTAAACTCCTCTAACCTGTCCTGCTCAATACTTATCGAACAATCTATCAGGAACACGATCTCCTTGGGTATCTTTACCAAAGAGACATTGCTTCTTGTCGCACCTATGCTTATCTTAAAGTATTTTTGCCCATCCTCAGGGTCCTGATATGTAGAATAACTCCAGACAAGTTCTTTTCGAATATCCTCAATGCTTGCTGCTCTTTTTATAACTGGTGAATGTCCCTGGATCAAAGAAGACAAGAAATCGCCCTTTTGCAAACCTGCCAGACCGGTGCTTCTCTCAGGTGTAAATCCCGGCATTTTTTCGTAGAAGTCTTTAGGAATGTCTTCCTGTTTGAGAAAATCTTTTTGGTCTGCTATCATCTGTTCGACATCAAGCTCTTCATCAGAAATAATATCCTCCGCCGTGTCTCTTTGTGCCTTTTTCCTAAACTCAACCTTGTTCTTTTCGTTCTCTTTAAGCTCATCAATTGCCTGGCTTTTTAATTTATTAACCAGATCAATATCTTGCTTTTTCTCTGCGACATCATCTTCTTTCTTAACAGTTTGCTCATCTTCAACCATCTTATTTATGGCTTTTGTAAAACCAGGTTGTTCAAATTTCAAGGAGTCAACATATACGATCTCTTTTCTCCTGACCGGCTTCTTTATAACAACATCTTTTTGGATGGCCTTAACATCAAAGGATTTCTTTTTTTTCTCTCTTACCTCCTGGGAATGCTCCGCCGTAACCTTTATACCGGCAATACCGGACAACAGGACCGCATGGATCAAAACAGACAAAAATATTGAACTAACTATGCTCTTTTTAGCCTTCACTTAAAGCCTTAAGCCTTTCCTGAGCTTTAGAATAAAACTCACTATCTACATATTTCTCAACAACTTCGCTGTAAACTTTCACAGCTTCTTTTTTGCTTCCCATTTCTTCAAACAACTCTCCAGCTGCATACAATGCACTCGAACAGTATTTTGGATCATCATAAAGAACGCCTACAAGCAAATACATCTTTGATGCCTGCTCTAAATTGCCATTTAATCTTTCCGTACTTGCGAGCTCAAATCTTGCTTTCATCGTTATAGTGTTATCATCAGGGTTTTCTGTAATAGCTGCCTCAAATTCCTTTTTCGCTGCATCAAGATCCTTTAGCTCTCTTAAGCTAAAGCCTTTACCTATATGAGCAGCACCTTTATATTCATCAAGACCTTCTTGCGAAATAACGATATCATAATTCTCTATTGCTTTTTCCAACTCACTCTTTTCCTTATAAGCCTCAGCATTATAATAAGCAATGATACCCTGCTTTTCCTGTGCTCCCTTGCTGCCGCTTGATCTCCCAAGAATATTCAGGACATCATCGTATTTCTTTTGTTTCATGCGCTGCTGAGCAAGCCAGATATAAACATCGGTATCAAGATCATTTTTCTCAAAATCATTTATAATCCTCTCAAAACTTTCAGCAGCCTCATCGATCTTCTTCATGTTAGAGAATATCAAAGCCGAATTCTTCAAGGAAGGATACACCAATTCATCATTATTCCCATCCGCTCTTAAGATCTCATAATATTTCAAGGCTTCTTCTAGGTCCTCTTTCATTTGAAAATTATGAGCAAGCAGAAAATAAACATCTCTTATTCTTTTAGAACCTTGTTGCTCTACTTCATATTGCTTTAGGATCCTGATCGCATTCTGCCTATCTTCTTTTTCAGTATAAAGCGTTCCTAAAAGATATAGCACTTTCTCTGTCTGGCCACCTTTAGGATACTTCAATAAATAATTCTCACCGTCGACAATAACCTCATCAGCAAGATCAAGCTTTACCTTAAGCAATATTCCATTATATAAAGCCTCTTCCCTTCGTCCTTCATTTTTGCCTTGTTCAAAATAATTATGGAAAAGGTCTTTAGCTTCCTGCTCATTGCCCATTAGCTTCTTTGTAAATGCTATTGAATACAAAGCGTCATCTGAATACAAAGAACCAGGATATTCCTCTATTATGCGCTTATAAAGTGCATAAGCATCCTCATATTGCTGCAAACCATAAGCTGATTCAGCTCTCCAAAAAAGGATCTCGCTGTCGTTATCCGATAATAAAAATGGATTGCTCCTAATTAAGACTATCGCTTCCTGGTATCTCCCTGCTCTTACTAAAGCCTCTGATTTTACAAGAACGGCCTGATGCTCCTTTTCCTTTTCAATCTCCTTGTCGGATAAGGCTTCATCTAAAAGCCCGATCGCCTCTTCATAAAGACCAAGCTGAAGAAACGCTCGAGCCGTCATTAGCATAATGCCGCTAGCATTATTGGTCTTTGCTACCAAATCAGAATGCTTTTTATATTCTATCAATATCTCTTCATACTTAGATGCGTTGTATAGAGAAGAAACGAGATTGGAAAAAGCCTCTTTTGCTAAATCATCATCCGGAAACTGTCCAACAATATTACCAAAAGTAGAGATAGAAGCCTCATAGTCCTTTGAAAGAAAGCTCATCTCGCCTTTCTTAAAAAGCGCCTGCACTTTTGATTTGTCTAAAACTGCAGAGTCATAGGCTTTACTATAAACTTCGATAGCTTCACCAAACTTACTGTCCTCGCCATAGATATCACCCATATCGAAATATGACTGAGTGACATATTTACTATCGTTGGGAACCTGTGTTGCCTTTTTATAACTTTCAATACTTCTTGACTTGTCTCCTTTGTCCCGATAAGCCTTCCCAAGATAATAATAAAGGGTCTGTTTAAAATTGTCGGTAAGCTTTGAATCATCCACAGAATGAAAAGTAGCAATCGCCTCATCTAAATTACCTACCAGATAATATGACTGGCCGATCCTTAAAACAGCAAGATTGTTCTTATTATCATCAGGGAAAAACTCCCTGTACCGTTTAAATTTCTCTATAGCTTTTTTGTAAGACTGATCAAAGAAAAGACTTTCCGGCGCCCCGTAATAAGCTTCGATCCGCAGGCTACTTTCAGGATATAATTTTATAAACTTCTCATATTCCTTATCTGCCATTTTGAAGAGACCTCTTTCAAAAAGGCCATTAGCAAAATCAAGCTGCTCAATATCTTTAGAAAGAGCCTCTTTCTCTTCAGATTGTTCCTCTTTGATCTGCACTTCTTCTTGTGAAAAGACACTATCACTGCAAAATAATAATCCACAAAACAAAGCCGCGCATACAACTTTTCTATAACAATTCATCATTTTTATATTCAAAATATCAAACAATTATTACATTTCTTCTTTAGTCGCTGAGAATGAAATATTCCATATTTCTGCCTGGGCACAAGCATCAAGAACACCAACCACATATTTATGATATGTTTTTTCATCCGCCCTAATGATAACAGGCTGATCCGGAAAAAGAGAGGAAACCTTCATCAACATTTCTTCAAGCCCTTCAGTAGTAAGAACCTTCTGGTTAACAATGACCTTGCCTTCTTTGGTAATATTAATAATCACCTCGCCCGGACTCCTGACCGTCTCTTTTGACTCTTTTGATTTAGGCACACTGATATTCAGCTCTGATTCAAGCTGACTAAAGACAGAAAGCGTCATAAAAAAGACTAATGTTAAGAAAATAATATCGATAAGCGGTGCCATCTGAATAACCGGCCCTTGTTTTTGATATTCTGAAACATTTAAATTAGCCATTTTCTATTTTCCCTTTTTTAATTCCTGGATAAGTTTAGTTATATCAGTCGAATAACTTTCTACGAGGTTGGATATTTCGATGACTTTTCCCTTAAAATATGAATAAAAAAGCATAGCAGGAATTGCAACTATCAAGCCCCCGGCAGTTGTAACCATGGCCTTTGAAACACCGCCAGCCAAAAGTATAGGTTTGACGACAGCTGTCTGAAAGGCAATAACATTAAAAGCCTGTATCATACCCAAAACTGTTCCAAGCAAACCTATTAATGGCGCCACAGTAGCGATATCTGCCAAATAACTGATATTTTGCCACAATGCGCCAACTTCCTGACGTGCAACCGCCTCAATAGCTTCTTTAGCAAAAACATCGCCTTTATCACGCTTCTCTAAACCAGCGACAACGATATTCGAGACAATATTGTCTTGCGTCTGACACAACGCATATGCACGCTTGCCTTCGCCTTCTTCAAGCATCGTGATAAGATCATCAGTGAATTTGGCCGGCACTAAGTTCTCTATCTTCAATACCCTGAAGTTATAAACTATAAAAGCAACCGCAACTACAGAGATCGCGGCTAGGATGATCATGATAAAACCACCAGCCTTCATCATCTGAAATACTGTCATCCCGCCTTTAGCCTCTTCCACATTATTGATATACGGCTTGAGATCTTTACCGGCATCTTTCTGAGCCATAGCCCCAACGGCCCAAAATCCAGCCAAAAAAACCATGACCAGTAAACCTATAAACATTTTACTTTTTCTAGACATAATACTTCACTCCTTTTTTTGAAATTTTAAATAAGGCATGCCAATATTCTTATTACAGGAAATTAAATTCATTCTAACATAGTTGTCAATTTCTTGCACCAAGGTAATCTTTTATTATTTTATTTTCTTCAAATCATTAAGACGCTCAATAGAGACATTCGGATCAATCATTCTTGCCTTCATAAGGTCATCAACCGCACCTCTAAATTCTCCAATTCTTTCATAGGCTAGCGACCTATTTAGATATGCGGGAACATATTGGGGATAAGCTGAAATTGCCTTAGTATAATCATCAATGGCCCTATCATAAAAGCCCATCAAATAAAACAAATAACCACGACTGGTTAGTGCAGTAAGATTACTAGGTTCAAGCTCTAGCGCCTTTTTGTAATCTTCCAAAGCCAGGTCATATTCCTTGTTCCTGCCATATTCATTGCCTCTATTCACATAAGCTTCTATAACATTGTCATATTTTGATATAACATCGCTCCAAAGCGTAATACCATTTTCCCAAATTTTGCACCTGTCAAAAGTCATGATTGCAAGCACTACAAAAAAACAAGATATCAAGAACTTCAAAGAAAGCCTGACAGCCATATTTTTTATTGATTCATGACTCACCAAATGACAAACAAGATAAGAAGCTATCAGAAATACCCCGATAGAAGGAACATAAGTATATCTATCTGACGCCAAAGCCGTAGACGCCCCAAAAAATGTCACTAAAGATATCGTCACGCAATAAAACAATAAGCCGAACAATAGCTCCCTTTTCTTTCTAAAAACAAAGGCCAAGGAAAATACTGCCGCGATTAATACTGCCGGAGCAATACTAAATAAAATCGGCAAACTATTATTTATTTTTGCGGGAACAGGATAAAAACAAGACAGACCCGACGGCATAATCAGCTTTACAACATAAAACATGAAACCATAGCTGCCTATCATGATATGCTCCAATCGAGAATAAATATCAAATAAACCCGGCTTTTGCTGCCCAAAAGCAATAAAAACAAATATTCCGGAAAGTATAAAAAAAGGTATCTTATTGAACAAGGCGCCAGCCATCTTCTTCCAGTCAAAAACATAGATATCCCCATGAAAATAAAGATCTATCAGCAAAAGCACTATAGGCAGCGTCACTGCTGCAGGCTTTGAGAACAATGAAAACAAAAATAATAATAAAGAAAGCGAATAAAAACTGTTCTTTTTCTGCTCTCTTTTTGCAGAATAAATAAAACTGATAATTGAACCTAAATAAAAAAGCGTATAAAGAACATCCTTTCTTTCAACTATCCACGCAACCGATTCAACGTGCACCGGATGTACTGCAAATAGCGCAGCGGTCATAAATGCAATATCGAACCGCTTCAATAAAAGAAACACAAACCATAGAACCAAGAGCACATTTACACAATGAAGCAAAATATTGTTCAAGATAAAGATCTTTGGATCAAGCCCAAAGAAATGATTTTCTATAGCAAAAGACAACAATGTTAAGGGGATATAGTGATGATAACCTATCTTTGTTCGGGTAAACAGGTCTGCAATACTTTCAAAAGATAGGACCTGCACTCTTTTATTCTGTGTTAGATATTTTGGATCATCCCAATTAGTAAAACCATTATCTAAAGCAGAAGAATAAAAAAAGAAAGTAGCCAGAACAAGCACTACTATTAATACACTTCTATTCATTAGATTGATCCCATTCTAAATGTCACTTACAGTTAACGGACTTTTTATTTTTTAAGGAAAGAACTATTATACCTGCAGCTATCATCACAAGGCACAAGAGCTGCCCCATAGAAAAAGAGCCTACAATAAACCCCAAATGCGCATCAGGCTCACGAAAATATTCTATAAAAAACCTTACAACTCCATAACCGATCAAATATACCGAGAACAAAAAACCTTCAAACTTTGATCTTGTTCTTAAATACCAAAGAACCGCAAACAACAACAATCCTTCAAAGAATGCTTCATAAAGCTGTGAAGGATGACGCAACTGATCAAGCATATCGCTCTTAAAATACATGCCCCAAGCAACATCCGTGGCCCGCCCAAACAACTCACCATTAATAAAGTTCCCTATCCTTCCAAACATATAGCCCAATGGAAAAGCCGGGACAATAAGGTCAACGAACCTAAATAGGTCCAGTTTCCTTTTTTTGCAAAAAAGAGCAAAAACAGCTGCGACTCCCAACAATCCCCCGTGATAAGACATCCCATATATACCAACAAATCTGATCCCATCCGAAAGATCAAAAGGAGAAACTATCTCAAGAGGATGTTGCATAAAATATCCCAAATTATAAAACAGCACATACCCCAATCTTCCGCCTAAAACCGCGCCTAAGATTGCCTGCGTCATAAAATCATATATCAAATCTTTTGAATAATTTAATTTCTCAGCTTTGATCCTGTACTTAACCAAATAATATGTAAGAAAAAAAGCTATCAAGTACATTATCCCATACCAGTGAATACTTACAGGCCCGATCGAGACGAAAACAGGATTGATTCTGTATTGTAAATATGCCCAGCCTTCCATCATTTCTCCTAACTTTCTTTCTTGTCCTATGAAAAATATTTTATCTAAATTTCAAAATCCATTGACCTAGACACAAACTATTTGTCCTTTTCGTCCTTAAGGCCATCTTCTTTCATCGGCACCGGGTCATATCCATGTTTGCCCCTGGGATTACAGCGCAATATCCTTTTTATTCCCAAGTATAAACCCTTAAAGAACCCGAACCTATTTAAAGAATCTTCCATATATCTTGAGCAGCTTGGCTGAAACCTGCATTGAGAAGGAAAATAGGGTGCAATAACCTTTTGATACATTCGTATTGCAAAAACACAAATTGAAACAAACAGTTTATTTAACAATCTTATCATTCTCTTTTAAAAATATTATTAGATCCAAATACAATTTGCTACCCTTTTCTCAAACTAGTATAATCATCCTGTCTTCAGTCCTTAATATCTATCACAATGAAAGGCAAAAGCCAAAAATGGAAATACTAAAGATATCCTCAAGACAAAGAGAACAAATAATTGATATCACCCCTCAAATCCAGCAATACATTGCGAAGAACGGTTATTCCTCAGGGATCTTAACAGTCTTCTCTCCGCATACCACTGCAGGCATAACAGTAAACGAAAATGCCGATCCGGATGTCAAAAAAGACATTATTGCTTTCCTTAATAAAAAAATCCCCCAAGATTTTGGTTTTGCTCACATTGAAGGTAATTCCGATGCCCATATTAAAGCCAGCTTGATGAATTTCTCCTATAATTTTATCGTTGAGAACGGACAAGTTCTTTTAGGCACCTGGCAAGGAATATTTTTCATGGAATTTGACGGCCCAAGAAACAGGACTGTCTGGCTGAAATACATATCCGTATAATTCTTTATATAGGATCAAAAAACAAACAAATTACTCATCATTCACTAAATTGTTCTTTTAAGTTCTTCAAAGGTTGTTATACCCTTTTTAACTTTCTCTATGCCATCCTCCCATAATGTTTTCATGCCTGCTCTGCGAGCGGCATACATAATCATCTCAGCTGATTTTCCAGACTGTATCAAACCCCTTAATTCCTTATCAATGATCATAAGCTCAAAGATCCCTGTCTTACCACGATACCCCGAGCCTGAACATTGACTGCAGCCAGCACCTTTGAAGAAAGTATATTCTCCTTTCTGGCCCACTAATCCAGATTCCTTAAACTCGCTTTCTGACATAATATACTTCTCCCTGCAATCAAGACAAATAACCCTAACCAATCTCTGGGTAAGAATGCAAATAATTGAGGAAGTAACTAAATAAGGCTGTATGCCAATATCAATCATACGAGCTATCGCACCGGGAGTATCTCTTGAAGAAAGAGTGCTGAACACTAAATGATTTGTTAATGCTGCCCTCACGGCAATGTCAGCCGTCTCAAGGTCGCTTATCTCTCCAACCATAATCACATCAGGCTCCTGCTCCAAAACAGAAGTTAGATTCTCGGCAAAGGTCTCTCCTGCCTTCGCGTTTACCTCTATCTGGTCTATTCCGTCAAGAACACATTCAATAGGGTCTTCAATTGTGATGATATTGCGCTTATAAGAATGAATCTCCTGCAATGCAAGATAAAGTGTCGTTGTCTTTCCACTGCCTGTGGGGCCAGTTACAAAAATGATCCCATACGGGCTCTTTATCAATTCAGTAAATTTTTCATAACATTCCTTAGTAAAACCTAAATCCTTTAATCCAAGTTTTATGCTTATCTGATCTAACAATCTCATAACAATCTTCTCCCCATAGATCGCAGGAACAGTGAGAACACGCACATCAAAATCTTTATTATATGAATTAACTTTGAACTTGCCTTCCTGTGGCGTTCTTTTGACTGAAATATCAAATGAAGCCATAATTTTAATCCTTGATATTATTGAAGGCTGCAGGCTCCTAGTAGTGATCATTGCATCTCTTAATACGCCATCAATACGATATTTTACCCTCAAGATATCTTCATCAGGGTCAAAATGAATTTCGCTTGCGCCTTTTTTGATCGCCTGGCTTATAATTGCATTAACAATTCTAATGACCGGGGCATCAAGAGTAGTTGTTGTCTTCAAAGAAGATTCGGTCTCTTTGTTCTCATTTATCAAAAATAATTCTTCCTCATCATCAACCATTCTTTTAACTATCTTACTTGACCCGTCAGCTTTTCCATAAAACATATCTATAGACTTAACAAGCTCTTCTTTTTTTACCAGAACACCGTCAATTTGGCATCCTGTTACCATTTTAAGATCATCAATTAAGCTCTTATCTAAAGGATTTAGCATAGCGATTATAAGTACATCCATTACCTTAAATAAGGGCATAACATTATTATTTCTACAAATGGCTTCGGGTATCATCTGAATGATTTGAGGGTCTACTACTTTATCTAGGACATCTTCCATAAAAGGAATATTGAAGGATGCCCACTTATAATCCGCAAGCTCGGCTTCTGAAATATATCCAAGGTCGACCAAAATCTGTTTTAAGCAAACACCCGTGTCCTTTTGTCTCTCCAGCGCTAAGAGGTATTGATCTTGATCAACAATACCTGACTTGATCAATCTTTCTCCTACTATTTTTTTTACATTTTCTAGCATGATAAGAACCCTTTAGATATTGTCTAGATCTTATTTAGCCTGGAGACATCCCTTAAGAAAACCCATCTTTACAATATGCTCTGTTAATTACCGGTTATCTCCATCTCCCTTAATTTTACCTTCTATATTCCTTTTAGCAAGCTTAGCAATATTATTCTCTGCAATCTGTCCAAGGTCCAGCCCAAGCTCATGCGCAGTGACAGCCAAATAATACAAAGTATCCCCTATTTCTTTTTCTGACCTGTTCTTTAATTCCTCGAGGTCATAATCCCCTCTAAGGTGTTTTTTTATCTTTTCTGAAAGTTCGCCGGCTTCTCCGGCAACTCCAAAAAATGCCCTAAGCAGCTTTTGTTCACCAAACCAAGTATTAAGACATTTTTGCTGATACTCTTTAAAATCCATTTTTACTCCTTTTCCAATAATTCACTTTTAAAACCTGGTATTATTAATTTATAATCATCCTTGATGTTGCGCATGATTTTCTCAGCGTTCATAAAAAATATATAAAAAATCAGAGCATAAAGCAGAACGATCCATTTTTTATTGAACAGCTTTCTCTTAGTCAATTTTCCAAGAGCATAAACAAAAGCAGGAACAGATATCAATATAAAAAGCAATACTATTATTTCTTCGATCAGTAAATACATAAAAATACCCTATCGCCCCTATCAGCTAACGCTGCGCGTTGCAACAAGATCAACTCCCAAACCCATAAAATTCCTCACAATCACTTCTCCTGCTTCGACAGACCTTTTAACTTTTATCTTTCTTATCTTTTCCATGGCATTTAGCAGCTCGCTTTTGGGAATAGGCTCCCTTGTCTTTACAGGCACCATGAGAACAGATAACCCTTCTGACATAACAGTGGTCGTTAAGACCCTGACAGGATTCTCGATCTCGCTCACAGCATATACTTTTCCCTTATCGCATTTATTACCTTCCAAATTAACGATCTCCCCGTCTTTGATCTCAAGCGATAAGACACAGCCGTTAGGACACTCTATGCATATGATCTCTTTTTTCATTTTTTATATCCCAAGTATTCCGCTGCCATTTCTCCGGCAGCAATACTATCTCTTGTTACTGAATCCACGAGGTCATAGATCTTAAAAGCATTACCGCACACAAAAAGCCCTTCGATAGACGTCTTATTGGTTTTTTCAGATATAGGGGTATTAGTCCTCTTGTCCATTTTTACCTGCGCCATTTCAATTAATTCATTTTCAGGTATAAGTCCTGCTGAGATCAAAACCGTATCACATTCAATTTCAAATTTTGAATTATCAACTTCATTGAAGTTATCATCAACCGCGATCACATCAACTTTTTCAACCCTGTCTTTTCCATAAATCCTGGATATCTTATGGCTCAAATAAAGAGGTATATTAAAATCATTCAGGCATTGGACAACGTTCCTGACCAATCCCTTAGTTTCCTTTTGTATCTCGATCACGGCCTTGACCTTTGCGCCTTCAAGAGTGAACCTGCGGGCCATGATAAGTCCGATGTCCCCAGATCCGACCACAACTATTTCTTGTCCCGGAAGAAGCCCCTCAGAATTTATAAGTTTTTGGGCAAGTCCTGCTGAAAAGATACCCGCCGGCCTCGTGCCTGCGACATGTATCATCTCTCTTGTCCTTTCCCTGCAGCCAGTTGCCATAATAATAGCTCTGGCACGGACCTCTTTCATTTCTCCAGGCCTTAAATATATTAATTCTTTATCGCTGTTTAAATGAGTGACAAACGACTGCAATGATATCTCGATATCCTTGATCCCCTTGATCTTTTCAATAAATCTATGGGCATATTCCGGACCAGAGAGCAATTCTTTAAAATAGTTAAGGCCAAAGCCAGTGTGAATACACTGGTTCAATATTCCGCCAAGGAACTGGTCTCTCTCAAGAAGCAGAATATCCCTGACCCCTCGTTCATGTGCAGAAATAGCCGCCGCCATTGCAGCAGGCCCTCCTCCGACTATTACAAGTTCACGTTCTTTCATTAAGCTCTTTTACCTTTTACTATCAAAGACCCTTTTCCTCTTTTAGTTACCGAAGTTATCGGCACATTAAGTTTCTCTGAAAGTATTTTTAATATCCTTGTCGTGCAAAACCCGCCATGGCATCTTCCTGCCTGCGCCCTTGTTCTGAATTTAATTCCGTCAAGTGTGGTTGCTCCTCTATCTATCGCCTCTTCTATTTCCTTGCGGGATACCATCTCGCATCTGCAGACTATATCTCCGTAACCTTCATGCTCTTTAATAAGCTTCTTGGCCTTGGCTTTGCTTATTTTAAAAAGATGCGCCGTTTGCGCTCGGTATCTTTTAAAATCTTTTTTCCTTAAAAGCGTTAATCCGTTATTCTGCAAAACCGAACAAACCATTTTAGCTATAGCCGGAGCTGCTGTTAATCCTGGCGACTGAATACCAGCCACATTAACAAATCCAGGCACACTTGATTCATGCCTGATAATAAAATCATCTCCGGCAACCGGCCTTAACCCGGAAAAATATGCAATAATGTCACTTTCATTTATTGATGGGACCATTTGCTTAACCGAAGATAGGACCTCTTTAAGGCCATCATCTGTTGTTGAAAGGTCTTCCTTGTCATCTACATCCCGGGCTGTCGGGCCCACCATTGGATTCCCGTCGGAAGTTTTAATGACCAAAACGCCTTTTGATGTTTTTGTCGGTAGCGGGAAAATAATATGATTTACAACATTCTCTCTTTTCTTATCAAGCAAAAACTCCTGCCCCTTACGCGGTGTTATTTTAAAATCATTTATGCCCACCATCCCTGAGATCTTATCAGCGAATAAACCAGCAGCATTAACAACATACCTCGTTTTAAATACACGCTTAGCGGTCTTTATTTCAAAGGAATTCTTCTTTTTAAAAACAATATCATTAACTTCATTATTAGTGAATATTTCAACTCCATTCTTTGCTGCATTCTCGCTAAGATCATAGGTCATTCTGTAAGGGCTGATTATACCGGCGCTCGGAATGAACAATGCGGCAACAACATCCTTGCTCAAGTTCGGCTCGTTCACCTTTAGCCAGCGCCGGCCAACAATTCGCATATTCTCAACACCAAGCTTCTGTGCCTCTGCCTTTATCGCTTTAAGCTTAGCAATATCTTTTTCACTGAACGCAACAATAAGCTCGCCAACCTCCTGAAAATCTATTCCTAATTCTTTTGCGATCTTTCTTATTAATTTGTTACCCTCTACACACAGCCTCCCCTTTAGTGAATCCGACTTGGCCTGTGTTCCGGGATGGATTATACCGCTATTAGATTTTGAAACCCCAAAAGCAAGTTCAACTTCTTTTTCAAGAAGAGCGATCTTCAAATCATATTTTGAGAGTTCACGAGCTATTGAGCAGCCCACAACCCCTCCGCCAATAATAATAATATCGTAATTTTTATTTGTCATTTATTACAAGAAAGTGTTTTTGAAATAGCATTTTTCCATTCAGAATAATATTTTTGAATGTCTTTCTTTTGCATTTTGGGAGAAAACTTCTTATCTTGCATCCAGCATTTGCCGATCTCTTGAGTGTTCTTCCAATAACCTACAGCAAGGCCGGCTAAATAGGCAGCCCCCAAAGAAGTGGTTTCAATTGTCTTGGGCCTGACAATATCAATGCCAGCAATATCCGCCTGGAACTGGCACAAAAACTCGTTTGCAACAGCGCCACCGTCAACCTTCAGGCTTTTGATCCTCAAACCGGAATCTTTCTGCATAGCCTCAATAACATCTTTAGTCTGATAACACATCGCCTCTAAAGCCGCGCGAACAATATTTTCCCTTTTTGTCCCTCTTGTCAATCCAAGTATTATCCCGCGCGAGTTCTGATCCCAATACGGAGCCCCCAGCCCAACAAAAGCTGGAACCAGATAAACACCCTCATTCGAATTTAATGACTTAGCCATTTTCATTGTTTCACTTGGATTCGAAATAATTTTAATCCCATCTCGAAGCCACTGGATAGCTGCTCCGGCAATAAATATTGCCCCCTCTAAAACATAAACGGGCTCACCTTTTGGGCCGCAACCTAGCGTTGTAATAAGGCCAAACTTAGAATGAGCTCTTTTCTCTCCGGTGTTAAGAAGAACAAATGCCCCTGTTCCATAAGTATTCTTCATAGTGCCCGGTAAAAAACATGCCTGACCGAAAAGAGCAGCCTGCTGGTCTCCAGCAAGGCCACAGATCGGTATACCTTTTTTCAACTTACCTGTTTTTTCAGTATAACCAAACACGCCGGAGGATTGTTTAACAGATGGCAGCATCTGTTTTGGGATATTAAACCTCTTAAGCAGCACAT
This sequence comes from Omnitrophica WOR_2 bacterium RIFOXYA2_FULL_38_17, assembly GCA_001805965.1. Taxonomy (GTDB): domain Bacteria; phylum Omnitrophota; class Gorgyraeia; order Zapsychrales; family Zapsychraceae; genus Zapsychrus_A; species Zapsychrus_A unditaenarius. The sequence goes on along the minus strand of MHHG01000072.1, from coordinate 52,770 downwards.
CATCCCATTTTAGTTTATCAATGTTAAAGATCATGGTTCTCGAGGCATTAGTGTAATCTGTTGCATGAACCTTACCCTTAGTCAAATTCCATAAGACCCATGAATCCGTCGTACCAAAAAGCAGTTTTCCTGATCGCGCTTTTGCTAAAGCACCTTTAACATTCTTCAAGATCCATTCAATTTTTGTTGCTGAGAAGTAGGCGTCGATAGGAAGCCCCGTTAGATCCCTAAACAATTTAACTTCACCCTTTTTATTTTTCAATTTATCACATCTTAACGAAGTCCTCCTGCACTGCCAGCATATTGCATTATATATAGGCTTGCCTGTATCCTTATCCCAAACAACCGTAGTCTCTCTTTGATTCGTAATACCGATAGCTTCAATATCTGAGGAAGAGACCTTTTTCAAAACATTTTGTATCGAGCTTTTAACGCTTTGCCATATTTCTATAGGGTCATGCTCAACCCACCCAGGCTTTGGAAAGATCTGTCTGAACTCTTTGTAAGAACTAGCTTTGATCATGCCTTTCTTATCATAAAGGATAGCCCTGCTTCCCGTCGTCCCCTGATCAATTGATAGTATATACTTCATCTTGAATCCTCTCTTACAATTGAATCTTTTCTGATAAGCTGATCAGTAAGCCTCAGCCATTCAACTATAAGCTTTCTCTTTTCTACAGAATGTTGTATTTCACTAAAACGATTGTCATCCAAAACATTAACTGCCTGGATAAAATCATTAAGGGTCACCTTCCCAAAAGAATAGTTCTCGGTCTCGTCGGCTAAAACCGCTTCTGCAAGCTCTATCTTTTGGTCAATTATCCCAATGATTTCCTTTTCCCTTATAATCTGACGATGCAGGTTCTTAAGGTCAGTTTGAAGCTGAAAATGTGCATTTTTTTTTGTTAAACGCGTTTTACTAAGCGTGACTTTTGAAGTTTCATATTCAGCCCTCTCAATCTGCTCTCCAATTGGCCAGTCCATTGAAATACCTGCATAAACCATATTGTCCTCATTTTTAATACCAAAATCATCACCATTAACTTCATAACCCACAAGAAGATTAATAGAAGGCAACAGCTCATTAGCGTTCTTATCCACTTCAAAAGAACTTTTATCCTCCAATAAACGCAGAACTTGATATGTTCTGCTATTCTCCACAAAATCGTTATATTCTGAAGAGAATTCAATTTCCTTGCCGCTATAAATAAAAGGCTCTTGTGGTATTAAGGGCTCAGATCCTTCATAGCGAATAGCTGTTACCATAATATTAAGAGCCTTGTCATAAGCTCCTGTTAAATTACTCAGCTTTTCTTTTTTAGCAAGCACTTGAATATTGACCTTATTTACATCAATAGGTAGGGCTATCTTGCTTTTCTCCCGCTCTTTGGTATTTTCCAGCAATTTTAAATTTTCCTGATATGAAGACTGGCCTATCATTAAGTTAGTATATGCCTCATACCAATCATAATAAACTCCTATGATCGTAGCCATATAATCCTCATATGCCTCAATTATCTGGTGTTTTGCAACATCGATCTCAATCCCTAATATCTGATCATAAAGCCTGGTGGATTTGCCGAAAGCATTTTCAGCGATAGGTTGAGAAATTGTGAACGTAAACTCTGATGAATTTGTTGTTGATGTGAACGATGGAGTAGATTGATAACCTGCGGTCAGGCTTGTGCCGGTATTCGGAAAAAGTTTACTAAGTGACACTGTAGAACTTGGGTCTTCCTTGTCCTTACTTAAGAACATATCATATTCATTCTTAACTGAAAAAACCAGGTCCTTTGCCGGAAGCTTAAGGTCTTTCTTATATTTAAGAGCAAGCTCATCGATCAAGATAGACTCAAAAACCGTGTCGTTGGTCGCAGCAAGCGCGATAAAATTCTCGATCGTAAGAACACTGAATTTTTTTGACTCTTGTTGCGAAGCTACTGTCTGGGCCTTTTCGTTCGCAGAAATAATACCTGTCGTCAATCCGAACAAAACAAAAACAATCACAAGTAAAAGCTTTCTATTCTTCCCCATCAATTCCTCTCTTTGTATTTTCAGACATAACCTTCCCGGAACTGTAACAACTTAGACAGCAATGTCAGCCAGAGGATTGCCAACCTTCTGATTAGATATATATTGCGCATTGCCAAAGCCTAGCAAAGGAACAAAGATCAAAGGCAAAAACGTTAATCCTAATCCGTATCCAATCCCTTTACCAAAATTCTGCGCAATACCGATATTGATTACAATAAAAATAACGATCGAAACGATCGGGATAAACATCAAAAGCATCCACCAGACCGGCTTTCCGGCTATTTTCACCAATATGTAAATATTATAAATTGGCACAATAGAGGCCCATCCTGGATAACCAGCCTTTGAATATATTCTCCAGTTAGCTGCAAGTATAAGCAATAAAAACATCATTACAATCATGAAAGGTGCCAACACGGCACCCAAAGCTGCCCTTGGAATTTCACCTTGCCCCATACCTCTTTGAGCCAACTTCTCACTTAAAGACATAGTTTTCTGTGCCCCAAAACCTTGTTGAGCACCAAAAACATTATCCGTTGAGGCTCTGGAACTGCTACTTAAAGCCTGTGAGACCTGGCCGCTTTTTTCACCTGAAAAATATGATCCTGAATCAACCTGTTCAACCTGTTCAACCAGATTATCCTGCACAGGCGCATCAACAAACGCTGAATAATCTTCTTGCTCAGGCTCAATCTCGGCATATGCTTGAGAATCTGTTTCACTATAATCTTCAGCCTCTGGCACTTCAACAGCAACATTATCAATAGTGCTTATTTCATCTAAATAAAAAGTTACCTCAATCCCCTCATAATTTATTTTTATATGATCATCATTTCTTTCTGTTATCTCTCCATCGATTGTCTGCCCGGTTTCAAGAACAACAATTGATGCAAAAGCAACCGATATAAAACATAACATAATTATCAGTAAGCAAATAAACCTTTTCATAAAAATCCTCCCAATTTAATATTAATAGTATAAATTAGTATAATATCGATTATAACCTAAAAATTTATTATTTTTCAAAAAAATGAACAATAATTTTTTTCATTATTTCAATCTTAGATTATGTTGTATTAGGTCAATTTAATGAATAACTTAACTGCGGCTGGTATTCCTCATCTTCTGCAACTCCAAGAAGAAGCGGCATATCGATAATTGGTGAGATATTTATTATGACAGGCAAAAATCCTTCTGCATTAATATCAATGCCCTCAAAATCATCAGGCAATTGAAAATTGAACATATTCCCTTCAACTTTTAAGTTCATATTATCAGCATCAAGGTCGATACCACCAGGGTTTGCTGTAGGAGATTCTGTTCCGCGAGCCGCAATACTATCTGATGAATTTCTTGAATTTTCCCCTGTCGCATTCTCTGCTCTTGCTCTCATATTTGCAATAGCGCGCTCCTTTCTTTGATTCCCTTTAAAATTTTCTATATTGTTATATCTTTCAAGAGCAGTTGTAGTTTCTTGATAACCAAATTCCCTTTTTAAAAACTGTTCAATCACTGCATAAAACTCAAGATCACTGATCCTTGGGTCCTGCCCCTTCCCGCTCCACTGCCTAAAAGGCACAACAGGCGAATGAGTTATGCTCGTAAGGAACTTTATCGTTTGCGCCCTGTCATAATCAAGCCCTCTATAAATACCCTCGAGTACAGGCTCAATATCATTTGACTTTTTTGATTTGACTGTCACTGCAGGATTACCGCCGTAGACATAAAACCTCAACAAATCTCTAACCAGGCTCTTGGGATTATAACTACCCTTTGAGGTGCTAAATATATCAATAACAACATGACTGTCAAGAAGGTCTTCCCCTTCCCTTATCATGATATTGCCAGGATTCAGGTCAAGCATTTTGGGATCAGACGAAGTAGGATCCGAAGAATCCTTAACATGCCTCCAAATAGTCAGCCACGTATATGCAATCTCTTCAATCTCTTCAGTTGTCAACCCTTCACTTGCAGCATATTGCAAAATTGATTTTCCCCTAATAACCTCCTCATAATAAACACCATCAACAGTTTTTGCATACCTTGGGACAAATCTTACTCCTCTACTTTTAAGTTTTTCAAAAGCTTCCACCTGCTGATCTGCAATCTGCTCAAATTCAAATTCGTTCTCGCCCGCTTCAAGCTGATTTCTTTTCCTTACTACCTTAGCTATAAACTCCTCACTAGGCTCAGATCCTCCATCTTTAGTGTATATTTTTACATTGAAAACTACTCTCTCTGATAATCTAATAAACTCTATGTCTATATGTTTTATATCTTGAAAATATACGTCAGAGTCAATATCTCCAAGAACATTCTGAACATAATCAGTCCTGGTTAAAAATCCCTCAAATTTCTCATGAATGATTCTTCTCAAATCAATATCAACCTTCTCTATGCCGCTATCAACTCTTCTTTTTGCTTTTTCTTCGGAAGAAAGTTCATTATATTCATCCAATTCTTTTCTGGTAAGCTTTCTGTTTACCTCTATCGCATTTGGAACCATTGTCGGTCTTCTTCTTTTAGGATTAACAAATGATAAAGAATAAGTATAATCTCCGGTATCCCCCTCAACTCTAAGTGGATACTCCTCTCTATTGTCTGAAACAACTGCATCAGAGGCTCTCGTAGCATCACTTACATCTCTATCGCCAACTTTTATCTCAACTGTAACTTTCTCTTTATTTTCACCATCCAACAATGATCCTATTTTGTCATTGTCTCCCAACATAGAAGTATCTTTTACAGATTTCTGTCCGACAATCCCACCTGAAAAATACTTTCTAGGAATTATCTCTTGAGTAGCATCATCATATTCTTCCCTTACGAAATCATAAACTCCCTTTTTAAAAGCTTCTACATACTGGTCATATATCTTTTCCTTAACGCCCCGCTCTGCAAGGTCAATTCCAGAAACTTTATTCCTGTTAATATATGCTTCTCCAAACAAGCTATTTTTCAGATTCTGCTTATACCATGTTGCAAGTATCATCGAATTGAACATCTGGCGAAGAGTAGCAAAGTTCTCTCCTTCATTGACTTCTTTTTCAAGCTCTGGAAGGATTACATCCCGGACAATAGCAGATGAAACATCACTGATCTTTTCGACATCTCTCTTTTCTATTTGGTCCGTTCCTATTTTTTTATTGAACGAATTATTGTCAAGAGCCATATAATCACCTTCTAACATGACTTTCAGGTGGCTCTCAACAACAAAAGCGCTTGTTCCATGCACATAAACAACCGCCTCTTCAGGAACGATCCAAACTTTATTAAAGGTATTAACAGGCATTTCTGTCGTCCCATAAAGGGCTTGTGCCTTTTCATATATTTTCTTCCAGAATTCAGCCCCGACACTTCCATCAGGATGCATAAAAGAAGCTGTTATCTGTTTCAATAAATAATCCTGCGCAAGCATATCACGTCCTAGCTCCGTTTGAATTAAACCATCGGCAATAATCCTATCTTTCTCATATGGTGAAAGATTGACCCACATCTCATCTTCAGGAACAGTCAGTGACGCCATAAAATAATTGATAAGCCTATTAGCTTCATCCTGAAATTCTTCTGATTCAAAATAGGTATCACCTTTATCAATTATAAAATCAAACTTTAGAGGATTTTCTGGATATAAAGTAATGCCTTGGATCACTGCGGGACTGAATGGAGGGCTTGTTTGGATCATAGCTCCGGCTGAAGGCAAAACAAGCGCACTCTGGGCATTAGCATCTACGGGACAAAGTGGAAAAACTTGCGCCCCTAAAAATGCAAAAACCATTAACGATACTATAACTTTTTTTATAGCTTTGCTAAACATAAAAATCTCAATAAGTTTATTAGTATTAGAAAGATCTATTTAAGTATAAAATACTAAACAAATAATAACAAGTAAAGCCTCTAAATAAGATTAAGAATAGTAATAATAAAAAACCAGGAACCCCATTGTTATCGATAAACCATTTATTACCAATAACTTATAAGACTTCCTGGCTTCTTGTCATTAATATATATTGCTTACTAATTAACTTTTTCCTTCTTTTTCTTACCGTGTTTTTTAATAACTAAAAACGATAACAGAACAGCCAATCCCCAGATGATCACCTTAATCGGTTTTTTTGCCTTTTCAATGACTGCTGTATAGCTAGCGCTCATCCAAGGGCTCTCACCTTCAACAACAAGAAGCTTTGAAAACTGCAAAAGCTTTCCTTCTTGAGGCACATCAATTTGAATTGGCAATATTCCTTTGGCCACATTTGTGGATATATCTTCAAATTCTCTTTGAATTTCCATCCTTTGTTGCATTGGCGAGAATTGATCACCGATCTGGTCTGCAGAAGATCTCATACGCCCCTGAACACCTCTTGCAAGATACTCTCCCACAATTGGAATATTACTTCTTCTTTGCCTTCTATAAACATTTTCAACCTTCTTAATATCCCCGTCAAAATTAAAATAAGAATATTCATCAGGCATAAAGATAGACCAGTTAAATTGATTGATAGGAACATCAACTTTTGGTAATTGGATCTTTAACTTACCGAACATCCCCATTTTAGGGCTCTTATCCAGATAAACGATCTGAACCGGGACCTGTGTCAGGTTCTGCCCGCTTTGCTGAGACTTCTTTAATGGTATCATAATGTGGCCGCTTTTATCTTTGGCAGGTTTCACCGGCTCACCTGAAACAAAAGCACTCCAGATAACAGCATCTTTTGGAAGATTTATTCTTAAGAACTGTTTTACATTATTTCTTACCAAATAAGTCACTTTTGTAAGGATCTTCCCTTCATTTGTATACAAAGTAACATGATCAGCTGAATCTATTGCCGCAATAAGAACAGGCAACTCTTCATGGCGGGTAACTTCAATATTAATATCAAAAGGGTGATTGAGATATTTAAATGCCAATAATATAGGATTGGCTGAACTTCTCCAGATTTCTGCTGGAAGCTGTTTGGTATCTATCTCTGTAACCTTGTCTGAACTTTTTACGGCCAACTCAACATTAGTACTTGCGGCGACTCCATAGAAACCATTTTCACGTTCAACATCCAAAGCTCTCACCCAGGGCATTTGAACAATTTGAGAGCCTTCCCCTATTGCTCTTTCATATGTAATAGTTAATTGCACGTTTCCCTTTATCCCAAAATTCAAGAATACTTCGAGGACCTGCATGCCATCTTTCTTAACTATTTTCCAATCACGCAGGTCATTGCATCTGACATCAAGCACGCTAACATCTTCAGCCAAAGCTACTCTAAATGAAGATATCTCAGACTGTAAAATAGAATAGTTCAAAATTGACTGGCTGCTTATTACGCCACCGCCAACAGAAGAATTAGTAGACGTCGTAACATAGGCCTTTGGCTCTAATTTTATGGGAACGATTTCTTCCCTTGTCAACGCCTTTGTCCATCTGACAGAGATCGTGCTGGTATTAGGCATAACCGCCCAAGCTATGGTCTTGTCTGCCTCTTTTGATAGCTCAACTTTAATTGCCGGCTCTATGAATACCTGAACATTTTGCTCTGGTATAATGAATTCAAATTGTGAGATTGGGGCTGGCATTACATCTACTATAAAATTGCCCGGTCCGAATTCCCTTTCACGTTTTGCTTTAATTAAATATTCAACATCTAAATTATATCGACCCGGCTTGTCTATCATAAGATAGTATTGACCATTCTGATTAACTACAAATGATTTACCTTTATTCACCCTAACATCGATCAAGCCTACACTATTATTAACAATAGGCAATTGGGTCCATCCTTCTTTCTTGAAAATCTCAAAGATCACTTTTCCTTTAACTGTAACAACATTTTCATCAAGTTCTGCCGTGTAATTCATGTTGTAAATAGCAAATGGTGATAAGACAGGCTGATATGGATCATTAGGAGCTATTAATTCTTCAGCAACCATATTCATGACCTGAGCACTTTGATCCACCCTATTTCTTGCTGCAACAGCATTAGTCATCGGCATTTCAGCTCTTTGCTGTCTAGACGCATTACTGTCCATATAATATGGCTCATATTGTATATTGCTTTCTTCATTAAGCCTCTCCTGCAACTTTCCTTTAATTGAACCTGCAAATAAATCCTTTGGTGCTGCAGCCATCAAAAAAATGATCAACAATAACTGAAAAAACTTTTTTAAATTGAACATTATCTTTTATCTCCTCTCAAATAAAAAAAGGCAATCCTTCCCAAGGATCGCCAATTAAATTTTTATGTCTTTACACAGCAATAACATAGAAACATTATATATATCATGCAATATTCTATCAACAACAATTTTATCACAAATAACAACCTTGCCATAAGCACACTACTTGCAATAAAGTAAATTCTTTACTTGCAAATTTTGGTTATTAAATGTAACAATATGAGTGCATATAAAAATATTATTAACTAATGTTATAAACTATATAGAACTCATGGCTCAAAAAAAGCTTTTTAAAATCCCTCTGGGTAGCCGATATGCATTAACTATTATTGCAGTTACATTCTCCACTGTCAGTGTCTTATCCTACACATCTTTTCTTCAATTTAATACCACTTTAAATCAAATAAAGGAAACTAGTGCACGTTCTTTTGAAGAAAAGTATTTATACCAAGTTAAACAAAAAGCTCAAATGCTTGTTACTTATTTAGGGATCGCATTGAAAAATCCTCTTTATAATTCCGACTTTGAGGAAATGCGCTCTATTTTAGAATCAACTTCGGCCTTTCCCGAAATAGAATATTCTTACATTTATGACAATAAGGGAAAGATAATTGAAAGCGGGTACAAAAATGATGCTTTTTTAAAAGGAAATGTCCTTGCGGATAGAATAAGCAGAAACGCTATTGAATCAAACAAAATGCTGATACAGTACTCGAACGAAATAATAGATGCTTCAAACCCTATTTTTTATGACAATAAAATTATTGGAGGTATCCGAGTAGGCTTTTCTTTGGAAAAAATGAGAAAAGACATCTCCTCGATAAAAGAGGACCACACCTTTTTTAGAAAAATAGGCTTGAGCCATAATGTTGTCACTATACACATAGTAGCCCTTTCTTCTGCTCTTTTAGGAGTGATCTTAGCTTTTTTGATTGGAAAAAGACTTGCCGAACCAATAGCAAGACTATCAAAATTAACTGCAAAAATTGGAGCTGGTGAATACGATGTTGAAATCCCTATCAACAGATCCGACGAAATTGGCGACCTTGCAGATTCTTTTCGAAAAATGGCAATGGAAATCAAGAAAACCCAAAACAAATTAATACAATCGGAAAAGCTATCCAGCCTTGGAATGCTGGCCTCCGGGGTTGCCCATGAGATCAATAATCCATTAGCCGGTGTCCTAACGCTCCTTAGGCTAAGAAAGAAGAAGCTTAATAAGGAGTCAGAAGATTACCTTGATTATCTTGATATGATATCTGCCTGTGAACATATAGCAGCGATTGTAACTGATCTCTTAAGCTTCTCGCGCGACTCAAAGTTAAAACTAACAAAACTAAATATAAATGATGCCGTAGACTCGTCTTTGAACTTTATTTTATACCAATTGATAAAAGCCAAAATCAAAGTTAATAAATACCTTGACCCATTTCTACCATTTATCAATGGCGATAAAGGAAAGATTCAGCAGGTAGTGGTCAATTTGATCTCGAATGCTAAAGATGCGATGCCTGATGGCGGAGAGATCACAATCACCACAAAAGTATCTTCCAGCGGAAAAAATGTTCTGCTTGAAATTGCAGATACGGGCAGTGGCATAAAGAAAGAGCATCTGGTCAAAATATTCGACCCTTTCTTTACAACAAAAGAGATCGGAAGAGGCACTGGCCTTGGCCTTGCAGTTTCTAATGGCATTATTGATAAGCATAACGGCAAAATTTTCATTGAAAGCGAAGTCGGCTTCGGGACAAAATTTATTATAGCCTTTCCGATTTTAGCAACTGAGACCTTTGAGCAAACAATATAAATTTTATCATTAATGCAATAGCATTAAATTTAATGATGTGTTAAGATTATATTTAGATTGTCAAACAAGTTAATACTCGCTAACAGTTTTATAAATATTTATTTGAGTAAAAAACAGCTTTTAAAGAACAAATATGATGAACAGGGGAAAAAAATGAACAAAGGAAAAATATTAATCGTTGATGATTGTACAATTATTCTTAGAGTTATCAAGAAAGAACTTGAAGAGGCCGATTATGAAGTGACCTGCGTTGAATCAGGCAAGGAAGCGATACAACTTGCTCAAGAAAACAAATATGATGTTGTCCTTATTGATTACGTTATGCCAGGGCTAAATGGAGTTGAAACCTGTAAAGAGATTGCCAAATTTGGGACAGGAGCGATCCTCGTTTTAATGACTGGGTCATTAGATGATTCTATCAGAGACACCGAAAAGAATTTTGTCGCATCTGGCGGACACGTATACTATCTGTACAAACCATTTGACAATGGAGAGGTTTTAGGAGTTGTTGAAAGAGCTATAGAGGAAAGAACCGACAACACTTAAATCTTTTTCAATTTCCGCTTTCTTCGCAAAGAATTGATCCACGTACAATTATCTCTCAAGAAAAAACCATCTTAATTAAAAGAAATACTTTCATATGAGATTTTAAGACTATTTATAGTAAGCCTTGAGATCATATCCATTGTTTTGTTTTTCAATAAATTCATACATCTTTTCACGCGACAATGGCTTACTAAACAAGTATCCCTGCAATTCATCGCACTTCTTTTCCATTAAGAATTGAAGCTGTTCCGGAGTTTCTACTCCTTCTGCCACAACCTTTAAATTAAGATTATGGGCCATTGATATAAGATTCTCTACAATTATTACGTTCTTTGTGTCACCTCCAATATTCCTTGTGAACGTACGATCAATCTTAATTGAATCTATCGGCAAAATATTTATACAGCTTAAAGAAGAATATCCGATCCCGAAATCATCAATTGAAATTTTTAGACCCAATAACTTCAACTCATTTAGAACTTTAACGCTATAATCAATATTCTTCATTGCCGTTGTTTCAGTGATCTCTATCTCCAAATTATGAAGATTAATATTTGTATCTTTTGATACTTTTTGGATCAATTTAGCAATATTCTGAAATTGAAACTGTCTTGCAGAAAAATTGACAGAAACCCCAATATCAATATTAAATAAATCCTGCCACTTCTTGCTCTCGACACAAGATTGTTTCAACACCCACTCGCCAATATCTATAATCATACCCGTTTCCTCAGCCAGCGGTATAAATGACAATGGATTAACAAGCCCTCTTTCAGGATGATTCCATCTGATCAATGATTCCAATCGTACAATTTTTCCACTTTCTGACGAAATGATCGGCTGAAAATATAGTTCAAATTCTTTATTGTCAATTGCATTTCTTAAATCTTTTTCCAGATAAAAGAGATTTAAGGCCGTCGTATGCATTTCGGGTCGATATACTTCGTGCCTGGATCTTCCCTTTGCTTTTGCTTGATACATTGATATATCTGCATTTCTCAATATCTCTTCCGGCCTCTTTATTTCTGGCGTACTTATTGCAATGCCAATACTTGCTGTCACAAAAACATCATGGCCTTTAATATTAAATGATGTTGTTATCTCTCTTTGAATACGTTTTGAAAACCGTATTGCATCTCCAATATCCTCAACATTATCTAAAAGGATAGTAAACTCATCTCCTCCTAATCGAGCAATTGTGTCGTTACCTCTCATATTCTTTTTCAAAATCTCGGCTATTTGAATAAGCAGTTGATCTCCAAATAAATGGCCTAAACTATCATTAATGACCTTGAATCTATCCAAATCCATAAATACAACTGCATATTTATAGTCTTTTACTCTCTTTGCACGTTCAATGAAAAAAGTCAATCTATCAAAAAATAAAGCTCTATTAGCTAAGCCGGTAAGATTGTCGTGAAGCGCATCATGAAGCAATTGATGCTCCGCTACTTTCTGAAGCGTAATATCCTTATGGGATCCAACGATCCTGTTGATTCTTCCATCCTTATTATCAAGGAAGGTTCCTTTTGTTGTAACCCAACGATATTCTCCATCAGAATGCAGGATTTGATAAGTGGTGCTGACTGTAGAATTTGGATTTTTCTTATTAACTGAAAAAACTTTTTTTACCCGATCAACATCATTAAGATGTATCTTTGCGAACCATTCATCAGGCGTCCCCGTGATATCATCATCTTCATAGCCAATGATCTTCTTCCAGTTCTTTGAATAATAAATCTCATTAGTGTCAAAATTCCAATCCCATAAACCTTCTTCGGATCCAAGCGAAGAAATCGTATATCTTTCTAATTGCAGCTTCAAAGCTTCTATCTCTTTGTTTAATTCTTGGATCTGCGCATCTTTACCTGTATGCTCCTTCGCCATCTGCCCATACAAGCTATCAACCTCTTCAATAAAAGGCATTAATTTGTCAGGAATATTATCTTTTAACCCAAAACGCTTCGCTATCTGTTCTTTTAATAAACCTTTAAAATCCATAACTTAATCTCAAGTAGCCATTATTATTTTATACAAAAATTCTTTGCCAGAATATTAAAATAAAAACGAATAGGATTAATAACTTTTATCAAAAGCTGAATGATTAACAAATAATATAAGTCAACATTCATTTTATTGCAATGCAAAAGCAGAAAACACTACCTGAAAAATAAGGTCATAATTCTTTTCCGACCAAATCATCTATTGCCTGCAACAATTTATCTGTCTCTAATGGTTTTGCAAAAGTGTACTTCACATTAGACAACAGCCTTGTCCCCTTTAAATAATTCTGAGGATCCCCTCTGCCTCCTCCGGAGATAGCAATAATTGGCAAATTCGGAAGCAACTTCTTAAATTCTATAATTGTTTCCATTCCCTCTTTATTGGGCATAATGATATCAGTAATGACTAAATCCAAATTCAATTTTTTACCCAACAATATTCCCTCGTTCCCATCAGATGCACCTGTTACTTCATGACCAGCTTTTCTGAGCAGCTCACATAGCATGCTCTGAAACTCATCATGATCGTCAATTACAAGAATTCTCGCCATAAAACACCCCCTTTTATATTAAGTCCAATTTATGCCAACGGCAGATAAACATCAAAACATGTGCCCTTGTCTTTTTCACTATTTACAATAATCTCTCCATTATGTTCTCTAACTATACCATGAACAACAGAAAGACCCAAGCCACTTCCCTCTCCAACTTTTTTAGTCGTAAAAAATGGCTCAAACATCCTCACCATAGTCATTTCATCAATACCGCTTCCTGTATCAATTATCGATAATTTTGCATACTTTCCCTCATATAAATTTGCATATTTTTCAGCAAACTCTTGATCTATTCTAAACTCATCATAAACGATCTCAAGAACCCCGCCGCCCTTTTCACTCATTGCTTGATACGCATTCATACAAAGATTCATAACAACCTGCTGGATTTGATTAGGATCAGCTAAAACACTTCCACATTTTTCATTAATATTTCTAACAACTTTAACAGGAGATGTCATAGCTGCTTCAACAAAATTAACTGCTTCTTCAATGTAATGTTGAAGCTGCACTTCTCTTAGATCCGTTATTTCTTTCCTGCTAAAGATAAGCATCTGACTTGAGAGTTCTTTTGCGTCTTTAGTCCCTTTAATAATGTGTTCAATATAATTTCTTATTTTTGTATCTTTGGGCTGATTTTCCATAGCCATATCAGCATAACCTCGAATAGCTCCAATAATATTATTCAAACTATGGGCAATTCCATTGGCCATGGTACCAATTGACTCTAATTTTTGTGATTGTCTTAACTGAGATTCAAGCCCCAGTCTCTTTTCTTCAGCCTTTTTATACTCGGATATATCCTTAAAGTCTTCAATAATACCAACAAACTCACCGCTAGCATTCATAAAAGGAGTGGCTGTTAAAATACATGGAATACCATTACCGTCCGCTTTCATGCAAACAACTTCCAATTCTATTCTTCTCTTTTTTCTGGACATTTGAAACATCGGGCATTGCTCTGTTTCACAAAATTCACATTGAAAATAATCATAGCATTTCACATTCTCTATCTTATCCTTGCTAACACCCGACATATGAAGAAAAGTGTCATTAACCCTCAACATATTAAAATCCTTATCAATAAGCCTCATACCATCTGCGGCAACATCAAACATTTGAAAAGCAACCTCTTCAGCCTTTTTCCTGTCAGTTACATCCCTCATTATCCCTTGTATAGCAATGACCTTACCATCTTTTTTTATTGGAACAGCGTTAATCTCAACAAAAAGGACTTCTCCCTCTTTATGCTTCTGTCTTATTTCTAAGCCAAAAACCTCTCTTCCCTTAAGAACCCGCATCAAAGCATCAGAAACTTTTGTAATATCATTTAATGGTGTTGTAACTTTTATGTGTTTACCGATCAACTCACCCGGGTCATACCCCAAGATCTTTTTTGAGCGCGGATTAATATACCTGTAAAAGCCTAAAGGTGTGAGCTGGAAAACAATATCGTTAATATTCCTAATAACAACATCAAGCTCTTCCTTTGACTCCCTGACTTTTTCTTCAGCCCACTCACGTTCAGTGATCTCACAATCCCTAGAATAAATCGTATTGCGCAGGTTCTTTGTCATCTGATTAAACGAAGCTGCTAAATCACCAATTTCATCTTTAGTGTCAATATCAATATTGATGCTCAAATTGCCCTTACTTAATTCATCAGTTGCATGGTTCAACTTTGATATCGGAACAGATACCATTCTGTCTATTATTGTCAATAAACCCAATCCTAAAACTACGCTCAGCACACCCATGAGAACTACAGCTATTTTAGCAACACGACTTGACTTAACTATATTATCATTTGTATCTAACATTCCTTTTTTAACAATCAAGTCAATTTTTTTCTGGAGCAGATTAGAAATCTCCTCAATATTTCTATTAATTTGTTCATCAGAACCATCTAGGTCACGATTTAAAGAAAAAGTTCTGTCAGCCGAGCTTGAAACATCTTTAAAAATTTTCTCTACTTCTATCTCCATGACATCTTTAATGTTCTGAATTGAATAAAAAGATATCGCTGACATTATAAGCATCAAGGATATAAGTATCCCAAAACTGATCCATAATTTTTTGCCAATGGTCATTCTCATAAGAAAATATACTATTCTCCTGTAAAATCACTCAATTTTCGTCTAATGACTAAATTCCTAATATTTAAAATATTACCACACATTCTTTTATTATTCTATAGATATCAATGATAATAGTTACGATATCCTGATGATTCTAACCCAAAATTCAAGAACATATCTGCTTTATTTCATATACAATTCAAATCATATTTTGAATAAAAACACTTATCCATACAATATTAACATGGTATATTATTTAAGATATTTTGAGAAATAAATTTAACTGAAAATAAGATTTCTTTCCTTTTTAATAGAAAGGCCACAATGAAAAGCCTTCTAAGGGCACTCTTCATTACCTTATTAACTTCAACAGTATTTTGTCTTATACCAAACGTTTCACATGCTAAAGTAAAAATTGGTTCGGGCTGGAGCGTAAACATTGAAGAATCTAAAGCAGCTAATGAAGCAATTCAAATGCTTAAAAGAACTATTCCCAACCCAGATTTCATATACCTTATGGTTGAATCAGAATATGACAAAAGTATAATTATCGAACAACTACGCGAGACCTTTAAAGACGCAAAATTGTTTGGCTTAGAGGTTTCTTTTGCTGTCTTCACTCAAGAAGGTATACATAAAGGGGAAAAAGGTTCTTTGGCTATGCTAGGCATAGAGGCCCCCTCCTGGAAAATCGGCTTAGGCATAGCAGACATGTCCCAAAAGACTACAATGAAAGATATTAAAGAAATTACTTCGCAAACAATTATTTCTGCAGTAAAGGATGCAGGAAAATCGATTTCAGACAAACCAAGCTTCATTTTAATTTCTCCTGCAAAATTAAAAGAGCAGCCAATATTAGAAGCTATAGAAGAATTTTTCGGTCACGAAATAAAGCTTATGGGAGGAACTCCTGCAAATTCAACTGTCTTTTCTAATAACAATGTAATTGACGGCGGTTTTGCTTTAGCCGTCTTTTATGCTGATTCTAAGGTCGGAGTCGGCTACCACTCAGGCGTCAGAATTGATAAAAAACTATCTGGAATCGTCACTGAAACAGGACCCACAAACAAACATTTAAAAATGATCGATAATCTTCCTGCTTTCGATGTTTACAATGAGTGGTCTGGCGGTCTCTTTAATAATATCGACATAAATGCCCTCACAGCACCCCTTGCTATTTGGGAAACTGCCGGAAGAATACCTATTGTGAAAATACATGACCTGGGAGAGGAAAAAACTGTAACTACGGTCACGCTCCCGACAGAAATATACCCTGACAAAACCCTTCTTGTAGGAATTGATATGAAAGTAGGAGATAGAATATACTATCCTTCAGCATCAAGAAAAGGCTACATAATACGGGCTGGAACCATTATAACAAAAGCGTTGATAGACGGAAGAGTCAAGAAAAATACTCTAGCTGGCGGAATTCATGTTTATTCCAGGTCTGCAGCCTTTGGTCAAATAGGCAGGGACCCTGAAGAATTGCAAAAAATAGTTTTCGAAATGAAAAAAGAAATGAATGGAAAACCTTTTATCGGAGGCTTTACTTCCGGAGAACAAGGCAATATAAAAGGCTATGGCTGTTTTCATGGATCCTTATCCAGCGCTATGATAGTTTTTGGAGATGAATAGAAATAATTTTTTATAAAAAAAGGCAATAAGGCACAAATTTGAAAAATACCTCATTTAAAATAAAAGGCCTCAGGCTACAAACTAGGATATTCGTAATTATCGCTGCTCTAATAGTTATCTCTATGGGGGCAACATCTTTCTTCCTGCTAAACAATATAAGGCAGAACATGCTTGAATCTTTTAGAAACAGAGGGCTTCTTCTAGCAACAGAATTTGCAAAAAAAGTGGCAGAAGGTGTATTGATTGAAGATATTTTATTACTTGATAATTCCGCTAACAAATTAGAAACTTATCCTGATATTGGATACGTGAGCATTTATGGGGATTTAAACACCAAATTAATAACAAGAATCTTTATTATTGAGACCTTTGAAGATAATCAAACGCTTAAATCCCTTCCACAAGAAACATATCTCTCCTCTTTACTAAGAGACAAAAAAAGAATCCCTGTGCTTGAAATTCTCACACCCGTAATATATGAAAATGAAATAGTTGGAGCCGTTCAGCTTGGGATGTCTCTTCAAAGAATTGACAAAGAAGTTATGAATAGAACAAGATCATCCATTTTCTTAGTTACAGTATTTATCATGCTAAGCCTTATGGTCTCATATCTTTTATCTTTATCAATCACTCAACCAATCAACGCATTAGTCCATGGTGTAAAAATGATCAGCGCAGGAAAATTATCCCACATTGTAGAATCTAATGATAAAAGTGAAATCGGAGAATTAGCCGACTCGATCAACAAAATGACTGCTGACCTGAGAAATACCACGGTTTCTATAAATATATTGGAGAAAGAACAACAGCGCTTTAGAGATGTTGCCGAAAGTAGTGGCGACTGGATCTGGGAAGTAGATGCTCAAGGAAGATATGTTTATTCTAATCATACCGTTGAGAATATTTTAGGGTATAAATCTGAGTATATTTTAGGAAAATTCTTCTACGACTTCTATCCCCCTAATGAAAAAGAAGAATTTATGACCAAGGTTTTTACAGCATTCCATAACAAGAAAGAAATCAAAGACTTCATTAACTATGGATTAAGAAAAGATGGAAACAACATCATTATAGTCACTACCGGAGTACCTATCCTGGATCCTGAAGGTAAGATGGTAGGTTACAGAGGCGTTAATCGAGATATAACAAAAACTAAACAGGCCTCAGACGAAAAAGAAAACTTGCAAAGACAACTTTTACAATCACAAAAGATGGAGTCCATTGGTACTATGGCTAGCGGCATTGCACACAATTTTAACAACATCCTTGCCACAATTCGTGGCTATACTGAAATGGCGCTCGATGATACAGATCAAAACAGTCGCACCCATAGCGATCTGCAAAAAGTAATAAAAGGTGTTATTAGCGCACAAAAATTAGCCCAGCAGATGCTTATTTATAGCAGATCCTACAAAGAGGAGGCCCAAAATATTGCCATATCCCCTGTTATTAAGGAGGTATTGTCCATGTTTAAAGCCTCGGTAAAAGGCGCAATAGAAATAAGAGAAAACATTGATAATAATTGTGGCTACGTATTGGCTGACTCAAATCAAATACAACATGTTATCTTAAATATATGCACAAACAGCGTACACTCAATGAATAAGCCAAATGGATTTATTGAAATATCATTATCAAGGATCTCTATTGATGTGGGTCTTGCCTCAAGACATAAGGACCTAAAAGAGGGTGACTATGTCAAAATAAGCATCGAAGATAATGGACATGGAATAGATAAGGATACCCTTGACAGGGTCTTCGAACCATTCTTCACTACTAAAGAAGTCGGGAAAGGTACTGGCCTGGGATTATCAATGGTGCAGGGAATCATTAAAAGTTACAATGGGGAAATAACTGTTGAAAGTGAAGTAGGCAAAGGGACTATCTTTACGATATATTTACCAAGAACAAATGCAATTTGAGAATTATTATTGAATATCTTAAAAGATATAAAAGGAGAACTAAATGGCAAGAATATTAGTCATAGATGATGATGATGACGTAAGAGAAATGTTAAAAGAGCTGCTAGAAAGAAAAAATTATGAGGTAGTAGTTGCTTCCAATGGCCGTGAAGGAATTGATATTTATCGCCAGGAACCCGCCGACTTAGTTATAACTGATATAATTATGCCGGAGAAGGACGGGGTTGATACAATCTACGAACTTGGAAAAGAGTTTCCGCTACTAAAGGTAATAGCTATATCTGGTGGCGGCAGAGGAAATGCTAACGACTACCTTGAATCAACAAAAATGCTATCAAGCGTTAAATATTCTTTTACGAAACCATTTGCAACTGAAGATATATTAAAAGCTGTCAACGAACTTCTTGCTGTAAACAGCTAACAAACACTTCTCCTAATCATCCCAGGCAATATCATCTGATACTGGTGCATCATTAGGGACTTCCACGCTACTATCATCTTTTTTCCTTGGTAAAAAATGTACATTATTGGCTGCTATCCTAACCCTGCTCTGTGTTTTTCCGTCTTTTTCCCAGCGATCCTGCCTTAAACGGCCTTCAACAATGATTCCGCTACCTTTTGATAGGTACTTTGAACAATTTTCAGCAATAACACCCCAAACTTCTATATCAAAGAAAGAAACTTCTGTAACCTTTTCGCCGTTTTTTGAAAATATTCTATTATTTGCAATTGATAAATTGCAAACGGCACGTCCCGATGAAGTATATTTCATCTCTGGATCCCTGGTAAGGTTTCCCATGATATTTACGCTATTTAAACTCATATCAAATCCTTTCTTAAACTGATTATTACTTCTCTTCTTTTTGCTTAGATTAATTCATGTTCAAAATAATTACAAGATATATTTAAAAATATGCAAAAATAATCCCTATTGAACATATGTTCAATAGGGATTATTTTTTGCTGAAAGTTTCTTTTTTTCCTTATTTATTTTTACGAACCCTACTATTATGGACATTCTTACGAATTTGACCCTGTTTTCTGTCAGATCTTGGAGATTTATGACTAAAATCCTCTCTTCGATCTCTTCGATTCTCCCTACGGTCCCTAACATTTTCCTTCTTATCTCTTTTATCTTCTCTTTTATCTCTAACATCTTCTCGTCTATCTTTGACATCTTCCCGTTTATCCAAAACATCTTCTTTCTTATCTCTCTTTATGTTCTTTTCTAATCTTCCTATTCGCTTTTCTAATCTTTTTTGCTGTTCTGGGTCATTTGAATTTGTATAACGTCCCTGCAAGTCACCCAACCTCTTTTCTTTTATTTCATCATTCTTTGAATCTCTGACATCCTCTGTTCTATCACGAACATCTTCCCTTCTGTCACGTTTATCCTCATTCCTATCCCTAACATCCTCTCTTCTATCCCACCTATTTTCACTTTTATCTATTACATCTTCTTTTCTATCTAATTTTTCCTCTATATGATCTCTTTTTCTTTCTGCAGCAGTCCTTCCCTGACCCGGATTATTCTCTCTCTGTTCCTTCATATACTCACGTCTTTCTTGATTTTTACTCTTTATATATGCACCCTTTTCATCACGAAATTCCTGCATCTTCTCTTGTATTTCTTTTTGTGATAATCCTTGAGCTTTATACTCATCTAAAGCTGCTTTCCTTCTAGCGTTAAAATCTTCCTGCCACTTCTGCTTCTCATCTTTCTGATTTTGAACATAGTCTTTGTGTTCTTCTCTTAAATCTGTTTCAACAGCCTCTTCCTGAGCATACAAAATCCCGCCAGAAAAGATCAAGATCCCTGCAATTAATAAAACTTTTATTTTCATCATCTTTACCTCCCTTTCCACTTTGTTACCTGGTTCATTTCTTTAAACACAAAAATAAAACAAAAGTTTCGGAAATTTAATTATTTGCTATTTTACTACATATATCGTTAAATTACAGCTATTTACACATTTCGCATAAAGCCATTTTCCGGATTTATTTAAAAAACCATTCTTGTTCGCAAATATCAGTATTTAAAATCATAGATTGAATCTTTAAATAAATCAACGTAAACTAATGTATAGTATTTAACGATGGGTTTTAAAACAAATCAACCCAAATAAACAAATAGTAAAAATACCGCCAATATGTTCTCAAAGATTCTAAAAATAATAAACTCAGCATTGATCTTTGTTTTTTTTGTTTATCTGGCAGATAATCTTTATGGAACTATCACCTACCAACCACTGATAAATCTTAACATTATAATTTTTCCTTTTCTTAAATCTTACTTTCTAAGTGGTATATTCGGGGCAATTGTTGAAGTAACAAGCAAAGAAAATATTGTTTTCAATAAAGAATCCATTTTTAGAAATGCAAATCATTATTGGATATTATTGCTTCTTTTTTCAATATGCCCTTTTGCAATCTACTTCATATCTTTTATTACGATCGGCATATTTGAAATCATGCCTTTCAACATTGCATATGCCATGTTCAGCCTGATAATCTACTATTTATTAAGCAATTTGATGATACGCGACAAATATTTAAAACCCTTAAATATATCAAATAGAAAATTTAAACTATCCAGCAGAAATACTGTTGTCATAGCATTCTTATATTTATTAAATATTTTTTGCGAAAACATAATTATTAACTCATACATATCCAGCCCCATGCTGCTTAATATAATGAGATTTTGTTCAATTTATTTACAACTTATAATGTTCTCCTACTTTACAGCATTGATTCTTGATCATTATCCGGAAATAGCTGCGCATAATGAGTCCCAAAAAGAATTGTTCTTAGTGAATCCAATAAATGGCGGGATAATATCCGGGTTCGCCTTTAAATTTTCAGGGCTTCCTCCTGCTTCAGTTTTCGCAATATTCAAGGCGATCACTCCCAAACACTATAAGATCCGGGAATTCAACCGTCTTTATTGGAGAAAAAGATATTTCCGGAAAAATAAGCTGGTTGCAATAACATGCTTTACATCTAATGCCTTCGAAGCATATGCCATTGCCAAAGGGTTTAAAGATGCCGGTTCAAAAGTAGTTATGGGTGGTCCGCATATAAGTTGCCTTCCTGATGAAGCTCTGGAGTATTGTGACTCTGTTGTTATCGGGGACTGTGAATCTGTTTGGCCAGATATAATACAAGATTACGAGAATGACAGTTTAAAGCAAAAGTATTTTAAGCCTATTTCCGAGGAAGATCATCATAAGGTAAATGCTGCACTTTTAGATCTATCCCCTCAAGATATCGCTGGATATCTTGAAACCACTCGCGGATGCAAATTTCAATGTGACTTCTGTTCTGTGCCCTACTTAAGCAATGCGGCAATTTACAAACGCCCTATTGCAGATGTTATCGCGCTATTAAATAAAGCAAAAACACAATATAAGCATTTGGGGTTTATCGACACAAATCTATTTAACAACCCTCAATATGCAAAAGAATTATTTGCTGAAATGAAGAAATTGAATATTACATGGAGAATGCAATGCACGATAGACATTGCTAAAGATGATGAAGCCTTAAGGCTTGCAAAGGAAAGTGGCTGTACTTCAATGCTGTTTGGTTATGAAATTATCGCAGGTTCAAAAGAAAAAGAAAAAAAAGGCAAATATTCAATGGCAGATAAATATGTTGAATTTACAAAAAAAATACAAAAACTTGGCATAAAAGTTAAAGCACAATTTATCTTTGGGTTTGAGAACGACACCCTAAGAAATATATTCGATATATGGAAATTCAGCCTGGCAATTATGCCTGAATATTCATCAACCTCGCTGCTTACCCCTCTTCCTGGAAGCAAATTTTACAATAAAGTGTCATCTGAAAACCGCATTACAAACCTTAACTGGCGTCGATATTCCCTCTCTTATATGGTTTTCAAGCATAACAATCTCAAAAGCTCAACAGTTACCCGATTGTTCCCATTAGTCTATAGCTTTATAAACCTTACGGCCTCTTCTGGCGGGCTGATTATATCTTTTCTTACACTATTCAGCGTCACAATAATAACAATATCAATAAAACTCTACTTCATTCTATTGAATATAAAATGAAAACCTGTTATTACCTGAGCCGCATAAAAAAGCGTGGCTATTAATGTATAGCTCTGCAGAATTTTTAAAGGAACGGCAAAAGCAAAAACAATAACCGAAGACACGAACACTATCCGGACAAAATTCACTGAGAAAAACTGTATTTTGACCAAAGAAGCAATACTGTATTTCTTGCTATAATTCTCACCTATCTGATATAAGGATTTATCCTGAAAATCATTATCTATAAAATCCCGCAATAGAACACTTTGACTTAACTTCGCGATATCTTTTTTGATGTTTTTATCATTAATAATAAACAATACCGCCATAGGTATAAACGCCAAGAAATGTTCTATTCTCCCCCAGAAGATCACAATGATCAAAAATAGTATAACCGTAATTTTAGCTGAGTTTTGTAAAAGAACTTTCTGGCGCAAATGTGCAAGTTCAGCCGAGAACTGAGAACCTTTTCCAAATTCATTTTCTAGCGACGATTCTGATAACAAATAATAAAACCAATTAGCAATCTCATTATCTGTCTCAATTGTGCTTGTTAAAGCTTCTAGGCTGGTATTTAATTTAAACGGCTGTAAATGCATTGTTTATTTTGTCAAACATGGTTCTTGCTTAACTTTAGTATCATTTTTTTCTCTTTTTGAAGGACACTCTCCGGTCCAGCAGTATAAACATAATTTTTCGCGCGGCAAACCAATAGCCTTGACCATATCTTCAATATCCTGAAATCTTAGAGTTGTAACACCCAGGTCTTTTTCTATCCAATCGACCATTTTTTTATATTTTTCACTGTTAGCATCGATATATCCAGAAACATCATCTATATCTTTCCCTTCAATTGCTTTAATAGCTTTCCTGGCAGCAAGCTCATTTATGCTTCGGGTTGAAAGGCAGAACTTACAGGGGAACATAAGCGGCGGGCAAGCCGGTCTAACATGTATCTCTTTTGCTCCTGCATTTTCCAATTTCTTAACAAGATAATTCTTTAGCTGTGTGCCACGAACAATGGAGTCATCACAAACAATAAGCCTGTTTCCTTTAATAATATCATCAATAGCAATAAGCTTCATTGTTGCAACAAGGTCTCTTGTTTCCTGGCTGGGAGGAGTATAACTTCTGCCATATCCCGGAGTATATTTTATCAGCGGCCTGCGATAAGGAACTCCCGATTCCATAGCATAACCTATTGCATGAGCAGTTCCAGAATCAGGAACACCTGAAACAACATCAGCCTTGATATCCTTATCCTTCATTGCTAAAGCCCTTCCGCAATTTTCTCTAACAGTTTCAACATTTATCCCTTCATAATACGCTGCAGGAAAACCCGTGTATATCCACAAGAAGGCACATATCTGGCTATCTTCTGTCCCTTTGTTTTTTACGGATATTCCATCTTCATTGATCAAGATTATTTCCCCAGGCATCAAGAACTTCTTCAATTTATATCCAAAGTTACAAAAGGAATTGCTCTCAGAGGCAACAACCCATTCATCGTCCTTTTTCCCTATAACGAGAGGTGTATACCCTAATCTATCGCGCGCAGCATATATGCCATCCTTGGTCAAGATCAGCAAAGAGCATGAGCCTTCGATCATTTCAAACATTTTTTCAATACCTTCAACAATATTTTCACCTAAGCTGACAAGCTTCGCTATTAGCTCCGTCATATTTACACCTGTTGAAGAAACCTCGCTAAAAGAAATTCCTTTTCTGAAAAGGTATTCTTCCAGCTCCTTTTTATTCTCTATAAATCCTGTCGTAACAATACAATAAGGTCCAAATTTTGAATGTAAATAAATTGGCTGTGGGTCACAATCGCTGATAACACCAATGCCCTTATTGCCTTTTAGCCCTTTGTAATCATCATAAAATTTCGATTTGAATTGGCTTTTACTAATGTCATGTATATGTCTTTCAAAATCATCTCCTAAAACAACCATCCCCCCATACTCTGTTCCCAAGTGAGAATGATAATCTATTCCATAAAACAATGTCTTAACACAATCTTTTTGCGACACAGCACCGAATAAACCACTCATTTAATCTCTCCCATTATTACTTGCCGAATATGAATTTGTTTTATTAATTAGTTTGTACTTTCTATTACTAGCTCCTGCCCCTCAAGTTCTTTATGATATTCCTGTAATGACTTGGGCACTTTTTTCCCTTTGATCATTTCTTCAATACCATAAACAGTTGCCTGAGCTGCTGCAATAGATGTCACATAAGGAAGCTTTCTTTGAATTGCTTCCATGCGAATATAACTATCATCATATTTACTATTCTTCCCTATCGGGGTATTAATAATCAACTGGACTTCTCCATTTTTTATCACATCAGCAACATTAGGCCTTCCTTCGTGCATTTTGTTTATGATTGTAGAACTAATCCCTTTTTCTCCTAAGAACCTACCTGTTCCTTCAGTCGCAAATATTTTAAAACCCAACATCTGAAGCTTTTCTGCGACAGGAAACATGTTTTCTCTGTCTCTCCTGGCAACGGTTAAAAGAACATTCCCCTTTAAAGGCAATCTATATCCCGCGGCTTCTTGGGCTTTATAAAAAGCCATGCCGAAATTATCAGCCAGACCCATAACCTCACCAGTAGCCCTCATTTCAGGGCCAAGGACCGGATCAACTTCAGGGAACATGTTGAACGGAAACACTGCTTCTTTGACTCCGACATATGGTATTTTTCTGACCTTTAATTCATCGCTAAAATCACTCAATTTCTTGCCAAGCATAACTTGTGTCGCTAATCTTGCCAAAGATATCCCAGCCACCTTAGAAACGATAGGAACCGTTCGTGAAGCCCTGGGATTTGCTTCAAGAATATAAACCCTATCTTCACATATTGCAAATTGAATGTTCATTAAGCCGATTACATTCAACTCCATTGCAATGGCTTTTGTATATCTTTCTATAGTCTCAATGTGCTTTTCACTTATTGTTCTTGAAGGTATCGTACAAGCTGAGTCTCCGGAATGTACACCTGCTAGTTCAGTATGTTCCATAATAGAAGCAACAAAAACTTCTTGCCCATCTGACAAAGCATCAACTTCAGTTTCGATCGCTTTTTCCAAAAACCTATCGATAAGCATAGGATGTTCCGGGCTTACATCAATAGCCTCAAGCGCATATTTTCTTAATGATACTTCATCATATATGACCTCCATTCCTCTTCCACCCAACACATAGGAAGGACGAACCATCAAAGGATAACCTATTTTACTCGCGGTCTCAAGAGCCTCCTTCAACGATCTTGCAATTCCGCCTTCCGGCTGAGGGATATCCAGCTCCATCATTTTATCGCGGAATCTTTCTCTATCTTCTGCAAAGTGTATACATTCCGGAGTCGTCCCTAATATTTTCACTCCATTATCCTTAAGCTCCTGTGCCAAATTAAGGGGAGTTTGCCCTCCAAACTGAACAATTACTCCTTCAGGCTTTTCTTTATTATATATATTTAATACATCTTCAATAGTTAACGGCTCAAAATATAGTTTGTCAGAAGTATCATAATCTGTAGAAACCGTCTCTGGATTGCAGTTTATCATTATTGATTCATACCCTTCTTCCCTCAAAGTAAATGCCGCATGAACACAGGTATAATCAAATTCAATTCCCTGCCCTATTCGGTTTGGTCCGCCCCCTAATATCATGATCTTCTTGTTAGGAGAAACTGTAACCTGGTCTTCACCTTCGGTATATGTAGAATAATAATAGGCCGCGTTCTCTACTCCGCTAACCGGCACAGCTTCATAGCGGACATTTATCCCAAGAGCTGCCCTTTTTTCCCTAACCTCTTTTTCTTTGATCATAAAAAGGCCTGCTAGATACCTGTCTGAAAAACCCATTTCTTTTGCTTTCCTCAATTTCGCTGGCACAAGATTTTTCCAATCGGAATGAAGGATCTCTTCTTCAAAATCAACAAGCTCCTTCATTTCTTTGATAAATGTTCTTCCGATATATGTAGTGTTATATAATTCTTCCACTTCCATACCCTGACGCAAGGCTTCATACATCAAGAATATTCTCTCGCTGGAAGGAAGAGCAATCTTCTTTTTGATCTCTTCCAACGGTAGACCTTTAAAATTCTTTGCACCACCCAATCCATAGCGTTTTATCTCAAGAGAGCGAATTGACTTTTGAAAAGCCTCCTTAAATGTCTTAGCTATGCTCATTACTTCGCCAACAGCTTTCATCTGTGTTCCAAGGACATCCTTTGCCTGTGGAAATTTTTCAAATGCCCAACGTGCAAATTTGATAACAACATAATCTCCCCACGGCGTATATTTTTCCAGCGTTCCATCGCGCCAATATGGGATCTCATCCATTGTCAATCCGGCAGCTAATTTAGTTGAAATCCTTGCTATTGGAAAACCCGTAGCTTTCGATGCAAGAGCAGATGAGCGGGAAGTCCTTGGATTTATTTCAATTACAACTATACGGTCGTCCTTAAGGTTATGGGCAAACTGTATGTTTGTTCCTCCAACAACGCCTATGGCCTCAACGATCTTATAGCTCATATCCTGCATTCTTTTTTGCAGCTCCTTAGGGACCGTCATCATAGGGGCAGTACAAAAACTGTCACCTGTATGAACACCCATCGCATCAATATTTTCAATAAAACAAACCGTTATCATCTGGTTCTTTACATCTCTGACAACTTCAAGCTCCAATTCTTCCCAGCCTAGAACTGACTCTTCAACCAAGACCTGGCCTACTATACTTGCAGAAAGCCCCCTGGCCATAACAGTTCTCAATTCTTCAACATTGTAGACTAACCCTCCGCCTGTTCCGCCCATTGTATAAGCAGGACGTAAAACAACCGGATAACCCAGCCTTTCAGCGATCAATTCAGCCTCTTCGATAGAATGAGACGGCTCAGATTTCGCCATAGGAATACCCAGCTTGTTCATCGTTTCCTTAAAAGCAATCCTGTCTTCGCCTCTCTCAATAGCATCTATTTTAACGCCAATTATCTCAACTCCATATCGTTTCAGTATTCCTGCTTTGCTTAAAGCTGAAGAAAGATTTAGTCCGGTTTGTCCTCCTAAATTTGGAAGTATGCCATCCGGCCTTTCTTTATCAATTATGGCAGTCAAACTTTCAACGGTAAGAGGCTCAATATATGTCTTATCCGCCATACCAGGATCAGTCATGATCGTTGCAGGGTTGGAATTGACAAGAACCACTTCGAACCCTTCTTCCTTTAAGACCTTACAAGCCTGCGTCCCTGAATAATCAAATTCACAAGCTTGGCCAATAATTATCGGGCCAGAACCTATGATAAGGATTTTATTAATATCATTTCGTCTTGGCATAATTTCCCCTTTTCAATATTTTTTGATTTTCAAGATTTAAGAATTACGCAACTTCGTAAAAGCTCTTTGACGAGAAATTTGGATCAGTAGTCAAATTCACACCTAAACATCTCAGGCCCACTTCGTCCCCGGATGTCGGGATATGCGTCATATGAACCTCGCACCCCCTGATTTCCTTTAGTTTTTCCAAAGCTATTTTTGCTGCCGGATTTGTCGCCGCACTAATGCTTAAGCTTATCAGCGTTTCATCCAAGTTCAAACTTATGGTGTTCAATTCTAAAATATCCCTTTTTAATTTAGAAATAAAATGAATGATGTTCTCGGAAAGCAGCGGGATCTTATCAGGTATCTCCGCCAGATGTTTAAGCACATTCAGGATCAAGCTAGATGCTGCATGCATAAGCGGTGAATTCTTGCCTGTAATAATAGTTCCATCCTGCAGCTCAATAGCTGCCCCGCAATACACGCCCTTATTGCCCAGACCTTTCTCTTCTGCTTCTTTTGCAACATCTCTTGCCGGCTGGACTACTGTTCGATCATAGGATTTAACCCCTATCTCTTCGATCAACAGCTCGCATCTCTGAACTGCATCTTTATCAACCAAGCCCATTGCATACTCGTATTTAGACCTAAAATACCGCCTTATGATCTCCTGTTTTGCTGCCGCTTGAACTACATCGTCATCAACAATACCAAAACCTGCGCAATTAACTCCCATATCCGTCGGAGATGAATACATTGATTCCCCCATGATCTTCTCCAAGATACGTTTAAGTACGGGGAACACTTCCATATCTCGGTTATAGTTCACTGATCTCACATTATGCTTCTCAAGATGGAAAGAATCTAGCATATTGTAATCTCTAAGGTCAGCAGTTGCGGATTCATAAGCAATATTCACAGGATGCTTAAGCGGCAAATTCCATATAGGAAAAGTCTCAAATTTTGCATAACCAGCCCTCACACCTCTTTTGTGTTCATGATAAAGTTGGGATAAACAAGTAGCCAGCTTGCCGCTTCCTGGGCCTGGCGCAGTCACCACAACAAGTTTGTTCTTTGTTTCAATATAATCATTAGCTCCATACCCCTGATCGCTCACAATAAGGTCCACATCTGTAGGATAACCTTTTGTAAAACTATGGGTATAAACCCTGATGCCCTGGCGCTCTAATTTGTTCTTAAACACATTTGCAGAAGGCTGATTCTCATACCTTGTAATGACAACCGCACATATATTGATCTCCCAATCTTTAAGGTCATCTATCAATTTGAAAGCATCCATATCATAAGTAATTCCGAAATCCGCCCTTATCTTCTTACGTTCAATATCGCCTGCATATATACACAAAATAATATCTGATTTGTCCTTTAATTGTTTCAAAAGCCTCATCTTTACATTGGGATCAAAGCCGGGAAGAACTCTGGAAGCATGATAATCATAAAGCAGCTTGCCACCAAACTCCAGGTATAGTTTATCATCAAACTGATCAACTCTATTTAAAATAGCTTCTGTTTGTTCTTTTAAATATTTTTCGTTGTCAAAACCTATCTTTTTACCCATTGTTTCTCCTTCTTTTCACACAAAAAAAAACAGTCCCTTTGGAACTGTCTTAACTATTAAATGTTTTTTTGATCTATTAGCAATCATAACGGAGGTATTCTACACTAAATTTCATTTTAGAACAAGTTCAAAAGCCTATTCTATTCAACATTATAGCGACGAAACAGATTTTCATTGGTTTTTTTCAGATCAATCCCTTAAGAACAGGAAAGCAACTTACAGAACTTCAATTTAAGGAGTTGAAAATTATTGGGGGAGCAAGAAACTCATGATACTAGGGCAGTATAGCTAATCCTGCTAATACCCTGCAAAAGAAACAATTTTATGGGGTCGGGGCATCTATTTCTTTCCATACAACTTTTAAAAACCATACTTCAGAACTCGTTATAAGCCCTTCTGGTAAATTATTTACCACTTCAGGAACTTGATAAACTGCCGGGACCTGTCCTCCGGTATCAAAGTAGTTTGTCACTAGTGTTCCAATAACATCTGTCTGCTTATTTACTACAACTTGATTCTCGGCATAGAACAAGCCCATAATATCTATTTGTGCAGACTCTCCTAAAGAGATATCCCCTGGTGTCATAATGCCGATTATATTCTCGGGATATGTTTTCAGCGCAGGGTCTGATGGGTCTGCCGGGGCAGGTGTTATTAAGCTCGTTTTAATAGCCACATTGCCTTCAGCCAAAATAGTTCCCGTTCCCGTATAAGTAATAGGATCGGAACCTCCAATACTTACTGCACCATTAACATATATTCTTCCGGAAATATACATATTACCACTGCCATCCATGCTTATACCATCCTCATTGGCATCAAATATATTATTGTTGTTTGTATCATCATAATATTTAAAATTGCTGCTTGCTTGAAGGTTGCTCAGAGCTGATGCTAAATCAACTCCCGTTGGATTGCTATGGCTGGGTACTTCATCTATGAAATATTGCTTAATTGTTTTTGTTGTATCTTCAGGAGCATCATCACCAAGGCTTGGGAAAGACACGGCATCGCCAAGATCATATGCCTCAGTTGTACCATTATCAGAGTAAACGCTACTGCATATCCTGTTATCAGCATCTCCGCAATCATAGCCGTCTGTTACATATGTTCCATCTACATTTTCTTTCTCACCATCGTTTTTGTCTGCATTTTTAGTCTCCTGGCCTACAGCTGCTGAACCGCTCAATTCAATCATTCCTCTTTTAATACGAAGCTCTGAGCTTAATGTCTCCGATGGACTCGCTTCCCCTGAAATAGTAATTGTGGGTAATTTCGGTATTTTATCCTCTAAATAAGCAGCCATTCCGCTATAATTATTCCCAACTATCTCTGCGGTGCCCCCCATGTAAACAGCATTATCCGTGGGAGCAAGACCATTTCCTAATAAATGCACAGACCCCCGAATGTCCACATTACCACTGATCAGTTTACCCGCAGCTCCGGCACCGGCAAATATTGCATTATCCCAAGGAGAAATATTTACTGCTGTTACATAAGCCCTCAAAGACTGGCTCATCCCCTCTATTGTCCCGGTTGATTCTACCCAGATAGCATTGGCACTTGATGAATTTAGAAGCTGTACCTCATAAGAACCGCCATTAAGAGATGTGACATCATATGGGATCGTATAATAGCTATCAGTACTCGGAGATAAGGTATACCCGTTAATATCTCCATCACTCCAGCTGGGGGATGAATCGTTCACAAAGTCTTCTCTCAGGTCATACAACGCCTTTTCAAGACCAGCTTCAGCGATAGAAAAGGCTATCGAACTTAATCTCTGGATCCTCGAAGTTCTTGACTCGCTAGCACCTAAGACCATTATAGCCGCACTGACCCCAAGCAAGACAATAATGACCAAATAAGAAAGCAGAAGCATGCTCCCCCTATTATTCAAAAACTTACAATTAGATCTTTTTTTCCTGTTCCTTAATAGTTCCATATTTTTAATTCCTCAAATGAACAACAAAAGATAATGTTGCACTTATTTTCTCAATTGACCTGTCCTGGTCATCCGGATCAAGAAGGTCATCCGGATATTGACCTGTTACTGTTACCTCAACGATATCGTGTACACTTCTTGAAAATTGTATTGATGATATATTATTAGCAACAATTACAGCTACTCCATTCTGGGTCCTTGTAAGCTGATTGGAATCACTTCCAGCCAGGGCATAAGTAATAGAGGATGACCAGACTGGATTTCCAGTGAATGTTGCACCGGTAGCAACATTAAAAGAGATACTGCTTGATGCTCCTCCTACGGGAACACCCGTTATTTGACCACTCCCGGATTTAGATAGATCATGCTTCAACCTCTCGGCAGCTTTACGCACTTCTTGCTGATGTTCGATCTTAATTATGTTTTCCATCCCGGAACGTTCTCCGAGCACCACAGTAGAATAAAGCGCCCCTGAAACAAGCATAAAGATAAAGACCGTCATCATCGTCTCAACTAATGTAACTGCTTTATTATTGGCTATTATATTCCTAAGCATCTATCTCCTCGAAATCTTTGCTGTAATTGTGGCCGTTGATGACAGCCTGCCATCTCCATCGCTATCCTCACTGTTATCCAAATATCCATTTAAATTTATATCTTCTCCAATCGTACGCCCATAAGAATCAATCCAAGTAGCTACAATTGTGACATCAAGTAGATCATTGTTCACATCATCATCATTTATAAAGCCATCCCCATCTTTATAATTATCATTTTCTTCATCAGTTTTTGTTGCATCAAAATATGGGGACTTTGACAAATAAATAACCGCCCAGCCCCTTTTTTCGCCAGCCGGTGTCGTAAATGCTTCTAATTCAAAACTGCACGGAGAAGTATCAAACGAGGCCGGGGCTGCATCACTGCTCTCAGAGTTATCTAACATTTGGGAACATTGCATATCGCTTGGATGGCTTGGATTGTGGTCATAATCTATCGCCCCATCCATATCATTATCTATATAGTCAAAACATTCACATGCGTAAGTTGATATTATATTCTTGAAAGAGGTACTATACATTTCCTCCAGTTTACTATTGATCTCATTCATTGCCTTTGTTGAGTTAGAGGCCGATTCTGACAACCGTGGCATATATGTAAATATCTGCATCATGCCCGTAATAACAACAGCTAAGATCCCAACAACGATAAGAAGCTCTATCAGGGTAAATGCTTTTTTAGAATTTATAGATTTTATTTCCATAGGATCTTTCTTTTTTAACTGTTAGGGGTCTTAACTTCAATAAGATTTCCCATATTATCAAATAATTTTTCCTCTACTAGCTTCCCTTTAATATTGTACGATCGTTTAAAACGATTTTCATCCATGTTTGTTATATGCCACTCGTATTTTAATATGCCATCTCGGGTATATTTCTTGCCAGTTCCCACTTCCTTATCTTTCATGAAAAGCAAAGAATCTTCAAAGTCAACTTCCTTTTTAAGGGTACCATCAACATAATAAACAGAATGCTTTTTGATTTTTCCATTGCGGTAGCTGATTTCCTGAAAAACCACTCCGTCAGGATAATACTCTGTATACTTCCCGTCCCTTTTTGCGTTTATGTAATATTCGCTGCCGTATGTATTTGTTATTTCATTAACAAAATTTACTTTCCCGTCAGGTATTTTTCCAGTATAGTCGAATATTTCGTCTCCTGTATTTTTGAACCGAGCTATTTCCTGATCACCAATATAAAATATGTTTTCAGAGAACTTTCTGTTTGCATCCAATCTCATCTTCCTAATAACCTGGCCATGAAGAGCAGGTGCTCCTTGTGAAGATTTAACAGTTGATTTTTTTACATTGATCGTGCTTGAACCTAAGCTGTTTATCTGCCAACCCACCCATTTATTGAGAGCTACGATGATACTAACAATCCCAATAATAAAAAATGCTATTAAATATTTTCGTTTAGTTTTTTGCATGAGCAATCATTTCAAATATAAGATGTCCATATAAATTAATTTACTTTTTTCCTATTCAAATTTTTATTAAAAATCTTTTTTATTCAACCGATCCATAACCTTTCGCGTAAGAGACAATAAAAAAAACCTATCCAAAAAAGGATAGGCCCGTTCTCTTAACTTGATTCGGTAACCAGGCTATCCTCTTGCTGAGGACCCTATGGCTTTGCGTCACCGCTTTACAACGGTTTTGCCATTTCGTCAAACCACTATATTTCTCTATACTAAATATAGAACATTTAAGCATTTATAGCAAAATTTTCTTTTCTAGCAGAAAAATAATTAAAACAAACTCCACTTTTTCACAAAAGAACATTCACCATATCACATTACAACCGGCTCTTTATAACAGAATTGATCAAAGGAAGATTTCTTTTAATTAATATAATATCCTGCAACTCTCCATTCTCCATCTTCATCCAGCATTACAGTTATTGTTTCAATCGCTTTTTCCTTCTTTTCAAATTCAGCTGCAAATTGCATGACCATATACTCCCCATCAGGCACACCAGGAAGTGAAGTCAAATACTGACTGTCGATTAGATCTCTTTTAAGAACCTTACCAAATGGGACCCTTACCTTTTCGACCGTTTCAACCCACAGATCTTTGACAACTGCTTGTTTGAAGAAAGCTGCGGCCTCATCCCAGCTTTTATCATAAGCCTCTTCATCAATTAAATTAACCCACTTCAGCGCTATATCTGCCTGACTGTTGTTTATTTTTTCAACATTATTATCAGCTATTGCAATACCTGTAAACAATAAAGCAGAAATAACCGTTGATATGACCACTCTTTTCATCCTTTTCTCCTTTCAAAATTATTACTCTGGAATTAACATAATCCCCCAGATCGTTTCTTCCTATTTCGCCTTATAGTATACTGCCAAACATTATCTTCATAATGAAAAATGTTTATAATTTTTATAGCCTTATGCTTCGGTCAGAATATACTATTAAGAAGACTAAAAAAACTAAACACATAAATAAATGCACAAAACATCCACAAAACAAAAAATTCTTTTGATCATGTTTGGCCTTTTCTTATGCTTTTCTTTATTGGAAATCGGCCTAAGAACAGGTGGGCTGATTTTATCATCGCTCCAGAAACACAGAAATAAAATATCCGCAGCCAAGAATCAAGATTATCGCATCTTATGCCTAGGAGAGTCTACCACTGCAATGGGTAGCAATAACAGCTATCCTTACCAACTTGAAAGATTTTTAAATGAGAAAAACTTAGGAACAAGATTTACTGTAATAAATGAAGGAATAATAGCTGGTAATACAACAATGATCATTGCAAGCTTGGAAGACAACTTAAACAAATATAATCCTGATCTGGTAATCACAATGATGGGAATTAACGATACTGGAGAAATTATTGATCACAATATTCTAGATTTATTCAAATCTTTCAGAGCCTATAAACTCTTCGCATTAATTTTTCTTCATATCTCAGAGAATCTACAAAATCCTTCAGCTGAATTGCCAAAAATAAGTGAGAACATCAGTGAGTTATCAGGTCGTGATAATTACCAGCAAAAGCTAAATAATGCCTCAAATATAATTACCATGCAAGTAAAGCAGGAGGAAGCAGAGAACCTAAAAGATAATGAAAAGCGGACTAAAAACCTTGATAGAAATGAAGCATATTTAACTTTAAGCCATCATTACCGAAAGACCGGAGACTTGCTGAAAGCTGAAGAAATCTTAAGCCAAGCTATCTCTGAAAACAAAAATAATGGCTTAGCTTATAGTGAACTGGCAAAATGTTTTTGGGATAAGAAAGAATACGACAAAGCAGAACAAACCCTGAAATTAGCAATAAAATACTCAATTAATGACGCAAATTCATATGGGCTTTTAGCACTTGTACACATGGCTAAAAACCAAAGTAACTCAGCAAGAATATACTTTAAAAAGACCCAGAAATTGCGGTCAAAGAACTATTTTGCTACAACGAAACTCAACTACAATAAGCTTAAAGACTCTGTAACAGACAAAAACATCAAGCTCATATGCATGCAATATCCAATGCGAGATGTTAACAATTTAAGAAGATTATTTTATAATCAAAATGGCGCTATCTTCGTGGACAATGAAGAACTATTTAAAGATGCTGTAGCAAAAGATGGCTATGACGAATATTTTGTGGATATTTTTGGTGGAGATTTTGGACATTGTACGGCAAAAGGCAACAAGCTAATAGCAGAAAACCTTGGTGAGATCATAATTAATAATTTATTATAAATAGCTGGCTTATGAAATTGTAATGCTAGAAAATCTAAAATGAAAAGGGGTAGCATAATAAATCCGCTACCCCTTTTTTCAATGAAATTCTAACAATCATTTAAACACAACAAATCCTACTCAATGATTCTTGCGCCACTTACTTTTTGTCTTCTTTGCTTTCTTATTTGCTTTGTTCTCATCTTGTCCTGCCATTTTTCTTTTACACCTTCATTGTGCTTGATAACATAATCATCGAATCTCTTTTTATTTGGCATATTATTCTTCATCCATTTCAAGTTCAGTTTCATTCATTTCTTTTTCAAGTTCTTCTTTACTCGTAATTGTAATACTGTTTATAACTTTTGAATTATCTTTAAGCTCATAAAATATCTCAACAAAAGTGCCCACTGTCAGCTCATCAAGCGTTTCAAAGTTCTCAAGTATCATTCCCGGATCAGTAACAAATGCGGCTTGGCTTACTTCCTCTGTCTCTAAATCCTCTTCATTTATCACAACTTCACTATCACTAACAGAAACTATGGTCCCAAAAGAGATATCAAACTGATCCATTTCCTGGGCTGAAGACACATTTGTAAAAGAACAAACAAAACTTAATAGCATCATTGCGAAACATAATTTTTTAAACATTATTAAATCCTTTTTCATAAACATTATTTGTTAAAAACATTTTTTCTTGGCCTTAAAAAGGCCATGACAACATTTAACCTTTTAAAAATTCTTAAAATAAATTAGCTGCCAATATTTGAAGCCTGCCTTCACCACCTAATTAAAAGAAACCTGACAATTATCTCTTTTATTGCCTCCTTTCTGCATTAAAAAGATACAAAAAAACGTATCCCGGCAAAGCCACCAAACCCCCTTGAAAGAGGTCCAACAACTAAATACCAAAATACGTTAAACTTTCTTTTCCCGTCAGTTTTAAAAATTATTTTAAATCTGATAATCATCAAAAACAGATGAAATTATTCCGAGAACTTCTCCTCCTTTAAAATTGTCTTAGTAATTAATAATAACATTTCCAATAAAAAAAACAATTAAAAATAGCTAAAATTAATGGTATTTATATGGCTAAACACCATCATTTACACAGAAGAGATACTGACTTTCATTCAAGCGCCTAAAAATAGTTACCAGTTCTTCAAATCTATGCTTATTGCTTTTTAAATAAAAAGGGCAATAAGGAATCTTATTGCCCTTTTTTACTAATATATTCTTCAAAATGTAGCTTTTTTAAAATATGCAATCATGAAAACCTTGCTGTACATTAATATCTTATATTTAAAAGACCTTTTGAAGTTTCAATATAATAATATTTAACTGATATATTTCTTGTTCAAATAAAATGCAAAATAGCCTATCCCCATCAATGCAAAACCAACAATAATCAATGAAAATGCCCATCCAAATCCGCTCGTAAAATATTCTCCGGTAATCTTAAAAAGATAAAACATCAAATACAGGGTCCCAAAGATAAGAAACGACCTTGACCTTAAATAAACACTTAGGAAAATTATACCAAAAGTCAATCCTGGGAATATTAGCTCCCAAAATACATTTTGATTAGGAGTATAGCCGCCCAAGCAAAGCGCAGCTGTTAAAAATTCAACAACCCCAAAGCCATAAAGATAACGCGTTAGACCTTTTTTATCGGTATCTCTTAAAGCATAGCCCAAAATCATATGTGATAAACCCGCAACTAACCATCTATATTTGACAAAATTCCAGTCGCTAAATGGCCTTCCTCCTATCATAAATATTGTTAAGCTAAAAAATAACCATGACCCAAAGATAACGCTGAAAACAAAAAATACGTTTCTTTTGTCAATATTATAAGAAACAAGATTAACAACCAGCAAAATAGCCGCAATAACAGTATGACATCCTGCTGTGCCAGTATCAATGCCCGCAATATCCATTGTCACAAAAATACCTAAAGGGGCTACCAAAGCAGCAAGAAAATAAAAAGCGTCACATATCCTCTCCAAATTCTTATAACGCGTCAACAGGACACCCGAATAATACATCATGACCGACGTTCCTAGTGTCGCAATGATCTTCGTAAGATCATTTAATTCTGACCAGTTCGTACCAATGAAAATGCAAACACCTAAAAAAACAATGCCTCCTCCTATATAATAAAGAATATTTGATATGCGGGATTGCTTATTTAAAGTTTCCTGCTTATCTGTGCTGATAGACCTATCATACACGCCCAGCAGTTCTTCTTTAGTCAATTGTCCTTCTTTAACAAGGGTCTCTACACTTTTTAAAATATTTTCTTTATTCATGATTTACCCCTTCACCCAACCTAAGAAATTAAAATCATAATAATAATCTGCTCCAATATTAAGCTTTTTGCTAAAAGCCCCTTTTTTAATATATTTCTTATAATAAGATGATCCATTGTAGAAAAACAGGTCAGAATGGCCGCTGCCTGAAACCACTGAAAATCCATCCTCAGAACTGTAACTACTATCTAAGATATATTTTGAAGCTTCTTCAAAAGTGATTTGTTTTGTAGAATCCTTCTCAACATCATAATAATAAAGCTTTGGTTCTCGGCTATTATTATGGCAATAATTCGGATCCTTAGCCTCTTTTATTTCATTTTCAACAATCTTACTATTTTGTACCGAATATTTTTGCAGATAGCAATAGTCTCTTCCAATACTATAAACAAAATCCATTTTAGGTTTAACGAATATTGTCGGGACATAAATACTAATAGCGACCAGAGCGATCATTAACACGGGAATTGATAATGAAACAATAAGCGGTATATTCTTTTTATTCTCATTCATTATTTTTTGCCTCCTTTTTTTTCAGTATACCATCAAATTAAATCTATGAAATTAGAAGAATTAAATATTTTTGGATATTAAACATACACCTATGTCATTATTACCTTTTAAGCTGTTACCTTTGCTTATTCCTCAATATTATATCCCAAAAGCAGCGGCAAGTTTGTAACCGGAGAAATATTTATGATAACCGGGACCAATCCATCAATAGAGAGATATTCCATTTGCTCAGGTGACAATTGCGGAACATCGTACTGAAACTGCTTACCGGTATTTTCAAGGTTCAACATCTGCGTATTAAAATCGATACCACCAGGGGCTGATTCTACTTGTTCTACAGTAGTATCTGTATTACCCCGATCAGCTTGATTAGCTGCGGGAGACTGTTTTGATAGAATAAAGAACGAGACCCATTTCATCATTTCGGAGAACTCATCATCATGGGTCCAATCATTAAAACCATGCTGTTCGGTAGCAACCATTTCGACCCTGCCGGCAGAACGCTTTGCAGCCTGCAATAAATGCCCTAATTCATGCGCTATCACTTCGACCTTTTCAGAAAATCCACCTTCAGATGCTATTTTCCCCGCAATGCTTTTATTCAGCATCATTCCGCTCCCGAAGAACAAACCGCTGAAAGGCGCATCGCTTTTGGCTAACCAAACCTGTTCGATCCCGAATATCGCTGAAAATTCCTCACCGATCCTCAAGAGGTCTCTTTCTTCTTCAGTCACCGGGGCCTCCCTCCAATAGGAAGGAGAGTTTTCAGAAATCACCTTACTTCTAGCTGCCTGAGCTTTTCTCTCGTTAGAATAGCGGTCCTTAAGCTTATCCGCATCTTCAACGGAACGCCCCGTATTGCCAGCGAGATTCTCCGCTAATTGCGGCGCGACATCCTTGAGCGCCTTAATTCTCCGCATTACAATACTCGCCCGTTCAGTAATGCTTTCCATATTCAGATAATCAACCTCCAATAAAGATAAAAATTGTTTTATTGAACCCTTCTCGAGATCAGTTCCCTCCCCATCAAACCATCCTTTAAGAACATCCAATTCCCCGTTAGTAACTGCCCCCAGCCTTGGATCAGACAGCTCAGAATTAAGGTCTTTAACAATATCAAATAAATGACGTTCTCCGACATAAAGATCATTTGCCTGCCTGTTAAAAGCCATATTGTATGTCATTCCCGTTTCAAAATCGCTCGATATGATCCTGTCCATAGTAAAGCTTTCATCCGAGAGAAACTTGCTAACCAGCGCCCGGTACACCCCAACAGCGACCTGCCTTTGAATAAAGGGCAGATATTCATCCTCCTGGGCAAATCCATTGCGGCTTTCATAAAGAGCTAGAGGTATCTGTATAACTATATGCATTTTATCCAACATATCACGCATTCTCTGCGGGACCAGTTCGAGGAATTTTTCTTTAAGGGCGATATCCTCAACGCGCAGGCCTTTCTTATCAACAATCTGTGAAGGAACTTCGGGATCATTATGCTCCCATATCCTGAATATGCCATGATCTATACGCTCCTCACCATGTTCTTCGGATGTCGATAAATTGGGCGCATAAAATGCTCCCTGATAAAGCGCCTTGCGCCCTGCCACTTCAACCGGATGGATCGCATGATTGATCTCCATATCAAGGCTGTCCTTATCCGTTACCGCAAACCCCGCATTTATTTTCCAGGCAGATTCGGCAAACATCTGCTCAAGTGATGGAATAATAGATACAGCTTCCTTGATCCTCCGGATCATCACGCCTGTTTCTTCCCCTTCACGCCTCTGGCGCTGGCCTACTTTTTCCAAAAAGACCTTTCCGTTCTTGCGGTCAACCTTAAGAACGAACACATAGACATTCTCTTCACCCCGGGAAATTATCTCAACTTTATCAGCGCCGGCATACATGGTAAATTTACCCGTTCCAAAGAATCCCGCCAACTGACCTTCAAGGCCCTGCTGATCCTTGTTCAATTCATACTTGTTCGATTTCCTGATAAGAAGCGCCAGCTCTTTTCCAACAGGCGCTCCCGGACCATTGTCATTGATCTCTTCAACAAATTCATCTCTTTCCTTATCATAATAGAACTTTACCTGGAGCTTTCCTTTTTGTTCGGTCTTGCCCTGCCTCAGCAGTACCATCGCATCCAGAAAATTCTGCATCAATTCAGCCGCATATCCACCGGACTCTCTTAATCCTTCGACCTTCGATCGTATATTCTGGCGAACTCGCTCAACAGCCTCATTGTCCAAAGCCCTTATCTGTGACTGCTTTTGGACAACTTCATCGACCGTCCTGACTCCGCTTTTCGATGAGCTCCACACATCAAGCTGCTCCAATCCCATAGGTTCGGGAACAACTGCCCAATTCATATCATCTTCTTCACTTCTCATATCTTCCGCAACAAGGTCCGAACGGCTTGACAGAAATATCAGCAACCGCCCCAGTCGATCAAGATCCTGAAATTTTCCCGCGCTTATCTCACTATTTATTTTAATCC
Source organism: Omnitrophica WOR_2 bacterium RIFOXYA2_FULL_38_17 (assembly GCA_001805965.1). Taxonomy (GTDB): domain Bacteria; phylum Omnitrophota; class Gorgyraeia; order Zapsychrales; family Zapsychraceae; genus Zapsychrus_A; species Zapsychrus_A unditaenarius. Next base: position 11,535 of record MHHG01000072.1, on the reverse strand, counting down.
ACTCCGCACTCTGAAACTCTTTATAGATCAATTCCAGATATTTTCCCGACTCCTCACTATTGAGGATCATATTGATCTTATCTATCAAATGGCCCGCAGCCCCGGCATCCCTTTTACGCAAGGTCAGCTGAAGCGTCGTCACGATCTTAGATAATTCCGGGAAGTCCTTCATATTCTTTTTCCTGAGCGCCTGAACCAACCTGTCGATAGCCTTAGCGGATTCAATATCAGCGGAGCTTTTAACTACAAATCCGTGTCCCATAATCCGAACCATCTGCTCAAGATCCTCTTTTTCTCCCAACTGGCCCAGCGTCGCGGCCTGCACAAGAACCTTGATGAACTGCGTGAAGAAACTTCCCCTCTCATGAGCTTTTAGGGGCAATATATTCTCATCCCCGAAATTTTCCCACATTTCCTTTACAGTAGCGCCGATCCGAATAAGATCATTGGACACCTCATCAACCAGTGCATCAATGGCAGCGACCTGTTGGCCTGGCGTTACACCACCCTCTATAATATAAACAGCCCTTTCTTTTATGAGCGCATTGAGACGTGTGAAAATATCTTTGAACTCTGAATGATTTCCTTCGATGACATCATCAGGAACAAGCTCGAGCAATTGAGCATAGCTGCTTTCCAGTTTCACTAACCACTCTTTCTTCTTTTCTGGTTCAACATTCAAGCTCACCAGGAAGCCCCCTTCCGGATCAAAAAGATCCACATAGACCTCCCTGTTTCCTTCGGATTCCTTGAAGATCACTCTTCCTTTATCTATCAGACATGATTCAACATCCAAAGGCAAAGCCAGCGCCCAGAATTTTTTAATATCCTTCCCGTCCTTTTCTATCAAAATATGTAGGGGTCCATTCACGCTGTCATACTTTCGGACAACATATTTATCATTACCGAACATAAACTCGCTGATACCTTCAATTTCTGCTAAAGGATATTTCCTTAATGCTTCAATAGCGATCTTGCTTGATAAGCTAAGCATTGCCTTATCTTCAGTGCCTTTATTTGATAAACTAAATTTTGCCCCTTCCTGGTTCCTTACACTTTTACCCAATGAATCCAAATATTCACCGATCCTGGGCTTTTCTTGATCCCTCACAAAAATATTCGTAAAAACAACTTGGGAGACTTGAGAAAACTCCACTTTTGCGCTCTTCATTGTCACAAAATCCTGTTTTGATGCAAAGATATCTTGCCCGCGAAAAATTCGATCAAAATCAACTTTTTCCGCTCTGAAAGCACGCATAGTGTCTGTAACCGTTTTTTCGGTCTTTTGAGGGCCGAATGGCGTCGATATAATTTCAGCTGTCGGCTCATCCTCTTTAAACCAAGTCAAGAATTCTATTTCTTTCCCCCATTTTGTTTGGCGACCTTCTGTACCTTCAGAAGCGGCATCAGCTCCAAAGGCGGCAAAGGCTTCCGTTTTCTTGATCTCAAATTCATAACTGTTGGCCGTATCCTCTTCAGTTAAAATTTTCAATAACTCCAGGATCTCTATCATCCTATCGCTATCTTGCGAGAGCGTGGCGATCATCTCGCTGACCTGCGATGGAACTACAACATAGCCGTCACCTTTTATGACCGGCAATTCCTGCTGAGAAACGATCTTAACAAATTCCTGAAGATCTCTCCCTTGATACCCACTCCAAATGCTTTGTTTATATGGTGCAGCAAGAATAATATTACGTATCACTATCCCCGTATCCGGGTCTTTCCCCTCAAGGACCAGGGGCAGAACCTTAGCCCCCATATTCTCTTTGAGCTGTTTCAATTCAGATCCTCTCCAATCGAAAAGGTTCTCATTAAGGAAAGCAACCGTTCTACCTTCAGGAATACGAAAATTATCATAGCCTCCGCGAAGCGGCAAAAGAATTATGCCTTTACTCTTGAGTTTAGTAACAAAAGCCTTCGTCTCTTTCTTCAGCGCGATCTTAACCCCGTCAATTATGTCGGAAACTGATTTATTTCCCGGAGCGATCCCTTCCAAACCACCTATCAGCGTGTTGATGATCTGGATCTTCTCCTGATCAGAGATATTACCTTGAATAACCTCTTGCGCAAGATGTACAAAACCTCTTTTTAACGGCTCCTCATCCTGATTCCGCTGAAGGACTATCTTGTCACGGGATGGAGAAACACGTATCAATCTACCAAGATCAACCATCAACTGACCCTTTAGAATAGAACCGCTGATCTCTTCACTTAGAGGGACTTCCATGACCATCTCGCCATTTCTGGCAAAAACAACAGATGTCACCGGGCCTTGCCAATCATGGACCATGCTTGTTCTTTCGATTTCCGCGTTGATATCTTCTTCTGAATCCAGCGACTTATTCTCTTTGTCACCACCGTCTACCGGAAGGAACATGCGTGATAAAACCTGAAAATCCATACCCACCCCTGTATCCATGATCCTCAATGCACGGGACTCAAGCGAAACAATGATCATTTTCTCACCGCGGCCTGCTCCGGATTCCTCAATATTTTCATGCGTCAAATTCTGCAAACCAGCTAAGACCCTTCTTCTCTCCCATCCGTTTACGAACTTAAGAGCGGCATTACCCCCTCGAGTCCAAAGGTTCAGCCATTTCACAAAGGCAAACCTCTTATGTACCATTTTCTCAAGACGCTCCAATGTAATTCCGTCGCCTTCTGTGGGAACATCCCTTTTCTTGACGACATTGATGACTGTGCCTTTCTCAGACTTAACCCCTCCAAGCGCCCTGGTAAAATCATCGCTGCTTATAGCATCTATTGCAATGTTAAACTTCCCCGCCTGCTTGCTTATGATCAAACGATAGGGAACATCATCTATCTTTTTAGATACGACCTCCAAACGCTCCCCATCTTCCAGCCATGCTAAAATCTGTTTGACACCCATTCCGAATTGGCCGATGGAACCTCCCAGGGCGTCAACGCTGTTTGCGACCGCTTCAATGATCGACTGCATTTTCGAACTTCCGCTTTGATACGAGACAGTTCTATCCAAGGCAACATCCGGGTCATCCTCACCTTTGATCAGACTGACTAGTTCTTCAGAGTATCCTTCTTTAGCTAAATGCTTATAAATAATATCGTATTGCTGGTCTATGTCATCGCGCGTCAAGGTTTGGCCCTCATCAAGAATCCCCATAGAGACCATAAGGGCACCCAGATCCTCAGCAGATAAACTCTTCAGACGTTTCTGTGCCTGCAAGAACGTGATGAGGTCAAAAGTATGTATACCCTCCGGTAAAGGGATCTCTTCAAAAGAAACTTCCGGCGCCTGAGGCGGCTGATACTCCTGGAGATCCTCCTGCTTTTTTTCAAAGTCACCAGGATCAGCCCTATCCTTAACTGCTTTCTGTAATATTTCATTCAATTGTCCCAGAAGTTCTTCGCTCTCTTGTTCTTCCCCATCAGGCAATCTTTTGGGACTGGCTCTTTTGACTATAGTTGTTACGGACCTGATCGTTCTGCCAACGATCTTGCGCATGAAGGACAACATAGAACTATCAGAACCTGTATTCTGGACAACCTGCGCAATATTTGCAAAATTTTCCCCTCCGGAAAAATACTTCCTGGAAATAACCGTCTGAGTGCTCGAATCATACTCATCCTTGACAAGGTCAAAAACGCCTTTTTTAAAAGCTCTCAAATATTGCTCGTATATCCTTATCTTGGCATCTTTGTCATCGATATCAACGCCGTTTAGTTTGCTGCGGTCAACATAGATCTGCCCTAAAATACTGCTCTTGAGGTTCTGTTTGAACCATGCCGCGAGAATCAGTGAATTATATATTTGCCGCAACGATGCAAATGTTTGCCCTTCGTTGACCTCTTTTTCAATTGCCGGGATCAATATCTTGCGGATGGCATCGGTCGATACTTTTGAATGCTGCTTTAGGTCTTCCTCCTTAATATCTCCAAGCCCATGCCCAATAGTGTTCTTATTAGCTTCTAAGGCAAGATAATCCTCATCAAGCATGACCTTAAGATGGCTGTCGACAATATAAACACTCTCGCCGTTGACATAAACCTCAGCCCTTTCTGGAACGATCCAGATCTTATTGAACGTATCAACGGGAATATCCTTTGTCCCATATTCATCACCCATCTTCTCATAAACGTCTTCCCAGAATTCAGCGCCAAGATCATTTTCAGGGTACATCAATGAAGCAGAGAGCTGCTTTAAAAGATAGTCCTGAGCGAGCATATCCCGACCCATTTCGGTTCCCCCAAGGCCATCTGCAATAATGCGGTCCTTCTCATAAGGCGATAAATTAACCCACATTTCCTCTTCGGGCACGGTCAATGCCGTTAAAAAGTATTTGATAAGCTTCCCTGTTTCTTTTCGAAAGGCATCATCCTCAAGATTCTCATCTCCCGAATCCACAAGAAAATCAAATTGAAACGGATTATCCATATTAATGGTCATCCCAAGGATCATTGCGGGGTTATGAACCGGAGAGGTTGGAACCATGGTTCCGGGAGCCGGCAACGTTAAGACAGCTTGAGCAAACACCTGCGCGGGACAGACAGTTGCAGTAAAAAAGATAAAAGATACGAGCAAACAGATGGACTTATTTACATAGCCAGAAAAGGTCTTATTTTTAGTTAAATAGTACCTAAATAACATAATAAAAGTATATATTAGAATCTAATAATTAGGTAGGCTACGAAGAATAAGGGGCAATATTCGGGCAAGAAAAGATATTAATTAAATGAGAACTATTTAATAGCTATGAAATTATTGCAAAACTTAAAAGCGCTATCCCTGCGCTATTGAGCTATTAATTTATTTCTTTGTCACTTTATAAAGAGAATTATAAAAAATTCTCCTGTCTTCTGCTCCACTGTGCCAATCCTCATAAAGACCTTTTCCCGCATATTTGATCCTATAGTGAAGCTCCATGAAAGAAGTAAATTCTCCATTCGGTGAATAATCATAAAGCCCGATAGCAGTTATATAAACAGGATAACCCTCTTCTAATTTTTCATCCAACCTTGTTTTAAACTCTTCTAATTGTTCCCTGCTGATATGAAAACTATCCATTGGCCTAGAGATAATTTCCCTATCCCCGTAATGATTAATAAAGCTTCTATCATCACAGCTAATCATAAAAGCATTTTTCTCAGTAATACCATTGATCCATTTACAATATTCAATAATAACTGAACGATGGTGACGAAAATCCAAGAGCTTATACATGGGCAGAAAACTAAAATAAAAAATACGGCAAAGGATCAGAATAGAAGCCATTTTAAATATGCGGCCCTTGCTAAACAAATAAGACAAACATGCCCCTGCCGCAATACTTAAAGGCACAATTGGTATTAATAAATATCTCGAATAAGTCGTAGCAAACCTTATTGTAATTTCGAAAGGAATAAAGAACCATAGTAACAAAAACAGAGTGAATGGGTTCTTGTTGCGCACCAGAATAAATAGTCCATATAAGCTAGTTATTAATCCTATTGGCAATAATGCGTTAAGAAGGTAAATATGAATTTTAAAGAAGGATTCTTTCGTAAAATCCCAGCTATAAGTAGGTACGTTGAGAGCACGAAATCTGGTTAACTGGCTTAAATATTCAATCCTCATATCTGTCAAAACAAATGGAAGATAGAACAAAATACTTACAGAAACAGCTGTGAGAAAAAATACAAAAATTCTTCGTATTCGATATGCTTTTTTAGAAATAAACAATAAGGAAGCGATCGGTATAGATAGAAAGATCATATCTTGCAGGCGTGTCCCTCCTAGCAGACCAAAAAAGACAGCAGAGAGCAATAAATTTTTCAGACTATCTTTATTCTCCCTGCTAATTATCAAAAAATAAACCGATACACATAACCAAAGCAAGGTTGGTGCATTACTGGTCCCATATACGGAATATCCTAATACAATTGGGTTTAATGAAAATAATACAGTGCCAAATATTGCTGATTTCTGATCTGTAATACTTTCAGAAATTCTATAGAAAAAGAAAACTGCTAAAGAACCCGTAACAACACTCATCATATTCACAGCAAAAATAGGAGACGAAATATTAAATGCATTAAACAGCCAAATAAACATCGCCCCGAGAATGATAGCGAAAGGATATCCTGGGCCAAACATATATTGAAGTTGCCCAGAGGAATAAGTTTTTTCAGCTTTAAGAGCAAGATCGAAGCAATCTATACTAAACGGCCCTTTGCTAATTAATAAAAGGCGGAGGATAAAGCTGCCCAACAATAAAATACATGGAATAATGATGTGCTTGTATCTCATAATTAATAAAATTTCAAGGTTAATTTTTATAATTCAAGCACTAAGAAAAACCAATTTCAAGCAATTTATGTATAATTTTGATAAAAGTTAATAATACTAAACAGTCAGAGATATTCCCTTTATTACCGACCATTTAACTCAAATCGTGTCGAGCTTGACCACTTTCACACTGTCCAGATATTTAGGTTTGTTTATGTATCAGATGGGAACCCTTTGGGAACCAAAAAGTGTTTCCTAAAATAATAAGGCTCTTTTCCCTGCCTATATCAAACCACGACTTTAATTCTTTGTCACTTTATAAAGATTATTGTAGAAAAGTTGATCTTCTGATGCCCCTTGGTGCCAATCTTCATAAAGACTTTTTCCCACAGGAACAATTCTATAATTATGCCTAAAGAAAGAGGTAAATTCTCCTTTTGGCGCATAGGCGTAAAGACCGATATCAGTGATATACACCGGATAACCTTCTTCAATCTTTTTATCAAGCCCTTTTTTAAACATTTCTAATTGTTCTATACTAATACTAAAAGTATTCATTGGCCTAGCTAAGCTTTCCCTAGAACCATAATAACGTATAAATGGTTTATCATCACAAGTAATAATAAGAGAGTTCTTTTCAGTATTTTTATTAAGCCATTTACAATATTCAATGATAACTGAAACCCGATGGCGAAATTTAAGAAGATAGTATGTAGGCAGGAACCCCATGCGAAAAAGAAGACAAAGCATGATGATAGATACAAATTTGAATACCCGATTAAAATTAAATAAATAAGACAAACATTCTCCTGCAGCAATACTTAAAGGCATTAACGACAATAAAAGAAACCTCGGCCTTGTTGTTGAGAAAATGATTAGAATATAGAAAGAAACAAAGAACCATAGATATATAAACATAGAGTAGGAATTCTTTTTTCGCCCTAGAATAAACAGACCGCATATGCTTATGCACAATCCAACAGGCAACAATAACTCACAAAGGTAACCATGAAGCTCTAAGAACGTATATCTAATAAATTCTAGGCTATAAACAGGCAAAGAATCTGCACGATAGCTTCTTAGCTGACTAAAGTAATCTTCACGTGCATCAGTTATAATATATGGAAGATAAAACAAGGCGCAAAAAGCAGCAGCAATGAGAGAAAATAACAAAAATCTTTTTATATTACAAGGTTTTAGTGGGATCAATATCAATGAAGCTATTGGTATGATCAGAAATATCATGTCTTGAAGTCGTGCAGCTCCAGTAAATCCGAAAAATATTGCTGAAATAAATAAATATTTTAGACACTTATTGTCCTCTTTGAAAAGTATCAGAAAATATATAGATACAGATAAAAAGAGCAATGCTGGGCCATGACTTATTCCAAAAACAGAGTTTCCTAAAAATGCTGGATTTAATGAAAAAAGAATAGTGCTAAATATTGCAGCTTTTTGACTTGTTATTCTTTCTGCAATTTTATAAAAAAATATAACACAGATTGAAGTTGTTACAACACTCATCATGTTGACAGCACTGACAGGATCTACAATATTGATCATTCTGAATATATAGATAAGACCGGCGCTAAGAATAACTACCATTGGATACCCTGATCCATACATGTTTTGAAGCTGTCCAGCAGAGAGAGACCTTTCTGCCTGAGTGGCAAGGTCTAAACAATCTACATTAAAGGGGCCTTTGCTTATTAAAGAAAGGCGTAGAAAAAAGCTTCCCAGAAATAGAATAAAAGGAATAATATTGTTTTTAAGCTTCATATCTAATAAAATTCTTTCAATTGAACAGTATCATTCAAGCATTCACAAAAAGCAATATCAAGAGGTTTTTACAATATTATGACTAGTTAACACTATACTTCCGCTGAGATTCTCTGCTCGTCTCAATCACTGCAGATCTTAAAAAACAATAAAGGTAGATTCAAGTTTCTAACGCAACAACTCTGAAAATCTTTCGTGTGGTGTATACCATTCCAATGCCTTACGAGGACGGTCATTAAGCTCGTCTTGCACTGCTTTAAGCTGAGCTTTTGATATTTTTGTAAAATCAGTTCCTTTAGGAAAATATTGCCTTAATAAGCCATTCGTATTCTCATTTGTTCCTCGTTCCCATGGGGAACTGGGATGCGCAAAGTAAACAGATATATTTGTTTCTTTTGTGAAAATCTTATGTTCTGCCATTTCAGAGCCTTGATCATATGTTAATGTTTTTCTCAACCCTTTTGGCAAATATTGAAATTCCTTAGCAAAAGCTTTTCTGACATTCCTCGCATACCTGTTCTCCAGCTTAACTAAAAATGTCATTCTGGTTGTTCTTTCAACAAGCGTCCCAATAGCTGAAGCATGACTCCCACCTATAATCAAATCACCTTCCCAATGTCCTGGAACTATACGATCAGCTACTTCCTTGGGCCTTTCTTCAATACTCAAATAATTCTGTATCGCGCCACTATCTCGTCTATCTTTCTTGTTCTTATATCGATTAGCATGACCACGCCTTAAACATGCTGCTAACTCGCGCTTTAATTCCCCGCGCGGCAATATATACACATAAGAATAAATTGTTTCGTGTGAAATTCGCATATCCATATCATTAGGATACAAGAGAACTATTCTTTTAGCAATCTGTTCTGGGGACCATTTCTTGGCTAAATAAAACAGTACAATTTTGCGCAATGCACGATTGTTATCAAGCTTACGATTCTTATGCCGTTGATGAAGAATTTTGTTGCTGCGACCTTGTGCAAAAAATGCCCGATAAAATTTACGATCAACAACACTTTTATTTATCTCTCGGGTTATGGTGCTTGGAGATCTGTGGAGATTTTTAGCTACTTCCCTGAGGCTCTTTCCTGATGCAACTTGTCGAGATATTTCTTCTCGTTCAAAACACTTAAGTCTTTGATATTTTGCCATTAGCAACTCCTTTCCCTGCCATTATAGCAGTTCAAAGTGTTGCGCTAGACCCTTGAACCTACATTTTAAAAAATCTCACCACCAAAAAGCCACCACAAAAATGTCAATCAAGTCAAAATGCGACTAATTATTCGTAAACAAATTATGCACAGAAGAATTATATAAAACTTTTTTATCAATAATCGTTTCATGAAAAAATTTTTGAATCTCTTTCTGTTTTAAATCTGAAAAACTTTCCCAATAGGAATACGACATAACAAAGTTTTCAATATCTCTAAGGATCGCTTCCGATAAATAATTTGTAAGGCTCTCTTCGCTTAACATCTTAAAAGGTTGAATATAACTTTGAAGTTTTTCTGTCTGTCTCTTTAGAGTCGCGTAAAACACATATGTTTTTTTATCGGAAGGAATCACAGTTAAAAACACGTAGTTTGGCATACCACTTAATAAATCATTAATGACAACATTATTTCGATCACGAATAGGTGTAAAAACACTACTAACAGCTATTGGAACAAATTTATTTATTTCTCTTACGCCATACTCTAGCTCCTCGTAAAATTTTTTTGTGTTTAAGATTTTATCAAAAATTTTTCTCATGACTGTGGAATAGTGCAAACCCAAATAGCAACTGTAGGTGTATTGGCCAATAAAGCTATCTACCCCTTTAGGTGACTCGTTATTTTCCAAATTAAATTGCTTCTCTGCAACTTCGTACTGGTAAAGCTTAGCGCAGTATTCTTTTAATATCGCTCTGTAGCAGAGCAAAAATTGATATTCATCGTCAAATTTTTCAGGGGGAACTGTATCAATCAATTTAAAAATTTTATTATCATGAAAAGCACACAATCCAGTAAAAATAGTAGCTTTCTTTATTCCAACACGTTTAATAGTAATTTCTGGAGGATCAAACAGCGGCATTGACCCGCCGAACATTGCCACATGGTTAGTTGAACCTGATAACTTTGATAATAAAGATTTTGGTAAAGAGTGAGCCTTTATTGGGCCGGGAGAACATTCGTCCCTATTGGGGTGTAAACAAGGTATATTTATTTTTTGATAAGTTATTTTATTGATCTCACCAAAAATCTTTTTCATCTCTCCTTCTGGTTTAAATATGTCTCCATACTTTTGCTTAACATCCTCCATACTTAACAAACACATATCTTTGAGTCTTTGATTAAAATCACTACTACTATTATCAAAAGTTTGCGCACCCATATTAATACAACATTTTTTATATTTCTTCCCACTACCGCAGGGACAGGGATCATTTCTTCCAATTTTCATAAATACTCCCATAGACATCCTGCTACTTTTACAACTCCCACATTTTACGTATTTCGTTTGTTTCATTAACAAATTGCTGATGATTTGCTCTTGCATCGCCCACTAGCCTATTAATATCTTCCCGACTCATTTCTAATTTATCATTTAAAATATGACCAACTATAAAAATATTCATTGATGCCCCCTCATAAATTGTTCTCAAATTAGTATTCTGCTGAGACAATATGGAATCTATATGTCCTAAAGCTTCTGCCATATGGGCCACTTGCTCTTCTAAGGCGTTTAATCTCTCTTCTATAGTCATTTTTATCCTCCTATGATTTTCATTTACACGGAAATTCTTAAATTTCACTTATCGCTAGAACTTTTTCTCGCCCTTGCGAGGTTGAATGAGAGTAATATTTTAGCACAACATCAATATCGAGATGGCCAGTGATTGCCATGACATCCCGTATCGGCATACCTGCAAGAGCAGCCTGAACAACAAATGAATGCCTAAATAAATGCGGATGTAGTCTCTTCCCTAATAGCTCCTGAGAAATTTTTGCCAAATATTCACGATAATTATTCGAAGAAATTTTGTTACCTCGACTACTCGGGAAAAGCCATTTCGATTCTTTATCTTTAAATAAATACCTTTGTATTATGACCGCCAAACCGTCATCTATTGTTTCTAAAACAAAATCCCGCTTATTCTTTCTAAAGTCCTTTTCCAGTTTTACGGCAATCGGCCTTAATCCATTTAATTTTACATTCTTTTTCTGAACAGATAATGTTTCATCTATTCGCCAGCCCAATCTAATCAAAAAATAAGTTATTCCATAGTATTCAGGACGATCTTGTTTAATAAAATCTAATAACCTTATCTTGTCAGTCTTCGTTATCTCAACGTAATCTCTTTGAACTGATGGAGGCTTCTTAAACTCAGCAAGTAACTCTTTTATTTCTTTTTTGCAATAACCCATTCTTACCAAACGTGTAAACAAAGCCTTTAATGTCTGGGAATATTCAAGGCTCTAGTGCAACAGTTTATAAAAAACTTCATTAGGCGTATAAAAATTATG
>MHHG01000071.1 GCA_001805965.1 Omnitrophica WOR_2 bacterium RIFOXYA2_FULL_38_17 | reverse complement strand
AAGTTTTTTATAAACTGTTGCACTAGAGCCTTGAATGTTCCCTGATACTAGTTATTCTAGTTATTCATTCCTAGTTATTCTTTATTGCGGTTCGTACATTTATGAACTTCTATTGAAACATGTTCTAGCCCAATGTTCTTTGGCAGCAATTCTTTATAATAATCTGGCTGTTGAGGCTCTGATGAAACAACCGATATAATCGTACTGAACATATTAGGTCCAACGATCCACAAATGGATATCTGAAACCCGGTTGTCTGAAACACATTCTATACTTTTCTTTATTTTCTCGACAACTTCATTATCCCCCTGCCTATCAAGCAGGACAGAGCTAGCTGTTCGCAATAACCCAACTGACCACCGGAACACTAATAATGACCCTAACATTCCAATAACAGGGTCTATCCAAATAAGGCCAAAATACTTGGCCATCAATAAAGCAGCTATAGCTAAAACAGATGTAAGGGCATCCGCTAAGACGTGTAAATATGCAGACCTTAAATTATGGTCATGGTGGTGTTCATGCCCGTGCTCATCATGCTCACTTTTCTGTTCAAGGATAAGAACTGACAGGCCATTAATAATAAGGCCTACAGTCGCAACAAAGATTGCTTGATTAAAGGCTATAGACACAGGATTAAAAATTCTTTCAACACTACCCCACGCCATCATAAGGGCAAAAACCGCAAGGAGAATTGCGCCAGTAAATCCCCCTAATGAATTAACTTTTCCTGTGCCAAAACTGTACCGCCTATCATTTGCATGCCTCCTGGCATAAACATAAGCATAAAGATTGATGATCAGCGCTGTCGCATGTGAAGCCATATGCAAGCCATCGGCAAGCAAAGCCATAGAACCGAAAACAAAACCAGCAACAATCTCAACAAACATTGTTACGCCGGTAAAACCAATAACTAAAGCAGTTCGCAGCTCACCCGACCTTTTTTTATCCTGCCCAAATGTGTGCAGATGCTTCCAATTTTTTAAATCATCTGTATGCATAATTGATTACCTGAAACACTCATTTACTATATGAATCCATCTATAACAATGATCACATTATCACAAAACACAAAAATTCCCAGCCACATTTTATACAACTGGGGTTTTATTATTGAACCCGAAAACAAAGATCTCGGATCTTCAAAAAAAATCCCCCGCGAAAACGAGTTTTACAACTGGTTAAACACAACAACTTAGAACACTTTAAAATTCTTACTATCCGCCTATTAATATTTTTTCTGTATCTTTACGCTCATTTTGTACTGCAAAGTCTATCGCTGATAATCCATGATCCCCTTTTACACTTGGATCTGCTCCCTTTTGAAGCAATAATCTTACAATTTCATTATATCCATGCTGAGCAGCAAACATAATTGGCGTAGATCCATCATTTGCCTTTGCATTAACATCCGCTCCCTTAGCTATAAGCAATTCAGCACAATCAATTTTCCCTAGGTTAGACGCAAATATGAGAGCGGTATATCCCTCCGCATCTCTATCCTCAATCTCAGAATTAGCATCAAGAAGAACTTTAACGCTCTCATCTTTACCACTGTATGCTGCAGCCATAAGAGGCGTTAATCCCATTTCATCCGCTGAGTCAACGCTCACTCCAGAATCAAGCAGTCTCTTAATTTCCTGAATGTCTCCCTTAGCAGACGCACTGATAAGTTGTTGTGCTTCCATTGTTCGCTTTTCATATGCCATTCTAGCCTGCCCTATTACTTCATGCGCCTTATGAAATAGCGGCGAAAGAGGCGATTTATTGTTTCCTAAATCATTCTCTTTTATTTCAACCGCATAAATACCGCTGTACGTTAAAAAATAGAAGCGAGTATTGCCTCTTGAAGGCAAAGGAAAAGAATCAGTTAATTCTGCATATTCAAGAAACGAGGATGCCGATTTAATATAATCATCCGAGACATTTCTCACTTCTTCATATTCCCCAAGACCAATCATCCCACCACCATTACTAAAATAAAGGCTTACTGTTCCATCTGCTATAGCTGAAAGAGTGATCACAGCATCATTATCACCTGTTTCCATTAAAACCGCCCATACCTTATTTCCAGACAATGGATCAAGCCCAATTTTTGATGGGTTTAATTCTAATACTTGCTGACGAAGGCCAATATAAACATCAACAGGCTCATATGCCTTTGCAACCTGATCGCCAAAACCAAACAATCCTAAAAATGATGATAAAATTCCAGCCATAATAATTCCTTTTTTCATTTCTTTATCTTTCTATTGTTCTAGTTGTTCTATTATTTTGAAGTAGTGCTTACTCCTAACAAACGTTCGGGAAGATGTGTTTTTAATGCTGGCCCACCCATACACCTAGCACAATTACCTTCACAATCACAATTACTGCTAAGCTGCTTCCACTTATCCCCACAGTATCGCAGATTTGAAGAACTCGATGATAAGCTTGATATTATTTCAATATCTGATCCTGATATCTGCAAAACGCCAACTTCCATCAAAAAATATAAATCTTTTCTTACAGATCCTTTCCAGTCATATTCTTCTGGCTTAATTTCAGATACGACAGGATAATTCTCTTCTCTCATAATATACGGCAGTCTTACCGTAATGCCTTTAAATCCAAGAATCGAAGATGTTTTTCCTATGATAACCTCAACTCTTTCATCAAAATGAGACCTTAATGTTATATAATCATCGCTAACTACACACGTTTCCTGGGAGCATAAATTCTCTAACTTTTTTGTATCAATTTTTAAGTTTCCGACATTTAGTGTGAATTGCGAGTCGATTGCCATACATGCCCTAACCTCACTTCCTAAAAATAAGCATAAAAATGAAAAGACAGCTAAAATGATTAAAATTTTATTTCCCATCTCCTCCTCCTTTTTACCTAGTATACCACCGAAGAATTACAAGCAATATGAAGAATTGAATATTTACAATTAAAACAAAAAAGCCGGTGCAAGTAATTAACTCACAACGGCTTATGCAAAATAAACTCCCCGATCGTGACTCGAAGCGAACAAATTCAAAGGTTGTAAGTGAAGTACTGCCATACTTTTACAAATGGCAGAACAAAACGAAAACTTTGTTTCGGGGCCTAAACCTGACAATTTTCCTAAAAACAAGATTATCACAAAGAAAGAACAGCGCCACATTGATTATGTTGGATCCTATCAGAATCCTTTAGAAAAAACAATCGAGTTTGAGCGGATCATGAAAGCAGAAATTTTGAGCCAAAGCGCGCTTGCAAAAAAGCTCGGAATTTCAAGAGTTCGGATCAATCAGTACCTCTCCCTCCTAAAATTTCCAAAAGACCGACAACATGAAATCTTGCAATATGGCAAAGAAAGAATTATTACTGAACGAAGCCTAAGGAATTCGCCTAAAACAAAATTAAATAAAAATTCTCTCGAAATATTTTTCAATATAGGCATTACTAAATAATTTTCTCTGTCCCATTATCTACATCCGGCAACAATTGATCTTCGATCTGGTCAAAGCGAATTTTCCATTTAACGATCAGATATTTAACCAATGTTGGAACCGGTATGGTTGTAAGAACCGAAAGACAAACAATTGCATTAAAAAACTCTGGACTCAGCATCTTAAGATGAAGCGCTACATTGGCAGCTGCCAAAGTCGCCGAAAGCTGAGGCACAGTCATAAGGCCCGCGCATATTCCTTTTTTATGGTTAAATCCGGATAAGCGCATGGCCAGCCATCCTGAGATAACTTTACTTGAAACAAGGCCAAGAAAAGTCAATATGACAATCGCGACGTTCTCCCAAGCATTGAATAAAATTTTTAAATCAGTGTTCATTCCGATTGTCAAAAAAAGAAACGGTATTAGAAAACCGTAACCCATCCCTTCAATTTTTTGGTGAAGGATCTGGTCATTATCATGAAAACCGGGAGCACGGACAATCGCCATTCCAGCCACAAACGCCCCAACAATAACACTGATCCCGATAAATTCTCCTATCAACACCACCGCAAGCACGCCAACCAGAAAAAACGTCAGCCTTGAGTCATCACTGTGATGAATGCGCGAAAATACTTTCTGAGCGGCAACAGGGATCAGCCACATCGATAAACTAATATAGGCAAGAATAGCTGTAATAAATAACACAAAAAACCATGGGCCCCAAGAAGCAAGATCCATATGATCAAAAACTGAAATACTCCCCGGAACGCTCAGCATCGTGACATGTCGGCTCATCTGAATGCAAACAGCAAGCAAAACCAAGCTGGCAAGATCTGTTATAACGGTTGAAGCCAGCACAGCGACACCAAAACGCGTGCGTGTGACTTTCAGTTCCCGGATCACTGGAAAAACTATACCCACAGAATGAGACGCAAAAAGAGATGCATACACCAGTTTGCCAATCGTGTGCCCCGGCTCAAAAAACGCGTAAACAAGATATCCGATAGACGCCGGTATCGTAAAGGTCAAAACACTAAGCCATCCGACTGCACGCCGCTCCAGCCGCAGAACTTTGAAATTAACCTCCATTCCCGCCAAAACCATAAGAAACACCAGCCCCAAAAGGCCCAAAACATTCAAAACAAGATAAATATCAGCAGTTGGATACCCTCTGCCTAAAAAATGATTCAATCTTCGCACCAAGTCCATCATATTAGGGCCGATAACAATACCGACCAGCATCATTGAGACTACAGAAGGGATATGAAACCTCCTCAATAAGCCCGGCACAATAGCGGTCAGCGCCATTAAGAACATGAACATGGTAAGAAATGTCAATCCGGTCATTTAAAACGCCTGCATACTGCTGTTTCTTTTGTTTCTGTCCAATTCATCATAAATTTTCCTTTTCATATATTACCGAAAATAAAATAACCAGAGAGTCTTCTCTGGTTAAGCTCTCTCAATTTAGTTTACGAGGTTAGCTGTCGGGCTGGAGGTGAGCGCCACCTATCCTATTTGGATATTAGCCCCAAGATTCGAAACGAATCTTCGAAGGATTCCCCGCTTTCTGCCACGTGAATATTTTCCCGGCAGAAATTCAACTCTTATTGATAATTATTGTATCATAAAGTTAACCTCCGTAAACCATTATTTCATAATCGTAATCGCTTATTCTGTTTTAAATCTCTTTAATTTCTCCAACACTTCTTCACAATGCTCCCGCAATATTCTTCGTTGCCAGTTTGATTATTTCACGTTCTCTTTGCTCCGAGGTCATGTTGGAATATGGATTCCTTGGATTAAGGTTATTGGGATCAGCAGGGATAAACGTCACCTTCATGTTTTCCCAATCGATCATTCCTTTTCGTCGTTTTTTGGGTTTGGAATCCATTTAGACCTGCCTTTTTTCTATTCATCAGATCTGAATAAATCTTTTTCGTTTTCTTCCTTCCCTGAAGTGAACGAGTTTTGCAACTGGTTAATTTTAGATCCTCAACCTTTAAACCACTTTTCCAATATCTCTTGTTGATCGCCTACAAATCTTGTTTTAGGTCTGGCACATCTTATTTTCTCAACCGCCTCAGACAGAGTGTTGCAATCGCCAGATTTTAAAAGCAATGCCGCAACAAATGTTGCACTGCGCTCATGACCAGCACTGCAATGAACATATAATATTTTTCCTTGAGCTACTTGCTCTAAGCCCCACTTCACCCCATTTTCCAGCTGTTCTTCTGAGGGGCTTGTCTTATCCAATACAGGCATCCTTAAATACTGAATTGATCTATCCCAAACAATAAAAAAAGGCTCTCTATTTTCGATCGTAATATCTAAAACTGCACCTATTTTCTTATCACTGAACACCTTCTTATGAAACCATAGTAACTGCTGACCAATAAAAATCTTATCAGTCACTTGAGAAATTGGTTCTTCCATACCGAAAGATTGTAAAGTGAGAGATAAATACCTAAATGCATAAAATGGCAGAAAAATAACACCGAACACACATTGTTTAGAAAATGAATCCCGCACAATTAATGGTGCATAATCTTTAAACTGGCTGGTTTTGAAAAAATGTAACAACCAGAAAAAGAAAAAAACACTTGAAGCCCAGAATAAAATGACTGCGATTGTTAAATTACTATTCTGATTGGAAAATATACCTAACAGGGAAAAAATTCCCGACATAATTAGATATGAATTATTGGCTATCATTCTTTAATTATAACATAGTTCAATAATAAAAAAGCCGGTGCAAGTAATTAACTCACAACGGCTTATGCAAAATAATCTCCCCGAATCCATTAACAGAACGAACACCTTTGTTCTTCGGCATCAAAGCCCCTATCCATATTGCATACAATAAGTTACGGCAAGTGCAAATTCTTGAAGGGCCTGCACCTGATGGTATTCCGCCGAAAAACGTATAACTAAAATAATTTTGCAACAAGGCGTGAACGCCAGTCTCGCATTAAGAATTTGCTAAACCAGACCAATACTTAAAGCAACACCCAGAAGAATAAGCATAACACCAACCACTGCCTGAACAGTTCTCAAGGTGATCTTTTTTAATAACTCCCGGCCTAAAAAAGCTCCTGCAAATGCCGATACCGTTGCCGCTAAAATTAACCACTTCATATCTGAAACAACCTGGAACTGAACCGTAACAATCCCTATACCATAAACCAGAAGTCTGGCAATATCTACCATCACGGCCGTCACAACACCTGTGCTGATAAACTCTTCTTTATCCAACCCTGCTTTGATTAAGAACATTGAACGTAATGCCCCCTGATTCCCTGAAAGACCGCCAAAGAACCCGGACAATAAACCTCCCCACGGCATATATTTCTTATCAATGGCCATATTCGCAATTCTTGGAATAAGCTCAAGGCATGAGAACACTACGATAATTATACCGATAATTAACTTAATAACGGTGACCTCATGAGCCTTTCCCCAAAATTGGTACTTGGTAATGACAGGTAAAACCGATGCATACGAAAGCAACCATGCGCCGATTAGCGCGGCAACAACCGCCGGTACGCCAAAACGGATCAAAACATCCCTGTTCGCCGACCGTCCGACAAGCGCCAGCTTGAACAGGTTATTGGCAAAATGAACGATTGCTGTCGCGGCAATCGCGATCGGGACAGGAAAAAACAAAGCCAGCACGGGCATAAGGATAGTTCCCAGCCCAAACCCTGAGAAAAACGTCAGACCAGAAGCCAATAATGCGACAGTGCAAACAATTAAATATTCCATCAACTATTCCTTTAGAAAGTTACAACCTTATCGCTCTCTTTTATGATATCGTACATGTCCTTCATCGTGTTGATCGGGCACATCTCGGTGCCTTCCTGATTGCGGGATTTAATGCAGGTTCCGCAAGCAAGGATCTTCCCGCCACCCTGCATAAACTTCTCCGCCTGCTCAACGGTATTAAACTTTTCAGTACTTATTTTTTGGTATTCCACGCCCTTGCCCGTCAAAAACACCTTCACTTCATCCTTTTGGCCAAGTGCGAAGTTGGCATACCTAAGCGCATTCCAAGATGTTTCTGCATCATTGCTTGAAATTATGACTCCTATCTTCATATTTATTCCCCTTTCTTAACCATGACTATCCCATAATGATACGGTTTCAAGTCGAACCGCTTCGGCTTAACAAAACCTGCCTCTTCCGCCCACCTGACACAATCTTCCGGCTTGGGGCGAATATCCATTGAAGGCCCTCTCGGCGTAACCGGATCATAATTCCAATGAATGATGCCGACTTTGCCTCCTATTTTCAATACCCTGTTCGCCTCCCTAAGTAAGTCGACCGGATTCTCCAGATGAAGGATATTAAAAAGCATCGCGTAATCAACGCTCTCGGCTTTTAAGCCGGTGCCGTTCTCCATAAAATCGCGCACAACCGCCTCGATATTCGTAATATGCCGATAGACAGCCGCCTTCTTCGTTGCCTCAACCATATCCGGCTCGATATCGAAAGCAAAAAGTTTTCCGGATAGCATCTTGGCAGCCGATACCGTAAATGTGCCGTAACCGCACCCGAATTCGACTGCATCGTGAACGCCGCTGTTAAACTCAAGCGTTTTTAATATTTGAGTCGGAGAAAAGAACCCTTCCCACATCCCCTGATCCGGCATACCGCTGTCTCGTATCTTCATTAGCCCTCTTTCATACTACTTTCGATTTATGAAAATTCGTATAAACGCATGGAATAACGAATAACGTCAATAACATTGAAACTGACAACCCTCCGACAACAGTCACGGCCAGGGGTTTGAGCATCTCAAGCCCTTCGCCCCACCCGAAAACAAGCGGTAAAAGCCCAATAATAGTCGTTAAACTAGTCATGAGAATCGGACGGACTCTTAACGCCGCGCCTTCTATAACCGCGTCATAAACGGAAAGCTGCTTCTCTTTTCGCAGATTATTTACATATTCAACCAGCACAATAGCGTTATTTACAACAATCCCGACCAATAAGATAAGCCCAAGAAAGACTGTCGCCCCAAACGGCGTTCGTGTGACAGCCAGTAAAAGAAACGCGCCGATCAACGCCAGCGGCAAAGTGACCATGATAATCACCGGATCTATCAATGAGTCATACTGAACCGCCATGACCACAAACAAAAGAAAAACCGCCAGCGCGATAACTATGATCAACTGAGCGTTCGATTGTTTGGCCGATTCTTCCTCTCCGCCGTATTCCAAATAATAACCCGCAGGCAAAGTAAGCGTGCTCAACCGTTTCTTTATTTCATCGGTGATTTTACCGACATTTTTGCCAACCGCATCGCCGGTAACTCCGATCAATCGCACCTGATCTTCCCTGTCGATCTGGACAGGCCCTTCGGATATTTCAATGTTTGCCACCTCTTTAAGCTTTACCTCAACACCGGTCATAGGAAAGATCAAGGTGTTTTCAACAGCCTCTTTGTTGCTGACAATGAGAGGATCGGCTAACACACGGATATCATAGTCGACATTACGCTCTTTATCCGTAAACTGCGTACTCACCAAACCGTCAACAGACGTTCTCACCACATCCGACAGATCTCTAGCGGTAAGGTTAAAGTCATTCAATTTTTCCCTGTCCAGGAAAATATGTATTTCCGGCCTCGAGAAATCAACTGAGATATCGAGATTGCCTAATCCTTCCACGTCTTTTATCTTGCCCTGTATTTCCTTGGCTATCTCAAAAAGTTTATCCAAGTTGTATCCTCTTATGCGGATATCGATGTCGGACGTAGATGTTGTCTTAATCCCGCGCAGAGGCGTGCGCATTACTTTAATCTTCGCCCCCTTGAAAGGATTTTCTTTCAATTGTTGTTGCAGTTTCTTGATGACAGCCGCGGTAGGAAGAGGCCGCTTGGATTTCTCGGCAAGCTCAACCGTGATATCAGATTCATTCGTTTTCTCATAGACGTTTCTTTTCTGCCAATACCCACCTACCATGGATGAGACCTTCTGAACGCCCGGCAAGGTATTGACCATACCTTCGAGTTTTTTGACAACCGCGTCCGTCTTTTCTAAAGCCGACCCTACCGGCAGTTTAACCTTGATCGTTATCTTGCCGTCATCGATCTGCGGTAAGAACTCCCTGCCGAGGCTTCGCGCCAAAATAATACTCGCTATGAATAGAACAACAACGCTTATTATCACTATGCCCCTATGCCTCAACACCCCCTTAAGCAAGTTTTTATATGCCGCGGTGCCTTTGCCTATAACTTTCTTGGCTAAATTGTCATCATCCACTTCTTTCTTATTCTTGAACAAATGCGCGGACAGGCACGGCACAACCGTCAAACTGACAAAAAGCGAAATAACAAACGCTACCGTAACAGTTATAACCATGTCACGAAAAAGTAACGAAGCGATCCCTTTAATAAAAAAGAACGGGACAATAGCCGCAAGATTCGTAAGCGTGGAGGCAATAAGCGCACTGGTTACTTCCTTACTCCCTATATGAGCCGCTTCCAACGGATTCGCCGCGTCGCTTTGGTGGCGCGTAATATTCTCAAGCATAACAATAGAGTTATCCACAAGCATACCCACCGCCAGAACAAGCCCACCAAGCGAGAAAATATTCAAGGTAACATCCGAAAGGCCCATAAGAATGAACGTTCCTAAAATACTTACCGGGATAGCCACTGCGATAACAAGAGTTCTTTTTATGTTATGTAAAAAGAACCATATGGTTAACATCGCGAGGATTCCGCCTACAACCGCCGATGAGCCGACATTTTGAATGGAATTCTCTATGTAATAAGACTGACTGGACGCCACCGCGTAATTGACATCATCCGGGATGATCTTCTTCTTTAATAATTCTTTGGCGCGTTTATTGATCTTTGAAACAACCTCAACGGTATTAGCATTAGGCTGTTTTAAGAAGCTCATTGTAACGCACGGTTTGCCGTTAAAACGCGTGATGATCCTCTGTTCTTCGTAAGAATCAGCCACCTGCGCGACATCTTTGATCTTAATAAATCGCCCCTCACGATTGGCGACAATAATATTTCCTACGTCAGAAGCATCTTTGAATTTCGCCAGAAGACGCACGCTGTATTCTTTTTTAGTGTCAGATATCCTGCCCGCGGGAAGCTCGACGTTTTCTAATCGTAAAAGGTCCAATATTTTTCCTGTTGAAAGCTCAAACTTCTGGACTTTCTCCTGATCAAATACGATCTGGATCTCGCGCACCCTGCCACCTGAGGTTACTACCGCGCCTAAACCCGGAATGCCGAGAAAATAATTGCTTAAATCGTTCTGTGCCCAGTCTCGCAAAGAGCGTTCGTCTTTAGTTTCTGAGAAAAGTGCGATATCAAGGATAGGAAGCTGAGAAGGATCCGCTTTGTAAATCTTTGGCTCGTCTGCGTCTGGCGGCAGTTCATTTCTTACCAAATCAAGTTTCGCGCGGGTATCGGCAAGCGCCACATCCATATCCTTACCGAACTCAAAATAAACTTCTATGGACGCGTTTCCCTCAATGGCGGAGGTGATGACCTGAATGGCGTCTTCAGTTGTGGCAACACTCGCCTCAACCTTTTTTAATATATTTTCCTCTATCTCTTCAGGACTGGCCCCCTTCCAATCAACGATGATACGAACCATAGGATACGTGATCCGCGGAAGAAGGTCTACCGCAAGCCCCCGCAAAAAGAAAGATCCAAGTACAACGACCATCAACGTAAGAACCAAAACGCCGACTGGCCTTTTTATTGAAATATCACTTAGTGTCATATCCTTTTCCTGCTATCATTTCTATCTCCGCCTTAGCAAGGCGCATATCAAGCATTGATGAAGCCAACCTCACCTGAGCTAGCGAAAATGCCCTTTGCGCATCCAGAAGCTCAACGCTAGTTACCAATGCATCCCGGTACCGACTTTGAAATAAATCTAAACTGCGCTTAGCTTTTTCAAAGCTCGTATCAGCAATCTCAAAAATTTTATGCGCTGAATCATATTTCAAGCGCGCGGATTCTAATTCTAAACCTATCTGCTGGCTCAATAAGTTCTTATATGAGGACAACTCATCTTTATACGCTTTTGCCTGTTTAACATCCGCTCGTGTCTTTCCCCAATCCCAGATATTGAGATCAATAACCACTCCGGCAATCCAATCTGTTTGCCCGTCCTGCGACCAATCCCCCCATTCGTAGCCATAACTGTAACGGGCATTTAATTGGGGATAGAAGCCGCTTTTTGCGATCTTGATCTGCTCGTCCGCTTCTTTCAACTCTTTGGATAATCTCAAAATCTCATAATTATCAGCCACATCAACAGGCATCTCATCCGAAACAAAATAATCATCTTTCAAATCTTCAACGTCAATTGTTCCGCTAGAGTCCAACCCCACGGCGTTAAGAAGTGTTTTTTGGGCGATATGAAACCCATCCTGTGCGGTGATCAGCTCCTGCCTTACCTCATTTACCTGCACCTCTAAACGCAAAAGCGTTTCTTCTCTTGGAACTTTCGTTCTTTTATTGAGATCAACAGCTGTGTTGTAAGACGACTCGGCATATTTAATAAGATCTTCCTTACTCCTCATTATGTCCCGGGCAAATATTAATTTATAATAAGCGGCTTTTACGCCGAAAATCACATCCTCTCGCGCCGCAAGATACCCCTGCTGGGCCGCGTCAACGCCGTAGCGCGCTGATTGCTTTTGAGAAGTAATTTTACCGCCGGTAAAAAGCGGCTGGGTTACCACTACATCAGCCTGATAGTCATCATTAGAACCACCGAGATAAAGTTGTTTCGCCTGCGTGACATACGACAACCGGTCATAACTTGCCACGGCGTCAACTTGAGGTAGATACTCGGCGATAATAGAGCGTAATTTTTCCTTCCTCTGATCCTTCTTGTAGGTGTGAATACTTATCTTAGGATGGATCTTCAATGCCTGCGATATGCAGTCATCTAAAGAATATGCCTTCTGTTCTGAAAGACCATCGCTTGCAAAGACCGTACCTGCACACGCCAATGAAAATAAAATCGCTAAAACAGATCGATCAATACTCATCATTTCCTTCCTTTAAACCGTTCCTGATAGAGCTTGAGGAACTTTTCTAACGCCTGCTTGCGAAGGCCGATCCCATCCGCCCACGCATGGAGCAAAGCCAGCCCTTTGGGGGTCAATTCATAGGTTCTTTTGGCAGGCCCGGCACTTTTCGTGTCCCATTTTGAAACAACACATTTTTCCTTTTCCAGTGAACGAAGCGTTCGATAGACCATCGCCGGGTCAGGTTTAGATTTCTGAAAACCAAATTGATCCAGTTTATCCATCAATTCATATCCATATGACGGCTGTTGCGATAAAAAGAATAGAAGACAGGGCTCGACAAAACGCGTCATTTTGCCGCTTGGGCATTCACATTCCTTAAGTTTATATTTCTTTGCAATGTTACTACCTTCAAACATACGTTCTCCTTCTCTTTATTTTATGATAGAAGCATCTTCTATATGTGTTTATCATATATATGAGAATACTACTTTTTTATTAGCTGTCAATAATATTTTTACAAGGCAACATCCCAAGGAGAACAACCTCCCCGTTCAAATATTCAACGCACAATTAATGCCGTGACCATCTGTTTGCCCATGTATTTCATGTTCACGGGAACGAAACTTGCTATAAAACCGGGCATCCCTCCTGTCGGACTTCCCGCAAGTTGCAGACTTGTCAAAGCAGATATTAAGGAAAATACACCAATAGAAAAGAGGCTCAGCCCTATAGCTGAAGCCTTAAGATATGCAGATGTTTTGAATTAAGCATCTGTAGATACAATGGCTGAAGTAGTCTTACGCCTTAATGCCAGTTATTCAACATTTAGAAAATGGGAACAAGCACTCGAAGGTGTTTGAAAAACTTTTCCGTACTTCTCTCAAATCCGCATTTTATGTCGGCAAGCGGAACATTGTGTCCACCCTGTGCCACGCGATCTCTTTCTCGGGCAATAGCAAGTTGTGAGTTGGGTATCCATAGAAAATATATGTGTATTTCATATTTGATATTATACAGAAGAAATTTTTATAGCAACAAAACAGATTTCGATACTAGAACATATTTGTCTCTTTACCCAAAGCCGCATGCTTTTTTAAAAATGGCGCCTTCTTCAATAAGGATGCCAGCACAGACCATTTATCAAAGTTAAAATAATGTGCTTGGATAGGGGAATCAGCTGCTGTCATAAGGCCTTGATAATCAATATTATTATTGCACATTTTGAGGCCCAAAAATTCCAACTGCCTAAGCAAAACATATGCCCAATCTCGCATAATCTCTTTATCCTCGCCGATAAAAATAATAGAATCTACTCCTTCTAAAATAGCACAGCAGGAACCTATAGCTTTGATAATTTGATAAAAAAGAATATCCTTTGCTAATATCAAATTTTCATCCTTACTGGTAATAAGATCTACAAGCCTAAGTTTTTTGTCCAGGAAAGATTTGAATCCGCTTTCCTCAGATAAAACCTGATAAATAAGTTCAACTGAATACCCGCAAGACAACATTTGTAATACTATTGAAGTGTCTATCGAGCCACACCCTGTCTGAGACATGATCCCATCAAGATCTGAGAAACCATGAGTAGTCGTTACCGGTTTGCCATTCTTCAAAGCGACTACATCCGTTCTTTCACTAAGAAATATAGAGATGCATTTCCCAGCTTTCGAACCATCAATAGCTGTAAGCTTATTTGAAGCCCACTCATGGATAATCCCATTTCTACCGGACCTCATAAAAACCCCCTGAGGATCCTCTGATGGAATAGCATATGCTATAGCAGATAGCGGCATATTTAAGTAAAAAGCTGAACCACAAAAGATCAAATGCCTACTATTTCCAAAGATCATATTTCCAAGATTTACAACCTTCTTCATAGGCAAATCCCTACTAGGCCCAAACCTCATGTCTTTTTCGACATTCTCTAACAATGATGAATTCAATTCCGAGACTGGCTGTCTAACAGATCGTCCACAATCCTGCACTAAGTACCCAACAGTCAAGATCTCATAAGTTTTGTTCAATGTGTTAAGTTTTCCCTTAAGATAATTGATATTCTGTTCTGTCCCTTGCTTAACAGTTTTATTGCTATCTCTAAGGCAATAATTAAACCCCTCTTTGTCAGAATCCAGCAGCAATATCATTGCTTCCCTCCTAAAAGATTTCCGCCCTCAAGGCAGATCATAAGCTCTTCGTCGGTAGGAACACTAACTATATCAACCTTGGAAAGCGGTGACTGAAGAAAAGTAGCTCGGTCATTCTTAGCCTCATTGTTCTTTACTTTATCAATTTTAATACCGGCCCAGGCCAAAGGCTCACACACCTTTTCCCTAATTAACGGATTACCCACACCTACATCATCTGTGAATACAAGCGCGTTCAATCGACCCTGCAAAATCATAATATAACTACCTATGTAACTTTTTAAGCGGTGAATATACATTTCAAAAGCTAGCTTTGCTCTTTCCTCAACAGCTTCATCATTCATATGACTAATTATATCTGTAATGTCGCTTGAAAATCCAGAGATCCCTTGCAGTCCGCTTTTGTTGTTAAGAATAGCCTCGATCTCGGCCGGTCCCATACCACTATTTTTCGCCAAATAAAGCAAAATTGCCGGATCAATATCGCCAGAACGAGTGCTCATAATAAGACCTGAATTGGGGGAAAACCCCATTGATGTGTCCACAGATACTCCATTTTTGACAGCCATAACACTTGCCCCTCCCGTTCCGAGGTGGCAAACGATCATATTTAATTTTTCTGAAGCAATATTGATTAATTTCGGCATTTGATCACATATATAAGAATAAGAGATCCCGTGAAATCCAAACTTCCGGAATTTAAAACGTTCAATCACCTTTACAGGCAGAGGATAATGATATGCCTTTGGTTCAATAGTAGAGTGAAAAGCTGAATCGATCACAAGATAATGAGGAATATCTTTAAATCCACTCATTGCCTCCTGAATGATACTGTAAGATATGGGATTATGAAGCGGCGCCAATGGCAAACATTCTTTTATCTTTAACAGAATATCATTATCAATGATCAAAGATCGTTTAAAATGATCTCCGCCATGTACAAAACGGTGGCCAATTGCATCAACACGTATCCCTCTGCTAACAATAAAATCTGCGGCCATACGCGCAGCTGACCTATGGTCAGGGATATCAACGATCTCCTTATCAATATTCCCATTCCACTTATTTTCGATGTAAGAAGCTTCCGTACCCTTAACTCCAACTCGATAAGCTTTTCCTTTGAGAAGCAGGTTAACTTTTTGACCATTTTGAAGATCAAAGACTTTGTAGCTCAATGAAGAGCTTCCTCCATTAAACACTAGTATTTGCATAATATTTTTCTATATCTATTGAAACGGTTTTTGAGCTAAGATTTCTTTTCTGCGCTCTTACAACAGTAAGCGCTGTGCAATCCACAATATCCTCAACTGAGCATCCTCTGGATAGATCGCTACAAGGCTGAACCGTCCCTAATATAATGGGCCCTATCGCCCTGGCGTAGGCCAGCCTCTCTGTAAGCTTATAGCCTATATTTCCTGCGTCGAGACTCGGAAATATTAAAACATTAGCTCTTCCGGCAACATCACTATTACTGAGCTTCTTGGCAGCAACTTCAGGAACAAGGGCACTATCAAGCTGCATCTCTCCATCAATAAAGAAATCTTTCTTAAGATCTTTAGCTAATTCAACAGATTCGCGAACCTTAGTCACCCAACTGCCCTGTGCACTTCCTTTCGTTGAGAAGCTCAACATAGCGACCCTCGCCGGTTTGCCCATTGTATCCTGAAAGAACTGTGCGCTAGATACTGCGATCCTCGCCAACTGTTTACTTGTCGGATCCGGGATAACCCCACAATCTGCGAAACATATGACTCCTTCCTCGCCATAGGAACAATTAGGAATGCCCATTAAGAACGCACTAGTCACTATTCCTAGCCTTTCATTGATCTCAAGACAATTAATTACCGCGCGCATAACAATTGCTGTTGAATGGGCAGCACCAGTCACCATGCCATCTACAAAACCGCACCGAAGCATCATAGCTGCATAAAAATGCTGATCTTCCATAAGCTCTTGAGCTTTCTTCAAAGTCATTCCCTTAGCTTTACGATATTCATAGAGCAAAAAAGCAAACTGATCTTTTTGAAATTTGTCCATGTCTTCTTTTGAAAACAAAATCGGTTCTGCTATACCTTCACAACGGACTATCTCAACAGCTTTCAATACCCTAAGATCATCGACTTCAGGAAAAATTATCACTTTAGGGTCTTCTTTGGCCTTGTTCCTTATACGATTAATGACATCTTTGTACATAATCACTCCTTTAATAGTGCCTTAATTCTATGTATGTGCTTATACTTTTTACGTAGTCAAATCCAACACATTTGAAAAACTATTTTAAATGTTTATCCATATAAACAGGCTTCACTCTTACCTGATTCCTTTGCCATATAAAGGCCTAAATTAGCTTGCAGAAAAAATTCCTGACCTGTCATACCAATAATAAAACGAGATATCCCGATACTACATGTAATATTCTCATCTTTTAAAGCTATTTTAATGGCATCCTTGCATGACTTAGCCACAGCCAATGCTTCATCCCTCTTTGTCTCCGTAAGCAAAACCAAGAACTGGTCCTGGGCCTGACGGCAAATAATATCTGTCATAGGCATATTTTCCTTTAATAGGCCTGCAAATTTCTTTAACAAATTGTCACTTTTTTCACGGCCGTTTATTTGATCATATTTAGAAAAATTATCGATATCTATCATCATCAAACAGGTAGGATGAAAAATCCGCTCTACACGCCTGATCTCTGACAACATCGCTGTCATAAAATACTGGTAGCTATAAAGATCAGTTAACGGATCCCTGATCAAACTATTAAAACTTTTTGCAGCGTTCTCCTCAATCGGGATCATATCTGGAACCTTACGTTCTTTAGACTTTTCCTTAACTTTATCTTCTGTTACCTCCTCAAGGATCCCCTCTACGCCTAGTGGTTCCCCATTTTCATCAAGCAATAGTGTACTGCTAGCTGATAAGATTATCTTAGAACCATCTTTACAAACCATATTTACTTTGTAATCCTCTACATGACCTTCTTGCAATATTTTCTTTAAAAAATCCACCCGGTCTTCCTTAGTTTCATATAATCTTTCAGCCATGTTTAGCCCTAGAACCTCGTTTTTATTTGAATAATGCAAAAGTGCAGCCAGAGAATTACTGGCTAGGGATATATTCCCCTCCTTGTCTGCTGCATAAAATCCCGCATTCAATCTATTTCTCGTTATCTCTTTAAAACGGTTTTGCTGCACTGATAACTCCTTTGATCTTAACCCATTGCTTTTTGTCTCTTTCATTTTTAACTCCTTTTAATTGTGAATAGTTGCCAATATTCAATATGTAAATTTATATATATTAAGTGCTGTTTAACACTTTTAAGTATTTGTTAACTTTAAGATCAAAAAAATATTCCACTTAAAAACTAGGTGGCGTTACAACCCACAAAGCTTCCGTCTCGCCCTTAAACAGATTTTTAAAAGAATGAGGAGTGCTGGAATTAAAATATATACTATCACCTTTTTTTAGTTTATAGGTTTTATCTCCAAGCGTTATTTCCAATGAGCCTTTCAAAACCAAAACAAACTCCTGGCCATAATGCGAGTAGGTAGATTCACCAGAAGCAGCACTCTGCCCTAGTTTAAAAAGAAGAGGCTGCATCTGCTTATAAGGATTTGACTCAGATAATAGATACATTTGTATTCCGTCACCAGATTGCTTAAATGCCTTGCGCTGTTTTTCCGTTGTTATCAACCGATCACTTGGGTTAGTACTATCATCTCCAACCAAACGACCAACAGTGGTCTGCAATTCAGTCGCTATAGACTTAAGTGTAGCTAATGATGGCGAGGCCTTACCCTTTTCTACCTGTGACAGGAAACTCGGACTGACACCAACATCCTTAGCTAATTCCCTAAGGGTCATACCCTGCTCGTCCCTAACACGTCTAATAGTTGTACCTATAACAGTCATTTAATTTTTCCTCTTTCTTTTGTAACAGGATACAACAAATTCCTAATTTTGTCAAGTATAGGTTAATTTTTTCTTTTTTTGTTAACCTGTGATTAACTTTTATCGTAAATATTGTTGACACAATACTTAATTATTTTAAATAAATAGAACAGTGACTTTTTTTACTTTTATGGTTACTGATCAAAAGCATAGAGTCCAGCACCCTATTTTACATGATTGGTAATATTTCGTAATACACCAACAAAAAAAGCATTGCCAACCCGACTATCCGAGAAACAGCTAAAATTCTCGGAGTTTCAAAAGGCCGCGTTCATCAAATGTTAAATTTGCTGAAACTTGATGAAAGGATTCTAGAGTATTTGCTTCACAAAAAAACGGGAGAGAATTACACTGAAAGACAACTACGAGGATTGATTCATTTACCTATTGAGGATCAATTTAAAGCTATTGAGAAATGTTCTACAGCCAGACAAAATAAGAATATTATTTTGTCAAAGCAAATTAGCGCCTAAAGAAAACGACAAATAAAAAGGCAAGCTTTTATGAATGAGCTTGCCTTTTTATACTGACTTTTTAAAATCAATGTTAACCCCTTAAAAATCAACCTGCCCTCTTAATCCTCCTATCACAATCGCATCATCTCCTTTAACAGCATCACCACCATATGGATTCATAATAATTTGTAAATCAGGACTTATTGTCAAATGATCATTAATTTTGCAGCTGTAATAAAGTTCAATGTGCCCTTCGGCATCTGCACTCAAATTGCTCCCAGCATCTTTATAATCATTTGATGGGAGAATTTGCCCAAAAGCGATTCCAAAAACATCATCATCCCTTCCCCATGGTTCACCGGCTATTTGCATACCTATGCTATATGAGTACTCAAGTGAAAAACTTTCACCATTTAGATATACTTCGGGATTTTGCCATGCATAGCGAACAAATACACCTATGATATCAGTAAGTTCTTGATCTACGCTTAGACCAAAACCGTAAGAACTTTCTTGAACTTGAGCTGAATCATTCCACTTTGTATGATCACGTCCACTACCCCAACCGAATACACGATAGTTGCCTGATTTTCCTGCAATTTCAGGACTAATTGTAAGTTGTCCACCGTAAAAGGCATCTTCAAACATGTCTCCCCAATCAGCGTTACCATCCATAACGATTGCTTCTGCTGTAACTATCTCTGAAATAGACGCACCAATAATCAAGCCAGCAGAATTATCAGGCAACTCAATAGCTGAAGAGTGTTTAAATACTGATCCTAAGAACTGTGTTGTTTCATCATTAGCATATTCATTAGAATCCATAAAAGCATCGGCAGCAATTTTACCAACCGTAACCGTTAATGGATTAAATCTATGTTCATACCATGCTTCTGTAACACCAATATTTGAATCTCCGCCAGTAGCATCAGCATTTACAGAACTGAAAACAGCCAATTCATCATCAACGCCTACACCTTCACCTGCTTCGACGGCAATAAATGCAGTTCCGTTCTGAAAATTTTTAGTTATAGATACATCAACAGAATAACTGGCATCTCCCACATCTTGACCATTTTCTGAAAGGTCATCACCATTCGCATTGCTAGTTGCTTGATAAACAAACGTTACTCCTGCTCCGATTGAGATACCATTAAAAGCATCCTTTATTTGCTCCAAGCTTTCTGTCAATTCTTCTTGTTTGTCAGATTTATCTTCCTGTTGAGCCAATTTTTGCTCCATAGCCAAAATTCTCGACTTAAGCTCAGCAAGTTCATCTTCTGTAGATTTAGCAAAAGCTTGATTGCAGAAATACAATACAATCCCTATAATAAAAAACCAACTGAAAAACCTTTTAAACATTTCATATCTCCTTCTTAATGTTTACCGTTGGTTGTCCATTTGGTTTAAACTTTTTAATTGTTACATTATCACTCTGCTTGTACAGTCGTGTTTCTTAATGTTCGAATCGTTTCTTCTCTTTCTTTTCAACCTGCACGATTCTTGAATCATGTATTGTAATAACTATCTCACCATAATTTATCTGTTCAATAGATTGCATTACTTCTTCTAAATTTTTACATTAATAGTTTTTGTGACTTTCATAATTAATTTATGCTGCTGCTTTAGCTCCAACAGAAAAATTTATAACTTTTACTGTCATCCATGCCAAAATAAAAGTAAATAATACTCCTACAAATCCGGCTAATCCAGTGGAAACCATTTCATTGGTAATTACCGGAATTGAATAATCAGGCATTGGGCTTACAAAAGATGGTGCTGATTCGTGAAGAAATTGATACTTTTGAGCAACCCATTCCAAGCCGTCAGGAAAACCACTCGCAAATGGACTTAACATCATGCCAATAACAACCGCGGCAGTTAATGGTGCTGCAACAGACCATTTTGAATCGGTGTCTTCTTCTGCCACAAAAGCCAAACAAGCTGCAACAGTAATCAATCCCTCTCCTATACCGATCATTGCATGCGTACCTAACATTGCTCCTACAACTTTAAAAAACGGAATTGTTCCTGAAATAGCCAACTCCACACTACAAGCAAATGCAGCAATTAAAACTGATGCCCAGGCGGCAAATCCTAAGCAAGCTGCTCTTTTAAACGACTTTGCTTCCGCTCTCTTTGATAGATATACATTTATCAATCCACCCAGCCCAGCACCAAATATTGCCATATTCAATATATTTGCACCCAAAACCGAAAATCCACCGT
Organism: Omnitrophica WOR_2 bacterium RIFOXYA2_FULL_38_17; assembly: GCA_001805965.1. Lineage (GTDB taxonomy): Bacteria > Omnitrophota > Gorgyraeia > Zapsychrales > Zapsychraceae > Zapsychrus_A > Zapsychrus_A unditaenarius. Next base: position 1,221 of record MHHG01000071.1, on the reverse strand, counting down.
CGGAAAAAACAAGGCACTGTATAGCTAAAACAAGCGCAATTGATAACATCCCGAAAGGAATCCCCAGCATTGCAACTGCAAGCACTCCACCTAAAAGATGTCCTGATGTGCCATCCTGTATTGGAAAATTCATCATTTGCCCTGCAAAAATTAATGCCGTAATTGCACCAAATCGCGCAGCAGATGGTTTTATCTTTGATTTAACTGCTCCGTAAGCTGCTGCTGCAATGCCCATAGTTCCGGCTACTGCAGTAATAGGGCACATTGCCCCTTGTAACATACTGTTTGGAATATGCATTACTTCATCCTTTCTTTATGATTGATAATGTTGTTACGTTATTTACTTTCGTGTTACTTTTACTTAAAAAAATATCTCCCTTTACCCAACAGTGCTCATAACTAACTCACCATGCTTCATCCCCTTCAATGAAATCAATCTGTCTGCTAACTCCTGCAATTTTTTTGCCTTTCCTTTTACAGCGATTGTTTCCAAACAATTGTGATGATCAAGATGAACGTGCTGAACCGCTAAAACTGAATTTGGATAATCATGCTGAATATGCATTGATTTATTAATAATATCTCTTTTATGGTGATCATAGACAAGAACAATACAGCCGCTAACTTCTTCATTGCCTTTCCATTTATCTTGAATTTGATTTCTGCGGATAAGAAACCGAATGGCCTGTGAACGGTTAGGAAGCTGATGTTTCTCGACAAGAGAATCCAACTCCTTCAACAAATTATCTTCTAATGATACGCCAAATCTTTTCATTTTTATGATGTTACCTTTTTAAATAAAGTAGCACGTTTTTATTTCTTGTCAAGAAATTCCTTTAATCTTCATCTATTCATTTATTATCAAAAACTGATTATTTTACAAAATTAAAATCAAAATTTTACAAAAGCCTTATTTATTGTAATTTACATAGATCTAATACTTATCATCTCAAACAAATTCTTTTCCGACGGGGATGAAGAATGGTGATCTCTGAGTTATCAAAGGGCCGGCACCTTATGGTATTTCAACCGAAAATCGCATAACTAAAAGAATTTTGCAACAAGGCGCTAAACAATATTGTTTAGCGCCAAAAGGAAATGCTACACTTCAGAGCATTTCCGCGGCAATCCCTAAGAAAACAAAAATAAATCCGATCGAAACAGCGCTCATGTATAAGAAAACATAACAAAGCCTTGCCAATCCGACTATCCGGGAAACAG
>MHHG01000070.1 GCA_001805965.1 Omnitrophica WOR_2 bacterium RIFOXYA2_FULL_38_17 | reverse complement strand
GTTCAGGATCATATTAGACCTGGCTTCATCCCCAAAAACACCAACACGAATAATGATCTTTGATGATTTTTCGGTAAAAGCCTTTACAACGATAGTCCCGTTCTTGCCATCCTCAAATTCAAAATATATTTTTGCCAAATGATTTTCAATTTCATCGTCCTTAACGATCAGCCCTCTTTCTTTTAATCCCGCCAAGCTTGCTTCATAAATATCCTTAACCGGCCTGTCAAAAGCCTGCTCCAAAGTCCCCCTTGCATAACCAAGCCCTCCGGCGCCAGCTGCCGCCCCAAGAAATAATGGCAAACAACCTGCTGTCATACAAACAACCACGATCAAAGCTAAGCCCGAAAATAATCCTTTTAATTTTCTCATTCTATTCCCCTTGTTGAATTTTATCTCTTTAAAAAATACGCCTCTAAAACATTTAACAATTTGTTCAGGTCTTTCTTTCTGTGTAAAGCAGAGATACAAAACGGCCTGTTAAAACTTCCCGGAAAACGGATCCCGTTGCTGAGCAAATAATCATAAAGCTTATAATATTGAATTTCGTTTGAAGCCTTTGCATAATCATTAGGATTATATACTGATTCCTTGCAAAAATAAATACTCATTATGGATTTATAACATGAAGCATGTGCGCTTATATCATTTATCTTAAAGAACTCATTCAGCCTGGAAAAGAACTTACCGGCCCTGCTTTCCAATCCTTTATATAGGCCTTCATTCAACAGGTTAAGAGCCGACAAGCCGGTCCTGGCTATCACAGGACATTGATAAAAAGCCTCATTATTCTTTTGCTCTTTTTGATCCAAACACTTAATAATTTTCCTCTTTCCTCCATAAGCCCCTAGTGGAAATCCCCCTCCGATGATATTTCCTAAACAAGTTATATCTGCACTAATACCACACTCCTGCTGATAACTCACTTTTGATCCACGAAACGCAGTATTTATCTCATCGAAAATAAGGACAATCCCATGTTTCCCCGAAAGGTCCCGTAATGCCTGCAGAAAATCATCTTCAGCGTAAATAATCCCCATAACAGTTGTTACAGGCTCGACTAAAAAGCAGGCGATATCGCCGTTCATTTTGGCAACCATTTTATCAAGGGCCTCTACATCGTTATAAGGCAATTTAACATTAGAATCATTATCCTCATCAGTATGAACATGATCATAAGAACAGCCTTTAAAAGAGACAACTATCTTCCTTCGGGTAAATTCTCTGGACAAGCTAATTGCTTTCTGAATAGCCTGATCAGAAGTTTGGCATAATCTAACAACTTCCAAAGATGGTATTCTTTTTGCTATATGTTCTGCTAATTCAACCTCATGACGGGTCAAAGCACCAAAAGCTATGCCCCTTTCAGCTGTTTTTTTTGCAGCCAAAACCACATTCCTATGGGCATGCCCTAAAATAAGCGCACCATCTGCCATACAATAATCAGTATAAACATTGTTGTCCTGATCAACGATCCCTGCACCATTCGCAGACCGGATCACCATTGAGCGGTCGCAGATCTTTTCTGAAAGGCCTGGACATTGAGGGCCATAACCCATTATCTGAATTGCCTGCTGGATATAATCTTTGGATTTCTTAAACTTTACCATGAGTTTTTTTATAATAGAACAACACTATGATAGCCGGTTTCTTTTAGAACCATGCTGGTAAGAGGGCCCTTGCAAAGAATTTCCCGATTCACTCTTTTTCCTCTACTAACTTCTTGATATCACTTATTACTGCACGCGCTGCATCCTCGCCGCGCTTGATAAGATCGTTCACTTTATATATTTCATACCACTCGACCCCCACAAGGTCAGGATGTATGGCAACATCCGCCTGCTGTGCGCTTTGTTCAGCAATAACATATTCAGCAGCCTGTAAAGTATTGACGATAATATCCGAGATATTAAAATCAAAAACACTTGAGACCATCCGGCCTAATTTAAATTTCAGATATTTCCCGGGAGACTTTAAAAACCCTATTTTATTGCGCTCTTTTATTTTTTTCTGTGATGTTTCAAAACCTGCCAAAATATCGCCAGGGGACTGAAGAACATTTACGGAAATTATTTTTTTTATCCCTTCGCTCACCAAAACATTTGTAGGCAAGGGGTTCATTACTCCGCCGTCAATTATCACTCTATCCTTCTCCCTGACCGGCTGAAAAACCCCGGGGATCGCAATACTTTTACATACAGCCTCAACTATTGACCCTCCGTTAATAACAAGCTCTTGCCTCCTGGCTAGGTCATAAGCAATAACTTTAAATGGGATACGCGCATCATAAAATGTTTTATTCCCTAAATGCTTTTTTAACCACTTTTTAATAGATTCTCCGCCGATAACCCCTGAAATAGGCAATATCGGGTCTATCAGGCCAAGCAAAGAACTCCTTTGTTCAAATTCTCTGGCTATCTTTTCCATATCATCCGCACTTTTTCCAGTCACCCACAAACTGCCGATCAATGCGCCCATGCTGCTTCCCGTCACCATATCAATATCAATACCCTCTTGCTCCAGAACACGAATGATCCCGATATGTGCAATACCTAAAGCCGCTCCGCCGCCTAAAGCAAGACCGACAAGAACCTTCCCGATCTCACGCGCAATATGCTTAACAACTTTATTATATTGGTTCATCTTCCTAATCTTTACATAGTTAAGGCTTTTGAAGGATGATTCGATCTCCATATCCTCCTCTTTTAGAAAAGGAAGCTTTGTATAAACATGATAGTCTATAAATTTATTAATATCCTCAAAGGAAAGGTATTCTTCGGGGTGTATTCCGCTTATGATAACCCTGATCTTCTCTTCTTTAAACCCTTCTTTTAATACCTCTTCAAGGCGGTCTATGATCTTGCGGATAGCCTCAAAATCACTATTTTTATCCTGAGTGACAAGATGAACAAGATCAGATTGGGTTAAAGTCTCCAGAACAACATTGTCACGGCTGTTAGGAAGGTCAACAACTACATAGTAATATTCACCTATCAGATCACTTACAAAAGGGGCTATCTTGTTCTTAACAAGAGGGTCGTCAGTGTCAAAATATATGTTCAAAAGATCAACAGGGAGGTCATCTCGGATAATGTGCTCCTGTATCTTTTCATGATCATCCGATATTTCATTCAGGTCGACAGCATCAACTTTCCATTTATTCCTTAATTTATCTTCCTTAACATTCCCTTCTTCACGCTTATCCTGTTTCGGCTGAATACTGACATAGATCACTTTTTTTCTTGTCTCCTTCTTCAGCCCCAAAGCAAGGTTGATCGCATATGTGGATTTACCCGTACCTTTTGTAGGGCTATACACTGAAATAACAGTACTATCAAAGACCGCATCATCACCTTTGACTTTCCTTCTGATCCTTTTTGAAAGGACCTGATTGACCTCAATGCCCAAACGGGGGATCGCTTTTAAAATATCATGAAAATCATCTTTATTGATCTTAAGGATGACTGAATCATTCATCGCTTCAAAGGTCATTGAATGGTTCTCTCCGGTAAATAGCGAAATTATGCCAAAATATACCCCTCTATGAATAAACTCCACATTTCTTTTATGATTATGTTCATCTTTTGAATATGCCTGAAGCCGCCCAGAAACAAGGCAATAGAAATAGTCTGCCGGATCCCCTTCTTTCCTTATCAGGTCACCTTTTTTGTATTCATCAATAATTGACTTACTGGTGATCCTGTGAAGCTCCAGCCATCCCAACTGAGAGAATATAGGGAGCTGCTTAACCAAACTATACTTATAAAAGAATGAAGGATTTAATAGCATATTTCTCCATATTTAAATTTTTTTTAATAGGGCCAAAGTCTCCAGATGGACGGTCTTTGGAAAAAAATCGAATGGAATAATTTTTTCAATATTCCAGTTATTGTCCACAAAACCTCGAAGGTCCCTTGCCAATGACTTTGGATTACATGACAGATAAAGGATCCAGCCAATACCTTTTGCATTAACAAGCAATTCAAGAGCGCCCTGACTTAATCCTGCTCTTGGAGGGTCTATCATCGCAATTTGTTCTTTATTCTGCTCTTGATCGACAATATCAAGAAAATGGTCCTCAACTCTTCCTTCTATGATATTAAAATTCTTCAGGCCATGATATTCAACATTATATTTTGCTAAACGTAATGATGGAACACTCTCTTCAATTAAAACAACTTTATTAACGCTGTCGACCATTCCAATTCCGAACAAACCAACACCGCCATAAAGGTCATAAAAAACAACATCCTCGCCCCATATGCCTAAAGATCTTATCTTCTGAAAAAGACTGGGCAATATAGAGATGTTAGCCTGAAAAAAGGTGTCCAGGGAATAAAAGATCTTTTTCCCTTCTATTTCCACCCAGAAAAAATCACACTCTTCCTGCAGCAAAGATCTTTTTCCTATCCCTCCCCAAAAAACCCTGCCATCCTCTCCAGTCCTTACAACTAAATTCGCCAGCCTGTACTTCTCAGGCAGCTTGTCAATTGCCTGCTTTTTAAGCTCAGGTATAAAACTGGATATCTCTTCTCTTGCTATATAACATGCTTCAATTGGAATAATCCCATGCCTGCTCTTCGGAGTAAATCCGATAAAGATCTCTTTGTTCTTGGTCTTAAGGAGCTTCAGGTCAAGCCTGTTGCGATAATGATATGGTTTTGGTGAAGGGACAATTGGTTCAAAGCATTTCTGATCCACTTCCAACTGTTCATTAATAATATCTTTAAGCTCTTTCTCCTTTACGAGCAGCTCCTCCTCATAAGGAATGTGCTGATATGAACAACCTCTGCAATCATTGAACACCGAGCAAACCGGATCTTCACTTGATCCCATATTTAGTTTTTGTATCATTTGTCTAATTTAAAAGAATTCGCCATCTTATCAACTTGTCCAATAAACACATCCCATTGAGACAACTGGCTTCCAAAATTAAACTGGTATGCTTTAAAACCAGAAATAGTCCATATATGCATTAGTTTAATATTAGGGCCCTCTCCCGGGTCAGTTCCTCTATAAATTATCTTATATGCCTTTTGACCTGCAAAAGTAGTGTCCCCTTGTTCTTCAATTACCATCATCCCTTCAAATACAGCTGTCAATTGCTCAATAGCCGTCTTTGAGTACATCTCAAGGTCCAGCATAGTCGGAGGAAGGTCTTGTACTACAATACTTACATTCTCAGGGAATATGTCTAACTCGTTCTGCTTTGGAGACCTGAATTGAACAGCAACTCCGGGAGTCTCGCCAGCCTCAAACAAATCCCAATCATTGGGATATACCATATGAAATCCGTATTGGGTATTTTTATAACTAGTGTATTCAGTATCCACGCTAAAAAGAAGGACTATCAGAATTAATAATATGCCAAAAACACCACCAACATAAAGCCAAACTGAACTTTTTTTCTGTTTCTTCATTGATTCCCTCCTAGTTAATTTTTACAGTTGTCTGGGATAAGTTTTATATTAATAATTATATTATAAGAACAACACATTCTATACGTAAATTTAATATAATTCAAGAGGAAAACAAGTTTTGGCGAGATAAACAGGCAAGAAAACAAACAAATAGAGGTATTTTTATGAATGGAACAAAATTGATTAAACATTAAAATGAAGAAAACACTTATGCTTTGGGTCATACTATCGCCCAATTTTTGCAACTTTACATATAAAAAGGAGCTAAAAACAGCAAACTACAGAAAAGATCCTGGATTTTTTCCACAGTCATCTTTTAATTCGCAAAAAATTCTTCTTAAATGCGTATCCCTTTCTCTGCCAACCTTGATACTTTTCCATTTTTCTTTATAGGTACTGCCTTGATCTGTACCGTCATCCCGATAGCAAGTAATATCTTTTCTAGTGTTATCACACTGCTGAATTCTCCGTTTTCCACCTTTGATATTTGCTGTTGTGTTACTCCCACTTCCTTCGCTAAATCTGATTGCGTGATTCCCTTCTTTATTCGATAATCAACGATCTTTTCAATTATGGCAAACTTTTGTGCTTCTAACTCATAAAGTTCCTTAAAATAAGGGTCTTTGATCTTCTTTTTTAAGTGGTCACTGACTTTATATTCTTTCATAATATCACCTCATTCTTTGTTTTTTCTATTGATATATGTTTCTCTTCGGAATTTTGCTGATTCAATTTCTTTTTTTGGTGTTTTGTTAGATTTCTTAATAAATCCGTTTGTTAGTATAACTTTATCTTCATGATAGAAAAAGTGTAATATCCTGACATGCCCTTCCTGTCCTTTGAATCTCAATTCGTATATTTCTTCACCTAAGTATTTTGCGTGCGGTTCAGGCAAACTCTTTCCATACTTCTCTAGCATTCCTACAACTGCAAAAAATTTCTGCTGTGTCCGAGCATTTAATGAATCGATAAATTTCTCAACAGGTACTCTTTCCGATTCTGTACTGTAATAAACACTAGTTAACTTCATCATGTTTTCTCCTATATCACTGCTTAAAGTATACAACTATATAGTTGTATTGTCAATTCTTGATTTTTAAAAACTATGCCTGATCTGCTTGCCCCAAATTACTCACATTATAAAGCATATCGATATAAGATCAATCTGTGCTTTTCAAAGATTTCGTTCTCTTGGATGAAATCTTTGGTGCACACTGATCCAAAAATTGGCGATAGACCATGTTTATTGGAATGGGGGACGTTAGTGCCTGTCCCCTATTTATGAAAGGAACAAAATTAATTAAACATTAAAATGAAGAAAACACTTATGCTTTGGGTCATTTAAAAACGCAGTTACTTACAGCTTAATATAGAATCAATAGTTATTTTATTCAACTCGGTATTAACCATTTTCTCAATGATCTTTATCTTTTTACGGACCACACATTTCGATATTTCAGGACAAATCTCTTTTTTTAATAAACAATCCGTAAAACAAATGTCTCCCTGATATATTTTTATTATATCAACCAAAGTGATGCTTTTATAATTCTTATCCAGCGAAAATCCCCCCTTATTACCCTTAGTTGAGGTCAGGACTCCGCCCTTTTGAAGAGTTTGCAAGGTCTTTCTAAGAAAAGAACGTGGTAAATTCAAAGCTTTCTCTATCTCGCTTACTGACACTATTGGCTTGCCAGATCTTGCAATGTAACTGATCGCCCTTATAGCATAATCAGTATCTTTTGTTATTAATTTCATTGATCCACCTTCCTGATTCTTTCATAAGATCATTTAAATATTTCACCGGTCTCCGCTGACCAGAACAAAAGGTCCAACTCGTCCATCGGTATCTTTACTTCTTGGGAAAATTTCCTTAATTTGTTTTCCAACTCCAAATAATTCAACTTTGTTATTGTTTTAGGCCTTGTCTTGATTATCCCGTATTTGATCATATTCTTTAGAATATGAACATCCAGTATCGCCAGGTCGCGACCAAATCCGATATTCCTTAAAAAATGGCTGGCCTCTTTAAATCCTATACCTTTTACATTCTTGGCAAACCAGTTCCTCGAGCCAACAATATCCTTAATATCAATTCTTTCTTTAATAAAGATACTGCCGTTAACTGTGAACTGCTTTCTCGCTTCATACAAATATTTTGACTTATTGTTTGGGAACCTTACACCGGCTATCTCTGATCTTATTTGTTCAATATTGCCTTTAAAAAGATTGCCGCTTTTAATAAGCCTTTTAACGGCCTTGTCGCATTCAACTGCTTTTGCCTGAGGAGTGCATATACAAAAACATAATTCGCTGAATATCACGCTTTGTGGCTCATGCCAGATCTTTTTAAAATCCTTTAATCTGTTTTTAAGATCCTTCTTCTTTTTTTTATATACAGAAAATAGGCATTGTATCATTGAGATAAACAGTTGTTAAACTTTCCAAAGGCCATGGACATTACACCACTCTCTTACCTCAACAACATCACTTTTCTTTACACAAAATTTTGCTTCTGGCTTTTGTCCAGGCTTCAGTTCCGCACGATGGACTTGGTCCGCAGTTAGGACTTCAATGAACTTGATATGATGTTCTTTTAACATTGGATGCTCAAGACTTCCAACCTTGACCTTGATACAGCCGTTTGTTTCTTCTACAACAGGAACATGCTTTTCCTGTCCGGCATCCTCTTTCTTTGCAGAAAGTTTATTCATTGGCTTTTCGCAACATTTAAGTTCACCAGCTTGCTCATTTACCACTTCAACAACATTACCGCATACTGAACAATGATATATTTCTCTTAACAGCGTCATAATAAATCCCTCCTATTATTGTTTTATACCCTTTTCTTTAATAATCGATACAACATCATTTAAGCTATCAAGGTCACTTGCGTCTGGAACGAATCTTATATACCTTCCATCTCCCATAAGCTCGAAACCAGCTTCCTGAATAGATGTTTCAAATTCCTTAAAGCCTACTGTCGCCCACCCATACGACCCAAAAGACAATGCATACCTGTTTTTTGGCTTCAAACCTTTCAGGTACATCAACATACTCGCCATTGTCGGAAGCATTCTATTGTTCAATATTGATGTTCCGAACAAAAAGAACTTTGAGGACAAAACTTCAGTGACAACATCAGAAATATGGTCTTTCTGCAAGTTAAAGATCTTAACAGGAATACCTCCTTTGCTTATGCTGTCAAACATCCGTTTTGCCATATTTTCAGTCGAGTGCCACATCGTATCATAAACAATTACCACCTTTTCTTCTGACTCATAACTGGCCCACTTTTTATAAAGCCTAAGAATAAGGCCTATGTCCTGCTTTTTTCTCCATATCAGGCCGTGAGAGGTACATATCAATTCTATTTCCAAAGCTGCTGCAGCTTCCAAAACTTTTAAGACCTGGGCTCCATATGGAAGGACTATATTGGCATAATACTTTGCCGCTTCGGCAATAATTGTCCCTCGATCAATTTCATCAGCATAACGCTCATCTGAGGCATAATGCTGGCCAAAAGCATCATTTGAAAAAAGTATCTTATCATTAACGCAATATGTTGACATTGAATCGGGCCAATGGACCATTGGCATAAGCAAGAATCTCAATTTCCTCTTACCAATATCAAGCTCATCACCAGTATTGACCACTTTGAATTTCCAATCCTTCTTGCCTTTTCTTCCCGAAGCAGGCAAAAAATGCCTCTTTAGATGTTCTTCGCCCTTAGGAGAACAAACGATCTCGGCATCCGGGCAATATTCAAGAAGCTTACCGATAGAGCCGGAATGATCCATCTCAGTATGGTTGGAAACTATATACTTGATCTTTGAAGGGTCAATGACCTCCTTTATCCGGCAAAGCATTTCCTCAAAACCATAATCTTTTACCGTATCTATTAAAGTAGGTTTTTCATCAACAATGAGATATGAATTATAGGTTGATCCCGACGGGGTTGAATAACCATGGAATATACGGAGATCCCAGTCGATATAACCTGTCCAGTAAATATCGTCTTTGATTTTATTCATCATAAACCTTTCTTATTCTTCAACTTCAAAACTATCAGTCCCCACACCGCATTCCGGGCATGTCCAGTCATCTGGCAAATTTTCAAAAGCTGTTCCTGGCTCTATGCCATTATCAGGATCACCGACTGCAGGATCATAGATATATCCACAAACTGTACATTTATACTTTTTCATTTTTTCCCTCCGTCCTTGTTAGTTGAACAACACTCATTAATTCCACACTTTTTCAACAGCGTTATCATGGGGCACCAGTTAGTAAAAGCTGATTGCAGCAAATTCAATCCCACAAAAGCTGTAAACCACAACCATCGAATATCAACTTTAACAGCTAATAGAACGCTAAATAAAATAAAAATCCCTGCTATACCTCTTAAAGTTCTCTCTAACATAATTATTCCTCTCTTATAGATTTAAACCATTTTTCGCCTAAATACTCATACATCAATGAAGGAAATACAATTAAGGTCAATACAGAAGACAATGACAATCCGAAAACTATCGCCCATGCCAAGCCTGACCATACAGGATCTGAAGCTATAACAAGCGAGCCTAATACCGTAGTAACTGACGTAAGCAAAATAGGCCTCATTCTTGTCATACCTGCCTCTAACAAAACTTCGCTGAGCGATGAATGGTTCTTGGCTATCTGGATAACATAATCAATGTATATAATGGCATTATTGACGACAATACCCGCCAAGGCGATCACCCCTATCATTGAAGTTGCTGAAAAATAGATTCTCCCGATAAAGAACAATAGCGCAAATCCCGGAATAACCCCTACCATAGCCAGCGGAATAGTACCTAAAATAAGGACCGGGATAGTGAACGACCTGAATTGGGCAACTAACACCAGATAGATCAAAATGATCGCGACCCCCATGGCCATACCCAGGTCCCTAAATACCTTTACCGTAAGGTCCCATTCTCCACCTATCTCGATCTTGAGCTCACCATGACCTTCCACAAAATACTCTGCCCCGAACAAATTAAACTTTGTCAGATCCATTTTCCTGTCAGGCATTTTAAATTTGGTTAAGATACCCAAAAGGTCGATCGCTGAATAAGCAGCGCTTCGTTTACCCATTTCACCTGATATATAGACAACTCTTTCAGTATTGTCATCAAGGATAATATCTTCCTGGTCCTTTGTTACAACCTTAACAAACCTTGATAAAGGGACATGATTGCCCAGAGCGTTTGATATGAATATTTTTTCAAGGTCATCAATATTATCCCTTAGGTCTCTTTGCATCCTTAACAAGATATATTCCTGCTCGAGATTGTAATCACTATGATAAACACCAATGATCCTGCCGCTAAATATTGTCTGTAATTCCTTAGATATAGACCCGACGCTGACCTTTGCCCTTGCTGCGGCCTCCTTATCAACGTATAGTTCATATTTTTCGATCTGCTCAAGAGAAGAGATATCTATATCCTTGACCTCCTTGATCGTCTTGACTTTTTCAACAAGAGCTGTAGTGGCCTCATTCAATATCTCAGGGTCTGAGCTTTTTACTTTTACATAAAAAGTGGCTCTCACCGGAGGCCCAGGGGGGTCCTCAACAACCTTTATCTTTGCATCTGATATTTGGCTCAGCCCCTTTAGAAGGATCTCTCTGTAATTATACGCAAGTTCTTCTGAAGGCATTTTTCTCTTATCAGGATGCGTTAGATTGAGCTTCAAAGTGATTTGATTAGAGCTTCTTCTATCTGAAACCCCTCTGAACAATCCATTAAAATCAAGGACAGGAGGCGTGCCGACAAAAGACTGGATACTTTCTATATCGCTCTGTTTCTTCAGGGCATTAGCGGCCTTTTCCGAAACTTCATATGACCTTTCAATACTGGAGCCCCGGTCCAGATCGATATAGACAAAGACCTGCTCTCTGTCAGCTTTGGGAAGCATGCGGAACCTTAATAGCTTAACTACGGGTAAAATCATAACCAGTATCAAAACTATAAAAGAGCTATTTAAAAAGGCCTTTCTCTTCTTTTTATCAGACAATAAACTGGAAATAAATTCCTGGTATGATCTTGAAAAATATTTTGTGATCTGGCATATAAAACCGCATTTATTCTCTATATCCGAAGAAACCTCATCCTTGCAAAAAACATATGCCATCCATGGATTTAATGTATAAGCGAATATCAAGGAAACCGCTAAAGCCGTGGAAACAAAGAATGGAATAGGCCCCATATAAGGACCCATCATTCCCGTTACAAACAACATCGGAATAAAAGCCAAAACCGTTGTCAACGTTGATAAGAACAACCCAGCCCCTACTTCCGCAACAGACCTTGATATCAATTCATCCTTTGAAGCGCCCTTAGATCCCTTTTTATTACGAACGATATTCTCAATAACAACGGTAGCAGAATCAACTAACATACCCAGAGAAAGAATTAAAGCGAACAGCGTGATCCTGTTTATCGTGTACCCGAACATATTTCCCAAAGCAAGGACAGTTAATAACGTTATCGGTATGCTGGAGGCAACAATAATAGCCGCCCTGTAATTCAAGAAGCACAAAAGAACAATAAACACAATTGTGATCGCCTGTATCAAATTGTTTACAAGCCCGCCTATCTCTTCGCTTGCAACACGGCCTTCATCTTTAACCACATCAACTTCAATGCCTTTTAAATAAGGCATTTCCTTCCTTAGGTCTTCAAGCCTATTATGAATGCTCTTAGAGAAGTCAATGATATTAGTGCCTTTTTGTTTTGAAATAGCAATAAAAACAGAATCTTTGACGCTATAATCCTTTTTGTAAAAATTAACGTATGATTCTCTTTCTTGTGCGCCAGAGACAACGGTTGCAACATCTTTTATTTTTAGGTTTTTTTCCACATTCGAAGTAATAACAATATCTTCAATGTATTCGATAGTAGCCGCCTGCTCCCTGGTCTCGATTTTAAAGAACTTATCTTTGGTTTTGATCAATCCCAGGTCCTGCAAGATAGAAGTATCTGCCAAAACCTGTTCTATTTCGTTCAATGAAGTATTTGCATCCTTCATCTTTTGAGGATCAAGGATTATCTGAAATTCTCTTTTGAGACCACCAATAACATCAACGATCGATATGCCTTTTATATGTGTTATATCTTCTTTCAGCTGAAAGCCAATTTTTCTTAGCTCAATGGGATTCATCTTATCCGAATGCAGAACAAGCGTCACTACGGGAAGTTCTTCGGGATCTATTGATACAATATTTGGTTCGCTAATTCCTAGAGGGGCCAGATTCAGCCTGCTGGAGATCTTTTGACGAAGAGTGATCATGCTCTTCTCAAGGTCTTCCCCAACAAAAAACTCAACAATTACAGAAGACCTGCCACCATGCTCGGATTTTGAATATATGTTCTCTACTCCCGGTATCTCATTTATTACATCCTCTAAAGGCTTTGTTACAAGATGATAAACCTCATCGACCGTCGCATTGAAAAATTCTACATTGATCGCGAAAGCAGGGGCAACTATATCCGGATTGTATTGCTTTGGCATTATCAAAAAAGAGATCGAGCCCCAGAAAATTATCCCGATCAGAAGCAGTAATGATAATTTTTTGTTAGCTATAAAAAACTCTGATATTTTGCCGTATATGTTCATTTATATTCCCTGTTTAATTAATTTGATTTTATTTCACGACAAGCAGATCAATTCTTCCTTTGAACAACTTAGCGAATTCCAGCAATTCTTAAGAACATCTTTCTTCTCTATTAAAAGCTTTATGTAATACTCTTCAAGGTCCTGCATTTCCAGGTCATCCTTCCTTAGCCATTCAGATAGCCAAGCAAAACGCTGAGCAACCACAAACTCCAACAAGTATTTCCAGCTGATTTCAGAAAAAAGCCCTGCTTCTTTCAGCTTGGATAAAAATTCTATCACTAATTCATTAGTCAGGCTATTAGGATGCTCAATTCCCAGGCATCCTAACATATTAGCAACATCATAGATCTCCGGCTTTGATCCTGAAAATTCCCAATCGATGACAGCATTTATCTGGCTCTCCCCCCAAACCATATTAAGCATATGATAGTCGCCATGACAAAATGAAACCGGGAATGAATCATGGGCTGTCATAAAATCTCTCTCTAAAAATTCAAGGACTGGCAACAGCCTTTCTAACATTTCCGGCTTATTTTCTTTGATTGTGTTTATCAGATCATAAACATAATCTTTTATTGAAAAAACTTCTGAGCTTTTTAAAGAAGGCAAGTCAGCCGATCTTTCTTTCAGGTCAATATAAAAATCTGCAAGCTGTGAACCGCGCCATTTATCAAAAACATAATCCGGCCTGGGAAGATCTATTCCTTCTACATAATGCACTATTTGCCAAAAGCAGTGATTATATTCACTGACAAATTCACCGTTTAAATTTATCAGGAAAGACTCTATTTTTTGAAGGCCTTTTTCCCTCAAGTGCTCTAAGGTCAAGGCTATTCTTTTTTTCCTGTCATACAAAGCTCTGGGTATCTTCTCGACAATATATAAATCCCCAAGAGTGTCCTCACAGACAACTCTATATTCTGTCCTTTCCGGACTACCCTCAATATTTACTTCCTTATGAACATCTTTTAAATTTAATCCCCAAAGCTTTAACACTTCGAACATGTCCTGCGTATCAAAAGAAAGATTCTTTAGCTTAACTGTGCAGATCTTACAGCTTCCAGAGCACTTTGAGGTAGGATGATCCATTAAAAAATCTCCATTATTGTTTAACTATTGTGAATTATAAAACTTCGACCAGATCTGATATCCTGTTTTTACCTGCATTCTTTGCCTTGTAAAGAGCTTTGTCGGCATTATCGATCATACCTGTCATTTCCATATTCTTTTTAAGTTCACAGATCCCAATGCTTATAGTTGGATTGCATTTTAAATCTAATCTATTAGCAGCATCCCTTATCTTTGCAGCATATATTTTTGCTCTAACAACATCAGCCTCCGGCAAGATAACCACAAACTCATCTCCCGCATACCTGCAAACAATATCTGCCAGCCTGGATTCCTTTTTTAACATTTTGCTTACTTCTATTATCAAGCAATCCCCCTCCAGATGGCCGTAAGAATCATTACACTTCTTAAAATCATCAATATCTATCAATAGAAGGCATAACGGCTTATCATATCTTCTTGCTCTTTCCATTTCCTTATAGAGCCTGTCTTTAAAATATCTATAATTATAGAGGCCTGTTAACCCATCCGTAGCAGCTAAGTTCTCAAGCTCAAAGACCCTGTTCTTAAAATGCTGCAATTCTTCATTCAGCCTCTTGTTAATAGCAATAGAATTTTTCATACATACCCCTCCTGGAATAAAACTATTATTTCAAATTTAGCACTATAGCCTTAGACCTCGACATAGCCTCAATAGAATACCTGATCCCTTGAGTTCCCATGCCGGAGCTCTTAACACCGATAAATGGAAAATGGTCAGGGCCTCTTTCTGTCTTTCCATTAACCTGAACAGTCCCTACTTCAAGCTTGGATGCGATCTTAAAGGCATTATCAATATCAGATGTAAATACTGATGACTGCAGGCCATACTCAGACCTGTTCGCTATTTCAATTGCCTCCTCGCTGTTCTTTACTCTCATGATCGGCAAAACCGGGCCGAAAGGCTCCTCCCATGCAAGACGCATATCTTTAGTGACATTATCAAAAACTGTTGGATATATCAAGTTGCCTTCGATCTTATTTCCGGCAAGAAGCCTTGCCCCTTTTTCAGCTGCATCATCGATCAATTCTTTTACGAACTCTGCAGCAGAATCCGATATCAAAGGGGTAATATCCGCATCATCTTGGGGATTTCCCACCGTCAAGCTGTTTACAAGCTTGATTATTCTTTTTATCAATTCATCCGCAACTGATTCAATGACCAAAACCCTTTTTACAGCAGTACATCGCTGTCCCGAATAAGAGAACGCTCCACTGACAATATTGCTCGCTGTTATATCAAGGTCAGCATCAGCTAGAACTATCGCAGCATCCTTGCCACCAAGCTCCAGCAACATCGGCTTCATCCCTGCTATTTGAGCTATATGCCTGCCAACCTTGCTGCTGCCTGTAAAAGCGATCATATTTATATGAGGATGGCTTACAAGATAATCACCGATTTCCCTTCCCTGTCCGGTAATAACATTTAAAACGCCCGGAGGAACACCCGCTTCACAAAAAACACGCCCTAAATACAGGGAACTGATAGCCCCTTGTGTAGGAGGCTTTAACACTACCGAATTACCAGCCATCAAAGCCGGGGCGACCTTGGAAGCTGCTAGATTTATAGGATAATTAAAAGGGGCGATAGAAAGTATTACCCCTAAAGGAACTCTGTGGACTATTGATACTTTTCCTTTTCCAAAACCGGGAAAGGAATCCGACGAAAGACTTTCACCCACTACTCTCTTTCCTTCTTCTGCAGTAAAGTGCATAAAATCAACTGTTCTTGCTATCTCAGACAGTGATGATTTTCTGTTTTTTGCTATCTCTTTAACCATGACTTCTGCAATAGTCTCTTTTTCTCTATCAAGAATATCCGCAGCTTTATGGACAACATCTGCTCTTTTATTTACAGCAACATTATTCCAATCCTTTTGAGCATCCTTAGCTGTCACAATGAACTCTTCTGCCTCCTGCTGTGAAATACACTGCACTTCTCCGACAATCGTCCCATCAACAGGAGAAAATATCTTATCTCTTTTGCCTGTATTAGATTCGATCCACTTGCCGTTCAACAGGCACTTAAAAACATTTCCTTTATTCATGATACAGCTAAACATTGTTTTTTCCTCTATTCAAGGACATCTTTTAGATTTGACAGATCTTTCAAATGCTTTTGCTCCTGCATGATCAAAATATCAATCACATTCTGATTATCTTTCGAAACAATTTTTTTCATGGCCTGAAACAATGATATAGACTCTTCTTCAAATTTAATTCCAAGATCAACTGCTTCAACCGGGTCCTCAATACCATTGGCGGCCTCTTTACCTTTGTTCTCCTGAGTAAAGACATGTTCACTGGCTAACTTATTAAGATATGAAAAATACTCATCAGGATAAACCTCTTGCTGGTCATAAGTCTGTACAGAATCAAGCAGCTTCTTAAAAACAGCAATATGCCTTTCTTCTTCCTGGGCTAAATAAGTAAAGACCTTGATTGCTTGCTCATCGTAGCTTAGATTAACAAGCTCTTCATAAAAGTCCCTGCCGTTCTTTTCGATCTGAACGGCTATTTGAAGAATTTCAGCAATTGAATAGTTTCTGGTCATTTAAATCCTCCAGTTATAACCGCAATTTAAATTAAGCAGCTGCAGGTGCAACAGGCTGTGGCCTTGAACCTAACTCCTTATCTATCATCAATATCCCCATAGGATCTTCTTTAATAAGAGCTAATCTATCTATAATATCCTTTGCATTTTTTTCTTCCTCCACCTGCTCAGTAATAAACCACTGTAGAAAGATAGTTGATGCATTATCGTTAATATCTTTCGATACTTTATAAAGATTATTAATACTTGCTGTAACTAATTTTTCATGCTCCAAAGTTTGTTCAAAAACATCTTTTATGGATTCAAAATCTGCTGGTGGTTTATCGATAGATTCAAGAATTACCCTTCCGCCCCTTTCGTTTACATAGGTAAAAAACATCCTCATATGTATCATCTCTTCTTCAGCCTGAATTTTCATCCAAGCTGTAAAGCCAGTCAAACCCATTGACTCAAAATAAGCGGCCATTGAAAGATAAAGATATGACGAATAATATTCTTTTGTAATTTGCTCATTGATAAGTTTTTCTAGTTTCTTGTCCATATTATCCTCGATTCCTTTTTATGCAGGGCATAATAAATACCCTGGCTCAATTAGATTAAAAATATTAACAAAGGTCTTCCGGCTCAAAGTATTCTGCAGAATGCTTGCACACAGGACATTTGATCGGTGGCTCAGTTGATTCATGAACAAAACCACACTTGCTGCATTTCCATTTGATCGCAGTTTCCCTTTTATAGACCGTCCCGTCCTCTACCATTTTTAACAGTTTTTTATACCTCGACTCATGTTCCTTTTCAACCTTTGCGATTTGCTCGAATAACCTGGCAACATCGTCGAATCCTTCTGCTCTGGCTTCTTTAGCAAAAGTAGGATACATGTCTGTTGTCTCATAATGCTCGCCATTCATTGCCTCTTCAAGATTTGTTTTTGTGTCTCCAATGCCACCAAGAAATTTAAACTCGTCCTTTGCATGCTGTTTTTCATTATCGGCTGTTTCCTCGAACAACTTTCCAATATAGTGATAACCTTCTTTTCTGGCCACTTTTGCAAAATAAGTATATTTATTCCGGGCTTGTGATTCGCCAGAAAATGCCGCCATTAAATTTTGTTCAGTTTTAGTCCCTTTTAAGTCTGCCATCTTGATATTCTCACTTTCCTTTTTAATTAATATCCAATAAAACTTTCTGACTCTATCTTATCTTTACTACAACCAATATTAATACAGATCTCTTTCATTGCTGCGACCATCTTTGGCGGGCCAAATATACACATCATCCGCTCTTTGTAATCCGGCATATACTTTTTTACTATTTCGTCAGTAATAAACCCTTTAATAAATACGCCATCTTCCGGATCTGGTTCAGCAATGACATGCGTTACTTTCAGTTTATTAACAGCGCCTTGCTCCCACAAATCCATATCACTTTTAAAAGCAATTTGCTTTTCATTCCAATTCCCGTAAATAAGATGAATATCACATTCGATCTTGGTATTTGAAACATGTTCAAGAATAGAAATCACAGGCGTTATACCTATGCCACCCACTATAAATCCTATTTTGCCTGCATCCTTTTTAAAAGTACATTTCCCCATCGGGCCGTTTATTAATACTTTATCATCTTGTTTTAATGATCTTAATCTTTGAGAGAACTTACTGCCTGACATCTTCTTTGTGATCTCAATAAATTCCTTTCCAGGGGCACATGATAATGAAATATATTTATTAAGCTCTTTATTATTGCGGTTCTCTTCGTCAAAAATGACCTGCAAAAACTGGCCTGGAATAAAACCAAAATTTTCAGCAGGCTTAAAAAGAAATGAATATACATCATCCGTTCTTTGCACGCTCTTGTAAAAAGCTGCTGTAATATCGCTCATCTTTTCATGACCTCTTTCTTAGCTGTTATCCTTAAAAGTAGCTGTCAGATCAATAACCTCTTCGACATCTATCTCAATCAAATACTTTGGATGCTTGGGGAGCTTTGCTTCATGATGTTCATTCGATCTCTTGCCCTTCTGGATACTAGAGATCATTCTGTTAGAGATCCTCTCAATGATCTTATCTTCCCATTTAGCCACAATATGGTCCTGGATATCTTCTCTGGGTACTATTTTTGCCTTCCCCTGAAGAGTGTATCCGTCATAACTTTGATCATCGATAGCCGTTATGCTTACATTTGAATTTCTTTTTAGATTATTGTAGGTATTGTTCTTAAATAAGTCGATCACAAAGACCTTTCCTTCTTTTTCTATCCCTACAATACCTTTTGCAACAGAATGAATTGCACCACCCTCAGTCAATGTAGAAACAATAACAAAGCCTTGTTTTTCTAAAAGTTTTATGGTCTTGTCTGTCAATTCCATAAAAGGGTCCTTATATTATGATCCAGTTAACCATGACTCAATTTTTGATTTGATCAGGTCTCTGATGATCCTGGTTTTTTCAATCGCATCTGCATCATTTTGAAAACTTGATGGATCCTCAAATCCCCAGTGAAGCCGTGTTCCAAAGCCAGGAAAGATCGGGCATCTTTCAGCACTTGCCTCGTCACACACTGTGATAATATAGTCGAACTCTTTGCCCTTTGCTATAAGCTGGTCAACAGACTTCGTTTTTTTCCCTGAAATATCAATATCTATTTCCTTTAATACTTCAATGACCCTAGGATTAAGAGTGCCGGGTTCTATGCCAGCACTATCAACCTCAAACCTATCTCCTGCAAGCTGCCTTAATATTTCTTCTGCCATTTGGCTTCTCGCAGAATTATGTATGCATACAAAAACAACCTTTTTCTTCAAAATTATTTATTTTCCTTCCATGATCAAAGGAACATCTTCCTGCACATTGTTAATAAGCTTAATATTAAAGTTATCTACCAAAACTTTTACTACATTTGGAGATAAGAATGCGGGTAGGGTCGGTCCAAGCCGAATTCCTTTTACACCAAGATACAACAAAGCAAGTAATACCGCAACTGCTTTTTGCTCATACCAGGCTATGTCGAACGAGATCGGAAGCTTGTTAATATCATCAAGCCCAAAAACTTCTTTCAATTTTAAAGCGATTACCG
Source organism: Omnitrophica WOR_2 bacterium RIFOXYA2_FULL_38_17 (assembly GCA_001805965.1). GTDB lineage: Bacteria > Omnitrophota > Gorgyraeia > Zapsychrales > Zapsychraceae > Zapsychrus_A > Zapsychrus_A unditaenarius. The sequence continues at coordinate 2,959 of MHHG01000070.1, read as the reverse complement.
CCAGTGAATAAGAATCATTACATTGCCCTGCATCTAAAACTCTGGGGATCCCTCCAATATCGCCAAGCTTAAGCTTGTTATATCTATATTTTGCACAACCCGCGGTCAATATAACTGAATCTTTTGGCAAGGCTTCAGCAACCTGTGTAAAATAATCTCTTGTCTTGTGGCGTCCATCACAGCCAGCCATGACGACAAAACGTTTAATAGCGCCTGATTTTACAGCATCAACCACTTTATCGGCAAGGGCTAATACCTGAGCATGTGCAAAACCTCCTACTATTTCGCCAGTTTCGATCTCTTTAGGTGCAGGACATTTTTTTGCTAATTTAATTATTTCTGAAAAATCCTTTTCCTTTCCCTTTGCTCTTTCAGGAATATGTTTTAAACCAGGATAACCGGCAACACCGGTAGTAAACATTCTGTTTTTGTAAGAATCCTGTACTGGGGTAATACAATTTGTAGTCATTAGAATAGGCCCATTAAATGACTCAAATTCTTCCTTTTGTTTCCACCATGAATTACCGTAATTCCCGACAAAATTATCATACTTTTTAAAAGCAGGGTAATAGTTTGCAGGCAGCATTTCTGAATGAGTGTAGACATCCACACCAGTTCCCTTAGTCTGCTTCAAAAGCTCTTCCATATCCTTTAGGTCATGTCCTGAAATAAGTATGCCTGGATTTGATCTAACACCGATATTTACCTTTGTTATTTCAGGGTTGCCATATTTAGTTGTGTTTGCTTCATCTAAAAGGGCCATTGTTGTAACAGAAGTGCCTCCAGCCTTAAGAACTAGCGCAACCATTTCATCAACAGTCAGATCTTTTGTAGTGGAAGCTAATGCCTCAATCAGAAAGTCATCAATATCCGTTTTGTCATAACCTAATACAGATGCATGCTCAGAATATGCTGCGATGCCTTTTAGTCCGTATATCAATAATTCGCGCAGAGACCTTATATCCTCATTACCAGTCGAAAGAACACCTACTGACTTGGCTTTATTAGCCAGATCAACTTCCGATGTATAATTCCAGCTAGCTGCGGCATGAAGGCCTTTAACAGCATTATTTCCCAAAACAGCCTGAAGCTCTTTTCTAAGAGCTATACCCTCAGCAATATACTCCTTGATCTTTTCATTATCAAAATTTGCATTCGTAATAGTAGCAAACAAGGCTTTTTTAATGTAGTCGGTGTATTTCTTATCTACATCACCTTTCTCTTTAACTTTTTCAGACAGAACTGCTATTCCTTTAAGAACATAGATCAGGGCATCCTGAGATTCTGCAACAACTGCCTCTTTTCCACATACACCTTTAACTGTACAGCCTGTGCCTTTTGCCGTTTCCTGACATTGGTAACAAAACATATCATCTCTCCTTTTTAACTGAGTTTCTCTTTCATAAATAATTTTACCGTTATAATGATACAACACCTGTGTCATTTGTCAAATTATTTTTTTCAATAAACCATCACTTGGATAAATACTATTCATAACTATTTTGGGTAATATTACCATGATTAACGATAGGCGACCCTAAACTTTTAAACTAAGTATACTCCTTTATCCTGATCATAAAAGCACTAATGAGGGGCTTAAATGATTGGCAATATGTTGGCTATTTAAAGAAGAGCTTCCTAATTTCTCTATAGATGCCTATTCTTTGGCGAAAAAAGGTTGTACAGAATACCAGCAAGAAGAATAACACTTGCCATTATTTCCATCCATGGACCGAACATCGCACTTTTATGCATCAAATGTGTTGTAATATTGATATTTAAATATCCCCAGACCTTATCCAATAACATTCCCAATAATAGTCCGCAAACAACTATAGAGCCTAAAAATATAGCAGTTACCTTTATCCCAAACTCTTTTGTGATAAGGGTCAATGCCGCCGTATTCGTTGCCGGACCCGCTAAAAGAAAAACAAATGCCGCTCCGGGACTCATGCCTTTAAGCATAAGTGCCGAAACAATCGGTAAAGATCCCGAAGCGCAAACATACATAGGGATCCCGACAAGCATCATGATAAGCATTGATTGCAATCCTGAACCAAGGTATTTAGAAATAAAAACCTCAGGAATAAAATATGAGATCATCCCTCCTATCAAAATACCCAGCAAGATCCAGACTCCCGTATCTTTCAACAGGTCCACAAAAGCATATTGAAAAACGCCTTTGATCTTGTCTGCAACAACATTAGAAGGGACAGCCTTATGATGACTGCAGCAAGACTTAACAACAGTATCCTTTTTTTCTTCAGAAAATATCCTCTCTGCCTTAAAGAAAATATTAGCTACAAGCCCTGCAGTAATTCCGGTAATAAAAGCAGCAAAAACCCGAAAGGCAGCAAACACTCCACCAAGCAGTCCATAAGTTGCAAGTATTGAATCAATACCTGTAGTTGGAGTTGATATCAAAAAAGAAAGTATCGCGCCCTTGCTTGCCCCTTCCTTTTTTAGAGACAATGCTGCAGGAATTACCCCACAAGAGCACAAAGGCAAAGGTATTCCGAACAAACTTGCCTTTATAACCGAAGAAAAATCACTCTTGCCTAAATGCTTGGCAATAGTCCCTTCCTTTAAAAAAATATGCAGAATACCGGCAAATAAAAATCCAAACAATAAATAAATGGACATTTTATTTAACAGGTCAAAAGATTCTATTAGAACTCCAATTACAATATCCATGATCATATCCTTTTTATAGAAATGCTTTATCAGCAAAACTAATTCTTACGGTTATAAAGGCTCCCACTGAAATGCAGTTCGCATTCATATTATTTATTCATCATTTTCTTGCATATCTTGGTCTTGCCCCATTTGCTCATCCTTATCTTCGACAGACCCTTCCTTCACCATACTTTTTTCTACGATCGCTATATACTTTTCAGGATCTTTTGCAAATAAGCTCACGCATCCTTCACAGCACAAGTTGTAGATCTTACCTTTATAT
>MHHG01000069.1:461-7058 GCA_001805965.1 Omnitrophica WOR_2 bacterium RIFOXYA2_FULL_38_17 | reverse complement strand
AGGAATTTGCAGCAATTATTCCTGGAGTGATCAAGAAAAGCGGAAAATATGCGGCGGTGGTCGTTGATCTTTCACTGCTCAATAGTTTTAATACGATCGGGGCAGCATGTTTGATCCAGCTAATAAAGGCATTGAACGGAAAGCTAAGAATAATTGGCCTTGAAAATGAGAAGGTCCGGGTAATTCTAGAACTGAATAAACTGAAAATTGAAACAGATGAAAATGATGATCTTTTAACAATTAACAGACCGGTAGTGCAAAAAAGACATGATGTTGAGATAGAAGAAGGAGCAATAAAAGAACTTCTTGATCTAAAGGGAGAAGCAAAAATCAGTAAACTTGAAGAATTGAGAGCGATCCTCAGGAAATTAGAAATAAGAAAAAGAAGATTGTTCCTAAAAGATGATGTTCCTGCATCACTAGAGGCAAACAGGCAATACTGGATAGCGTTCTATGAAAGAATGATCATTGTAATCGACCTTAAAATAAGGATATTAACAGGCTGGAAAGATAAAGTAGATATCGGTAAAGACATGGAGGCGTTTGAGCAGGAACAATTAGGCTTAAATGTCCATAAGGCATTTTGGCCCAAAGGAAAGAAAGGGGTTGTTTCGCTAGAAACTCTTTTTGGGATTGCCGCAGTAGGGGTCATATCAGTTGGAGGTGTTAAGCTTATCGGGGCCATTCTTGCCTCAGGTGCGCTTGGTATCTTGCTGGTCTGGGCTTATAGAAAATGGTTCGCGAAGAAAGTTTCTGCACATAATGATATTAAACGCAATAATCGTCAGACTTATTTCAAGGTTATTAAAGAGATTAAAGACTGGAATTCTGATAATTCCAGCAGGATGACAGATGATCAATATATTACGGACCTAGAGAGCTTTGCACGAAGATTGATCAGTGAGAACAAGATATATGCCCTGCCAATAAGATCTAGATTGATCATAACCCTCAACCTTTTTGATCCAAAGCGATTTGAGACTGTCCATTATGGGATTATAGCGATCTGGAAAGCTTTAACATCTAAAGATAATCCTTATAAACTGGATACTCAAAGTGAGGTCAGCTTTATTTCCCCACAAGCCTATAATGTCCTATCAAATAAACTTTCAGGTTATGAAACGAATTATTCAATGAGGGAAAACCGTTTAATACGTTTTGCGGTCAATGTTGTTCTGTTCGATTTTATTGATCAAGGCGAGCAGCGTTTGGCCGAATTAATGTGGTTAAGAGAGGAAATGGGAAAGGAATTAAGGGCTCCGGGGACCAGCAAATTACAGCAAATTACTGTTTTGCAAGATCTTCATGGCGGCTTTAGACGTGCTGCAGCATTGATCGGACACGCTCTTGGATTGGGTGTAGATGCTTATAGGCACATTCATACTCTGGACGACCTAAAAATGTCTTTAGCTGCCAGAGGAATAAACATTGATAATCAAAACATCAGATTTGTTGGATTGAACGATAAATATGACAGGGGAAATGATCCCAGGGGTATTTTTAATTTAGTTAAATGGCTGCGCGATACAGGAAAAGCAAAGGTCTTTTCAGCCAATCATGACACGGCAAGAGCGCTTGGATGTTTAGGGGTTCAGTTTATAAAAGGCATCAATATGGAGGCAAAGCACGGTGTCGGATATTTTGCCAAGGACGCGATCGAACACGCAGGCTGGACAACTATTGAATTTGACAGGATCAATGAACACTATTTGAACTCAGAAATAAATAGAGTGAATATTGTTTTAAGGCAATATGGCCTGCCGGGACTTTTACCGGTCGATATCACTTCTTACCGCACAAGCATTGAACCGGAGATGAAAAGGATAAAGAAGGTCAACGCTAAGATACGCCATGAAAATGAACTGGGTAAAGATGACAAAGGTTATACAAGGCAGGTTGAGCTGCCTCTTCCGGATATATTTACTCAAACACTGGGATTTATAAGAGAAAAGAAAGAAGAGTATAACCGAAGGATCAATGCAATAAATGATGAAAATGGGATTGATATTGAGCCTATTCAATTTGTAGAGGTAACGCTTGATAATTATATGGAAAACCCAGAAGTTAAAGAACGAACACTTTGGGAGTTACAGAACTTTAGATTATTTTACATTGATATATTAGGGAATTTACATATCCACGCACTTCCTCCGATCGATTTTACAACACGTACAGTAAATGTTCATTACAAAGGTTATAACGGCCTTAAAGCTTTTGAGATGATCCAAGAAGATATCCGCAGCTATTTTGAAGGAATGAGAACGATCCCGAACTCAGAGAGCTTTAGAAATAGGATGTGGGAAGATCTCGGGGAGGCATTCACAATTGTGATGGAATGGTTCTCTGACGTAGACGCGCATATCAAGCCGGTTTCTGTTATTAAATTTATGGAGCATGGAGGCCCTCAGGCATTTAACGAAGGCCTGATCGGTGCAAGGGCAAGGCAATTCTCTAACAGGCAGGCATCGTTCATGATGATAGTTGGGCATAATGAACGAAAGAAATTTAATGACCCGGAAACGCCATTACCATGGATCGTCTTGTCTCCGGAAACCGGCAGTGGCCTGATGAACATAGATTATGAACTGGCAGAAGGATATAGCGACAGGGGCGCGTACGTGTCTTTCTTTAAACGCGATGAGAGTGGAAAGATCACCGGGTTAAGGCAATGGGGATTCCCTGAAGCTGATAAAGCTAAAGGGCAGACACAGCAGGAGGTTGTTGCGGTCACAGATATCACTATGACCGATACTGAAGGATTAAATGAAGATCAATTAGAGTTCTTGAAAAATCTATCTGATGGTGAATATTTCATGCAGTGGTATGGACATAAGGCTTTAGTTGAGATGTCTGAACTGTTACAAGTATTAATTGAAAGGGCTCAGATAAAAGGACGACAGGAAAAAGTACGCAATTTTACGGCATTAAGTAAATATTTTGAGGCGCAGATACAGAAAGAGTTAATGCGAAAAAGGACGAGATCAAAGGCCTTTTATCCACATGCTGTGCCTGCAAGGATAGCTAAAAGAACAAGAACAAAGAATGTAAATGTTCAGTTTGTATTTGAAGGCAGTCAATATGTATTGGTTAAAAATAAAAAAGGCCAGTATCAGGCGCTTGTTGACAGGCTAAATGAGCTTGCAACTACAATTAGCCGCAGAGGCTCACCCGCATTAGCATTACAATTGGAGCAGCTTTTAGAAAGAACAGGATTTGTTGTAACGACCAAGAAGAGGTATTTGGAAGATGAAAATACTTATGCAGTTATGGTCGCATCATGTAATATCGAGGAAAATAAAGTTTATTTGCACCCGCATTTCTTTAACCTTCCGAGAGAGATCCAATCAAGGATAATTTATCACGAAGTTATCAGCCACATCCTTAAAGGCAATTTTAGTGAAAAAGAAGCTATGAAAGATACATTGATCTGGTTTGAAGATGGGGCAAAAGTCCAATATCAGAGATTTGGCTTCACTGAAGAGAACTGGAAGAGGATCGAGAGGGCGTTATCAAAGATCAGCGAATTTAGACAGAGGGGGTTTGATTACAGGAGGCTATGGCTCAAGGCAAGAGCACTACTGCTTTATAAAGGGGAAGGGAATGAATTTATCCGCAACAGTGTTCTTGAATATATTTTCAGGATGGCAAAGTTTGTACAGGAGGGTGCGCGTAAAAATGGTTCGGTTCTAGGCTTAGCAGGAGAGATATCAGGATTATATGAGATCATTATTAAGAGAAATACAACAATGAAAGAGATCAAACTGGGGACGCTGGAATCAGTTAATGAAGTTGTTGATGATGGATCAGGAGGGGTCAAAGAGTTTGATGCTGTAAGCAGTAATACGGTTTTTGAATTCAAATTCCATTTATCCCTTAATAAATTGTATCAGCAGGTTATCGGGGTGGATTCAATTCGTTTACCACACTTGAAAGTTTTAACAGATAATCCAAAGTTCCAGCATATACGCAATATCGTTTATTTCGGGGAGTCAGATAATGGCAATGTCATTAAAGCCGTTCAATTGTTTATAGAGAACAGGCCTGAGCTGCATTCAAGGGTCTTTGTATCAGGAACAAATGGTATTTCCATCCGCTTGACGCTTGAGGAAACAAGAGATTTCTTAATGGCAGCGACAACGATCGCATTATTGAGACAAGAAGAGAACGGCCATCGTGGACGTTATTTACCAGGGGATTTTGAAATTAATAATGCCGTGATGATGAGCCTGATCGATAAGAAAATAGAGCAATTAGCCGGGGCTAAATTTGATGTCATTATCTCAGTAAGCAATGTTAATCCTGCAAGGGTTGAAAAAATAAGGAAAATAGTCGGGACAAAAAGAATCGTGGGAATGTCCACGCAAAAGCAGTGGTTAGGCAGGCAGGAAGTTTTGGAAGAAGAAGATGAGTTTGATGCTATCGGCAGAGGCCGGGATTTTGTTAGAGAACGATCAAGCGTAACAAGAGACCAAAGATCAAAAAGGAATATGAAAAATGGCGGCTTTGCTTTAACTGAAGTGTTGGCTGGCATTTCGGCTGTAGGCCTGATCATTATCGGAGGAATAAAGGTTGTCGGTATTTTGGCTGCTGGTGCACTTGGAATACTTCTTGTATGGGCCTTTAGAAGATGGATATCCAGGAAAAGTCCATTATTAAGGAATTTGCCATTCAATAGGAATGAGATCATTGCCCGATTTATCGGAGAGGAAAAGGTTAAATATGCTGAAGTATCAAAAGGCGATGATTCTAGGGGCTATGAATTAAGCATAAAGAGATTAGGCAGTGAAAGCAATATTAACGGCATATTGAAAGACAGCTTTATAAAAACTGAAGAAGACCTAAGGTCATTAATTCGAATTATTGTATTTGGCAAAGGCGGTGTCTTAAGATTCTGGAATAAATGGGGATCAGAAAAGAAACAGGCGCTATTGGATCAAATAAGGACGATCGATGTTCTTACTGTTGAGGGGCTATACCAAGAACTTATCGTTGGCGAACAAAAACCGGTTATCAAAATAACCGATCAGACAGAATTGCCTGAACTGATAGATAGGACCAAAGCGGATGCTGACGAGCATCAGAAAGCAAAACTCACCAATGCTAAAGAGAAAGGCAGTGAGGCTTACAGGAAAGGAAATCTTGCTGTATTGGACCTTGCTGGCGGAAATGCTAACAGATTCAAGTATCCTCATCCAAAAGGAATGTTCCCGATAGGCCAGAATTTTGTCGTTTTAAAAGATAATGGCGACAATATTTCAAAGAACCTGTTCCAATTAAGGGCAGAAATGATAAAAGCCCAAAAGGCTCAATATGGAAGGCCTATACCTTGGATAATCATGACAAGTGAAGTTAATGATAAAAAGACCAAAGAGTTCTTTAAAGAGAATGATTATTTTGGGTTGGCCTACGATGAAAATAACCAGGCAAGATCAGAGATATATTTCATAGCGCAAAGAGTACTGCCGGTTGTGACAGATGAAGGGGAATTTATTCTGCAAGAGAACGGATTAATATCTGTAGGTGGCGTTGGGCATGGGGATGCAAGGGATTATGTCCTTCGGGATAAAGATGTTTTGAATTGGTTAAGATCTTTTGGGATCGAATACATCGCGGTCATGCAAATAGACAATGCTCTCGCTATGCCGGATGAGACTTTCTTAGGATTACACATTCAATCAGCGGACAATGTGCCTGAAGGTTGGGAGCATTTTAGCGCATTAACAGTCGAAAAAGCGGGACCAAGAGAAAAAATGGGCCCGATCGTTCAGAACAGATCTGATGATGAGCATTCAGTGATCACAGTTATGGAATATAATCAAGTGCCTGAAGACCAAATGCACTTACCTTTTATATATATTGTCGATAATGGTCAGAGAGTCGTGTTTGTTGAAGCTGATCGTGGAGATATTAGAGTATTATCGCAAGAAGAGGCTAAAGAGTGGCTGATGGATGAACTAAAAACAATTGATCGTCTTGGAGCGAACGAGAGAAAAGCAGCTTTATTGGCTATATCCAATAAGCTTAAAGGTTTAGATGAACTGCCGGAGAAACTAAGAAGTGAATATGGATCAAGAGCAAAACTTTGGTTAAGATTGGCAAATATCAATTTCCATATTTGGACTTTAGATACTATAGCAGGCCAATCACCATTAAGGGTTTATGTAGACAGAGGAAAACAGGAAAAAGGGTTTGTTTCGAGCGATAAATTAGAAGTTGTTGCCCGTAACAAGTTTGAAAGCCTAGTTTTCGACGGAGAACTAAGAAGCGGTGCAATTGTGATGGAAGCGAGGGAGAAATGCTTTGCTCCTGTTAAACAATCAATGTTCGAGCATGTTGATAGCCCTCATAGAGCAAAACAAGTAAGGGCTAAAAGACATACATCATACTTAAAAGCGAATGGATGGGGGATCGATGAGGGAGAAACAATAGTAATTGAACATATAGATCTGGATAAAGATGATCACAACAAGGAAGAGCACCTTAGAAGTAGAAGATTTAGGATCTTGTCAACTGGGGAGTATCTGGTATTAACAGCGCACGGATTTAAGAGAAGCCGTGAGCCAAGAGGCCTGGTCGTTCAATATTCTGCAGCATATG
>MHHG01000069.1:0-437 GCA_001805965.1 Omnitrophica WOR_2 bacterium RIFOXYA2_FULL_38_17 | reverse complement strand
CAGACCCGGAAACAGGCAAAGTGTGCCTGACAACTAAACCGAATATTGAATTAAGTGCGGCATTGGTAAGAGAAGACGGTATATGGGCAGCTGAAAAGATCGGCAAGAATGGAAGTGTTGAAGAAGGGGCTTTCCTTTACTTAAGTGGTAATAGGACAAGGATCGGTGAAGGGTTAAGGGTAAAAGTTAATGCTAAATTCTTGGTTATTGTTGAGGATGAATATGTCCCTTCTAAGGCGCAGGATCCTAAGATCGTAGTTGGCAATGGCGTAAAAGTCGAGCCGGGAGTAAATGTAAAGATCATTGTCGAGGGTACAGGACGTTTGGTTATTGAGGATAATAAAGTATTTGACCAAGATGTAGAGATCGTTGTTATGGATGGCGAGGAAATAGTTATTGCAAGTTCAATGGAATCCAGCCCTACACTTGAAACAAGC
>MHHG01000068.1:5534-44512 GCA_001805965.1 Omnitrophica WOR_2 bacterium RIFOXYA2_FULL_38_17 | reverse complement strand
TCGATATCCAGTATTTGTAATTATGGCTAGTGATAATAACAGTATGATGGAGATAAAAGATTTAGAATACTTTTCGGAAATAGCCCCTGAAAGTGATGTTGCCTATTTTTCAGAACGAGGGTATGAATTTTCCGAAAAGAAACTTTGGGAAAATACTTTCATTGGCAAAGCTGAGAATGTCGTTGCTTTAAAGATAGGGAAAAAGGTCAAGGTTGTTCCAAATTCAGAAAATATGATGCAAACGATATTTTTTGAAAGCGTGGGACAGGGCGCAATTTCTGTATATGTTAATGATGAAAACAAATTTGTTAATGTTGATGTGAAAAATTCAAATGATGCTGTTTATGCAAGGGGAGTTGACCTGATGATTGAGAATTATACGATTTTGTATAATCCATCGCTTGAGAATGAAAAGAGTAAAGCATTAGTTGATGCAAGTAAAGAGCTGGGGCTAATGATTCCAGCAACATCATTAATTGTAGTTGAAAGAAGCTCACAGTGGAAGACGCTTGAGCTTAAAGAAAAACAAAGATTGAGCGCTTCAGCCGGATTGGAATTTGAAGATGATCAGGATGCTGAAGTTAATTTTGATACTCCTGCCCCTTCATTTTGGTTAATGTCATTTATCTTGTTTTTATGGTTTTTTGTAATAAAGAGGATAAATGCTAGATTTATGACGAATTAACTGGAAAATCAAGTGAAAAATGTTCGAATCTCATTTTTTTCACAATAAAAAAAATTATTTACATACTTCTTGACAATTACATTTCTTCTACTAAAATCAAACTAGTAAAATTTTACTAGCCAAACTTGATTATTTCACAACCATAACCTAATTAACAATATAAGTAATGCGAGATGAAAATAAGAAAAATCTTACAAAATAAGTCTGTCGAATTTGCTGATAAACCTGCAATAATTTTTAAAGAGCAGCAAATTACTTTTAGTGAGCTAAATAGAAATGTTTTGAAATTTGCAAATGTTTTGCAATCTACGGGAGTTTCAAAGGGAGTAAAAGTTGCAATTTATTTGCCAAATTGTATTGAATACGTATATTCATATCTGGCATGCTTTTGTATAGGTGCAGTTGTAGTTCCTTTAGATTATATGCTGAAAACAGATGAACTTACTTCGTGCCTTGATCATTCCGAAGCAAAAATTTTGATCGCAAGAACAAAACCTGTTGTAGACCTTAATGCGATAAAAAAAGATCTGTCAAGTTTGGAAGAAATTATTTTGTGTTGTTCAGAGATAGAAGGACCAGGTCAATTTGGTGCTTTAATTGCAAATGCAAACAATGAATTAGAAGACGTATTAATTGATGATGATGACCCGTGCCTTCTTATGTATACGTCGGGTACAACAGGTAAACCAAAAGGTATCTTGTTGACGTATAAACATCTTGAAGGTTCGCCTGCAGCTATGGATCATTTTGTTGACCTGAATGATAAGGATATTAAATTGGCTGCTATACCTTTGAGCCATATTGGAGGGTTCATTTATTTACAGAACTGTATTATCTTTGCTATTACAGTTGTTTTGATGGACAGGTTCAATCCTTTTGAATTCCTTGGATTGATTGATAGATATAAGGTCACATGTTTTCATATTGTTCCTCCGATGTATAACGCGATATTAACACTGAAGGAGATCGAGCGATTTGACCTATCATCTTTACGGTGGGTCGTTGTTTTTGGAGCGCCAAGCTCGCCGGAAATAATGGAAAGGTTTCATAAATATTGTCCGAATGCAAAACTGTTAAATGGATGGGGTATGACAGAAACATGCCCTCCTAACACAGTAACTCCTATGGATAGTGATAACATTGCAAGCATAGGTAAGCCGGCGCCACACTGTACAATAAAAGTCCTTGATGATGAAGGGAATGTTGTCCCAAATGGTGAAATAGGAGAGATCGTAATATCAGGGTGGATAGTCATGAAAGAATATTATAAGGATCCGGAGCTTACTAAAAGTGTTTTAAGGCCGGAAGGCTTGCATACAGGTGATTTGGGACGATTTGATGAAAACGGCTATTTGTATATAGCTGGAAGAAAGAAAGAGATGATCAAGGTGGGAGGTCAGATAGTTTTTGAACCTGAAGTTGAAAGTGCATTGTATAAGCATGATGAAGTATCAGAAGTTGCAGTGATTGGCATGTCTGATGCAATGAAAGGTGAGGCTGTTAAAGCATTTGTTGTTTTAAGAGAAAACTCTTTGTTAAAAGCGGAAGATATTCGTTATTTTGCTCGTCAGCATTTAGCAAATTTTAAGGTTCCGCAGGTTGTTGAGCTTAGGGAAGAGCTGCCAAAAAACAAAGCAGGCAAAATCGATAAAGAAAGTTTGAGGAAGGGATAATGATGAAAAAAGAAATTCATATGACAGGACAAGATTTGATGGGAATGGTTCAATTAAGGCCGGGAGACCTGGGTAAGTACGCGCTTGTTCCAGGTCCAAAAGAAAGAATGGAAGCTATTGCTAAAAGACTGAAAGACCCTGTTAAGAATTTCAGTTTTATGGAATATACAATGCATACAGGGACTTTTGAGGGTATTAAAATTACCACTATTAATGGTGGAAGATTTGCAGCTGATACATCTATTACGACTGAAATAATGTGTAATGCAAAAGTTGGCGCTATGATCAGATTGGGAAGTTGTGGCGCTTTGAGAGAAGATATCAAGGTTGGCGATATTGTTGTTGCAACAACGGCGATAAAAGGTGAAGGCGTAACTCAGTATTATGTTGATGCTGATTTTGTTCCGACAGCAGATAAAAAGCTGTCAGATGCTTTAGTTGAAACAGCAAAAGCAAACGCGATGATTAATAATGTTATTGTTGGGCCTTGCTGGACTACAGATGCACTGTTAAGAGAGACCAGAGAGCATGTTGGAAAGGCTGTTGGTCAAGGGGCTATTGCTGCCGATATGGTTTCGGCTGCGTTCCTGACTATTTGCCAGACCTATAACATTCCTGCTGCTGTTATTATGGCAGTAAGCGACAATGTTATTACCGGCGAGATGGGTTTTATGAACACGGATTATTATATGGCTGAATCAACAATGATCCAAGTAGCTTTTGACACGGTAAAAAGATTAGAAGGAAAATGAAAATGACAAAATTAAAGGAGTCCCCACTATTTTGGCCGGCAAGTTTAAAGGGCGGTGTAATGTCAGTTCTTGATGAAACTCAAGTCCCGAAGAATCTGCATTATATCAAGATAAAGACTCTTAAGGGCGCAGTGAATGTTATTCATAATATGAAGACAAGGGCCTTTGGTCAGTTCCTTGTGGTTTTATATACTTTCCTTATGGAATTGGAGAAAGTAAAGGTCTCCAAGAAAACTGACTTTAGATCTCAAGAGAAGGTTTTAAATAAAATAAAGAAAATTGCGCATGACTTGAACAAAAGCAGGCCGACATTTCCTTTTTCAGAAGTGACCGGCATTATTGTTCGCTGGGCAGTTATGGCTATTGATAGCGGACTGGATATTAAGACATTTGTTAAAAAAAATACTGAAGGTTATTTAGAAAGTATAAGAGCCAAGCGGTTGGGGCGAGTTCAACATATTGCTGAAGTTATACAGGATGGAGATTGTATATTGACGCACTGTAATGTTAGCGGTGAACTTGCTATGGCAGCAAATATTTGCCTTAAGGAAAAAAAAGACATACATGTTTTTGCTACTGAAACAAGGCCGTATTTTCAAGGGGCTAAGCTGACTTGCTGGGAACTATCTGAAATGGGAGTAAAGGTAACGCTTGTAGCTGACAATGCAGTTGGGTCTTTGATGTCGGATGGACTGGTTAACAAGGTTATCGTCGGATCTGACAGGTCCTGTGCTAATGGGGATTTCGCTAATAAGATCGGGACTTATCAGATCGCTGTTGTCGCAGAACATTTTGGCGTGCCCATGTATGTTCTTACCCAGCCGTCAGACAAGATACGGTCTGGAAGAGATATTCCTATTGAAATAAGAAAAGCTGATGAATTATTGAAATTCGAAGGTAAAAAAGTGTTCAGGGGAAAAGTTGATGGTTTTTATCCAGGATTTGATGTTGTCCCTTATGCACTTATCACTAAAACAATTCCTATAGGTGTTAATGAAAATGAGTAAAAAAACAATTACAGATGAAGATTTAAAACTTATGGAAGGAAGCGTTGTTCTGCTTCACGGGGTTTTTGAAAAAACATTTTTTGATATGCTCAAAGCTAGAGGTCCAGCAAAAGTATTTGTTATGGAAGGACGCCCGAGCCTGCATGCAGCAAAAGTTGCAATTACACATTTGCTAAAAAGAGGGATCACCCCAACAATTATTGCTGACAACATGGCTGGATTTTTATTTTATAAAAATATGGTCAAGGAAGTTTGGCTTGCATATGAAACAATTCATGACAGAGGTTCTTTGTGCTACATAGGGTCATCCATATTAGGGGTTCTAGCAAAGAAGCATGAGATCCCGGTTTATTGCTACCCAGGAGAAAAAGCGGAAAAAGGGAAGAATAAACTGATGGGTGATGAAAAGGAAATAACGACTTTTAACGGAGTTAAAATAGCTCCTAAAGGTACTAAAGGGTATGTGCCCTTGTTTGAGCATGTGCCTGGACACATTTTTGAGGAGAGAGATGGATCAGGACAAAATAAATAAATTAAAAAAAGATATTATCGCTATAGGCCGTCTGCTTTGGGATAAAGAGCTTGCGAGCGGTTTAAATGGCAATATAAGTGTCAGAGTCGATAAAGAAACAATTCTTTTAACTGCAACAAAAACTTGTCTTGGATTATTAAAAGAAGAAGATATTTTGCTGATGAATGTTAACGGAGATTTGATAGATGAGGGGGCAGTCTCAACTGAAAATACCCTGCACACTGAGATTTATAGGAATTTTGATGAGACTCAAACGATTGTTCATACGCATACTACTTATGTTAATGGTTATTTTCTAGTTAACGATAAGTTCAATTCCGGAATACTTGAGACAAAATTGTTTTTAGGGGAAGTCAGGTCTATTAAGCAATCTACGCCTGCAGTTACTGAGTTTGCCCCAGTTATTGATGAATTGAAAGGAAATAATATTATTGTTCTCAAGAATCATGGTGTTCTTGCCATGGGAAGAGATCTTTTTGACTGTTTTTTATTAATTCAAGGACTTGAAAATGCGATAAGGGTGGATGCAGTAGCTAGATTATACAAATCCGGCTTAACAAATAATATTGAAATAAAAGATAAAAAAGAGCCTAAACCAGAAAAGAAGAACTCGGATAAGTATGATTTGTTCTCTAAGGAACAGATTGATGCCATTGTTAAGCTTGTTAATGAAGATCCTCAAATGAGCGTTCTTGGTGACAAGACAGATATGACAATGGAGCTGGCTGTTAAGTTGGCGGAAACTGGTAAAGTGTTTAGTTTCAATTTTAAAAAGGGAAAGATCGTTAATGTGTCCAGTAACGAAAACGCAGAATTTCTGATCACTGCAACAGAGTCGATTTGGCGTGCAGTATTTACTAGCCAGATCGATCCTTTTGTCGCTACTACCCAGAAAAAAATGAATTTGCGCGGGGATTTTGCAAGGATATCAAAATGGTATGCGCCCTGCAGCAGGGTCTTCGAGTTATGGACAGGGGTTCCCATAGAATAGTACTTATAGCTGAAAAATGATCATTACAAAAATGAATAAATTCTTATTGTATATAAATGGTGAATTAATTAATGCTCAAGGTGCAAGGGTGTTTGATAGTTTGAATCCTTCGACAGGCGAAGTGTTTTGTCAAATCGCTGATGCGAACAAAGATGATATGTCTAGTGCTATAAAAGCAGCTAGAGATGCTTTTGATAGCGGGGTTTGGTCTGAACTTTCATTGGAAGGAAGAGGCAGATATTTAAAAAGAATAGCGGAACTTATTAGGGAAAATGCTAAAGAGCTTGCTGATATAGAATGTAAGGATATAGGCAAGACAACAAAACAGACAACGTTCATTGATATCCCGACTGCAGCTGAGACCTTTGAATACTTTTCTAAAATTGAAAAGGTGTTGTCTGACAAGGAACTCCAGACAGATCATCCTGTGAAAAGCATTATTGTCCGTGATCCGATAGGGGTGGTTGGATGTACAATTCCCTGGAATTACCCGATAATAATGGCTGCATGGAAAATAGCCCCAGCCTTGATTGCTGGCAATACAGTTGTTCTAAAGCCATCGTCTCAGGGATGCGCGTCAGTTATGAAATTGGCTGAACTAGCAAAAAAGGCAGATCTGCCATCAGGCGTATTGAATGTTGTATCAACAAAGGATCACAATGTCGCTGCAATGTTAGCTGCAAGCCCTGATGTAGATAAGTTTAGTTTTACCGGAGGGACTAAAACAGGCCAGGATGTTATGAGGCAGGCGGCATCGAATACCAAACGTCTAACACTTGAGCTCGGAGGCAAGTCTCCTAACATAGTTTTTGAAGATTGTGACATTGAAGCGGCGATAGGTGGAACAATGTCCGCTATTTTCATGAATCAGGGACAAATGTGTACCGCAGGTTCGAGATTGATACTGAGCCACAAAATATATGATGAGTTTTTAGGAAAGCTTGTTGAGAAAACAAAAGCTTTGAAGGTTGGCAATGCAGCAGATTATGCGACTGATTTTGGACCGCTGATCAGCAAGAAACATGTTGAAAGCGTTTTAGATTATATTAAAAAAGGTATTAAGGAAGGCGCTAAACTTCTTTGCGGAGGTAAGGTGCCCGAAGGCGATGAGTATAAAGGTGGATTTTATTTTGAGCCGGCGATCTTTGCGGATGTTGATAACTCAATGACAATTGCACAAGAAGAGATATTTGGCCCCGTACTCTCAGTCATTAAATTTTCATCTGAGGAAGAAGCAATAAAGATAGCTAATGATTCAAAATATGGTTTGGCGGCTAGTGTATGGACAAAGGATGAGAAGAAGGCAAGTTCTGTTGCCAGAAAATTGCAATGCGGAACTGTATGGATCAATACATATGGGGGTTTTTATAATGAAGCCCCTTTTGGCGGCTATAAACAAAGCGGGTTTGGACGAGAGTTGGGGGTTGAAGGATTGCTTGAATATACGCAATGTAAACATATTTGTATAGATAAAACGCCAGGCGGAAAACCCCTGGTAGCATCATGGTTTTGACTGAACAGCCCAAAAGCAGCTTGGTTGTTCATTTTGACAAACATTATCAAAGTTTTTAAGAAAATCAGAAGATTTTCTTTGATCAAGAAATAGGAGAGAAGATGAAAGTATTATTTGTTACGCCTCCGATGGGCTCATGGGCGACACATGGTGATCATAAGGCACCTAACCAATATTATGCCCAGATAGCTGCTTACTTGAGAGAGAAAGAAGTGGCGGATGTTCAAGTTATCGACGCTAAAGCTCTTTCTATGTCCTCAGATCAAATGCTGGCTGAGATCAAAAAATCGAATCCTGATCTTTGTGTATTCGGGGACCTTTTGCATTCAACAGGTGGCTTGTCTGTTATCTGGCATTTCAATGAAACAGCAAAGAAGATCAAGGGAATATTGCCCGATACAAAAATATTGATGGGAGGCTTATGGTATTCTGCATATTGTAAAGAGACTTTAGCCCAAAATCCTAAAATTGATTTTATTGCAATGGGTGAAGGAGAGCTGACCATTACTGATGTTGTAAAAGCATTAAAAGAAAAAGATCCTGACCTTACAAAAATACCAGGACTCGTATCCAGAGCAAAGGATGGAACTGTTCAGATAGGGCCGCATCGCAATCTTATCCTGGACCTTGACGAGCTACCTATGCCAGCATATGACCTTTTCCCCATGGAAAAATATGTTGGCCATACATACTGGAAACCGTTTGCTGAATTGTTAACATCGCGTGGTTGTCCGGGAGCCTGCACATTCTGTTATCAGTGGAGCCTGTATGATGAAAGAAATGCGAAGCAGGATTATATTTCGTGGAGAGGAAAATCCCATGAAAAGATCCTGGATGAAATGGACCTTTTAGAGAAAAAATATGGAGTTAAAGTTGTTGTTATTCAGGATGATGCGTTTAACGTTGATAAAGAGAATGTCAAGAAGTTCTGCGAGATGAAGATAGCGCGAGGAAATAAAATAAAGTGGGTCTGCCTGGGAAGGGCTGATGATTGGCTGGACCATAAGGAAATAATGCCTTTGATGTATGAGGCAGGCTTGTTCATGGGACTTGTTGGTATTGAAGTGGAAAGCGATGAGCAATTGGCCAAACAAGGTAAGGGAGTGACCCTTTCGCAAATTAAAGAAACAGTGAAGGCGCTTAGAGAGGCGAATATTTCATCTGTTGGAACTGTGCTTATAGGATTGGAAGAAGACGATGAGGCGACGATAAAGAAACGCTTTGAAGTGGCTAATGATGTCGATCCGGATATTATGGCATTAGATTATGTGACGCCTGTCCCTGGCTCGCCATTATGGAGAGAAGCATTGGAAAAGAACTGGTTTGATCCAAATAATATTGATCTTAAGCAATGGGATTTTCATCACCCTGTTATTCCTACAAAGCATTTAACCATTGAGCAGGTCGGAAGGCTAGGGTCATGGTGTATGAGGGAATTTTATTCTAGGCCTGAAAGAATATTCAGGATAATGGAAAGTAAATATGACGATCTAGTTAAGCTTTGTGTAAAAGATTTTATGTCAAATCTTGCTAAGTTCGAAAAAGCTTCGGCAGGTGAAGAAAGCTTCGTATAGAAAGGAAAAAGAAATGGAATGGAATCTGCAAGCAGAATCAAAATATAAGAAAATGTTAAGCAAGATACCGCTTTTTCATAGGCAAATAACTCAAGAAGTAGTTGATAAGATGGCACCACAAAATGCCCAGGAAAGACAATCGAAATTTGTTGAAGAGGAAGATATTATAAAAGCCTTTTTATGCGAAGTCCCGCAGACATTTTACAGCATCATGATCAGGCTTATGGAAGACGTGGGTTTTGACTATAAGAAATATGAAAAACAATAAAATGGACATAGCAATAATTGGCGGGGGAGCAATAGGGTCTTTGGTCGCAGGTTGTTTAGTTGAGCAAGGACGAGAGGTTGTCCTTATTAGCCGAAAAGAGCATGCGGATGCAATTAATGAAAAAGGACTGTCAGTTAATGGTTTTGGCGGAGAAAAAAATATCAGGATCAGATCCCTTGCTAAGCTTGATAAAGAATATGGGCTGGTGATATTTGCAACCAAAACTCAAGATTTGGAACATGCTTACCAGGAAAACAATGAGCATTTAGAAAATTGTTATGTTTTGACGACGCAAAATGGTGTTCAGGCAGATAGTATCCTGGGAGTTCATTTTGAAAAAGAAAAGATGCTGAGCAGTATTGTTATGTTTGGCGCGACATATGCAAAGCCTGGCCATATAGCTTTTAATTTTAGCGGAGATTGGATTATTGGCAGGCCGTATGTTCCTCTCGATGAAAAGGCGCATGAGATAGCAGCGCTGCTGAACACAGATATTCCTGTAATTGTTTCAAATAATATTGTCGGCATGAAATGGGTAAAGCTATTTGTTAATTTTAATAACTGCATATGTGCTTTAATCGGAAAATCGATGCAAGAAACATTTGCTGATATAAATCTATGCAAATTGAGCATACTGCTTTTACGGGAAGGTATAGCGATAGTCAAGAAAGCAAAGATAGCGCTCGTGTCCCTGCCGACATTTCCTGTGGACAGAATAATGGGGCTTGTTTCTATGCCGTTTGATCAGGCATCTGGGATAATTAATAAAACTTTAACTAAATTGAGCGTTGAGCCCTTATATGGATCAATTTTACAGAGTATTATGAGAGACAAGACCAGTGAGATTGATTTTATAAACGGAGAGGTTGTACATTTGGCAAAACAAATGCGAGATAAAGCGCCTCTTAATGAAAAGATCGTAGATTTAGTTCATGAAGTTGAAAGGACCAAGAAATATTTTGCAGTAGACGAGTTAACTAAGGTTTTTGAATTGGATAAAGTATAAAAAGGAAAGAGCAGGGTTATGACAAAAAGAAGAGTGGTTATTACAGGGGTTGGCGTTGTTGCTCCTAATGGTATTGGAAAAGAAGCATGCTGGGAAGGCATGATAAATGGTGTTTCTGCAATTAGCAAAGTGACAGAGTTTGATGTGTCTATCTTTAATACAAAAATTGCTGCTCAGGTCAGGGATTTTGATCCTGTTGAACAGGGGTTGTCAAAGGAAGAAGCAATTAGAATGGATAGGTATGTCCAGTTTGCAATGGTTGCAGGTGCTGAAGCTGTTAAAGATTCAGGCTTGGATATGTCTAAGATCAATAAAGGGCGTATGGGGGTGTCCTTAGCAAATGCTATTTGTGGAACAAAGTGGATGGAGGAAGAATTTGCCCTTGTTACTGATAATGGAAAAAAACCAATTGATCCGACGATAGTAAGGCCGGACCTTTATGATGCATCTATGTTCAATACTCCGTCTTCAGAGCTTGCAGCAAAATATGGGTTAAAAGGAGTATGTAATACTATTTCTACGGGTTGTACAGCGGGTACAGACTCAGTCGGGTTTTCGTATGAAACGATCATGGATGGAGATACAGATATCATGATTACGGGTGCAAGCGAGGCCCCGATTTGTCCGATGACATTTGCCTGTTTTGATACGGTCAATGTCTTATCTACTCTAAACGATGAGCCGGAAAAAGCCTCTCGTCCTTTTGATTTAAAAAGGAACGGTTTTGTTATATCTGAAGGTGCGGGTTTGCTTGTTGTTGAAGAATTAGAGCACGCAAAGAAGAGGGGTGCTCGTATCTATGCGGAGATAATCGGTTTTGGAACTACAAATAATGCTTACCACATGACAGACCTTCCGGCTAACGGAGAACCAAAAGCAAAGTGCATTAGATTGGCACTTGAAGATGCCGGAGTTAAGCCTGAAGATATTGATTATATTAACGGTCATGGTTCTTCAACAAAACAAAATGATGTTTTTGAGACTAATGCTTATAAAATGGTCTTTGGACAGCATGCATACAATATCCCTATCACATCATTAAAGTCAATGATAGGGCATCCCCTAGCTGGAGCAAATGGCGTCGAATTGGTTATCTCAGCATTGATAATGGAACGTAATATTTTACCGCCGACCATTAATCAGGAGACGCCGGACCCGGAATGTGACCTTGATTATGTCCCTAATGTTAGGAGAGAGAAGAAGGTCAATTATTTGTTGAAAACATCCAGCGGGTTTTCAGGTATACATTCTGCAATGGTTTTAAAGCGATATGAAGGTTAAATGTATAAGGGCAACTCTTGCGGTTGTCTGTAATTATAAATGTTAAAATTGTTGGCGGACGCAAGGCCCGCCCCCATGAATTATTATAGGGAATTAAAATGGAAAAAATAGCAATTACAGGAATCGGTATAGTGTCTCCAAGTGGTATTGATACAAGGAGGTTTTGGTCAAATTTGAAAAAAGGACGTTCAGCAGTTGAAACTATTACAAGATTTGATGCATCAAAATATACATCTCGGATAGCTGGGCATGTGCATGAGCTGGATGCTTACAGCAATGTGTCGTCGAGATTGTTGAAGAAGATCGATGTCTTTTCGCATATGGCTTTGGTTGGCGCTGAGCTTGCCATTAATGACGCTAAATTGGATATTGCAAATGAAAACCTGGACCGTGGCGGTATTTTTATGGGGAATGCCATTGGAGGCTGGTTATTTGCGGAGACAGAGCTAAGGGACCTTTATATTGAAGGACGTGAAGGGGTAAGTCCCTTTGCAGCATCAGCATGGTTTCCAGCAGCGCCGCAGGGGCAGATATCTATCAAGTATCAACTCAAAGGTTATAGTAAGACTGTTGTTTCTGACAGGGCCAGTTCATTAATGGCAATTGGATATGGGGCAAGGACCATTGCCAGAGGCAAGGATGATTTTATTATCGCAGGAGGCATGGAGGCCCCTGTTACTCCGTATGCTTTGTTGTGTTGTCAGACTTCGGGAATGTTAACAAAAAACAATGATAACCCGGAACAGGCATATAAGCCGTTTGATAAGCGAAGAGATGGATTTGCGTTAGCCGAAGGGGCAGGGATCTTGGTTTTAGAGTCGCAAGCGAAAGTAAGATCTAGGAATGCGAGTGTTTATGCAAATGTAATTGGTTATGCTACAACTACAGACGGCGTTGATCGAATTGATCCTGCAGATGATGGAATTGAGCTATCAAATGCTATCAAAACTGCGCTTAATAACGCCGGGTTGAAGCCGGAAGAGATTGATTATATAAGTTTGGACGGTGTTGGAACGCAAATAGGTGATCTTTCTGAAGCACGGGCTATAAATTTGGCTTTTGGAAAATTAGCTTCAGGGATTCCATGTTCAGCCCCAAAGTCAATATTTGGAAATATGTTGGGTGCGTCCGGAGCGGTTGATACTATCATTGCTTGTCTAGTGATAGAAAATGGTATTATCCCACCAACGATAAATGTTAAAGAGCTTGACCCAGAGTGCAAGTTGAACCTGGTAATCGGCAGTGCTTTAGAAAAAGAAGTTAATAATGCTCTTATTATAAGTCGAGGAAGAGGGGGCATTAATACTGTTTTAATCATACAAAAACCATAAAACAATGTTGGCGTGTAGCGGTTAGAAGCTGTACAAGATATTTTGTTTTAAATAATAGAATTAACCCTGTTTGCTAAAATTTTAAAAAGAGAGGAATTGATATGGCTGTTGAAGACAAAGTAAAAGAGATCCTTAATCAAGTATTAGATGTTAGCCCTGAAGAGATCGAGCCTGATGCAACGCTTGATGAAGCTTTTGGAGTTGATTCAACTGAAATGGTCGAGATATCAGTAGGGCTGAAGAAGGGGCTTGGAGTTGATCTTGGAGATGGTGAATTAAAAAAGACGATGTCTTTTAATAAAATTGTAGGTATATTGAAGAAAAAAGGGGCGGTATAAGAATCACGATGCCAGAAGTTCTGGGCAACTGCTGAAAACAGCTTAGGTTCTTTAGCGTCCTTGTAATTATTATATCCTTAAAGGATTGTGTTATGAGAATAATTGATATTAGTTTGCCAATTGATGACTCTTTGAAAGAAACACATTCTGCTAGCATTGACAGGATCTCTCATGCAGATGGGGTTGAGCACTTTAATTGGGTGCTGATGAAAAAGAAATTTGAAGATGGGCAGGAAAGATTTGACCGAGGGGAAAGATTGGTTAAGCCCGAAGAGATCCTTGATAAAGAGCTGCTTTCATTAGAAATCGTTCATTCATCAGTGCATATGGGGAGCCATGTTGATGCACCTTTTCACTTTGGCAGCAATTGTGAAGGAAAGCCATCAAAGCGAATTGAAGATCTGCCGCTTGAATGGTGCCTATCAGATGGAGTGGTTTTGGATTTTACGCACTTATCATATCCAAGCCTCATAACTAAGCAGGAAGTTGAGAATGCTTTAGATAAGATCAATTATAAATTGAAACCAAAGGATATTGTCTTGCTGAACACGGGTGGCGATAAAAACCTTGGGACCCCTAAATACGTTAATGAATATGTTGGTATGGTGCCTCAGGCATTAGAATATATATTGGACCAAGGGGTAAAAATGCTAGGGATAGATACAATAGGTCTAGATCGTCCCTGTTTTGAGATGTTTAAGGAGTTTTTAGAGACACGTGATAAGTCTATTCTGTGGCCTTGTCATTTTCTTGGAAGAAAGCGGGAGTATTCTCATATGGAACGGTTAGGAAACTTGAGGGAAATTCCAATCCCTTTTGGTTTTAAAGTTTCATGCTTTCCTGTTAAGGTAAGAAATGCAGGCGCAGGTTGGTGTCGAGCTGTTGCAATAATTGATTAAAAATATTTAACAGAAAAAATGATAGATCTTTTTGTCGATTTGATTCAATTCTTATTTTTTGACAAGCCTTTTTACTTTATTTTATTCATATTGGTTATTTTTTATTTTGCTCATTGGAGGTACAGACTACGAAGGGGAAAGTTTGTCGTATTGTGGGATGATGATGACAGTTTTAAGTTCTCATCTGATTTTGGAGTTTTTAATTTTATAAAAAAAGAAAATAAAATTGAGCTCAATTATTTTGAAAAGGATCAACAAATAGTTCTATATGTAGATGATATTAGGCAAATTTCTCTAAAAAGAGAACTGAATACTGATGTTATTTCTAAATTTTTAGATAGTGTTAGTTTTGCCGTTGATCATGTTGATCCATTGGATTTGACGATCAATTTGTTTAGTGAGGCAGTATCCGATGATTTTAAAGGGGTAGGTGAGAAAGATAGCAAAATGATGTTTGCTATAGTTATTAATGCTAAGGATTATAAAGATTATCCCCTTTTTATTATTTCTCAAGCAAAAGCAGGAAGTTTTTACGATGAATTTGTTCTTGATATATTGACTTTGCTTCGCCTTGTTGAATATGCAAATTTTAAGGCAAGGGATGTTTTTGAGTTAGTAAGAGCAAGATGTTCAAGGATGAACATAGATGTTTATGATTATTCGTAAATTATAGGAAAAATATCATAAATTATTTGATTCTAACACATTTAAGCTCTGATAATGTGATTTTCTAAGGTTCTTCCCTTATATATATAATAATATCAATAGCGTATGATTTTCCTTTACTTTTAGGCCTTTTTATATATAGTATTATTAATAAAAATACGAATATACATCTTTATTTTTCTAGTAATAAACAAAAGAATGGTAAAATTAGAGAGGTTTAGTTATGGGTCATACAAATAATTCAATAATAATTGATGCTCCTTATGAAGCAGTTTTTGATATATCTAACAATATAGAAAGATGGACAGAGTTGTTTGGCGGAGAGTATGTAGAGGCAAAAGTATTAAGCATAGAAGGAAACAGGATAGAATTTAAATTGACCAATAAAGAAGGCCAGTCCTGGACGTCTTTTAGGCTGTTATATAAAGAACACAAATTTACTTATGCGCAGAAAAATGAACCAACTTTCCCGTTTAAATTCATGAAAATAGTGTGGCTTTATACCGAAGTAGAAGGCGGGGTTCTAATGACATGGATTCAGGACTTTGAGATGGATCCTGGTGCAAAGTTCACAGATGAAAAAGTTGTAGATCTTGTTAATGAGCATTCACAGGATAATTTGAAGATATTTAAAGCAATAATTGAGAAAGAGCAAAAGGGCGCTTCGTGAGGTTAAGGAATACATTGTGCAGATAGTTAGTGAGAAGAAGGCAATATATTTCCTGATATGTTTGGGCTGTGTAACTGTATCATTTAATGTTGCGGCAATAACGGCCGCTATACCTGTAATAAGCC
The DNA here is from genome assembly GCA_001805965.1 of Omnitrophica WOR_2 bacterium RIFOXYA2_FULL_38_17. Lineage (GTDB taxonomy): Bacteria > Omnitrophota > Gorgyraeia > Zapsychrales > Zapsychraceae > Zapsychrus_A > Zapsychrus_A unditaenarius. The sequence continues at coordinate 29,201 of MHHG01000068.1, read as the reverse complement.
TGGATTTGAAATTGCCTGCAATACAAGTATCTAAAGTAATTCCTTTTTATATGATACCTTATGGCTTAGGAGCTTTAATCTATGCTCCTTTGACAAGGAGAATTTCATATAGGGCTATTTTAGCAGGCACATTAGCTTTGTTTTCATTGGCTTGTTTTGCTTGTGGTATGAGCAGGGATTTAAATGGTTTTTTATTGGCAAGAGTAGCTATGGGCGTTACTGGTGCGAGCACCATACCTTTGGGTCTTATGCTTATCGGTGAGCTTTTTGATAAAAATATTAGAGGGAGACTTGTAGGCTTGTTTTTTGGATGCAGTTTTTTTGCTTCTCTTGCGGGTATTGTTTTAAGTGGGCTAGCGAATTGGAGATGTTTGTTTTTTGTTCCTGCAATAATTGCAGCATTAAATTCAGCATTTTTCTTTATTCTTAAATCACAGTCTTTGAAGAAGATTAATTCGAGTAGCGTTAATTATTTGAAAGCTTTAAGAGATGTTAAGATAAGGAATGTTTTTATATTTATTTTTGCTATAAGTTTCTTCTATCATGGTGTGCATACTTGGTTTGGTGTTTATCTTGACAAGGCTTATGGTATGGATAAGTTAACAATAAGTTTTTTCTTTATATTGGGAGCAATCGGCGGGCTTGCAGGGCAGCTTTTAGGAGGCTATATCTCTGATAAAAAAGGAAGGTTAGCTCCCTGCTATATTGGTATCATAGGATTAGCTCTATCCATGATAGTTCTTGCAGGCCACTATTCTTTTTTTGTCCTCGGAATGCTTTTAGCATTGGTTTCTGTTTTTTGGACGATAGGCCATAATGGGGTATCAACTGTTCTTACGGATTTTCCTGACAGTGACAGGCCTGTAATCGCAAGCTTGAACTCGTCGGTTCGTTTTGTTAGTGGAGGAATTGGATTTGCTGTTAGCAGTATTTTTGTTGATAATAGTTTTGGGATGACATTTTTGGGAATAGGAATTTGTACGCTCCTATTGACGTTTTTTGTTAAAAATTTAGTGCCCCAGCATTAATTGCTTGGCGTTAAAATGAATGGAGGTTTTAGGTGGATTTAAAGGGTAAAAATGTAATTATTACTGGTGCATCTAGAGGCATCGGTAAAAGCATAGCTATTAAATTGGCTGAATCAGGATGTAATGTGCTAATTGCGGCGAGGAATCAGGAAGCATTAGATAAAACTGTTGTGGAAATAAAGAGTAAGGCTGCTGCTGGTGTTAAAATTATTGGCCTGTCAACTGATGTTAGTAATCTTGAAGACCTTAAAAGGCTTTCAGAAACTGCTTTTTCAGAGTTTGGGGGCGTGGATATTTTAATTAACAATGCGGGTGTATCAAGTCAGTACCCATTTGATAAGCAACCATTGGAAGATATTGAGAATTTGGCTCATACTAACTTCCTAGGATATGTTCGATTAATTAGATTAGTTATCCCTCATATGATCGAAAAGAAATCCGGTTCTATTATTAACATGGTCTCAGGTTCTACATTAGTCGATCCAGTGCCGAAGACGTTTGTTACTTATAGCTCTCTAAAAGTTGGCTTAAGGGCATTCCTTAAAGGATTATTCTGGGAGATGAGAGATTACGGAATTAAGATAACGTCAATACTTCCAGGTGTCGTAGATACTGAGCTTACAGGAAAATTAAATAATATTACAGAAGAGCAAAAAGAAAGATTGATGACGCCTGATGCTGTTGTGGACATGGTTATGTTTGCATTGTCAGTGCCACAAAATGCTTGTCCGCTGGAGCTCGCTGTTATTAATCAGCAAACACCATGGATAAAACCGGTCATTGATTATGATCAAAAACAGGCTAGATAGTTTCGAGCGTCAAATGGCTTTTTACAGTCGTATTAATTTACATGCAGCTAATAGCTGGCAAATTAACAGGGAGGAGATTTAAATGGACAAGACGGTAGCAACATTCAAGAAAAACAAATTCCAAGAGATCAGAGTTGGTATCCGTGAGTTTAAAGGAAATGATCTGATTGATATCAGAACATGGACAATGACTCAAGGTACCGAAGAAATGGTCCCAACTGCAAAAGGTGTTTCGATTAACGTTCACCTAATTGATGATTTGAAAAAAGCTCTATCAAGGGCAGAAGAGGTTCTTAGGGAAAACGGATTAGCCTAATAGTTAAGATTCGCAATTCAACTTAGCTAATAATTATTATAATTATTATGTTTTATTTTAATTGGTTTTGATTTTAACAATAGATTTAGGTTGTCTTTTATTTTTATTTTATCTTTAAGTTATTAAAACCTGCAATTGTTTTTCTGTTGGACTTCGAAATGAATAATATTATTGATTGTCATAGTCACTATATGCCTAAGGAAGTGGCGCAAAATACTGCTTTTTTTAAGGTTGCCTGGTCAGATATTAATGGACAGATGGCTGCAATGGACAGTAATGGGATAGAAAAAGCACTTCTCCTATATCCTACCAGTGATGCTCATATCAAAATGAATGGTTGGAAAAATGTTTGCAAAATATACAATGCTGAGATTGCTAGGGTTGTAAAAGAAAATAATTTACGCTTTATCGGAGCAGGTATAATTCCTGGCGATAATGAAAAGGATATTATAGATGAATTAAAGCATATTGATGGCCTTGGGTTGAAGGTGCTTTCAGTTGCATCTAGCTATAATGGAAGGTATTTAGATGATGTGATGTATGATTGTGTGTTTGAGTATGCTTCAAAAAATAATGTGTGTCTGCATGTGCATCCACAGATAATCGGCCCGATCGGGGAGGAAAGGGTTAAAGACCCTTTATTGAGCCCTGTTTTAGAGTATGTTTTTGATGTTACTATGAGCTTGGGTAAACTAATGATGAGCGGTAAACTGCTTAAATATGCCGATGTAAAGCTTATATTTGCCCATTACGGGGGGGTTCTGCCATTTGTTGCTGAAAGGTTTGATAATACGTATTTAATGCTTAGAAGGCGTGATTTTGTTAAAGATTTAACAAAATTGCCAAGTCAATATTTTCAAAATCTCTATTTTGACTCAAGTGGCTGTAAATCGGCTGGAGCCTTAGCTTGTATGCTTGAGGTTGCAGATGCTGACCATATATTGTTTGGCAGCGATTACCCTGCTAATCAAAATATAGAAAAGTCAATTGAAGTGATTCGGAAAGCTCAAATAACTGATGATCAGAGGTCTTCAATATTAAGATCTGCGCTTTTTCACACTGCTTAGTGTGAATTTACTCCTGTTAATTTTGAATTGTTTTTACTTCTTATTTTGCTATTTATTTATAATTGAGGATTAATTAAAATATATATTAAAAAAATATTTGATTTTTTAGTATATTTTTATTATAGTATATTTTCTTTTGGGCTTTTATTCGTATCTGTTCATTTAAATAATTGAATTATTCCGAGGAGAATTAGCTTTTGTTTCGATTGTAACTTTGGGTAATTTAAGGCATTTAGGATTGCATTCAAAATAATAAAGTTTTTAAAAATACTTTATAAAAACACTTGACAATTAGTGGATTATTTGGTATCTTTCTTAAACCTTAAAGGGGTTCAAATTGTATCCTTTTAAGTTGTTTTTAAAGAGTTTCTGTCGTTGGTTCTGTTGAAAAACAGTTAATCAAAACATTGAATCTTTTTATGCCAAAACAAAAAATGATCTTTGACATCTTATTATCAATCTTTTTAATTATCCATTACAGTTAAAAAGATAAATCTAAAGAAGCCAAAAAATACTTTAAGCCAAACATTTTGGAGAGTTTGATCCTGGCTCAGAGTGAACGCTGGCGGCGTGGATTAGGCATGCAAGTCGAGCGATCCTTGCTTGATACTTACTGGAGTGCTTGCACAAAGGTAAGAGGATGGCGCTGGATAGCGGCAAACGGGTGAGTAATGCGCGAGCAATTTTCTCTAAATACGAACATAGCTTCGTGAAAACGGAGGTAATATTCGATGTGGTCCGAAAATCGCATGTTTTTCGGATTAAAGGTAGGGACCTTCGGGCCTGCCGATTTAGAATGAGCTCGCGTCCTATCAGCTTGTTGGTGGGGTAAAGGCCTACCAAGGCATATGACGGGTAGCTGGTCTGAGAGGATGGTCAGCCACACTGGGACTGAGACACTGCCCAGACTCCTACGGGAGGCTGCAGTCGAGAATCTTCCTCAATGGACGAAAGTCTGAAGGAGCGACGCCGCGTGCAGGATTAAGGCCTTCGGGTTGTAAACTGCTTTTGTATGGAAAGAAGTTCTGCTATCTAACATATAGTAGAATTGACGGTACCATGCGAATAAGCCACGGCCAACTCCGTGCCAGCAGCCGCGGTAATACGGAGGTGGCAAGCGTTACTCGGAATTATTGGGTGTAAAGGGCAAGTAGGCGGTCTGTTAAGTGAGGGGTGAAATCTTCCGACTCAATCGGAAAACTGCCTTTCAAACTAATAGACTTGAGATTGGAAGAGGGAAACGGAATTAGCAGTGTAAGGGTGAAATCTGTAGATATTGCTAAGAACACCAGCGGCGAAGGCGGTTTCCTGGTCCAAATCTGACGCTAAATTGCGAAAGCTAGGGTAGCAAACAGAATTAGATACTCTGGTAGTCCTAGCTGTAAACGATGAGCACTAGGTGTTGGGTCTAACGACTCGGTGCCGCAGCTAACGCATTAAGTGCTCCACCTGGGGACTACGGCCGCAAGGCTAAAACTCAAAGGAATTGACGGGGACCCGCACAAGCGGTGGAACATGTGGTTTAATTCGATGCTACGCGAAAAACCTCACCAGGGCTTGACATGTATGAAGTAGTGAACTGAAAGGGGAACGACCCGTAAAATCGGGAACTTACACAGGTGCTGCATGGCTGTCGTCAGCTCGTGTCGTGAGATGTTGGGTTAAGTCCCGCAACGAGCGCAACCATTGCCCTATGTTGCCACCCTCAAAATCTGCTTGCAGAGAATGAGGCGCACTCTTAGGGGACTGCCCGGGATAACCGGGAGGAAGGTGGAGATGACGTCAAGTCAGTACGGCCTTTATGCCCTGGGCTACACACGTGTTACAATGGCTGGTACAAAGGGTTGCCAACCCGCGAGGGGGAGCTAATCTCAAAAAGCCAGTCTCAGTTCGGATTGGAGTCTGCAATTCGACTCCATGAAGCCGGAATCGCTAGTAATGGGAGATCAGCACGCTCCCGTGAATACGTTCCCGGGTCTTGTACACACCGCCCGTCAAGCGATGAAAGCTGGAAGTACCCGAAGTCCTATGTAGATAGGCCGAAGGTAAAGCCAGTGATTGGCGCTAAGTCGTAACAAGGTAGCCGTACGGGAACGTGCGGCTGGATCACCTCCTTTCTAAATTTATCTTATGATGAATGAGGAAAGAAAAATCCATAAATACGGTACATGTTTATGGTTGTAAGAATGATTAATTTCATTTTTATAATGTAATCTCACGAGTTGATGTGGGGACGTAAGAAATTGCGTCTAAAAATAAGTCATTTCAGATTCTCTGAAATGGTTTGGCTAAATAATATTAAAGCGGATGGTGATTAGATTATTGTGAAGGTAGATTCCTTACAATAATCTAATCTCTGATCGCTGATCTTCTGGGCCCGTAGCTCAGGTGGTTAGAGCACCGTGCTGATAACGCGGGGGTCAGCGGTTCGAATCCTCTCGGGCCCACCATAATTAGTGCTAAGTGGATATCGAATAGGAAATTACAGAATTTTCTATCGTAAACTGCTAAAACTTTATACTATTTATGGGGCTGTAGCTCAGCTGGGAGAGCACCTGCTTTGCAAGCAGGGGGTCAGGAGTTCGATCCTCCTCAGCTCCACAAATATTTGTATTTAAAGCTTCTAAAATTAGATTAGAATGATAATAAGATTAAAAATATAGATTTAGATGAGCAAAAGTCTCATCAGGTTGATTCTTTTTGAGTCAACTTAACTGATCTTTGACAATTATGTGAAATAGAGAAGACAATAGACCTAAAAGGGTCTTTTTGTTGGAAAGCGGAAATTACAATTTCAAATATAGACAGAAAATAACTGTCTTTAATTAAATATTGGTCAAGCTACTAAGAGTTTATGATGAATGACTTGGTAGACTCAGGCGATGAAGGACGTGGTAAGCAGCGAAATGCTTCGGGGAGTCGCAAACAGGCTTTGATCCGAAGATATCCGAATGGGATAACCCATCCAGAGTTAAACCTGGATATGCCATACTGAATACATAGGTATGGTAAGCGAACGAGGTGAACTGAAACATCTAAGTAACCTCAGGAAAAGAAAACGAAAGTGATTCCCAGAGTAGCGGCGAGCGAAAAGGGAAGAGGCTAAACCTTTACATTTATGTGAAGGGGTTGAGGGACCTCAATGTGGGACTGGCGATAATAATAGAAATGTCTGGGAAGGCATACCAAAGAAGGTGAAAGTCCTGTATGTGACATTATTAATAGCTCTAGAGGTATCCCAAGTACTACGGGGCACGGGGAATCCTGTAGGAATCCAGCCCGACCATGGGCTAAGCCTAAATACTCGAGTCTGACCGAAAGTGCACTAGTACCGTGAGGGAAAGTTGAAAAGAACCCCGGAAGGGGAGTGAAATAGAATCTGAAATCATAAACTTACAAGCGGTCGAAGCCCTATGCATGTCTTCGGGCATGAATGGGTGACGGCGTACCTATAGCATAATGGACCAACAAGTTAATGTGTGTTGCAAGCTTAAGATCTAATGGATCGTAGGCGTAGCGAAAGCGAGTGTTAACTGCGCGATTAAGTAACACATATTAGACGCGAAACCGGGTGATCTATCCATGGCCAGGTTGAAGCTTTGAGAAATCAAAGTGGAGGACCGAACACAAGTCAGTTGAAAATGGCTGTGATGAGCTGTGGATCGGAGCGAAAGACTAATCAAACTCGGCAATAGCTCGTTCTCCTCGAAATAGTTCTAGGACTAGCCTCGGATAAATTAAATAATAGGGGTAGAGTTACTGAATAGGCTAGGGGGCTTACCAGCCTACCAACCCTAACCAAACTCCGAATACTATTATTTGTACTCCGGGAGTCAGACTTTGAGGGCTAAGCTTCAAGGTCGAAAGGGAAACAGCCCAGACCAACGGTTAAGGTCCCAAATATACGCTAAGTGGTAAAGGAAGTGAAGTCACACAGACAGCCAGGATGTTGGCCCAGAGGCAGCCATCATTTAAAGAGTGCGTAACAGCTCACTGGTCGAGTGATTTTGCGCCGAAAATGATCGGGGCTCAAGCGTATAACCGAAACCATGGCTTACGTGACACTGCGGTGTCATTTAGGGGTAGAGGAGCGTTGTGTCAAGCGATGAAGCTATACCGAAAGGAGTAGTGGAGTAGACACTAGTGATACTGTTGGTATAAGTAGCGAAAACTACGGCGAGAAACCGTAGCGCCGAAAATCGAAGGGTTCCTGGGGAAGGTTAATCCGCCCAGGGTTAGTCGATCCTAAGGCGAGGCCGAAAGGCGTAGTCGATGGATATCAGGTTAATATTCCTGAACTAATTATGAAACGTTATCAGCTTATGATGACGCAGGAGGCTAAGTGATCGGAGTGTTGGATGTCTCCGTCTAAACTTGTAGTCCCGCCTTAAAACGGGATGAGGAGTGATGGGGAGCCGAAGCTACGGCAGAGGTGAAGTCACTGATGCCACGCTGTCAAGAAAATCTCATAAGTGAGGATCATAATTATTCGTACCGGAAACCGACACAGGTAGATACCCAGAATATGGGAAGGCGCTCGAGATAACTCTCCTTAAGGAACTCGGCAAACTGGCCCCGTAACTTCGGGAGATGGGGTGTCCTCTTATTGTAGGTGCTTGCCACCGAAGGTAAGAGGATCACAGTAAAGAAGCCCGGCCGACTGTTTAGTAAAAACACAGCACTCTGCTAAGTCGCAAGACAATGTATAGGGTGTGACACCTGCCCGGTGCTGGAAGGTTAAGGGGATCGGTCATCCACTTGATGGAGAAGCTGAGAACTGAAGCCCCAGTAAACGGCGGCCGTAACTATAACGGTCCTAAGGTAGCGAAATTCCTTGTGGGGTAAGTTCCCACGCGCACGAATGGTGTAACGAGTTGGGCGCTGTCTCAAGGAGAGACTCGGCGAAATTGTAGTGGCGGTGAAGATGCCGCCTACCCGCACCTAGACGAAAAGACCCCGGAACCTTTACTGTAGTCTGGTATTGAATTTGGGTGCTGTTTGTGTAGGATAGGTGGGAGGCTGTGAAGGTATCGCGCTAGCGACGCCAGAGCCATCGGTGAAATACCACCCTTATAGTTCTTAGATTCTAATTCCGAATCCCTTGAATCAGGGCGCAAGACAGTGCCAGATGGGCAGTTTGCTTGGGGCGAGTCCCTTCTAAAATGTAACGAAGGGGTCCAAAGGTCTCCTCAAGACGGTTGGCAATCGTCTGTAGAGTGCATAGGCATAAGGAGGCTTAACTGCGAGTCCGACAGGACGAGCAGATACGAAAGTAGGGCTAAGTGATCCGGCGGTAGATTATGGGATTGCCGTCGCTCAACGGACAATAGGTACTCCGGGGATAACAGGCTGATAGCGTTCGAGAGTTCATATCGACAACGCTGTTTGGCACCTCGATGTCGGCTCACCTTATCCTGGGGCTGAACAAGGTCCCAAGGGTCCGGCTGTTCGCCGGTTAAAAAGGTACGCGAGCTGGGTTTAGAACGTCGTGAGACAGTTCGGTCTCTATCTGGTGTGGGCGTTCGATACTTGAAGGGGAAAACTTCCTAGTACGAGAGGACCGGGAGTTACAGACCACTGGTGTTCCAGTTATCCTGCCAAGGGTAATGGCTGGGTAGCCACGTCTGGAAGGGATAAGCGCTGAAAGCATATAAGTGCGAAGCCAACCTCAAGATAAGGTATCGTTTTCACTTCGGTGAATAAAGGCTCCTGGTAGACTACCAGGTTGATAGGTTGCATGTGTAAGGGCAGTAATGCCTTCAGCTAAGCAATACTAATTGGCCGAATGCTTGACCTTATTAAAGAATTAAGGATTAAATAGTATTTACACAAAACTTGTGTAATTTACTGCTTAATACTGATTACTTTTTAAAAAAAGCTGTACTTTTTTCCATTTCTATTTCACATAATTGTTAGGAATTTTCGTGAAGCTAATTTTCACTAGAAATATTAGTTTTCCAGGAAATATTCTGGATGAAGTTATTAAAGAAATTTCCGGTAATTTTACTGTAAGGACAACACCCGTTCCCATTCCGAATACGGCAGTTAATCCTTATAAGGTCGATGGTACTTGTCTCGCAAGGGGCCGGGAGAGTAGAACATTACCGGATTAATTTATAAAACCTTCTGGATCTTAAATGATTCAGAAGGTTTTTTTATGCAATGTTTTTATAAAAATTTGAAAAATTATATTTGACAAAATGGTTTGATATGCTAATATTTAGCCAAGCTAAACAAATAAATGAAATAGCTTGTAGCGTTTGTCTGAGAGATGTTATTTTTTTGAAAAAAATACAAGATCTTTACTGAAAAACAAGGTTTGGAATGTATAGAAAGTTAAATGCCGAGAAAGTAATAGAAACGCTTGAGATTCTTACAAGAAGAATAAAGGAGCGGTTCCCTGAATCAGGGCTAGCTAAGATTAGTATTGAAATGACTAATATAGGGAAAGAGGCCCACGAGAGATCTCTAATGGTCGGCCGTCCTAATATCATTTTGAGGATAGCAATTGGATTAATAATAACTGTGATTATAGCAGCGTTTGTTTTGGCATTGCCATCCGTAAAAGTTGAGTCTACTAATATGGGAATCGTAGAATTTGTTCATGTGCTTGAATCTGGTATAAATGATATTGTTCTGATTGGCGCGGCAATTTTATTTTTGGCGACAGTTGAAAATAGGGTTAAAAGAAGCAGAATGGTGGATTTGATGAATGAATTAAGAGTTTTTTGCGCATGTAATTGATATGCAGCAATTGACTAAAGACCCTCAAGGTGTATTAAATGGTGAAAATTGCACTTTGTCATCACCACAACGTAAAATGACTGCATTTGAATTAAACAGGTATTTGGACTTTTGTAGCGAGTTATTATCTATGCTTGCAAAAATTTCAGCATTGTATGTTCAGGATTTTACTGACCCAGTTGTTGTTACTGCAGGAAATGAAATTGAAGTATTGGCCACAGGTTTATCACGAAAAGTCTGGCAGAAGATAATGATCCTTAAGTCTTATGAATCGTAGTAATTTTAATAAGGTTCAAAACACAAATAATAAAATAATGAATAGAAAATCAGAGATTGCACAAGAATTATCAGTCATAATGCCTAAGGTTGCTCGAAGGCTTTTACATGAATTTATTCAGCACGTTGAAATCCCGCAGGCACAATTGTTTTCATTGATCGCGCTGGATGATAAAGGCCCATGCAGGTTTTCTGATTTACGTGAGGAATTAAATATATCAGCCCCAACAGTAACAGGTATTGTAGATAGGTTGGAGAAATCCGGTTATGCTAAGAGAATTCCGGACAAAGAGGACAGAAGGGCGATAAACATAGTTTTGACTAATAAGGGCCAAAAGATCACCAAGCAATTACGGGAAACTTTAAAAGACAGATGGAAATTGTTTCTTGGCAATCTGAACAATTCCGAGCAAGAAGAATATTTAAGAATAATAAAAAAGATGCAAGGTGTTTAATAAATGATAAAAAATATTAACAGGAGAATTTCAATGAACAAGATAATATTATCTTTGACGACATGTTTGGTAGTCACATTAGCTTCAGACTTGTCATATGCGCAGAATTCAAAGCAAAATAATATCACTCTGGATGAGGCAACTAAGCTTGCTATCAAAAACAACTTTGATGTTCAAATAGCAAGATATGATGCAATGATCGCTAAAACAGATAAGGATATATCGGAGTCAATTTATGACACTATTTTTGATGCAGAAGTTAAGTACAGAAATAATAAAAACGCACAGAGTTCAGCAGCTTATGGAACTCAAACCAGGGATGATGATTATAATGCGGGCATTTCTAAAAAGCTTCCAACTGGAACCACAATAGGCCTAGGGTTAGATAATAACAGGAATTGGACAGATGCAACAACTGTAAGCCAGAATGAGAGCTTCACTTCAGATATTTCGTTTTCACTTGACCAGGACCTCGGAAAGAATTTTCTTGGGATCCAGGATCGAGGGTCTGTAAAAATCTCACTTATAGAAATAGAGAAGGCTGAATTTACTTCCCTTGAAAAAATCGAGGCAGACATTTCTTCTGTTCAATCTGCTTATTGGGACCTGGTTTATAATTTAGAGAAAATGAGAATTCAGCAGGAAATGGTTGAGCAGGCAAAGGCATTGTATGATATTCATCAAGAAAAGCTCAAGGATGGCCTTGTCGAAATACCAGAAGCTATCGCTTCAGAGGCAAATTATAGAAAAAGGAAGAGTGAGCTTGATTTGGCGGTTAATCTGGTAAAAAGCAAAGAGAATGTTATCAAGCTTATGTTGAATATAGATGATGATGAAACTGAGATCAACCCAATTGATAAACTTGAACTAAATAGGAATAAAAATGATCTGGGCCAGGAATTAGCTGTAGCTTTTAATAAAAGGCGTGATTATAAAAGAGAAAAAAAGGACATTGAATCAAAAGATATAAAGATCCTAATGAAGAAAAATAATATCTGGCCAGAAATAAATCTGGTTGCTTCTCTGAATAGAAATGGTATTGGAGGGCATATACAGGAAGCAGCTGAAAACATATTTGAGAACGATGACCCTGATGTCTCCGTCAATTTAACAGTTAAAATGCCTCTTGGCAATAGAGAGGCAAAGGCGCAATTAAAGGCTGCTGAGCTCAGCAAGGCAAAAGCGATAGTTTCATTAAAACTTCTTGAGAGGAAAATTGCTATAAGTATAAAAGATCAGGTCAGAGATTGTAATGTTTATGCGCAAGTTGCGCAAAGCGATAAAGAGATCGCAGACCTTCAGGCCCAAAAATTAGAGGCAGAGGGAAAAAGGTTTAATTATGGAAGGTCAGATACTGATACTTTAATAAGATTTCAGGAAGATCTCATTCAGGCAAGGAACCAGGAATTACAATCCAGATACCAATATAATATATCATTGATAAACCTGGAATTAAAAAAAGGTACGATCTTAGAGAATTATTTGGATGAATAGCATATCTGCAGTGACTGTTTTGATCTTAGATAACAAAAAGAACATTAAGGGGAAAGGAAGTATTAAATGAGGCTTGCGGAATTTTCGGTAAAGAATTCAACTCTTATAAATTTATTGTCCGTTCTTATAGTTGGTGTAGGTATTTTTGCTATGTTAAATTTAAGGAAAGAAGCCTTTCCTTCTGTTAATTACGATATTGTTACTATCACTACCGCTTATCCCGGTGCCCCAGCTGAAGATGTTGAAAAATTCGTCACAATACCTATTGAAAAAGAAATTAAAGGTATCAGCGGAATAAAAGAAATAACTTCAAAATCGGAAGAAAGCTTATCTGAGATCGGGATAACCATTGATCCTAAGGCAAGCGATAAGAACCAGGTTGTAGATGATATTGAACGAGCAGTTGATCGTGTTAAAAATCTTCCCGACGGTGTAAAAGATGAACCAGTAGTATTTGAGTTGAAAAGTAATGAATTTCCTGTTCTGGAGATATCTATTTCAGGGCCAACATCAGATGAAGAAAAAAGAAATTATGCGGAAGCACTTGAAGATATTATTTTAGATATAAACGGTGTTTCAAATATTAATAGATTAGGTTGGCTTGATGAAGAATTCCAGGTTGAGGTCGATCCTGACAAACTGAAAGAGTACCATGTCTCCCTTAATGAGATAATGCAGGCACTAAGATCAAAGAATATTACCCTTCCTGGAGGGAATCTAAAAACATCAACCCATGAATTTAATATTAGGACCACTGGTGAATTCAGTACTGCTGATGAGATCGAGAATGTTATTATACGGGCAAATGATGCAGGAAATTGGCTGAAGGTGAAGGATGTCGCCAAGGTCGTAAAAACTTATGAAGATATGCAGTTCATCGCAAAGACCAATGGTGAGCGGGCTCTTGGTATGGTCGTCGTAAAAAATGAATCAGGAGATATTATCAAGGTTGTAGGGAAAGTTAAAGCTGTTTTAGATCAATTTAAAAAGACCCTTCCTGAAAATATTAGCGTTACAGTCGCCAACGATTTTTCGTTCTATGTTAAAAGACGCCTCGGGGTATTGAAAAATAACGGTTTGATCGGTTTTATTTTGGTTTGCTTGATCCTGTTCTTATTCCTGGACCCGATTCCTGCCTTGGCAACAGCTATGGGTATACCGATCGCTTTATTCGTGACTTTCTTTGCAATGAACGCAATGGGGTCAAGTATAAATCTTGTATCAATGTTAGGGCTCATTCTGGTTTTAGGAATGCTCGTTGATGACGGAATTATTGTTTCTGAGAATGTATATAGGCATATTGAGAATGGAATGGAACCAAGGCAAGCGGCTGTACAGGGAACAAATGAAGTGGTTGCCCCTGTTACTGCTACGATTCTTACAACTTTTGCTGCGTTTGGCCCAATATTATTCATTCCTGATATTATGGGGAAATTTATTAGGGAGATACCTATAGTCGTTATACTAGCATTAGGAGCATCTCTTATAGAGGCATTTTTGATCCTGCCGTGCCATTTAGCAGATTTTATTAGTTTCAATAATAGGAGAAAAAAAGTTCAATATAAGCCAAAAGAGGAAAAAAAGTGGTTTAAAGCCCTTAAATTATTTTATAAGAAAGTTATTATGAAAGCTTTAAAACATAAGTACAAAGTTATGACTTTTTTGACAATGGGCTTTATCGGGACAATTATCTTTGCTGTTTTTGTATACAAAATAAAAGTCATTCTTTTCTCCGGTGAAGGGATAGAGGATTTTTATATTCGCGCAGAAGCGCCTAAGGGGACTTCTCTTGAGCATATGGAAGAGCTGATGATGCCAGTTGAAGAATTTGTTAGGTCAATGAGAAAAGATGAGCTGGAATCATTCAGAACATATATAGGTAGCATCTCTCAGGAGATGGGTTTTGACCCAAATTCTAAAAATGGCTCCCATCTTGCACAGGTCACAGTGTTCTTAACGCCTATGCAGACAAGAGAACGTGATGCGAAGGTCATCATTGATGAAATGCGAGAAGGGCTCAAGAAAATAGGAGGATTTGATAAGCTTTACTTTTATAAGCCTAAAGAAGGCCCTCCGACGGGACGAGCTGTTGAAATTGGGGTAAAGGGAGAGAAATATGAAAAGTTAAATGAAATATCTGAAAAGATAATAAAATATGCCAATTCAATTGAAGGCGTTTCAGACGTGAGCTCTAATTATGAGCTTGGCAAAAAAGAACTTAGGATAATCGTAGATGAAGAGAAGGCAAAACAATATTTCATTACGGTAGATGATATTGCCACAACAGTAAGGTATGCATTTAAAGGCGGGGTAGCAACAACAGTCAAGCCTCTTAAGGCGGAAGATGAAATAGAGGTGTTAGTCCGCTTTCCAAAAGAATATAGAAGCAGCATAAAGGATTTTGAAAAGATACTTATTCAGAATAAGCTGGGAAATATCGTTCCTCTTAAATCTGTTGCAACTATAAATGAAGTGTCAGGTCTTTACGCATTAACTCATTTAGACGGAAAAAGAGTTGTCTGGGTTACGGCAGATGTTGATGGGGAAAAATCAACATCATTCAGCGTAAATCAAACCCTGAAAAGGGAATTTAACAATATCTCTCAGGAATATATGGGTTACACATTAAAGTTTGGAGGAGAATATGAAGACCAGAAGGAGACCCAGCGGAATCTCTTGTTCTCGTTTTTTGTGGCTTTATTCCTGATATTTGTTATCCTGACAGCAATATTTGGTTCAATGGTCCAGCCTCTTATTGTTATGACCGCAATCCCATTTGGTTTTCTTGGTATAGTAATTGCTTTTATGGTACACGGCAGGCCATTAAGTTTTTTTGCTTTAATGGGCGCCGTTGGTTTAACAGGTATTGTTGTTAATGATTCAGTTGTATTGGTTGATTTTGTTAACCATTTAAGAAAGTCAGGTAAGCCTCGATTTGATTCTATAATAGAGGCATGTCAAACACGCTTGAGGCCAGTGCTAATGACGACTATTACGACAATTGGGGGCCTTCTTTCAGTTGCGTATGGTATCGGCGGAGGTGACCCTTTCTTAAAACCTATGGGTCTTGCTATCACTTGGGGGTTGTTCTTTGCTACCGGATTGACGCTGGTCGTCATTCCGTGTATTTATGCGATAATCGACGATATAACAGAAAAGATAACGCACCATTCAACTGTCAAGGGTGTTTTATGACAAAATAGATGTATTAGCTCTGTAAAGGAAGGATCTGTATATTGATTATTTAGCTTTTTTGTTATGCCCTTTAAATGCATAAACATAGCATGCATAATAGGACGGTAGATATAAAAGGCCGAAGCCGGCCAGTAGTGTCCAGCATAAATATGGGTTTAGCTGATAAATGCCGGCAAGGAAGTTAGTTTCCCAGGCATGTCCAACAATATCAAAAAGTATTCTAAAGAAAAGAAGGAATTTAAGCAGTTCTTGATTGTTGGCCCATTTTTTATAAATAAACAGATAAAGAGGCACAAGATGGACCATGTTTAGCAGGATTTGTGTTACATTAAAAAAGTATTCTAGGGCAAAGATATCATTAAAGGAATAAAGGACTGCGTAATAAAATTGGCTTGGTGAATCCACGCCCAAAAAAGCAGAAGCCTGGGCAATGCTGAATATGAAGAAAAAATAGAAATATGTTAACCAAAATAGGTTTACCTTTCGAGACATGGTGATATTATGCCAAAGATATTGTTAAAAAGCACTAAAAAATTAAAATTAAAATTTAAATATTTATGTAGTGCAGGATTGAAGTTTTGATCTGGGTCTATTTCGGGATGTTCTAATGAAAAAGACCGGTTTTATGGGAAAATATTTCTAAAAACCTTTGCTTATTTATATTGTTATGTGTTATTATTAGTCAATTATGGAAGAAAAATTTTATACAATAGTAGAAGAAATTTATGAAAAGGATTCTCGTTACAAAGAAGAGGCATATGCTTTTGTAATGGAGGCTCTTGGCTATACTCAGAAGAAATTCAAGAATCCAAAACATGTTTCCGGTGACCAGCTCCTTGATGGTATCAAGGAGCTTTTGATGAATAAGTTTGGCCCTATGACAATGACGGTTCTTGAATATTGGGGGATACAAAAAACCGAGGACTTCGGTAATATCGTTTTTAATCTAGTAAAGAACAAAGTTTTGACAAAGACGGAAGATGATGACATTGAGCATTTCAAAGATGCCTATGATTTTGATGAAGTTTTTAATAGGGGCTATCGCAAGCTGCTTAATAAAAAGATAAGTCGAATGCGTCAGGTCTAGGGAACAAATGAAAGCCAGATAAACCAAAAAAACCAACCTTTGCGGTTGGTTTTTTTATTTCTTCATAGCAATACAATTACATTAATAAATATAAAGTATTTTGAAAGGAGTTCTTTATGAAGCCTTATGCATATGCGATTCTTTGTTCTTTAACTTGGGGATGTGTTCCGATAATCGAGAAATTGGGATTGGCCAAGATGTCCGTATGGCAGGGATTGTTCTTACGCTGTTCAGGCGTTTTAGTGGGTATTATCCTTTTGACCATTTTTAAATATTCTGAGATCAAAGAAGTCCTTTTTAATGTTCCAAATCGATGGTATTTTCTTCCGATCGCAGGTATCATGGCATCATTTTTCGGACAGATATTCTTTTATAACGCGATCAAAACAGGGGAAGTCTCTAAAATGGTCCCCATAAGCGGGTCATATCCTTTAGTAAGTTTTCTTATCGGGGTGTTGTTGTTCAGCGAAAAACTTACTTTTGCAAAAGTTGGCGGAGTGTCTTTCGTTGTTATTGGAGTAATGCTCTTAAAATAATGATCGGCAAAATATATGAATAAACTAAATGAAACTTCAGTTCAATTTGTAAAAGGCGTTGGGCCAGTAAAAAAGAAGCTGTTCTCTAACCTTGGGATCGAGAGCGTTGAAGACCTTTTGTATTATTTCCCGAGACATTATCAGGACAGGAGAGAGATTATCCCTCTGGCCCAGGTCAAGATAGGAGAGTATCAGACAATAACAGGCTTAGTTCTAAGCTGCAAGTCCAGAAGAAGTTACTATACAAAAAAGCATGTTACTGAAGTCGTTCTGGATGATAAAAGTGGGCGCATATTCCTGACTTGGTTCAATCAGCCATACCTTGATCATTATTTCAGGAAAGATGTAAGGGTCGTTTGCTATGGAAAAGTCGATATGTATAAAGACCGTATCCAGATGGTTTCTCCTGAATATGAAGTTATTGAAGGTGATGATGACCCTTTAAGCCTTAAATGCATCGTGCCTATTTACCCTTTAACCCGTGGTATAACCCAGAGGTATTTGCGTAAAACTATCTCTCAGTGTATTGAAAAATTCAGAGATGACCTGGTAGATGAACTGCCGATAAATGTTAGGAGTAAATACAAGCTTTCTAATATCAATAGCAGCATAAACAACATACATTTCCCAAAAGATTTCAACCAGCAGGAAGAAGCCCTGCGCAGAATATCGTTTGAAGAGTTCTATTTTTTTCAAATATCAATAATCTTAAGGCGCCTTAGCATAAAGTTTAAAAAAGGTATCAGCCAAAAGATCAGTGATGCTGAAGCCCTTGAGTTTATAAATTCTTTTGAATTTGAGCTGACATCTGCACAAAGAAGGGCAATTGCGGATATGCGGTCTGACATGGAAGGCAATGGCCCTATGCACAGGCTGCTGCAGGGCGATGTTGGTTCGGGGAAAACCCTTGTTGCTATATTTGGATGTTTTTTATCTTTTAAAGCCGGGCATCAGTCATGCATTATGGCGCCTACAGAGATCTTGGCCCGCCAGCATTATGAGAATATTGAAAGCATGGTTGATAGTGGGACGCTTAAAGGAATGAGGGTTGAGCTTCTCGTGAGCGCGATGAAAAAGAATGAAAAAGAAGAAGTTTGCAGAAAGATCAGTGCAGGGGAGGTGGATCTTGTTTTGGGAACGCATGCGCTTATAAGCGAGGAAGTTAATTTTAAGGACCTCGGTTTTGTTGTGATCGATGAGCAGCATAAATTTGGCGTTAGGCAAAGGGCCCTTTTAACTGATAAAGGCGGGAACCCGGATGTCCTGATCATGACGGCAACACCTATCCCCAGGACATTATGTATTACTCTTTACGGGGACCTTGATATCTCTATAATTGATGAGATGCCCAAGTCGCGGGGGAAAGTAAGGACGATCCATTACAATGAGGATCATTTAGAGGAGGTTTATGATATTGTCAGGAAAAAGGTCTCAGAAGGTTCGCAGGCATATTTTGTTTATCCTATAATCGAGGAATCTGAGACGCTGGACCTTAAGGCGGCAGAAGATATGTTTAAGCTTTTTTCAAAGAAGGTGTTTAAAGATTTTAAAGTTGGATTGTTGCACGGCCAGATGAACAGGAATGAAACCCAGCAAATAATGACTAGCTTTGTTAATAGAGATATTGATATACTAGTTGCTACAACAGTTCTGGAAGTCGGTGTAGACGTCAAGACAGCTAACGTAATGGTTGTTGAACATGCTGATAGGTTTGGACTGGCACAATTACACCAGCTAAGGGGCCGGGTAGGCCGTGGCAAAGAAGATGCGCTTTGCTTGCTGGTCTGTGATCCAAGGACAGATGAAGGTAAGGAACGGATTAAGGCTATTCTTTCAACGTCCGATGGATTTAAAATAGCTCAGCATGACCTTGAGATAAGGGGCCCGGGCCGCTTCTTCGGAAGGCATCAGCATGGTTTGAACGAATTGAAGGTCGCGAATCCGGCAACACAGCTTGATATTCTAGAGATGGCAAGAAAAGAGGCAGTTGCCCTTACAGTTGCTGACCCAAAATTAGAGAAAGATGCAAATATAGTGATCAAGAAAATAATTAAACGTAGATATCCAACTTATTTGATCGATGTAAAGGCAGGATAAAAGCTGTTCTTCGTCTTTTCGGTAAGGCTCACTTTTGAAAGGAGTAAATTATTAAGATTTCAGGCGGAACATACAAGGGGCGTAATTTTTATATGCCGGCAGGCATAAGGCCAACCCAAAATATTGCCAGGAAAGCTATCTTTGATATTATTGGGCATGATATGGAGGGTTTAACTTTTCTCGAGCTTTTTGCGGGCAGCGGCGCTATAGGGATGGAGGCTCTTTCTAGCGGGGCAAAAGAGGTGTTTTTTATAGAAAAAGATCAAAGATGTTTTGAGATCTTAAGCGAGAATCTCTCATTGGTCACTGGCCTGAGCGCAGCAAGTGAAGATGCCCCTTTCAAGCTGGTAAACGCGGATGCTTTTGTTGCAGTCAAGATGCTTGCGCGACGAGAAAAAAAGTTCGATATTGTGTTCGCTGATCCCCCATATGTGGATGGATTGGCA
The DNA here is from genome assembly GCA_001805965.1 of Omnitrophica WOR_2 bacterium RIFOXYA2_FULL_38_17. Classification (GTDB taxonomy): domain Bacteria; phylum Omnitrophota; class Gorgyraeia; order Zapsychrales; family Zapsychraceae; genus Zapsychrus_A; species Zapsychrus_A unditaenarius. Next base: position 9,651 of record MHHG01000068.1, on the reverse strand, counting down.
AAAAAAGCCTTGAAAACAATAGAAGCCTATGATATATTACACCCCAAATGCACAGTAATAATTCAGCATCAAAAGGATGAAATTCTGCCTAAAATCCAGGGTAGATTTTTTCTTTTTAAGCAAAAGCAATACGGAAAAAATTTTATCAGCATTTATAATATTAAAAATAATGAATAGAACTGCAATATATCCTGGCAGTTTTGATCCTGTCACATACGGCCATATCGACATAATCAAACGAGCTACGAACATTTTTGACCAAGTGATTGTTGCTGTTGCTGACAATTATCTGAAGAAGAATTTGTTCTCAAAAGATGAGAGGCTCGAGATGTTAAAGGAAGCGACAAAGGATATTAAAGGTATCAGGGTCGAGGCTTTTCAGGGGTTAGTCATTGATTTTGCAAAAAAGAACAATGTGAATGTGCTTATAAGAGGGCTTAGGGTCATTTCTGATTTTGATTATGAGCTCCAAATGGCACTGACAAACAGAAGGCTTAATGAAAAGATAGAGACATTGTTCCTAATGCCCAGCGAGGGTTATTCTTTCCTGTCATCGACGCTAATAAAAGAAGCGTCTTCATTGGGAGCTGATGTCTCATCTTTTGTCCCTAAAAGTGTTGAGGATAAGATCAAGGAGAAGCTCAAGAACCTGAAATGAAAATAAGCGTTAGCGATATAAAGCCAGAAGGTTCAGAGGTTAAATGCCAAATAAGCAATGAGATCATTGGCAAAACAGAAGTGCTTGAGTTTATTGAGCCTGTTAAAGTAATTGCGAAGGTTGAGCGAATAGATGAAGAAGTGATCGCGGAAACAGTTGTTTCAGGGAGATATTCTGCTGTTTGCTCTAGATGTTTAGAAGAGTTTGAGCAGTTGTGGGAAAAGAACTTTTTGATCGGTATTGAGATCGATCGAAGGACAGAATATATTGATCTTGGTGAGGAGATAAGGCAGGAAGTAATATTGAATCTTCCAACAAAGGTTTTGTGTGATAAAGACTGCAAGGGGCTTTGTCCTAATTGCGGTAAAAATCTAAATAATGAAAAATGCAAGTGCAGTAGCATGTCTTAAGTCGTACCTGCATGCCGGCAGGCTGGCGTAGTAAGACCTCAAACTTGATTAAGGAGAATTAACATGGCACATCCAAAAAGACAACATTCGAAACAAAGGCAACGAAAGAGAAGGACGCATTATAAAACAGCGACTCCTCAGCTGGCTACATGTACGAACTGTCAGAAACCGGTACTTACTCATAGAGTTTGTCCATTTTGCGGTTTTTATAAGGGTCAATTGATCGTTGATGTTGTAGCTATGAAGGAAAAAAAGGAAAAGAAAGAAAGCTAAGCAATCTTTTTTTATCGGCAGAATAAACATTATAGGCGACAGCGGCCTATTTTGATGCCTGCAAAATAATGGTCGCTGTCACCTGTGAAAAACTGGAGATTTCATTGAAAATTGTTGTTGATGCAATGGGTGGTGATTATGCTCCTAAGGCGATCGTCGAAGGTGTAATAGAGGCGCTCAGGGAGTTTGATGTTAACATAGTTTTGGTGGGCGTTCAGGCAGAGATCGAGAAAGAACTTGCCAAATATAAATATTCTAAAGAAAGAATTGAGATAATACATACCGATGAAGCTGTTGGTATGGATGAACCTGCAACTACCAGTATCCGCAAGAAAAAGAATTCTTCGATATCAGTAGGTATAAAATTACTTAAGGAGCCAGGGCACAGCGCTTTTGTAAGTGCCGGTAACACTGGGGCTGTTGTTGCAGCGTCTACAATATTTTTGGGCATGATGGACGGTGTTGAAAGGCCGGCTATCGGGCTAGTAATTCCTACCCTAAAGAAGTTCGCATTCCTCATTGATGTTGGCGCAAATACCGAACCGAAAAGCCAGCATCTTGTTCAATCAGCACAAATGGCGCGTGTTTATGCAAGAGAGGTCTTAGGCGTTCAAAATCCAAAAGTAGGCCTTGTGAACATTGGCTCTGAAGAGACCAAAGGGACTGGTTTTGAAAAAGAGACCTATAAGATGATGGAAGAAAAAGTCTCTAATTTCGTGGGAAATATTGAAGCGAACGAAGTGTTCTCTGGCAAGAGTGATTGTATTGTCTGTAATGGATTTGTCGGAAATATTATTATTAAGACTTCGGAAGGATTGATGGAATCAGCTGCGACTTTATTGCGAAGAGAGATAAAAAAGAGCCCTATAGCTCTTTTAGGCGCGCTTCTTATGAAGTCCCGGCTTAATGATATCAAGAAACATGCGGATTACAGTGAGTATGGAGGCGCACCTTTATTGGGCGTTAACGGAGTCGTTATGATCAGCCACGGGCGTTCAAGCCCCAAAGCTATCAAGAACGCGATCAAGGCAACCATTAGCGAGGTTGAACACAATATTATTGAATCTATGATCAAGGAGATCTCGGGTTAAAAAAAGATCGTTTATTTTCAGCCCTGCCGGATTAATTTGAAATTATGAATAATATAGCAATTTCGTCCTTAGGACATTATCTTCCCAAAAAAATATTAACAAATGCTGAACTTGAAAAGATCGTGGACACGTCTGACGAGTGGATCACAACCCGGACAGGCATCAAGGAGCGGCGAATAGCTTTAAAAGACGAGAACACTTCTGACATGGCTATCGGCGCAGCAAAAGAAGCTTTAAAGAACGCAAAGCTTGATGGGTCCAAGATCGAGTTGATAGTGGTCGCTACAACAACTGCTGACAGTTGTTTTCCTTCTGTCGGGAATATAGTTCAAGATGCTATTGGAGCGCACCATGCAGCGGCATTTGATGTGAGTGCGGCCTGCGCAGGGTTCCTTTATGCCCTTACGACCGCAAAGCAGTATTTGCTTTCAGGCATGTATAAAAATGCGCTGGTCATCGCTGCTGATAAATTCACTAATTTACTTGATTGGAACGACAGGCAGACATGTGTGCTTTTTGGTGATGGAGCAGGAGCTGTTATTTTAACGCCGACAAAATCTAAAAAAGGCATAATCTCTGATTACCTGCTTTCTTTGGGAAAATATCACCAAATTATGTATGTTGCAACTGAAAAACGAAAGCCTCTTGATAAGGAAAAGACCGAGTTTCATTTCCCTTATGCAGTGATGCATGGACAGGAATTGTTCAAAGTTGCAGTAAATTCAATGGCCGAGGCAGTCGAGATAGTTGTTGAAAGGGCCGGGATGCAGATGTCGGATATTGATTGTGTTGTTCCTCATCAGGCAAATGACAGGATAATAACCGCTATCGCAAAAAAACTAAAAGTCCCCAAAGAAAAGTTCTTTATTAATATCCATAAATATGGGAATATGTCAGCTGCGTCGGTTGCAGTGGCTTTGTATGAAGCGGTCGAGGAAAAAAAGATCCAAAAAGGAAGCAATGTTGTTTTAGTCACGTTTGGCGCAGGGCTTGTAGCGGCAGCTAACGTTGTAAAATTCTAGAAAGTTATCTGTATGAAAAAAGTTGCGGTTATTTTTCCTGGTCAGGGCTCACAAAGTGTCGGGATGGGGCAAGAGTTATATGAGTACTCTCCTGCAGCAAAAGCGGTCTTTGATAAAGCCGACAGCATTATTAAAGGATTGAAAGATATAATATTTGATGGCCCTCAAGAGAAATTAACATCTACTTGTTATTGCCAGCCTGCGATCATGACAGTAAGTATTGCGGCGTATGAGGCTTTGAAGGCAAGCAATAAATTCAAGGGCTTAAGCTTGGGCTTTGCATGCGGGCATAGTTTAGGTGAGTGTAGTGCGCTGGTCGCTTGTGGCGCTTTAAGTTTTGAGGACGGGCTTAAGCTTGTTTCGAAACGTGCGGAGTTTATGGAGGAAGCATGTAAGATAAATCCCGGGAAGATGGCAGCGATAATCGGATTTGATGAAGCAAAACTTGTTGAGATATGTGAAAAGACAGGCGTTCAAGTAGCTAATTATAACTCTGATAGCCAGATAGTAATTACAGGTGAAGCTGATAAAGTGCTTGAAGCCGCTCAGCTTATAAGTGCCCAAGGGGCAAAGCGGCTAGTTGTTCTTGAGGTTGCAGGAGGCTTTCATTCTACTTTGATGCAGCCTGCTGCAGATAAGTTTAAGGAATTCTTAAAGGGAATA
>MHHG01000068.1:3777-5523 GCA_001805965.1 Omnitrophica WOR_2 bacterium RIFOXYA2_FULL_38_17 | reverse complement strand
AAAGGGAATAGAATTCAATAAACTGGATTTTCCTATTATTAGCAATGTTGATGCGCTTCCTACTACTGATATAGAGAAGATAAGAGAGAACCTGTCAAAGCAGATAGTTTCTTCCGTACAGTGGGTAAAAACAGTCAGGTATGTCAGTTCCCAGAATATTAAAGATTTTATTGAATTTGGCCCGGGTAATGTGCTTAAGGGATTGATAAGGGGAATAGATAGAGAACTGAGTGTTTCAAATATAAGAGTTGCGGATGATGTTGATAAGATCGAAGTATAAAGCACAAGCTGTCAGCTCAAAGGTTTAAGCCTTCTGCGGCAAGCAGTTAGAAAAAAATAATAAAAGATATAAAGCGGTTTGGATGTTTCCAGGCCGCTTTTTTGTTTTTCCGCATAATTCTACGAATTATAAGATCCAAATCTATCAAACCACCCAAAATTAATTAAAAATTAATATTTTTACGAAAACTATTGACCTGCATAGATTTGTGCATGTATAATTTTATTTATCTACAAAATAAGTAATTAAAGATAATATGAATTAAATAAACATAAAATAAATCATATTTACTTATAATATTATCAGTAATATGAATTAAGATATAATAGTATGAATTAACAAGAACGAGGTAAACATGAAATTAGACAAAAAAAATGTAATGAACATCAAACAGGTAGCAGAGTACTTAGGTGTACATGTATCAACGGTTTACAAGTATGCCCAAGAGGGTACGATACCGGCTTTCAAGATCGGTTCGGATTGGCGGTTCACTAAAAAGCATATCGATAAATGGATAGATGAAAGTATGAGCAAGGGGAAATAGATAAAATTGAGGTCAATTGCCGGAAATCTTATTCCTTTTAGGAAGCATTCACAAGATGCCAAAGATCAGATAATTAACTAACAATAAAAGGGGGATCTTTAATGTTTAGAAGGCTCGGTTCAGTGGCGATCGTATTTGCTGTAATGTTTATATTTGCGGGTAGGGCTGCAGCGGTCGGGTCAGGGGCTTTTAGAGTAGAACTTCCTGATGCCGAGGGATTAGCTATGGGTGCGGCATTTGTTGGTGAGGCTGATAATGCATCAGCTGTTTATTATAATCCTGCCGGCCTTACGCAGATAGAAGGCAGCGAGTTTAGGCACGGGATATCGTTTTTGCAGACCAGGAATTCATTTACAAATACTTCAGGCCGGGAAGAATCCATGAACAGGCAGTCTTTCTGGATACCAAGTGTTTACATCGCTAGCGACTTTGGTTTAGAAAAACTTAGTTTTGGTTTTGGAGGAACTTCATTCTTCGGTCTTGGTACTGCATGGAATGAAGATGGCCTGACCAGATATGATGCAACAAAATCAGATATAAACAATAGAGATGCTATGCTTGCGGCAGGTTATCAGTTAAATGAAAAGTTCTCTCTTGGGCTGGGCATTGATTATGACCATTCGACTGCGAACAAAAGTAAAAAGCTTTCACAGACAGGCAGCCCTGACGGAACATATCAATTGAAAGGTACTGCCCAGGGATGCGGATATAGATTGTCAGCCCTATACAAAATGAGTGAAAAACACCAGTTAGGTTTGCAGTATAGAAGCTCAATGCAGGAGAAATATAGGGGAATGGTATATCTTGATGGCCTGGCTGGTGTTAATGCGGCTTTGATAGGCGCAACATCTTTTAGTATCCCCGCAACCTTAGAAGTTGAACTTCCTCAAAGCGTGGTCTTGGGTTACAGCTTTAAGCCGAA
>MHHG01000068.1:0-3587 GCA_001805965.1 Omnitrophica WOR_2 bacterium RIFOXYA2_FULL_38_17 | reverse complement strand
CTGCGTTTAAGGGGCGGGTATTTTTACCATGATTCAGTGATCCCTGACGCGAACTTTCAATCAAGCCTGCCTGATGCAAGGTCTCACAGCTTAACAGCAGGTTTTGGTTATGACATTAAGGAAAACATGACGCTGGACCTGACCTATGCCGGAATGTTCTTCGAAGATAAAAAAGCATCAAGCGGATTAGTTTCCGGAACAATAGACGGAATGTATAAGAATTACACAAATATCGTGTCGATGTCCTTAGGGTGGAAGTTTTAGGCAAAGGAGAAATAGGGTGCTTTTAAATAAAAAATTTATAGCTGAAACGTTAAAAATAAAAAAATATTATTATCTGTTAAAAATGAATGTGAAAAAGAACAATGTGATTTAGATAAAAATTATTGGGTTCAGTTTATTAAAGAATTAAAAAAAAGAAATATCCTGAAATAAATAAGCATTTCTTGAGGCTTAATAAAATTACAAATAATCTTAATTACAAGGAATTTGAAAAGCATAAATTGTTTTTAAGAAACAATCTTTTAGAATTATTTACTCAGACATTTATGCCCCTAAATTGACAAATTACTAAAAAACCTTTTGGTTGTTCGGGTGATTATATTGTGGCGAATTATTTTTATGAAGAAAAAATTTCAGGTGAAAATATATATTCAATGTTTATGGATAGATACACAATAGAATCACCATTAGCAGCAGCTCATAGAAATAGGAAGAAATATCTTAGTAAGATAATTGCTAAAATGGCACATAGGTGCAAACGTAATCTAAATGTAGCCTCATTTGTATGTGGTTCAGGCCAGAAGTATTTGAAGTATATGAAAATGGTGTTAATAATGTTTCAGTTAGTCTTATTGATGGAGAGGAAAAGGCAATTGAATATTTAAAAGAAAAGGTAAATGAATATCCTCATTTTAAATCAAAAATTAGTTTTAATAATCAAAACATTATTAATTTAGTTAGAAAAAATGAATATTTAGATTTTTCAAGACAGGACTTTATTTATTGTGCTGGAAATTTTCATTATATAAAAGATTCTACTGCAACAAAACTTATTAAATATATGCTAAAAATTTTGTCATCTGGTGGTTGGTTAATAGTTTTGAATGTTTCAATGCATGATATTAATGATGTTTGTTTAAAAATGTTAAGTGAATGGGATATGTATCATAGGTCATAAACAAAATTGATGGAGTTAGTTGAGAACATTGATGGAATAACACAGAAAAAAGTATTACCTGATTATTACACTAAAAGAAATCTTTATCTAATTATTAAGAAGAAATAAAATGTTTTTTAATAATGGTAATTTGCTTTTTGGTTCTTTATTTGTTCATGCAATATTTTATTATTTATTAGCAGGACTTGTATTTTTTAAAAGCAAAAACAAAGAAAAATTGGTTTTTTCACTGTATTGCATGTTTGTAGGCTTGTGGACGGTGTCGATTGTATTTTTCGGTATTTTCAATATAGAGCAAGCTATAATATGGAACAAATTGTTTATAGCTTCTTCTGGATTTATTCCAGCTACATTACTACATTTTGTTTATTTGTTTAATAAAGAAAAGGTTTATACTTATACAATCATTGGAATATATTTACCTGTTTTAATTATTATAGTTCAGCTGATATATTTTCCACAACAATACATAAAAAAAATAATTTTCCAAACATGGGGAAAAGAAAGTATTTTTGGGGATTATTATCTTTTTGGATGGTATTCTGTGACTTATGCATCATTTACTTTTTTAAAAATATTTTTAAGATATCTTAGTGTTGAGGGAGTAGATAGGCACCGTTGCAAATATTTGCTATCGGCTATGGTTTCAACGGCGTTGTTGGGGGCCTATTTTAATTTATTTCTTATTTTGATTGGTAATTATAAGTATATTTGGGTGGGACCATATTGTTCTTTTATTATGGTTTTTGTTATAGCTTATACAATTGTTAAATATCGTCTGATGGATATTAAGCTTGCTATTACAAAAGCAGGCATATTTATTGTAGTTTATACATTAGTCCTAGGTATCCCGTTTTTTGCGGGGTTGCAAATTCTAGGTGTTGGTTTTTGGTTATTGCCCACAACGCTTATGGCGGTTTTTGCAACGGTTGGGCCTTTTGTTTATTTGCATTTTCAGCGTAAGGTTGAAGAAAAGCTATTGGCCAATCAGCATCAATACCAGTTTACCTTAAGAAGAGCATCACTTGGAATGGGAAGAATAAAAGATCTAAAGAAACTTTTGATGTTAATAGTCCACGTTGTTACACGTACAGTTCGAATTGAACATTGCTCTATATATCTTTTCCACGAAGCATCAAATCAATTTATTCTTAAAGCATCAAAGGGTATTAAAAAAATAAACGATAAACAAAGTGCTTTTTCAGCTGATTCTTCACTTATAAAATATTTAAAAAAGTTCAAAGAACCTCTTGTTCATGAAGAAATAAAGGAAAGAAGTAAAGATTATAATGATGAAAATTTAAAGGAAGTTGAGAAGATTATAGCTTCCCTTAAGACCGAACTAATAATTCCCAGTTATATTGAAGATAAGATGCTTGCTGTTATTGCTCTTGGGAAAAAAAGGTCTGGCAAACTTTATACTCAGGAGGACCTGGTTGTGTTTTCAATTCTTGCTAATCAGTCAGCATTGGCAATTGAAAATGCTCAATTCTATGAAACAACCAAAAAAACCCATGAACAATTATTTAAAGCAGAAAAAATGGCTACTATTGGTACTATGGCAGATGGGCTTTCGCATCAGATAAATAACAGGCTACATGCCATGGGATTTATCGCAGGGGATATATTGGATACTATTAAGATCACAAGAAAGAACGGTGTGTCTAAAAAAACAGATAAAGTATTGAAGGAAATTGCCGAGGGGCTTCACAGGATAGAAGATAATGTTCTGCGGGGAGGTGAGATAGTCGAGGGATTGCTTAAGTATACCAGAAAAGGCACAAAGGGATTTGAGGCGGTGGATATTGATAAATTAATATCAGCTGCAGTTGAAATGGCGCAGTTTAAGATCAAGATATCAGATATTGATATTCACAGGAACTATAATGGCAATACTCCAAAAGTAAGAGGCAATTTTACTCAGCTTCAGGAAGTGTTCTTTAATATAATTGATAATTCATATGATGCGATGATCCAGCGCAAAGAAGAGAGGAAAGAAGGATCATACCGTGGAGTTATAGATATAAATGCTGTTATTAATGGAACAACTCTGGAAATCGCTTTAAGTGATAATGGTATGGGCGTAAGGGATGCTGATAAAAGCAAGCTATTTACGCCGTTTTTTACAACAAAGCTTTCGAGCAGAAAAGGCACAGGCCTGGGGCTGTATGTGATCAGGCAGATCATTGAAGAGAATCATAAGGGTAAGGTTATTTTTATTTCAGAGTATGGTGTTGGCACTCAAACAAGAATACTGTTGCCGATCGCAAAGATGTAATTGTTCTGAGCTGGGAGTCTATAAGAATAATTGAATTTCATTGATAATGTTAAATGCTAAATTATACTAATATAATAGCAGTTAAAGGGGGAGATGCGTAAATGGCAAAATTATTGGTCGTCGACGACG
>MHHG01000067.1 GCA_001805965.1 Omnitrophica WOR_2 bacterium RIFOXYA2_FULL_38_17 | reverse complement strand
TTCGAGCCGGGTCTATCTACAGTAGTTCTTAATGGCACGGACTTGGATAATACAATTACCACAAATGCTGAGACTTTTACAAATTTTAGTATTAATGATGGCTTGATAGGTTATTGGAAGTTTGATGAAGCCGCGTCGGCTGCTATTGATTCTTCCGGTCACGGAAATCATGCTGTCTGGCAGGATGCTGCTACAAATGGAACAGCTGCACCAAACCTTAATTTTGTTAATTTATACAGTTTAAGTATGGATGGGGTTGATGATTTCGCGCGAATTGAATCTCCACGTTACAGCTTTGATAAAGCGGGATCATATACATGGGCTGGGTGGATATATCTTGATAATGCATGTTCGGGTGGCTATTGTACTATTATTTCGCAAAGCCCGGATGGAGGAGATGGTTATAGCCTTGAGATTGAAAATGACCCCAATTCTTTAGGTCTTTATGGACAGGGATATTATTATGCTGCTAGTAATCTTTCTTATGACAGATGGTATCATTTTGCTTTGACATATGATAATGGAACAGTAGTTGTTCATATAAATGGCGTGATTCAAGCGGAAGATTCTAGTGATGCAACTGAATTTGTAAGTTATTCAGGCGAAGCTCTTATTGGCCGGTATTCTCCGGGTGATAATAGCCAGGATTTTAACGGGCGTATCGATGACTTGCGTTTTTATAACAGGGTATTGACTGAACCTGAGATCGTACGTCTTGCCTATGGAAATCAGCCTGAGACAGCAGTTGGTAAATATTCACTTGCCGATGCTCTTAATGTTGATGGTGATCTTATTTTAGCAACAGGTACTTTGGATGTGAACGGGCAGGATATCAATGTGGCCGAAAGCTGGTACAACTACGGCGGTATATTGGATGAAGAGAATCAGGCTGTTACATTTGATGGAGGAACAACAGGACATTTCTTGCAGTCCGGTGGACAGACATTCTACGATCTGACTGTTAATGGAAATAGCGGAAGCTGGATCTTGGGCGATAATTTGGAGGTTTCCAATAATTTCAATATTACCGACGGTACTCTGACACATTCAACCAGCCTTCCACTTACAGTTATTACTGCAAATACGGTTTTAAATGGTGGTATTTTTACTGGTGTTGCCTCATCTATCGTTAATGATGGTAATCTTACGCTTACTTCAGGCGTATTCAATGCACCGGCAAATCAGTTGCTTGTAACAGGAAATTTCTCAAGTGCTGCAACGACGTTTGAAGCTGGTAATGGAACGGTGATCTTTAGCGCGCCTGATATGGATGGGACAATTACGACCAATGCTGAAACATTCTATAATTTTAACTTGGGTGATGGATTGGTCGGGTATTGGAAACTGGATGAAACGGCAGAAGGTGGTTGTCCCGGTGGTGTTCTGGATGCCTGTGATTCATCGGGTTATGGAAATCATGGTGAATGGAATGGGACAAATATTGATGATTCCACAAGTGCTCCGAGGCCATTTAGATTTGTAAATGAGCGAAGTATTCAATTGAATGGAACAAGTGATTATATCTCTATTGGGACAAGTAATTTATTGGATTTCCAAAAGTATGTAACTTTGGCGGTATGGGTCAAAACATCAGCTGTAGGAACGGTACGTGCTGCGGTCACGCGCATGCAAGATTCTCTTCCTTTTAAGGGATATGAGATAGGTAAGTATTCAAATGACCAGGCATATTTCCATGCTGGTGGTAGCTATGCGGCTAATGTCCTGACATCCGGATCGGCGATCAATGACGGTGCATGGCACCATATTGCAGGTGTTTACGATGGAACGACTTCATATATTTATGTTGATGGTGTCCTAGCTAACAGCGCTACAAGGACAAATAATCTATCCAGAGGGACAGATAATTTTGATATTGGAATCAATTATGCCAGGGCAATATATTTTAATGGATCGATAGATGACGTCCGTGTTTACAACCGTGCGCTTTCTGCGCATGAAATTAAAGCAATAGCGCAAGTAAGACCCTATGGCGATCAGGATAATACTTATACTATGCAGGATGCGTTAGATGCCGATGAAAATATTGTGCTTTCAAAAGGGACATTGGTTACAGGCGGACAGAGTATAAATCTTGGTGGGAACTGGATGAACACAGGAGCAACTTATACGGGAACTACGTCATCGGTTACTTTTGATGCTGTTGAAGCTGGTCATACTATAAGATCAAATTCCAATACTTTCCATAATGTTGTCTTTAATGACGGCGGTGGGGACAGCGGCGGCTGGTCGCTTGTTGATGCCCTTGAGACAGGAAATCTGTTTGCGGTAACGGCAACTGATTCTGTCAATGGTGTTAATTTGGTAGGATATGATCTTACAGTAAGTGGTGACTTTATTGTTGCAGCGGCAGGTGAGGTTACAGCATCAAATTCTACTATTAAAGTTGCAGGTAATTGGACAAATGTTGCTGGGGCCAATGGTTTTACTTACAATACAAGTACAGTTGAGTTTAATGGTTCTTATGCTGACCAAACACTAGATCTTAATGGACAAAGTTTCTATGACCTCGTGATCAATAATACGAATTCAACAGCCAGCGATGATGATATTGTCCTTACCGATGCCATGGATGTCAACCGCAATATCACGATCACCGATGGCGACCTTCAGGGAGGAAGTTATGATATCACAGTTGGCGGTCTTTGGACTATGGCGAGTTCAGGAACATTTACTGCAGGAACATCTAGTGTAGAGTTTGATGATGCATCCAAGGTCACAACTATAACAGGTGAAACCGCATTCTGGAACTTGAAGATCATTACTCCAAGTAAACGCATTGATTGGCAGGCGGGAACAACGAATACTGTTCTAAATGCCTTTACAGTTGACGGCCAGGCTGTTACGACTTTTGTAGACCTTAATTCTACTTCTGCAGGAACGCAGTGGTCGATAGATACGCCGGTTGGCAATGAGGATGTAGAGTTTGCCGATATTCAGGATTCGGTATCAATATTGGATTCATTGACCGCTTACAACTCTATTGACCGGGGAAACAATATTTTCTGGGTATTCGGAGCCGTTCCGACAACAGGTTTCAATGATGCGGCTGATGGTATATGGACATCAAACGCTACTTGGGGTAAACCAGCCGGTTCTGTTATGGGTGTGAATTATCCTGGGCCATCGGACTATGTTACGGTTGATTCACATTCAGTTACAATTGGGGCTGATTCTTACATGGCGAGTATAGTTGTTAGTTCAGCCAATGAAACTACAGACGTTGATTTGACGGATGGTGGTTATGATCTGAATATCTATGGTGATATTGATATTGAAGATTCTACAGGGCTTGTAACATCAACGGGCACATGGAAACAATTAGCAAATGGCAGTATAACAAATCCTAATAGCGCAAATGACATTTATACATATCAGATTGATGATAGTATTACCGCAACAGCAACAGGAAATTTTTGGATTGATGAAGATCTGATATTAGGCGATTCCTCAGCATTAACGCTTACAGGTTATACTCTGGGAATGTATCCTGATAATAATGATTTTATCGCGATTGGAACGGCCGCGTCAATTTCCGGAGGAACTATTGAGATTCGCTCAACTGGAGATATAACGCAGGGTGTATTAACAATCCCGACTGTTACAATTAAGCCTGCGAATATGAATGATTCTTCAATTACTCTAACCGGCAATTGGTCAATTTATGATCTGTTGATCAGTGGGAATGCATCAAGTGATACTGAGGCTGAGGCAATGACTGTTGACGCAAGCATATATAATCTGACAATAGCAGGTACATTGACCTTGGGTAATGATACAGGTGCTGGTTATTGGGGTAAGATCGATTTTGGTTCGGGAACACATACAATAGGTGAAAATATTGATGTGTCTGGAACTACCAATACTTGGGGCTACATTGACTTTAGCAATTCAACAGTTTCAACTGGTGGAAACATTGATTTTGAAAGGGCAACTGTTTCGCAGGGTTTGAGTACGGTTACTTTTAATGCAACTGATACTGATAACACGATCCAATCATGGAACCAGACATTCAATGATGTTGTTTTTAACAGCGCGACAGGTGGATGGACGCTGTCTGATGGAATGATAGTTGCTGATGATCTTACTATGACAAATACTGCGGCGGCAGGTATTGTCCTGGGAGGCTGGGAAACAACTGTCGGCGGAGATGTAACCTTAACCGCAGGTTCACTGATCGCTAACCGCTCTACGCTAGTTATTAAGGGTAATTGGTCTTCGCAGGTGGGAACATTCGAGCCTGGTATTTCAACTGTAATGTTTACAGGTACAGATGCTGATAACACTATTACGACCAATGCAGAGACATTTAACAACTTAACTATCAATGACGGCTTGGTTGCTTATTGGAAATTTGATGAAGCATCTGCTACAACAGATGCAATGGGTGTTATTGATGATAGCGGACATAGCAATCATGGGACATGGAGAGGTGATCCAACTGCGACAACAACAACTCCAAATGTTAATTTTGTTGACCCTTATGCTTTGGATCTTGATGGCACTGGAGATTATGTCGAGGTTCCTGATATAGACTTTAGTGGCGGAGGATCTATTACAGCGTGGATGAAGCTTGATGATCTATCAGCAGACCGTGCTTTAGTTGGAATGGATACTGGCGGAATTGAAGAGTTTCAGCTTTGGATGGATGAGAACGGGGCAAGTGATAGGTTTGCTATTACGATATATGATGGTGGTTGGCAGATAAGATATGGAACGACTATTCCTAATACAGATTCCTGGTGGCATGTTGCGTTTACTTATAATGGGACAGTTGCTAAATTGTATGTAAATGGCCTTCAGGAAGGAGCTGATCTAACAGCGACAATTACAGATCATAGTGAAAATTGGTTGATCGGTGTTACAACAAATAATTTAAAAATTCATGACGGTCTCATTGATGATGTCCGTGTTTATGATAGAGAGCTTAGTGCTGCTGAAGTTTCACATCTTGCGCAAGGTGATCAGCCGCAGACGGCGGTTGGGCAATATGCTTTGCAGGATGCATTGAATGTTGATGGTGACTTGGTTCTCGCAACTGGAACGCTTGATGTTAATGGCAATAATATCAATGTCCAGGAAAGCTGGTGGAATTATGGTGGTATCTTTGATGAAGAAACGCAAACTGTCACAATGGATGGAACGACAACAGGCCATGTGATCCAATCAGGGAGTGAAACATTTTATAATTTAATAGTCAATGGAGCATCAGGCGGGTGGACACTTTATGATGATTTGGAAGCGACTAGCGTTCAGGGATTAGCGGGTAGTATAACGCATCATACTGACTTGCCAAGAACAGATATAACCGGTAATGTAACGATCAATGGTGCCACATTTAACGGAGTCGATGCCTCTCTTGCCATTAATGGTAACTTAACGCTTACATCTGGAGTTTTTAACGCCCCTAACCGCTATACGCTAATCGCTGGAAACTTTAGTAGTGCTGCAACAACATTTGAGGCAGGTAATGGAACTGTTATCTTTGCCGCTGCAGATACAAACAATACAATCACATCAAATTCAGAAACATTTTATAATTTAACATTAGGCGACGGGCTTATCGGTTACTGGAAGCTTGATGAAACAGCCGAAGGAGATTGTGCCGGTGACGGATCGAATTATGATGCTTGTGATTCATCCGGTTACGGTAGTCATGGTGAATGGTTTGAGTTCCCAACTCCAAGTACTGATATGCCAAAGCCATTTGGATTTGCAAATAGCTATAGTTTGCTATTTGATGGTACTGATGATGGTGTTGAATTGAATTCACCTTCGATATTGGATGATGTAAATACCTTTACATATTCTGCCTGGGCTAAAGTTACTGACACTGAGGGGAATAGTCCAATCATTGAAAAAGGTAATGGCAGTTCAAGAAGGAAATATTTGGTTTATGGCGCAACGACTGGCGGAAGTCCAAGAGTAATAGAAGCATATGTAGACTGTACAACGACTGATGCAAGCGCTGCTTCGGTCACGAATACATATTCTGTTAATGGATGGGACCATGTTGTCGCGACTTATGATGATAAGGGAGACAGGACTCCTAGAATTTACATAAATGGTAGCGAGGTGGCTTATGCTTCGCAAACAGCCTGTGTTGGAAATGTTGTTAGTGAGGCCGCTAATAATATTAGGATAGCTTTAACTCCAGGTACAGGTTTTTATGAGTTTGCCGGAAGAATAGATGATGTGCGTATCTATAACCGTGTTCTTTCCCTTGATGAGATAAATGCTTTGGCCAAGGCGGAAGTTCATTGGGATAATGATAATACTTATACGCTTCAGGATGCGCTGGATGTTGACGAGGATGTTCTTCTTTCTTCAGGTACTTTGGTTACAGGTGGGCAGGATATAAATGTCGGCGGCAGCTGGGCAAATTACAATGGTGCGACATATACGGGATCGACTTCTTCAGTAACTTTTGATGCTATTGATGCAGGCCACACGATCAAAACAAACAACCAAACTTTCCAGAATATAGTTTTTGATGATGGCGGAGTTGATGGCGGCGGATGGTCAATAACTCTTGATGCACTTGAGACCGGCAATCTGTTTACAGTTACAGCAAGTGATTCTGTTAATGGTGTTGACCTCGATGGTTATGACCTTACTGTTGCTGGAGATTTTATAATTGCTGCTGCTGGTGAAGTGACTGCATCAAATTCGACGATAAATGTAACGGGTGATTGGTCTACAACGAATGGGACTTTTAATATCGGGACTTCGACGGTTACGATGTCTGGAACCAGCAGTATTGCAAGTCCGTACATATTAGGCGTTGCTAATTTTTATGATCTGAATGTTGCTCAACCAACGCACACAACAACAATTAATAATTATATTGGAGTGGAAAATATTTTTACATTTGGAACTGGAACTGTAACGGATGCATCGACACAAGCAGTTGTCTTGTTGAAAGATAGCGGAACACCGGTTGTGCACGGTGGAGGTACTTCTTCACATGACATATTTATTTATTATCCAGAGACCGCAGGGCAAACAGTGAATATTACTGATGGCACTTATTCCGGTACAGGGTTTTATCTTGCCCCACAAGCAAACAATATTACTTTTGATTTAGCAGGTAATGTAAATACAACAGGACAGTTCTGGTCATATCCGGCAACGGGAACAACCGGGACTATTATTAACACTCAAAATTATAGTCTCACGTCTTTTGGCTTGCGTGTTGGTGGTGTAGGTAACACCGGTAGTATAACAATTAATTTGGGCAATTCGGTTGTAGATCTAGGAGCGGGGGGAGCTTATGTCAATAACAATGGCGGGTCTCATTCGTTGAATATGGGTAGTTCTGCTATTGCAGTTGCAGGGCCTTGGACAATGCAGGATGGAACAGGTCAGATCACTGTTGATTATGGAACTTCAACGGTTACATTTGATGGTACGACTGACCAAACTGTTACTTCTGGAGGACAGACATTTTATGACCTTGTTATAAATAATACAGGCGGTACTGCTACGGACAATGTTATTTTAGCTGATAATATGGAGGTCGATAATAATGTTACTGTAACGGACGGAGATCTGCAGGGTGGAAGTTATGATCTTAATGTTGCGGGTACTTGGTCTATGGCAACAGCTGGTACGTTTACGGCGGGTACATCTTCAGTATTCTTTGATGATTCAAGCAAAGTTACAACACTATCCGGAAATACAGCTTTCTATAATTTATTGATAATTACTCCAAGCAAACAAATTGATTTTAATGCGGGAACAACTACAACTGTAAGTAATGCCTTTACTGTCGATGGACAGGCATTAAGCACATTTGTTGATCTTAATTCTACAGTTGCAGGAACTCAGTGGACAATTAATACGCCAACGACTAATGAAGATGTTGAGTTTGCCGATATTCAGGATTCTGTATCATTGTTTGATTCGCTGACAGCTCGTAACTCAGTTGATCGTGGAAATAATATATTCTGGCTATTTGGCCTTTATACCGCAACAGGTTTTAATGATGTGTCTGATGGTGCATGGACGTCAAATGCTACATGGGGAACTGCAGCCGGTTCAGTAATGGGCGTTAATTATCCCGGGCCGTCAGACCATGTTACGGTTGATTCGCATTCGGTTACTATATCTGCTGATGCATATGCAGGAGGCATAGTTGTCAATGATGACAATCAAACAACAGATGTTGACCTTACAGATGGCGGTTATGATCTTAATGTTTATGGAAATATTAATGTTGAAGATGCGGCTAATATTGTTACCTCGACAGGAAAATGGATTCAATTGAATGATGGGACAGTATCAAATCCGAATGCGACAAATGCTTTTGATACTTATGAGGTTGGAACTGGTATTTCGGCATCAACATCGGGCAACCTCAG
>MHHG01000066.1 GCA_001805965.1 Omnitrophica WOR_2 bacterium RIFOXYA2_FULL_38_17 | reverse complement strand
TTATTGCCTGTGATGCATTAATAAATAGATTGATAAACACCTGCCCCAATTTCTGGGCATTACATTTCACCAGAGGAATATTACCAAATTCTTTTACAAGCTCAGCTTTATATTTTATCTCATTCCAAACTATATTGAGCACACTCTCGATAATATCTTCAACATTATTAAATTCTATCTGGCCTTCATCTTTTCTGGTAAATGTCCTTAGATCTTGAACGATCTTTTTGATCCTCTCTGTCCCATCTTTCGATTGTCGTATTAAATTCTCAATATCTCCCGAAATAAAGGTCAAATTAACTTTCTCTTCCATCTCGTTTATCTCTTCAACAATAGAAACTGCTCTGTCTAGGTCTTTATCTACTACTGCCTTTTTCAACAAATCCATAGCCCTTAGAACTTCCGAATAAACATCGATATATTCACCCAGAATAACAATATTATTATCAATAAACCCTAACGGATTATTTATCTCATGAGCGATACCCGCAGATAGCTGCCCAAGCGAAGAAAGTTTTTCGGATTGAACCAATTGTGCCTGAGTATTTTTTAATTCTTCATTAGTTTTTATCATATCGCTCATCATATTGTTTAAAACCTTTTCATTCGCAATTAATTCTTGATTAATTTTTATTATATCTTTCTGGGCATCCATAACCGTTTGTTTTTCCTTTTCTAAATCTTTAAGCAATAGCTCAGACATTTCCAAGGATGTCGTTAGTTCTATATTGCTTTTCTGCAGTTCGCTTTCCGCTTTTTTTAAATCAGTAATATCTTTAACCAAGAACACTACCCCTTTGTTCTTCTCGCAATGTTTACCGCTTTTAATAAAGTCCTGACAATCATTTTCCGGATACCCCGTTGGACATTCGATTTCCCTTATTACCGCGCTGCTTAAGAGCGCAGGCACTTTAACACCGGTTTTTCCATATAAAACAGTCTCAAAATTTATTAATGGGGCTTTTTGCATATATTCTTCTATTTTTGAACTGTTAAAATATCTTTCTCCTTCAAAGAACAAACAGCTCATATTACTTCCTGTCAATTCTTCCTTACTGTATCCTAAATGATCAAAAAATGACTTGTTAACATTAGAGATCTTTCCTTCAACGTCAACTATGATCAAATAATCCGTCATACTTTGGAGAATATTATCCACATAGTTCTTTGAAAGAGTCGTTTCCTTCAAATCCTTTATCATTCTATTGAAACTTGCCGCTAACGCTCCAATCTCATCTTTTGACACAATATCTAAATTAGCATTTAAATTACCCCTGCTTATTTCATGAGTTGCAGCCATTAACATTTTAATAGGAGCAGATATTGAATGCGAAAGATAAAGACCAATACCCAGGATCATAACAAACACAATAACCAATATAAAGAACAAAAAGGCCGCTGCTTGATCGGAAATACTAATTATATCTGTTATATCTAATGCTACAAAGACAACACCAACATTTTCTTTTGATACATCTTTAAATTGAAAAGCCCCTAATTTAAAATATTTATTTTTAAATTGAAATTGCTCAAAGACAAATTCTCCTTTCTCTAAAAGCTTAACATTGGCATCTAAACTTTTTCTAAATCTTTCCCGCAACCATGCATCTGTTTTAGTTACCAATACATATTCGCCAAATTCGTTCCAATTATCTTCCAGTCCTTCTTGTTCTCTCATTGAGGCCCATGCTTCTTTATCTAAGTACTTTTTCTTCGCAACCAGTGAATATTCAGTAGCTGTGTTATCTTTCAGCTGTTCAATAAAATGTTCGATTTCTTCTCCAAACTCCACATAACCTATAAGATCTTTGCCTTTATAATAAGGAATGACCACCCTAAGAGCAAAAGCAGTTTTTCCAAGCTCTACCCCTGATGCGATATTCTTGGTATCCCTGGCTTTTTCAAAAGTAACCCTGGTTATTTTATCATTATAAAGACCTTTCTCATGTAACCTCAAGAAACAATGGCCATCCGGCAAAATGAAATAAACATGTGTTATTCCATATTTAGTTTTGATTTCATCAAATAATGGTTTTCCATATTGATATAACTTCTCCCTGTTTCTTTCTAAATACAGGCCCTTAATAGCTTCATCTCGAGAAAATACTTCTAATGCGGAAGATAAAACCCTAACCTCATTTACCATGAAATCATAAGAAGCGTCTTCCTTTACTTTGAGCTCTCTGAGGATACCCTTCTCTATGATCTTATTTTGAAATTTTAGAGCAACTTTCGCAATGCTCCCGGTCAAAACAAGAACTGTTAAAAAACCTAAAATTATTCTTTGCCCTATTTTCATTTATTTGTTTCCTAAGATCATATTTATTTTTTTCCTCATATTCCCGCAATTATAAATATTTTAACCCGACAACAAAAGTAATAACAGCAGACATAAATGTAATAAAACTTACTGTAAATACCTTCATCCCATATTTTGTGAATAAACTTTTTAAATTTGTATTAAGTCCAATAGCTCCCATTGCAATGCTCCATAATATATTTAATATTATTTTAAATGATGGATTCAATACTTTGGCTAGATCGGGCATTAAAGAAAAGGCTATCCCTGCCCCTAAAAAACCCCACAAATACAACGGGATAGTTAGTTTCCCTTTTGCAAAACTGGCAAATAAAGGTATTAAGAATATTAGGCCTACATATCTAATGGCTTTTACAGATTGCGCAACAATTTTCACTTCTTCAGAAAGTCCCGCGACAGATGCCTTAACAAATCCAGTAAATTGCATTACAGAGCCAGAAAAGACCGCATAATCTAATCCTGAAATATCAAAAACAGATGCAACAACGGGAAGTACGATAAATAACCCGATCAAGGCAGATAAAAAAACAGATATTAAACTAACTGAAACGTCATCTGCGTCGGCATCAATAGCTTTAGATGTTATAGCTATGGCAGATGCGCCACAAATAGCCGAACCAGCTGTAATTAAATAACCAGCTTTTTCCTTTATCCCAAACATGTTGGATAAAATGATCCCTGAGAGAATATATACAATAAAAACAATGAACAACGTAAAAACAGAATTCAGGTCCATTCTTATAAAATTAGAAAAGTTCAGACTTACTGCTCCGTAAAATACAACACCAATGGGAATAAATAAAGAAGGGGCCAATTTAAATCCAAATATAATATCATCATCAAACTTAACAAAAGATTTCATAATAATGCCTATGACCATAGCCACTACCAACGGATCTAAAATAGGCAATTTAAAGAAATTCTCAATGAATACAGCAGTTAATCCAACAAAAGCAGCTATTAGCACGCCTTTCCAAGACTTAATAAAACCATAAGTTTTCATAATTTTTACCTTCTTTTGATCATTAATTCATAATTTAAAAAATTCAGATCATCTTTCCCGGTACCACTTGCTTTTCCATAACGTTCCCTCTCAATCGATCAATTTTCCTACACCGTTTAAAAGATCTTCCTTGTTAAAAGGTTTATCCAAGCAAACGTTTGCCCCCAATGATAAAATTTTCTCCCTTCCTTCTTCTTCAAAAAAGGCGGAGATCGCGATTATTTTTGTATGTAAAAGCTCTGGTATATCTTTAATCCTCTTTGTAACCGCATATCCGTCCATTCCGGGCATCCTTATATCCAGGATAACCAGGTCCGGTTTAAATTCAATAACCTTTCTTCCTGCATCAAAACCATCAAATGCAAGATCAATATCATATTTACGTGGTAATTTAAGCGTTCTCTCGATCGTCAAAGCCATATCCTTATCATCATCAACTATCAGTATTCTCTTTTTATTATCTTGACTGTCCGTTGATATAAATTCCTTTGGTATGGGAATATTGTAATTTTTAAGGAATGTCAAAAAATCTTCGATCTTGACCCTGCTATGATTCCCAGGAGTTCGATAGGCCTTTATTTTACCTTCACTTATCCATTGAACTGCTGTCCTTGGGCTCACATCACAATACTCTGCAATATCAGATGTTGTTAATGCCTTCTTTTTCATTGATCGATCAACTCCTTTTCTCTTAATAGCCTGTCAATAAGCTCTTTAAATTCTTTAGCTTTGAACGGTTTCTCCATAAAACGATCTGCACCATATTCTTCAATAAAGACCTTACCTATTTCTTGAGATTCGCCAGATATACCGATAATCTTAATATATTTCAAACTCTCATTTTTTCTAATATTCTTACACGTAACATATCCATCTTGCCCCTTCATCATGATATCAAGTATCATAAGGTCTGCTTTAAATGTCTTTAACCTCTCTTCTGCCTGCAGGCCATCCTCGGCCTCTTCAAGTTCATACTTATTTTCAAGGGTCAAAAGCCTCCTGATCATAAGCCGAGTACCCTTATCGTCATCTACAATTAATATTTTTCTTTTATTCTTTTCCTCAGCCATTGAGAATATTCCTTTATTTCAGGCTTACTTCTGATCTTGTAATAATTTTGCAATTCTTTCTCTGAATTTATTAATATCAAGCGGCTTTTCAAAATAGGCATCTACTCCAAGAACTTCCATAAATGCCCCCCCAATCCCACCTGAAACGCCTGAAATACCAACGATTTTGATATTCTTCATGTTAAGATCGCTCTTAATATGCATACATGTTTCATATCCTCCTTTTACCGGCATCTTTACGTCAATAATAATCAGCTCAGGAGCATAGGTCTTTAATGCTTCTATAGCATCACTGCCATTTATGGCTTCTTCTATGATATATGCCCCGCTTGCCATAAGGCACCTTCTTATTGAATCTCTAACTTCCTGTTCATCATCAACTATCAATATCTTTTTTTTAAATGCCGATATCATTAAGTTTGCCTCCATATGGTTATTGCATGATCTTGATCGATCCAAAATATTAACCTAAGACCGACCTAATAATTTCCAATAATTTCTCATTCTCAAATGGTTTAGCTATATTTTGATACTCAACCCCATCAATATTGATGCTACCTAAACCACTTCCTGTATCTTCATTAGATACAAGGCCAGTAAGAAAGATCACAGGAATATCTTTTGTAATATTCTCGGATTTTAATATTTTAGTCGCTTCGGGCCCATCCATGCCCGGCAAAACAATATCTAACAAAATAAGGTCTGGCTTTTGTTCTTTTGCCTTTATTATGCCGTCTTTTGCTTCGTGTGAAACAAGAACACTATAACCTACATATTCAAGAACCGCTTTTATTATTTCTGCAAGGTCTTGATCATCATCTATAACAAGGATCTTGTTCATTCTTTCTCCTATATCTCTCAATTCTCTTATTTTTCTTATTCCAAATATACAATGTTTTTTATGCTCTGTCAAGAAAGCCTATCCGCCCAAACCTGCATAGAGCAAAGAAAAAGGCTAAACAAAAAAAACCAGCCCTATATAGACTGGTTTTTTGATCAGCGAAGAATAGCCAAAAAGCATTTATAAAAAAACACTATATTTCTACTTGGCCATTCTTAATAAATTTATTTATGCCTTAACTGCCCGCATGCCGCCAGAACATCTTTTCCGCGTGGCGTCCTTATTGTAGCATGTACACCATAGTACTTGAGGTCCTTTTTGAAATTTTCACCTTCAGCTCTCGAGACTGCCTTAAAATCAAATTCGGGCACTTCATTGTAAAAGATCAAATTCATTTTACAGATCATTCCTCTAAACATCTTTGCCAATTCTCTTGCGGCATCTTCTGAAAAAGTCAGGTCTTTTATAAGAATATACTCAAATGTAATTTGTCTTTTCGTTGTTCTGATGTACTCTTTCGCGACTTTTATAAGTTCTTTAATAGGGTATTTCTTATTAACCGGCATAAGAATATCCCTGGTCTTATCATTATACCCGTGCAAAGAT
>MHHG01000065.1 GCA_001805965.1 Omnitrophica WOR_2 bacterium RIFOXYA2_FULL_38_17 | reverse complement strand
GTTCATTACTCCTTTGTCAATAACTGTGCCTCTTTTAGCTGCATTAAACGCTGTAGCATCATCTTTAAAATACTGGATCAGCCTATCTGGGTCATCTGTTTTATAAAGAATTTTCGCTTTACCTTCATAAATTTTGTCCCTTTTCTCCATTATTTTAACCCCACTCTCTTAAAGATCATGTCCACATGGCGAGTATAATGTTTTATGTCAAAACATGCATCGATCTCACCTGCTTTAAGATATTTTCTTACTTTCCTGTCTCTGCATAGAATGTCCTTAAAGCTGGATGTTTCATTCCAAACCTGCATGGCGCAACGTTGAATTATTTCATAAGCAGCTTCACGAGTTAAACCTTTTTTCATTAGCTCAAGCAATACTCTTTGTGAATATATGAGTCCATTAGTTTTTGTTAAGCTTGCTATCATGTTCTTTGGATAAACTAACAGTCCGTCAATGATAGGAGTCAGTTTTTGAAGCATGTAATCTAAGGCTATAGCACTGTCAGGCAAAATAACACGTTCAACTGAAGAATGGCTTATATCCCTTTCATGCCATAAACTAATATTTTCAAAAGCTGCTTGAGCATTTGCCCTTAGCAGTCTTGACATCCCTGATATCCTTTCACATGTAATAGGATTTCTTTTATGAGGCATTGCTGAGGACCCGATCTGGCCTTTAAAGAATGGCTCTTCAACCTCTAGGACTTCTGTTTTTTGCAACAAACGGATCTCAGTAGCGATCTTATTTAGCGTGCAGCCAACCAAAGCTAAAGTCGTTACAAACTGGCAATGGTGGTCTCTCTGAATGATCTGTGTTGCTATATTTGCTGGTTTTAGGTCAAGCTTTTCACAAACATATTCTTCAACATAAGGGTCAATATTAGCATAAGTACCAACTGCGCCCGATAACTTACCAAATCTGATCATCTCCCTTGCCTGTTCCATTCTTTCCAAATTACGCCTCATCTCGTCATACCAAACTGCCACTTTTAAACCAAAAGTAGTAGGCTCCGCATGAACTCCATGAGTTCTTGCAATACAAGGAGTATCCTTATGCTTTTTTGCCCTCTGCTTTAAAGCTGTTAACAGCTTCTTGACGTCAGCAATAATGATATCAGCTGCTTCAACAAGCTGAACTGACAAAGCAGTATCAAGAAGATCAGAAGACGTTAACCCCATGTGCAAATATCTCGCTTCAGGCCCAATATATGAACCAACATTATTGATAAAAGCAACTATATCGTGCTTTGTCTTTTCTTCAAGCCTTTTGACTTCTTCTATATCAAATTTTGCATTCTTTTTGATTTTTTCTAATGATTTTTTAGGAATATGCCCCAACTTACACATAGCTTCACAAGTAAACACTTCTATTTGCAACATAATCTCCATCTTGCGTTTTTCAGACCAGACATCGCCCATTTTAGACATTGTGTAGCGTTCTATCATATTTAACTCCTTTTTTGAAAATTGTACATGTAGTTCGAAATATTACATTCCTCTAAAACAGAAAGAATTTCTTTTTAAACCCAAATTTTTATTTGTCGAGATACTCAAACAAAATTAGGGTCGGAAGGTTTGATAAGCCCACATAATATATCAAAGAAAATTTTAGCGGTCAAATAAAATTACAAAATAAACTTCGGCTCGCATCTCAAAATCTTCACAAATCATTATATTTCAATACTTTATATTTCTATTTAATTATACAAAAAAGACTTCCGGATGAAGCTTTTGTTCAAATAACGTACAATATGATTTTTTTCTCAACTTTTTTTCAAAAAGGGAAAATATGGGATAAAACATTACGCAGGAAGGCTTTATGCGAAAGATTGCTGAAATGCAAAACTAATAAACTGAAGCCTGAAGCTTGTCATGCCAAACAACATTGTAAAATAAAAGACTTAAATTAATACAACAATATTCTTATTAATCCTAAATATTATTATAAACAAACAATTTCACTCTGTACTATTTTTGATCCCCTTCTATCTTTTTTTTAAAATAATCAACACAAGCGACCATAACCTGATCCATGATCCTTGGAGTATCTTTTAATAATTTTGAACCGGCTGAAGATTTGTAAAATTTGATCAGATCGATTACCTCTTCTTTTGAAAATTCCTTATCATAAACAGGAACAAGCGACTTTAACAGTTCTTCTGCATCAACTATTTTTTTCAATTCCTCTTTTTTCTGATCAGGGATTTGTGTCATAAGTGTCGTAATGGTATTTTCTACCGTCTCTTTCATTCCATTAACTGCAAAAAGATCAACTATCAACTCATCTTTAGGCTTATCCGCTATCATTGCTTTTTCCTCAACATTCTCTTTTACTTCATTAACAGCATCCCCTTTCACTTCTTCCAAAGGCTCTTCAGAAATATCCTCCCCGATCCTTTCAATATCTTCATTAAAGATTCTGCCATGATTTGCAACTGTAATAGAATAGGCATTTCGCCCTATGATACGTACATTTCTAATAACCGTACCGTCTTTTTTATAAACATTCTCTGCAAAAACATACGATGCAAACATCAAAAACACAACCAACAAAAGAGCTATCTTTTTCATTAACGTTCCTTTCATAATTTAAATTCACTTCAACACAACTCTTGAACGACTATCTTCATGCTTTAGCAGCATTCCCGACTATTTTATTGTTCTTACCTTTCCATTATCAAGAACTTCAATACTATTCAGAGAAACACTAACTATTTTCATTCCATTAATGGTGTCTCCCACCCTATAAACATCCTCTCCTATCAAAACAACATTTTCATCACCATAAGCAACAACTCCGCCAATCTTGATATCTTCAATTCCCAAAGAATCTCCTTGAGCATTGTTAGCTTCTTTAACAGGCAGCGGCTTGATAGCTCCGTCTACTTTTCCATATGAAGGCAAAGATACCCCAGTTATATTTGTTTCAATCAAAACTAACGTCGGGTCATCCTCTCCTGATGAAAGAAATTCAGATATCACGGTCTTGGCATTACAACCAACCAAAAAACCTGATCTCTCATCATAGTACCATGTGCCGCTTATCGCCCCTCTAAAGAGCGAAGCTGTTATTGCATAAACTTGAACGCTTTTCCATTTTCTCATCTCATCCGTCTGCACGGCAGAAAATATTAGATCAATCCCCTCGTTGCTGCCTTTCTTTCTAAAATTCTCTGGCAACCAAACCGGGCCAATAACACCTTTTAACATAAGCAATTTTCCATCTCGCCTCTTCATAAACCTATCAACTAACACTTTTCCATCGTTTTGATCGGTTTTTACAAAATTATCAACCAGCATATTTTCATTAGAGAAATTAAATCCAATTTCGAAATATTTATTATTTACTTTCGAAAATTTAACCGTTAAATACTCAGAGTCTAATTTATATTTCAAATATGCACCATCAAAGATAGGAGATGGAGCGCGCCTGGAACAACCCATTACAAACAAACTGATACAGAATACGAATATTAATAGATATTTTCTTTGCATATTAACCTTTTTGATTAGAACAACTCACTAGAGATTCTATAGAAAATACAAATAATGGTCAAACAAAATAAATCAAAACTGACTGGATTCGCTTTTCACTCGTAAAACTGATTGCACAGGCTTATTGGCTATGTTACTATTATCTCCTATGATTGACAAAATCAAACAGAATATAGAAATAAATATTGAGTCCTTCACTAAGCGTCTTCAAGATGAGATAAAACTCGACCAAATAAATCCTTATCTGTACAAAAGCATACTAGAATATTCTTTACGTAAAGGAAAAAGAATTCGGCCGGTTTTACTCGTTTTAAGCTATAAAGGATACCTCCCTCCGGGCAAGCACTTTAGCCCTTCTGTTTATTATGCTTCAACAGCAGTTGAATTTCTTCACAACTTCATGCTTGTTCATGATGATATAATCGACAACTCTGACCTGAGGCGCTCTAAACCTACAATGCATAAGATCCTGGAAAACACCATAAAGAGTGACAACAAAAAATCTTTAGGGAAAAACCTAGCCATTATTGCAGGAGATATCATTTATGCATTGGCAGTTGATGCCTTTCTCTCAATCGAAGTAAACCCGAAAATAAAACAAAGAGCCCTTAAATACTTTCTAGACACAACTATTTCAACCGCAGTTGGAGAGTTCATAGATACCATTCATAGCGTTGATAAGCTCCAAAACATAAAAGAAAGTGATGTGTTTTTAAACTACACATTAAAAACAGCCAGATACACCTTCACAAGCCCGCTTGTAATCGGAGCAATACTTGCTGGCGCTAAAGAAAGTGAAATAGACAAGCTTACACGTTTAGGACTTTTGATAGGCCAAGCATTTCAAATACAGGATGACATAATCGGGATCTTTGATACACAAAAAAACATAGGGAAATCAATCCTTAGCGACCTTGCTGAATCAAAGAAAACACTTCTTGTTGCTCACGCCTATGAGAATTTAAAACCAAAAGACCGCAAGGCATTCATTAATTGTTTTAGCAAGCCCAAGAAAAATTACAAAGACCTGTTAACTATCAGGAACATTTTCATTAATTCTGGAAGCCTTGATTATTGCAGAGCTGCAATAGAAACAAGACTGAAAGAAGGATATAAGGTTTTAGATATTTTAAAAATACAACCTGCCTGCAAAAAGAACATTAAATCCATCATTACGCAAACCTTCAGAAGCAACAACTAAAAATACTGTCTCGATTAAACCAATCTAACCGAGATCTCATCCAAGACCAACTGCCCTTTTTGCGTGGCTTTTAAATTCTTCCCTTTTAAAGAAAGCATTTTGCTTTCTATGAGATAGGTGATCTCACTTTTTCTTTTATTATCAAGCTTATGTGCAAATTGGCTTTCTAATCTACCAACATTTACACCCTTGGTCATTCTCAAGCCAAAGACCAGTGCCTCCAAAAACCTTGATTGTCTAGACAAAATTTCCTGACCGCCAGCAGCATTGCCTTCATCTTGCATCATTTTTATATATTTAACATAGCTATCAACATTCCAAATTCTCTTTCCGTTAAAATGTGAATGGGCCGCCATTCCCAAACCAATATAATTACCTGCTTCCCAATAATTAATATTGTGCTTGGATTCCCTGCCTGGCTTTGCAAAATTACTGATCTCGTATTGCTTATAGCCAAAATCCCGCACCATCTTTTTGACAAACAAGAATTGCTGGGCTAACTCTTCCGGTTCTTTCTGCTTAACATTTGCTGCATGAAATTTGCTGTTTTTTTCTACAGTTAATGTATATAAAGACAAATGTTCACTTTCAAGTGCGCTAATATCCTTGATATCTGTTTCCAGGTCACTCTTTGACTGACCATCAAAACCATACATAAGATCTAAATTTAAATTCTCGAATCCCTCCTTCCTTATCAAAGAAACTGCTTTAAGAACATCGTCTCTACTATGACCCCTGCCTATTTGCCTTAGAAATCTTTCATTCAAGGTTTGAATACCCAAGCTCAATCTGTTAACACCTTCCTGCTTAAGGTAACGCAGCTTTTCAATGTTAACATCTTCAGGATTAGCTTCAAAAGTGATTTCAGCATCATCTGTTAACTGAAAATTACTTTTTATGATATTAAAAAGACTTTTGATATTTTGACCACTTAAATAACTTGGAGTGCCACCTCCGACATAAACCGTGTTAATCTTTTCGCCAGAATATTGCCTTGCTTCTTTTTTTAAACAATCTAAATAAGCACAAACATGTTTTTCCTTTCCAATAAATATTGAAAAGGAACAGTAAAAACATTTTCTTCTACAAAAAGGAATATGAATATATAGGCTCATAACAATAATTTTGTTTTTATTTTTTTATTTTTCCAACCAATATTCTACGTTACAAACTCAAAAATCAACTGTTTTTTATCGCTAATTTTTCTCGTCGCTATTTTTGTCTCTTTAAAAATTTTTTATAAATAATTATTTTTTTTAGTAAAAAAAAATGATTTTCTTTTTTGAATATGAACATCAGTATGTTACTATAAAAATATAGTGCGACAATCAAATCTCTTAATAATAAAGGAGGATTACAATGGTCGTTAAAAAGAAAGCTGTAGCAAAGAAAAAGCCAGTTGCAAAAAAGAAAGTGGCTAAAAAAGTTGTAAAAAAAGTAGCTAAAAAGAAATAAGAGAATCATTGCAAATAAAAAAACCCTCTGGTTAATTCCAGAGGGTTTTTTTATTAAATTAAAGAACATAAAAGCTGAACAACTACCTTGCTTTCTTTTTTATGACTTTTTTTGCTGCTGTTTTTACTGTCTTTACTTCTTCTTTTTTCACCGCACAATTTGAAGCAGCAGAGCCATTCGTCACAGCTTTATCTTTATTGATCACAACCTCATCATATTTTTCAGGCATATTGTATTTCATCCAACCTGATGCATACAGCCGTAACCATTCATCCGTAGCTCTTTCAATACCAATGCTGTATCCAGCTTTTTGACTTTCGATCCAAAGATGCTTATTTATCTCTTCAATTACTTGTTTATTTTTTAGTAACTCCCTAAGATCGGTAATCTTCATACATCCTCCTTGTTTTGTTTAAAAAATACACCGATGAATTTATGAAGTAATTATATATTAATTATTCTTAAACGCAACTGAAATTTATTCATGTCATGCAAGGGCGCTTTCATTGTCAGAATCCCTTAAAAATAAAACAGAAGTCCCGATAGCAGCGGACACATTTCTGATCAATGCGATATCAGGCTTTTCCTGCATACCAAAAATATTGATATCGGCTTTTGGCGCCTGTTTTAATAAATCCATAAAGTTTCCAACTAATATTTCAATTTCAACATCCAAAGGCAATCTCATAACTTTCTTTAATTTCAGCAAATAATTGAGAGCTTCTTGCCTATCCTGTTCATTATAAACAACTTGAACGATCCTAAGCACTCCATCCCAATTTCTTTTCAACTGCAAGGCAATGAGTATCGAAAGATTCATGTTAGGTGACTGGCTTCTAACCCATAAGTTAACATCCTTTTCTAGGCCAAAACCAGCATTCTTATCATACCTTAGAACTATGTTGCTTAATCCTTCGTCTGAAGCTTTTTCAACAAGACCACCAGCAACATGGTCCTGATCATTGTTTTCATTTAAAACATAGAACATAGTGTTCGGCGGGAAAAATAAACCTCCGACAGTTTGCATAACAGTAACTGCACCTTCTAAGACTTCAGGAGCCTGAACAACAGCTGTTTCAACAAAAATATTTTCATCTCTTAATCCCTTTACCTTAAGAGATAGCTCCTGGCTCAATCTTTCCTTTGGATCAATTGGAGCATCTTCACCCGATTGAGCCTCAACATTTTTCAGAGTATAAAGTTCCTCTGAATTTTTTCTGTCAACAACTTTAAATATCGTTAATCTTCCTGTTGGTAAGATAATATTCTTCAAAAAAGGTAAAACAAGATCCAGCTTCTGCATATCTTCAACAGGTACAAGTAAATTTGGCTTCCATATCTTCGGATAATAAGGCAGTTTGCTTGCCGCCTTTGCAAACTGCTCAGCAACAAAAACCAGCAATCCGCTTCTAACTTCAGGAGAATAGGCTTGCGAGTCAGTTTTTATCAAGAGAACATACATGACAAGAATAACAATAAACGCAATGAAACTGAACTTTGCATCTATCAAGAACATAACAGCCACACAAGAAACTGTTCCCCAAAAAGGTATTATTTTTGGAACCTTGAATGTCGGCCGAAAACTTGGGATGCCAATGGACTGTTCAATAAATACTGTCAGGTTGATCATCCCATATGTTATTAGGAAGAACATGGTCAACAAGCTAGCGATCTGATTCAAAGAGCCGAATAGAATTGTGATCAAGGAAAGCAATGCTGTAAATAAGATTGCGGTTGACGGCTCTCCTCTCTTGTTTATCCTTGCAAAAGTCTCCATGAAAGGCAGTATTGCATGTTTACCCATGGCTAAAAGGACCCTGGGCGAACCGACAAACATCGCCAAAGCTGAAGAGATAGTCGCCCCCATAATTCCCGCAACTACCATCCATCTCCATCGCCCCATTTCAACAGCAATTGAAGTATTGACCCTTAATTCAGCCAAAGGTATTTGTTTTGCATACCAATAGCTAAGCAATACATAAACAGCGAAACTTACCCCAATGGCTGCAAGGGTCCCGATAGGAATACTTTTTTTGGGATCATTCAATTCGCCTGACATTGAAGCACCAGCCAGAATGCCGGTAACCGCAGGGAAAAATACTGCAAAGATAGTCTAAAACTCCCCAGTCTGATAGCCGCCCCAAAAAGAAAACTGGTGAGAAACATTGCTCCCCTTACCCATCATAATCGAAACAATAGAAAGACCGATCAAGACAAAAATGAAATACTGCACCTTAAACGCAAATTTTGCGCTCAAATAAGAAATGATCAATAACACTGCCCAGGCAATTAATGAAACCAGTAATAAAGAATGGCTTGGAAAAACAAATAACCAGCATTCTGCAAAACCGGTGATATAGAATGCAACCGATATTGCCTGCGATAGATAAAGAGGAAACCCGATTGCCCCTCCCGCTTCAAGGCCAAGGGACTTTGTTATTATTGAATATGCCCCTCCCGGGCCTATCCGTATATTTGTAACAACACTGGACATTGAGAGAGCTGTTGACAATGTGATCATATTCGCGAAACAAATTATAATCAAAGTGCCGCCAAAGCCAATGCTGCCAACTACCCATCCTAAGCGTAAATACATAATAACGCCTAAGATGCTGAGCAAGCACGGAGTGAATACTCCCTCAAAAGTTGAAAAACGTTTTGCCATTATAATAGCGCCTCAAATTACGCTTATCTATTTACCCTCTTCAAGCCTTAATATCTAAATACAATTAACAGCAGAAACCGGTTATAACCCGGCTACATCCATACCAAATTCTTTTTTTACTTTGATTTTCGCATCAACAAACTCTTGGTGTTCCAGCATAAACAATCCGGAAATCTTTCTTATGATCTCAATTTCATCGTTATCCAGCTCACCATCAATACAACCGACCCTGAATAAATTCTCAATTATCGCGATTCTTGACTCCTTGTTAATGCCTTTTTTCACCTCACTTGTAAATTCATAATAATCTATTTTGTTTATAGATGCTTCTTCTATCGCTCTGAGGACAATAGGCATATCCTCATCTGAAATATTCTCACAAGCCTTGATAACTTCGACTATCTTACCTTTCTCTTCCGGAAGAAATTTTTCATCTGCCTCTGCCACCGCCCAAAGCAAAACACCCAAAGCAATTAAGTTGTTCACTTCACAATTCTCAAGATGAACTCCTTCTTTTTTATAAGTCGGATCTATCTTTTTTCTTAGCTTCTCTAAAAAGCCCATGGCTCTCCCTTATTCATAATTTATTTTAGGATTTCGGAATAGATTAATTTTAAATTGTTTAAGGACTGGTCCGTTGTTTTCGCATCCAGAACATGTATTAAGAACAGGTATTTCTTGCCCAACTCAAACGACTTCGGGTCATCAACGAAAACTATCAGGTCTTTTTCTCCAAGAGCATAATTCCCAAGCTCCTTTTGCTCGTGCGCTATAACAATATTTGCCCCCATACAAGGCTTGCATAAAGCACCTTCAGGACAAGCAGGGCATTCATAGATCTTCGCAACATAACCTACAGTATGATATGTCCCATAAGTTACTTCTTTTTTGATTATATCCTCAATGGAATAAAGGTTATTCAATCCCATCTTTTTCCTTAGTCTCTCTATCGTGACATCTATCGTTTCAGCACAAGAATGCCTAGCGAGTGAACAAAAAATAATGAATAAACATACTATTGTTCCTTTTCTCATATTGTCACCTCATTGAAGATTAAAAATAATCATAAGATTTAATTTTTAAACAAATGATGCCAACACATATAATAAAAGAAAGTAAACTTAAGATAGTGATCGGGGTTAATTTTAAACTTATTCCATATACGAACAAAAAGACAAATCCCACACAAAACAACACAAAAGATATCAATGGCTGGCTGTTAAGGGTCTTGATTCCTGCAGCATGAAATGCCTGCAATAAAAAAGCTAACGCCAAGCAAAAACTACCTGCATAACCTATTATTGAATTATATGGAAAAGATTTCTCTGGAGAAAATGATCGTTCTCCCTTAACTGCAGCTGTAGATAAATCAACGACATTATTGTCATCCGAGGATTTTACTTCATGCTCTTCGCCAATACTAAAAAATGTTGCTTTAGTTTCCTTGATAGCCTGAGGCTCTACTTTAGCCGATGAACTGGCAAGGCTCTTCTTTTGCATGCCGGTGTAATCCAAAGAATTACTGCTATAACTTTTAACCACTGGAGTCTTTTTAACACTGACTGACTTCTTAGTATGATGGTCCCCTCTTGTCTTATAATAGCCTTTATGAAACCCTTTGGATATCGGTTTTCCCAAGAAGAGCAAAAGAGCGAAGAACACAACCACCATGAAACAAAAAATGAAGATCTTTTTAAATTCTAATCTTGGCTCTTTTTCACTAAAACCAAAATACTCGCCTTCAATCAGGCTTACAGTCTTGCATACAAAGCTAAGATCAAGAAAAACAACCGATAAATATATAAACAATCTCAAAAAAGAAATAGCTTCAGACATACGGGAAATATAATCTAGGTCTATCCATTTGCTGCATAAAGTAAAGATCAATCCATAAGTAATAATACCCATTAACGCCCATCCACAATAAAGCCAAACCTTGATCCAATTCCTGCACCTTGCTATACCTATTCCCGAGATTAAATGGAATATACCTCTAAATAGAATCGCCAAATAGGTCAGGGCTATAAGGTCCTCATCTATAACGTAAAGAAACGCCTCTTTGGGATACTTAACAATGAACTCTAATAAAAAATATGCGCTGAACAACCCAACGATTTGAGCTACACCAAGAACAATACGAATCAGCCCATAGGCTTCAAGGAGATATTTTTTATTATTTAATTCCATCTTGTTCTCTTTCTTAAAAAGATCATTCAATAACGATCTTATAATAATTATGTTTGGAAAGATCCACAGAATTGTCGCCAAGCGAAACAAAAGAAATCACATCAAATGCAGTATCGACTTTCACTTGACCGATCTTTGTACTACCCTCATAAACACTAAGAATGCTTCCCCTTGACAAACCATGCACTGCCCCTAGCGTGACCATGATCCTGGCTGTTTTACGGTCAACCCATAGCAGCCCCTCTTTTCTGGATTTTTCGGCATCACCATAAACAGAGTCAGCTTCTTTGACCAGCGCCTTTAAGCTAATATTCTCTTCAACCTTTTTTACTTCTTTGGGATCTTCTTTGACCGGTTCTTTCTTTAACACATCTTTTACTTCTTTGACTGGATCTTTCTTTGGGGCTTCTTTTGCTTCTTTTTCAGGCAGCGGATTCTTTATCTTTTCGCTGATCTTTGACATTCTATCCTTGATCCTGCTTGTGCTCTCTTTTTTGACCACCTTTTCGGTCGCACTCTTTACTTTTTTATCTGTAGATCCTTTTATACTAACTGTTTTTGCTGTCCCAGATTTCTTTCTTGCTTCCATCTTTGGCTTAACTTCAAGAATATAAAATGCAGTTACAGCAGAAAACAAAGCAAGAATAATAAGAACAATCCCAAGAAATATTTTTTTAATATTGAATTTTGCCATAATTTAGCCTTTGTAAAGAACCATATTAATATTTATTTTCTTCCGAGCAAAGCAAACATCTTCTTCTTGTAGGCCTCAACTCCAGGCTGATTGAACGGATTAACTTTCTCCAAATAACCGGCAATTGCAACCGTTCTTTCATAGAAATAATAAAGCTGTCCTAAATGGAACGGATCTGCCTGAGAAAGGGATATTGTCATATTTGGTACTCCTCCCTCAAAATGAGCCTCGGCGGTCGCCTTATATGCTTGCTTATTAACAAAGTCAAGGTCTTTACCTGCAACCAGATTAAAATCATCAAGATTCTTGTCGTCCTCAGGAATAATAACTGAATATTTTTGTGACTGTATATCAATAAATGTCTCAAAAACATTCCTCATACCGTCCTGCATAAGCTGGCCCATTGAGTGAAGGTCAGTTGAAAGAATTAGCGAGGCAGGAAATATGCCTTTACCATCCTTCGCTTCGCTTTCACCATATAATTGCTTCCACCATTCAATCACATATTTCATATTGTCATAAAAAGAAGCCGTTACCTCAATATCTTTCCCTTTTTTGTGCAGAAGGTATCTTGCTGCGGCGTACTGATAAGAAATATTCGTTTCAAGGTCCATTTTTGAATAAACTTTCTGCCCTTCAACTGCCCCCTCGACTAAACCTTTAATATCAATTCCTACTAGAGCTAAAGGGACCAAGCCAACTGGAGTAAGAACAGAGAACCTTCCTCCTATATCATCCGGAATAACAAATGACTTATATCCTTCAGCATCTGCTATCTGCCTTAAAGCTCCCTTGCTTTTATCCGTCACACATATTATTCTTTTCCTCAGTTCTTCTCCTTCATACTTTTCCATCAGCATTTTTTTAATTATACGGAACGCAATGGCAGGCTCTGTTGTCATTCCGGATTTTGATATAACGACAACTGTGATCCTTTGGTCCTTTAAAGAAGCTAACAGCTTGTGTAAATAGTCAGCATTAATGTTGTGACCGGCATAGTAAATAGGGATCTCTCCCCCTCTCATATATTCAACAGTTGCCCTGATCCCCAAATAAGACCCGCCAATGCCTATACTAATGATGCAATCAGAATAAGACCTTACTTCCTTGCCCAGTTTTATCAGATCATCCAACATTTTGGGGTCAATTCTGCCAGGAAGGTCTGTCCAGCCGGTATACTCTCTTCCGGCCCCTGTCCTTTTTTCAAGATCATTGTGTGCTTTCTCTATATTAGGTATAAGGGCATCTAACTCTTTGTCTGAAATAAAACCCTCAAGATGCTTGCGGTCTAAAATAATGCTCATAATAATTCCTTTCTTTACAAATAATTAATTCCTGCAGTTTGTTTAATTTTACACTATGGCCAGTCAAAAAAAAAGGTTCTTTCTTCTTTAAGTTGTTAAGCAAAAGGCGTTCTCTAGCAAACAATCTCTTCAATAGAAGAATAAGTAACATCCAACAAAACTCCAAGCTCCTTTAACGTAATTGACAAAGGCGGCATTAATACGATCACATTGCCTAAGGGCCTTAATATAACTCCCTTTTCCCTGACTTTCTTACAAACCTTTACGCCTATTCCTTCTTCCCAAGAAAAAGGCTCCATTGTTCTCTTGTCTTTGATCAGCTCAATTCCAACCATAAAACCCATCTGGCGGACTTCACCGACACGATCAAGCTTTTCAAATCCCTTTAACTTCTTTGCTAAGAATCCTATCTTTGGCTGCAGCTTCTGCAAAGTCCTCTCTTTCTTGAAAACTTCAAGATTTGCTAACGCTGCTGCACAGCAAAGAGGATTACCCGTATACGTATGTCCATGAAAAAATGTCTTTTTGTCTTTATAATCAAACAGGAATCCATCAAAAACCCTCTTTGTGGTCAAAGTAGCTGCAAGAGGCAAATATCCACCAGTTATACCTTTTGCCAAGCACATGATGTCAGGCCTCACCCCTTCATGCTCACATGCGAACATCTTGCCTGTCCTGCCAAAACCGGTTGCTACCTCGTCAACAATTAACAGCACTTCATATTTTGTGCAGATCCTAGACATCTCTCTGAGAACGCCTTCCGGCCACATGATCATCCCGGCAGCGCCCTGCACTATAGGCTCAACAATAAATGCGCAAACAGATCGTCCTTCTGATTGTAAAAGCTTCTCCAGCTTATTGAGACACTTAAAATAATCCCCGGAGCCAATATTCATTCGCGATGGAAATCCCAACTTTATTGCTTTAAATATCAACCTACTATAAACTTCATGGAACAAGCTAATACCTCCGACGCTCACGCTTCCTAAAGTATCCCCATGGTAGGAATTCTCCAAATGAACGATCTTCGTTTTCTTTTTCTTCCCTATATTCTGCCAATATTGATAAGCCATCTTTATAGCGATCTCTACTGAAGTAGATCCACTATCGGAATAAAAAACTTTTTCTAATCCTTTTGGAGCGATACGAACCAGTTCTTTTGCCAGTTCAACAGACGGCGTATTGGATAATCCAAGCAATGTGGAATGACTGAGCTTGTTTACCTGGGCCTTAATAGCCTGGTCAATATTTTTCTGAGCATGGCCGTGAACATTGACCCAAAGACTTGAAACCCCATCTAAATATTTATTTCCGTCAGTATCTATCAGGTAGCTGCCTTTGGCCCTATCAATTATAAGAGGCTCTTGCTCAAGCCAATCCCTCATTTGAGTGAACGGGTGCCATACATACTGTTTATCCATTGACGCTAATCTGCCAGTAAGCACCTTGTCTGGGCTTTTAATTATTTTATCAAGAAAAATGCTTTTTGCACATTTGGCAATAATAGCCCGTTTGCCAACTTTATCAAGGAAAGGGATTTGTCCTAAAATATCAGCTCCTGAAAAATCCCTGATAACACGAGGATTCGTCTTTTCTGGAATACCGGCTTTCTTCTTCGAAGCATTACAAAACAAAACACCCTTTACATTGATCCCGAGACTTTTTGCTTGATTGATCGATAACAAAGTATGATTTATTGTCCCTAAGCCCAAACTGGCAACTATTATCACATCAAGATCAAGGTCTTTTATCAAATCTGCTATCAAATAATCTTTACAAAGGGGCACAAGCAATCCGCCGGCGCCCTCAACTATCATCATTTCATGTTCGGCGCTTAACTTTTGGTATGCTTTAATAATTTTATGCGGGTTAATTCTCCTGCCGGCTCTTTTTGCTGCAATATGGGGGGATAAGGGTTCTTCGAAATAATAAGGATTTATAAGGGTAAACTCATCTTTAAGGTCAAGAGCATTCGTTAGCTTCGAAGCATCATCTCCGCTACACTGAACAGGCTTCATATAGCCAACATCAATATTTTTATCTTTAAGTAAATGTCCCAGGGCCAAAGATGCATATGTCTTTCCAACACCTGTGCCTGTTGCCGTAATAAAAATACCTTTTTGTTTCATGCTCGATCCTTCTATAATTTTAAATCAAAATCAAATATTCAATATTTGCAATAACCTTGAGATCTTCACATGGCTTCCACATAAATAACTTCAAGCGTAGCAAAAACTCCGCCTTCTTCACTGTAATTTGTACTGTAG
Source organism: Omnitrophica WOR_2 bacterium RIFOXYA2_FULL_38_17 (assembly GCA_001805965.1). Taxonomy (GTDB): domain Bacteria; phylum Omnitrophota; class Gorgyraeia; order Zapsychrales; family Zapsychraceae; genus Zapsychrus_A; species Zapsychrus_A unditaenarius. The sequence goes on along the minus strand of MHHG01000065.1, from coordinate 9,638 downwards.
AATTCATTTGCCTTGCTTAATAACTTTCTCCCGACAAAAACATCTTTCTTTAATGAATTGGCACCAATATTCTTTATCCACCTTATAAGGTCATACATGCTGGCAAATCTGACCTTTATATTCTCTGAATAAACATTTCTTATATCAAATCCTGCTGCCGCAAGCGAGCTATCAACATAACCCATACCAGCTAATTTCTCTATGGGGAAACAGTCTCTGCCCTCTAATTTTTTAAAAGAATCATCTAGTGCGAGGAACAGCTCTTTAAACGTGTTTTTACCGAACATTGAAAAACAAAACCTTCCATCTTCTTTTAAACAACGCCTGCACTCCATAAAAGCACTACATAAATCCTCTACCCACTGATAAGCCAGATTAGAAATAATAATATCAAAAGAATTCCTTGAAAACGGCAATCTACTAGCATCTGCGCAGGCAATTAATAACCTGTCATTTTTTGACTTAGAAAATCTCAGCATCCCTTCTGCAAAATCTACCCCGACAACTTTTGAGCCTGAATAATTATCTATTAATCTGCGCATCAAATATCCAGTGCCCATACCGATATCAAGAATAGCTGCCGGCTCATCAAGATTCTCGATCTTGCTTATCAAGTTTTCGCCTACATTCCTATGAAAAGATGTAAGCTCATCATATTTCGATGCAATATTCGAGAAAACCCTGCTTACTTTATTTAAATTTCTTATCGTGCTTATCATATTTATTGTAATAAAAATTCCTCCAATACTTCATTGAATTCATGTGGTTTACTTAAGAAAGGGAAATGCCCGCATTTATCAAAGATATCGAATCTCCCTTTCGGAACAAGTTCTTTCAAATGATCAATCGCATCCATATTACATATTGTATCGCCTGCCCCGTTTATGAACTGGGCAGGAATGTCGATCTTTCTCAATATTTCTGTAAGGTCTTCTTTCTCTAATATACTTAAATACTCAACAAGCGCAGGCTTCATAGGAGCCTCGTTGAATTGCCTGAACTTCTGAAGCCATTTATATCTGCGCGATGCTCTTTCTTCCTTTGTAAAAAGAGATCTGAAAAAAACGTTTACTATCGAAGGATAACTTGTATCAAGCTGCCCGCCCAATTTTCTGATCTTTTCAACATCCAACCCATAAGGGAAATCCTTAGACCTTGAGAATTTCGGAACAGCGCCGACAAAAACCATTTTCTTAAATCGTTCTGGTGATATTTCATACAACCTCAATGATAAAAGGCCTCCCAATGAACTTCCGACAGAAACAATATTATTCAACCCCAGTTCATCCATAACCATATCCAGGTCCCCGGCAATATCTTGAAAAGACATGCTCTTCCACCCTGATTTTCCATGTCCGGGGAGATCAAATCTAACCACCTTATATTTGGTTGAGAAATATTTATATTGCTGGCGCCAAATCCGAAGATCTACGCCCCAGCCATGAAAGAAAACAAGGCTCCCCCCCTCTCCGATTATATCGTAGTTCCAGTCAATGCTGGATTTTGACGTTATGCTGGACATGCTTTATTATCCCTTTCAACCTGGCCTGACCCTAAAAGTTTAGCGGCAATTATTTTTATTTGTTGGATCAAATGATCCAGGTCTTCTTTTCTATGAGTCGCCATGACCGTTAAACGTAATCTCGCCATATTCTTCTCGACAGTCGGAGGGCGTATAGCGCTGATATAAATGCCCGAAGCCAAAAGCCTTTCTGAAAACTCAAGCGCCAGCTTTGATCTTTTCAGCAACACAGGAATGATCGGCGTTTGGGAATTCATTGTATCAAGACCTATTCCTTTTAACGCCTCATTAACATATTTTGCATTGTCCCATAAAAGCTGCCTCAGCTTTCTGTTTTCTTCAATGATATCAATGGCTTTTATTGATGCAGCCGCTATCATCGGCGGCAGAGCAGTTGTATAAATAAAGCTCCTTGCTTTATTGATCAGCAGAGCTATCAATTTATCTGATCCGCAGCAATAAGCGCCAAAAGAACCGACCGCTTTTGACAATGTTCCCATTTGAATATCGATTTGCTGCTCGACTCCAAAATGCTTAGCCAGCCCTTCTCCATTCGGGCCCATTACGCCAAAGGCATGCGCTTCATCTATCATTACAGAACATTCATACTTTTTTGCTAGTTCGCAGATCTTATCCAGCGGTGCAATGTCACCGTCCATGCTAAAGATACTGTCGGTTACTATACATTTTTTCTTAAAAGCCCCGCCTTCTTTCAGCATTTCTTCAAGAGAAACCATATCGCAGTGCTTATAACGCTTGAACTTGGCACGGCTCAATAATATTCCATCAACTATTGATGCATGGTTTAACCTGTCAGAATAAATAATATCTTCCCTGTCAAACAAGCTTGAGATAATACCGACATTCGCCATATAGCCCGTACTAAAAACAACACAATTCTCTGCGCCTTTAAATCTTGCGATCCTCTCTTCCAGCCGTCTATGTGCAGACATATTCCCGCAAATGAGCCTTGAAGCGCCAGAACCAAAACCTGAATTCTCTATCTCATCAATAGCCGCCTTACATAACCTGAAATCATCAGCAAGCCCTAAATAATTATTCGAACAGAAATTCAAGACTTCTTTGCCGTCAACAATAATTCTGCTCCCTTGAGTAGAGGAAGTGATCTTCATCTTGCGGTTCAATCCAGCTTCTTCTAAAGCATTTAGTTCTTTTTCTAGATAATCATTTAACATGAATATTCTTTCTCTGCTGTAATGTGCTCAACATCCCCGCTCATCCTCTTTACAGTTAAGCCATCACTGTCACAAACAATCAATCCCCCATGTTCATCGATATCAATAGCTTTTCCCTCAACTAAATATCCGGAATCTTTTATTCTGACCATATTACCCAAGGTCAGCGAAAGCTCTTTCCATCTTGAAATAATCGGTGCAAACCCGTCTTTTTTCCATACCAAATACCATTTTTCCAAACTTCTTAAGATCTCTCTTGTTAGTTCAACCCTAAAAACTGACTTTCCTGTTTCGCTCTTTAAAGAAGTTGCTTTCTCAGGTAAACTTTTTAAATTAGTATTAACATTAACGCCGATACCAATTACGACAAACTTAACGCTATCAACTTCTGCGTTCAATTCGATCAATATACCAGCGACCTTTTTATTATCGATCAAGATATCATTCGGCCATTTGATCTTTGCATCAACTGAACATATATCCTTTACTGCCTCACAAACTGCAACTGAGCTCAAAAAAGTCATCTTTGCCACATCAACTGGGTGGATCTCAGGCCTAAGAATTGTTGAAAAATAGATCCCTTTTTGCTTTGGAGAACACCAGCTTCTTCCCATTCTCCCTTTTCCATGTGTTTGACTTTCTGAGCAGACAACAGTTCCATCCTTGGCGCCTTGAAGCCCAAGCTCAAAAGCGACATCCATGGTAGATCCTAGCGTCTCATAATAATATATCTTCTTACCTAATATTTTTGTCTTTAAACCACATTGAATTTCTTCAGGTATCAATTTATCTGGGAAGTTAGTTATTTTATAACCAACTCTGGGCATGGCTTCAATGCCATATCCTTTTTTCCGTAAAATTTCAATATTCTTCCAAATAGCTGCCCGGCTTATCTTAAGATCTTTACTTATCTCTTCTCCGGAAACATACTCCCCGCCTTTTCTTAGAATTTCTATGATCTTTGCCTGCATAAAAACTTCCTCCAAAGCATAAATTTGATCAAAACCGCGTATTAACTAATAACATAAAATGCTTACCCATTAATTCTAGTTAATGATATTAACGAAAGTCCCACATATTGTCAACCTAATCATAATTCATGGTTTACATGATCAATTTTTCCTTATATACCGCAACCCGGTCAGCGTAAATGGTCTTATTCAAGAAAACAAGCTGTGAAATTTCTCGGTAAAATCTAAACAAAGTGATATAATGCGAGCTATGAAATCCTTTAAAAAGCTACTGTTCATAGTGCTGGCCTTATTCATGCTCGGTACCATCGGGTATTATTATATTAACAATATCTTCCTCCCTGTAAAATTCAAGCATTATGTTGAGGTCAAATCCCAGGAATTCCTTGGAAGATCAGTTAGTATTGGCGCTCTAGAGTTTGAAATACTCAAAGGCTTCGTTTTAAGCGATGTTGAAATTCAAAGAAAGGATGATGATGCTAAACACTTTGCCAGATTCAAGGAAATTTCGTTCAACGTATTGTTCGCCCCAATTTTTCAGAACAAAAAGATCATAATCCCTACGATCAGAATAAACAATGCTGTTATTTTTATTGAGCGAACAGCTAATGATAAATGGAACTTTTCTGACCTGCTGACCAGGAAACCCGCAAAAAACACTGCGTACTCCTTTTTAGTCAGAAAACTTTCCGTAAGCAATTCTATTGTTAATTATTATGATTCATCCCAAACACCTTCCATGGAGGAAGTGTTTGAGAACATAAACCTTGACATTTCCCTCACTTTACAAAAAAAGATAACTTTTCTTGCCGAAACAGACTTAAAGAATAACGGATCAAAGCTATCCCTTAACGGTGATTATGATATTGGCCTTAAAACTCTTTCTTCGCACATTAAGATTAACCGCTTTGACATCAAGAATAATTTAAGATTTTTTAATATATCTCCAGATCCGTTCTTAAATAATGCGCTTCTATCATCAGCTGACATTAACGCAATTATCAAGGACAAAACAGTTTCTTTATCTGGAAGCATTGCTTTTGACGGCATTAATATCAATATTAACGATCAAAATGAAATCTCTGGAAACCTTAAGTCGAGTAATTTTGCTGCAAAATGGAGTGACAAAAAGGTCGATCTAAAAGGCATTTATGAATTACCTGCGGCAAAGCTTCTTATTGATGGTAAGAGCTCAGTTACATCAGACATCGTTGCGGACATTTCAAGCCTATCCATTGCCAATAATGTACTGTCAATTAATGTGGCCCTCTCTGGGAACAATACAAAATTCACTTCACCAACCAAAAATCGTTACGCAGGCGACATTGTCATCAGTGATGGCTTCTTTTTCTCAGAAGGTGGAATTTTTAGGTTTGAAGGTGCTTTACTAGCGAAGAATTCGGATATTGTTTTTCTAGAGGAGAACTCTTTAAAAGGGAGCCTGGACGCAAAAAACATTAAAATTATTAAAACATCCGAAGGTCTTAAATTAAGCTCAAATCTAAGTATCGATGGCGCACATTATTTTTACGGAGATATCCTTCAGGTAAACGGCGATCTGCACTTGAATGATTTTAATTTAATATCTGATATGGGGTCCGTTACATATGTAAGCAACGTCAAATTAAATAATTCCGATATTACTCTCAATAAGAATTTAAACCTTAAAGGGAACATTCAATCCGACAGCACGAAAATAGTTTGTGGCAATGAAAAAACTTTTCTCAATAGTGAATTATTTATTGAAGGGGCTATCCTTGCTGTTGATAATGAAACAAGATTACAAGATAATCCAAATGTCATTGTTGATTTAACATATGTTCCAAAGCTTGGATATAATGCTGAAAGTATTCTGAAATACACTGCAATAGCAGAATTTTCAAATGCTCTTCTGACCGGGATTCCTAAGGTAGACAAATTTATAAATATATTTGGAAAAATAACCTTAGAGCCGGATTCGATAAAAACTGATCTTATCACATTTAATGCAGTAGATACTGACATCAAATTATCCGGCAACTTACAGAATTTCACAAATCCTACTGTTAATATAAAAGCTTCGTCAGAGAAAGTTGACCTTGAAACAGTTGCAAAGCTCTTTCCTGCCATAGAAGAAAAACCCAAAATAAAGCTGTCCGGATTCACATCAGCCGTATTAGCTTATAATGGAAAGATAAAAGAGTTCTCTTCAAAGAATTTATCGGCATCATTAGCTCTTGACCAGGCAAAGCTAAAGCTCAAATTCTTACCGGAGACCATAACTGATATAAATGGTAACATTAATTATCTTAATGATATTGTCACATGGGAACAATTAAAAGGTAAATACAAAGAAGATTCCTTTGCATTAAACGGAAGCCTTGAAAACTTATCCCGGCCTACTGTTATTACAGATTTTTCTAGTGATAAACTTAATTTTTCAACAGAGATACGCCCCCTTCGCGAGGCATTTAGAATAGTATCTCTTAAGGGCAATTTCCTGAGATCAACATATGATATTACAGGGGACGCCCACTTCTTCGAGGATGCTTCTCCCGACATTGACCTTAGAGGCACACTCACTATTGATCTAGAGCAGACAGCAAGCTCTCTTGCATCACTACAGTTGATCAATAATTCACCGAACATAATGTCAGCAATAAACATACTTTCACCCGAAGGAAAAGTCACCGCTGATGTTCTTTTTAAAGGCAAACACGACAACTGGCGAAGTTGGCAGCTTGTTTTAAAAGCAAGCTCTCCCAATATATTATTAGACAAGACTCCTCTGGAAAATGTTGTCTTTAATTATGAACAAAGAGACCTTCATATCAGCAAGCTTAATCTTAATTGTAATTTATATGACGGCACCTTTACTTTATACTCAACAGCAGACCTAACCCAGGAATCAATCCCTTCAACTTCTAATACATCTTTTAGCAATGTAAACCTGTCATTATTGAAAAAAAACTTGAATTTAAAAAATAAATTGTCTGGTAGAGGCGATTTAACTGTCGATTTAACATGCCCAATAAAATCCATCAAAGAAGCAACCGGCTATGGTTCTATCTCTATTAAGGAAGGCTACATATGGCACTGGAATATCTTGGAGAGCATAACAAATGCCGTTCTCATTCCGGAGTTCCAAAAAGTATATTTCACGGACGCTTCGGCCAGCTTTATCATAGAGAATGAAAAGATATTCACTGATAATGCATTGCTTGTTGGTAATACCGTAGACCTTACAGGAAAAGGCTGGATAGATTTTTCACATAGGATTAATTTCTCAATAACCCCACACTTCAGCCAGGCAGTCATAATGCAGTCAAATTCCTTAAAAAAAACACCAACATCCCTTTTAACCCAGGCAATTACTGTCGAACTGACAGGCACTTTAAGCAATCCTGTCCACAAAGTTGAAACTTCACCATTTAAAGTGATTGAAGGCACTACGGAACTTCTTAAGGAAGGTATAGGAAATATCTTAGGCGGGTTCTTTTAATTTCCAACGACCTGCTTGATCAATGCCTTAACTTTCATCAATGCTTTTGCCCGATGGCTTATCTTAGATTTTATTGCAGGGTCTAACTCTCCGAATGTTTTGCCATAAGCTTCAATAAAAAAATACGGATCATACCCGAATCCATTTTCCCCATGTGGCTCAGTAGTAATATATCCTTCACAACTGCCATCAACCACGCCAACTGTTTTTTCGCCATCTATTAATGCGGCAAAACATCTGTATCTTGCTTTTCTCTTCTCTTTAGGGATGCCCTCAAGCGCCATAATCAATTTGTTATTATTGTCATCATCACTTGCGGCCTCTCCAGCAAAACGCGATGAATAAATGCCAGGGGCATTATTAAGATATTCAACTTCAATACCAGAATCCTCACCTATAACCAGTTTTCCTGTATATTCAGCAATGATTCTGGCTTTTATAAGCGCATTCTCAGAAAAATCTTTTCCATCCTCTATGATCTCAGGCGCATCTGGATACTCAGCTAAAGAAGTAATGTTAAGTTCGAATCCCTTTAAAAGCTCTTTAATCTCTCTAAGCTTGCCTTTATTTTTTGTTGCAACTATTAATTCTTTCATTAATTTACTTTCATTCCGTCAAGGATATCTTCCTGTATCTCAAATAGTTCTTCTATACCCCTCTTTGCCAGGTCAAGAAGATTATCAAGCTGGCTTTTTGAAAATGGCACACCCTCTGCAGTCCCCTGCACTTCAACAAAATTGCCTTTTCTTACCATAACGACGTTCATATCCATATCAGCCTTTGAATCCTTCAAATAATCTAAGTCCAGAACAGGCTGGCCCTCGAACATTCCCACGCTTATTGCCGCTACATAATCATTTAATATTATTGCATCGATCTTTCCTTCATCCTTTAACTTCTTTAATGCTAGGGCAAGAGCGATAAATCCTCCTGTAATAGCTGCGGTCCTTGTGCCCCCGTCCGCCTGCATAACATCACAATCGATCTTGATCGTTCTCTCTCCCAACTTATCCATATCGGTTACTGCCCGAAGAGAACGCCCTATCAATCGTTGTATCTCCATTGTCCTGCCAGAAGTTTGATTCCTTTTAATTCGTGTATCACATGAACGCGGAAGCATTCCATATTCTGCTGTCACCCATCCTTTTCCAGTGTTCTTTAAAAACAGCGGGACACTCTCTTCTACGGTGGCAGTGCAGATTACTTTTGTTTCACCAAATTCGATCAAGCATGACCCTTCTGCATGTTTCATAAAATCCTTTGTTACTTTTATATCCCTTAATTTATCATAAGCCCGATCATTATTTGTCATCGTAAATCCTTTCTAGATTGTTCACTATAAATACAACCTACTTCTTCTTTGACCCGGATTTATACTCTGCAACAACTGTTGTCTGAATTCCGCCTCTGGGATTAATAACCCCTTCAACCCTTATCCACTTCGGTTTTGCAGCCTTAACAATATCATCCATGATCCTGTTTACCAGATGTTCATGAAAAATACCGACATCTCTGAAAGCGACAATGTATAGTTTAAATGATTTAAGCTCTATGCATACTTTATCGGGGGAATATTCCACACGGATCACACCAAAGTCCGGCAAGCCGGTCTTTGGGCATATACAAGTAAATTCCGGCACATCAAGTACAACAATATAGTCTCTGTCCTGATATTTATTCTCCCAAACCTCGATCTCAGGCAATTTTATTTTTCTTATATCCTCCTGAAGCTCATCATAAGGACTTTTTTTCTTTTCCATTTTTATCTCCTAGTCTTTTATTTCCATCCCATCAACTTGTGCACCTGTGGGATTATCCTCACATCATTAAGCTGACCATTTGCAAGATATAAATACTCCTGACATTTTTGCATTAAACCATCTCGCTGGATGAATTCCGGCTGAATTATTAGCGGAACTGTCTTTGAAACCTGTGATATCAATTCAACTGCTGTCACAATATCGTTGCGAATAGTCCCCTGAGTAACAACTATCTTGACATAAACATCCTTTTTAGAGCCAACCGCTATCTTTAGAAAATCACTGTGCTCTTGCCAATGTTCACCACATCCGGCAGAGCTTGGCAACTTTATATCCATCGACACAATATCAAGATATTTTAATACCTGCTTGAATTCTTTTACAAGAGTACCGTTTGTTTCAAGAAAGATATTAATACCTTCTTTACAAATCATAGGCAAAAAGCTTTTAATAAACTTTATCTGTACCAGAGGCTCCCCTCCTGTCAGGCTCAATGAATGGCACCCAGGCATAAGTCCCTTGATTCTTTTAATCAACTCAACTTCATCAAGCTGCTCTTTTACCGTAAAATCAGTGTCACACCAAATACAATCAATATTACATTCTGCAAACCTGACAAATACCTGAGACACTCCCAAATACTTGCCTTCGCCCTGAATTGATCTGAAAATTTCTGATATTTTTGCTTTCATTTTTTTATAGCAGAAT
>MHHG01000064.1 GCA_001805965.1 Omnitrophica WOR_2 bacterium RIFOXYA2_FULL_38_17 | reverse complement strand
TAACAGGTAATTGAACACGCCCATCGATGCAATTTAAACAGATTGCCCTTTTTTGAGTCATAACTATACCCTTTCAAAGATTGTTGTTAAAATTATCTTTAAAAGCAGTCCTTTGACCAACCTTTAAACTTTTTTTATACTACTTATAAAATTTGTGACTATTTGTGTTTTGGGCAACATTCTACTTTAATCAAAGTTCAATTGCAAATCATAAAAATATTCCCTAAGCTTTTTTGCCTGGGAATTTCAAACAATGCATACTTTAAAATTTTCAAACTATTAAATATTTTTAAAAGCTATAAAGAAAGAACTTTCTGTTCAATCTCTACCTGCTTTCTTGTAATAAATCTATAAAATATCCTTTCTTCAAGCCCTCCCACAACAACATCGTTTTCATCTACTACTGGAACAAAATCAATATGGTATTTATCAAATAGTTCTTTAGCTTCTAGCCCGCTAGCGGTTGCGCCTATCTTGATCTGCACAGGCTCAAGAATATCTTCTGCTAAAACGAAGGCACCAACATCCTTATCCCTAAAAACATGCCGAACGCTATCAATACTAATTATCCCTATTAATTTCTTGTCGTTTCCAACAACAGGATAATAAAAATAAGGATATTTACTGAAATTCCGCAATATTTCATCTAAAGATGTGTTTTGCTTTATCAGAGGGGCATTTTCTTCAATAATATCCGCGATCTTGATCTTTTTTATAATATCTTCTTCTGTAATGTTAAGGCCAATTTCTCCTGCTTTGGATATACCATAACGAACACAAGATGGACCAATAAGCTGCACAACAAATGTTGTCGATGTAATGACAATAATAATAATATTTCCCAGATCTTCAGGTAAAAGATGTGCCGCAACAATAGATAAGCCTATGGCTACGCCTGCCTGGCTAAAAAGACAGAACGGAAGATATTTCCTTACTGTCTTTGGAGCTTGAGAAACATACGCTCCTAGAAAAGCTCCTGACATTTTCCCGATGGTACGGCTGACAAGATAAACAAGAACAAGCCCAAAAACCAATGGATTAACCTGGCTAAAATTAAGCTTAGAACCTATAAAGACAAAGAATAAGATAAATATTGGCGGAGTAAATCCCGCAAGCAATTTGAAAATATTTTTTGAGATATTGGGAGCACCATTAACAACAACAGCTCCAAGAACCATAGATGCCAGCAACATACTAACATTAATTGCAAGGGATATGCCTAAAACAAACAGTACTATGCCGATCAAAAAAGCAAGAACCCTTTCTTCTTCGTTATATTTATGAAGTATCTTTACAAGTATAGTTCCTGATATAGCCCCAACAAGAACTGCTCCTCCTATTTCATATAAAGGGTGCAATATGGATATCATCAAACTATTTTGAGTCGTACCCATAATTCTCGTTGCAAAGCTTGCAGAGATCGCAAAAAGAAATATGGCAAGAGCATCATCCAAAGCAACTATGCCAAAAATAGTCGTAGTTAAAGGGCCTCGTGTTCTATATTCCCAAAGAACATCGGTTGTAGCTGCCGGTGCTGTTGCTGAAGCAATTGACCCAAAAAGCAATCCTAATCCCCATCCCAGGTTGGCATTTTTAAAAAAATAAGTGCCGAATAATCCGACTGAAATTGCGACTAAAATAAACGAAAATATACCTTCAAAAAGTAAAATATAGAAAAACTGCTTACCATAACGGATAATTACATTTTTCTTCAGCTCACCTCCGATCATGAATCCTATAAGCCCCAAGGCAAAATAAGTAAGCGGCTGAAGAACATTGACCATTTCAGTATTAATTATTTTTATACCCATAGGTCCCAATAATATACCTATTACGATGTAGCCTACAACTTGCGGGACTTTCATTTTTTGAAACAACCGGCCTCCAATTGTCCCTCCAAACAGGGCGATCCCCAGAATAAAAAGCATATTCACATGGAAATACGATATATTGGAAAATAAATGTAAAAACTTTTCTATCACAATTTTAACCTTTGAAATAAATTAAAAACAAACGTTGTATTAAACGCCTATATTTTAAAAATGTAAAGAAATTTTTAAGCACCCTCAAGCTCTTCCCAACGTTCATATAGCTCAAGAAGCTCATCCATAATATCCTCTTCACGCGCCTGAGCCTGTACTGCTGCTTTTGGGTCTCTTTGATAAATGCTAACATCAGATAAAAGTTCGTAGATAGTTTCCCGCTCACTTTCAATCTTCTGAATCTGAGCCATTAAGACTTTAACCTCTTTTTCTTCCTTAAAAGAAAGCTTGCGCTTTGCTGCAGGTTTTTGCGGTTTCTTAGATTGAGCACCCTTTACTTTCTTCACTTCCTTTATATTATCAGCTTTACTTTGTGAAAGCCAATCATCATAACCGCCAACATGTTCAGAAATCTTACCTTTGCCCTCAAGAACGATCGTTGAAGTCACTACATTGTTTAGTAAAACACGGTCATGGCTTACTAATATCAAGGTTCCCGAATAATCCGTCAAAAGCTCCTCAAGCAGCTCCTGAGTTTCAATATCCAGGTCATTGGTCGGCTCATCCATAACCATGAAGTTAGAAGGTTTGCTAAAAAAACGTGCCAATAAAAGACGGTTACGCTCTCCTCCAGAAAGCACTTTTACCGGAGTCCGCGCCCTATCAGGAGTAAACAAGAAATCCTGCAAATAGCCTATAATATGCCTTGGCTTCCCGTTAATAGTCACAGTATCTGAACCACCAGTGATGTTATCCACAACTGTCTTTTCGTCGTCTAATTGCTCGCGCAATTGATCATAATAAAGAATTTCTAGATTTGTCCCTAAAGTAACTTTACCTCTGAGGGGCTCTAACTGCCCAAGAAGAATACGCAACAATGTTGTTTTACCGCTTCCATTGGCGCCAATTACACCAATTTTATCACCGCGCATAATTTGTGTTGAAAAATCACCAATGATACAATTATCTCCATAGCTAAATCCTAACCGCTCAACTTTAATTACCTGACGTCCTGAAACCCCTGATTCTTGGGATTGAATTCTGGCCTGACCTATTTGCTGACGCTGAGCTTTTTTCTCTTTACGCATACGCTCAAGCTCCCTGACCCTGCCTTCATTTCTGGTACGGCGCGCTTTTATTCCTTTGCGGATCCACACTTCTTCTGCTGCCAGCTTTTTGTCAAAATCAGCGCGTTGTGCTGCTTCAACTTCCAGAGCCATTTGCTTCCTCTCTAAAAACGTCTGATAATCACATGACCAGTTAAAAAGCTTGCCTCGGTCAAGCTCAATGATACGAGTAGCTAAATGGGTCATGAACATTCTGTCATGCGTTACAAAAAACACTGTTCCCGGATATTCTTTAAGAAATTCTTCCAGCCAATCAATCGTATCAATGTCCAGATGGTTTGTAGGCTCATCTAGCAATAAGATCTCCGGTTTTATAACCAGCGCTTTGGCCAAAAGCACTCTTCGTTTTTGTCCTCCTGATAAAGCCACAAAATCATCGTCACCGTTTAATTTCATATGGGAAAGTACATCCTGGACTTCAGCATCCAAATCCCATCCATCGGTATGATTTAGCTCTGTCTGTAATCTATCAAATTCAAGCAAAAGTTGTTGGGTGTGCTCGATATGCAGCCTATGGGCCAAATGGTGGTAATCTTTTAATGTCTTTGCACGTTCACCTAATCCTGAAAATACTATATCAAATACTGTACCTATAATGTCACTAGGGACTTCCTGCGGCAAATGTGTGATCTTAACGCCCTTTTGATAAAGAATGTCACCACCATCAATCTCGACCTGACCTGCCATAACCTTCATCAAAGTGGTTTTACCAACTCCATTGCGACCTAGCAAAGCCACCCTTTCGCCAGGCTCGAGTTGAAGGCTAACGCGATCAAATAATAGCGGCCCCCCAAAAGCGAGGGTTATTTCTTGTAAACTAATTAGTGCCATAATGGTACCAAGTCTACTACAAATACGGTATTTTAGCTATAAGCAAAAAACTCTCCACCAAATTGATACAGAGTGAACCATTACCGGGAATGCAGCAACTATTCCAAAATATTATTGTTAAATTAATTAAGACTGTCCAGCTTACTTGTTTGCGTTTTATTAAACCGTAACAAATATTTCATCAATTGATATCTGATCTCTATTCCATACCTTCAAGATATTACACATAATAATTTTTTGATTGCATATAGTATTACTTTTAATAATAATTGTCAACATACGCACTCATTAATTCACATAAATAATCTCAATTTGGATTCAGCGTTTCTCTAAGTAATATTTATTGATATTTTATCGCTAAATATCTTTACAGTATTTATTCCTTGCATATATCATGAACTCGATATAGTCTGTCCCTAATGAATAACAATAATCAACTAATAGCAGCAATTTTCCCGGACGGAAATGTTCATTTAGAGTGGACAACAGTAAAAAGGAAAATCTACAAAAACACCCTAATATTACAAAAAGAGATATTTAAGCGTTCAAAAGACGGGTTCGTATCTTCTTTGTTTTTCTTGGGATTTTGTGATGAAGAGATACCTCTTTCACCTTCTCTTAATTTCTTCAGGGATTTTGCGCACCTTTTTTCATTCAAGCTCAGCCATGCTCCCGAGCTTGAGATCAAACGCGACAAAACTGAAATAAGCATTACACCTGATGAAATGGCAGGATTCCTGCAAAAAATACCTTTTATGGTCGGGTCACAACGTTTTAACAAGAATGTATTGAGTAACTTATGGGAACAGCTTAATTTATTTTTTCAGGACAAAATAAAACATCACGAGGGAACTATCGAGAGTTTCGTACATACTTATAGTATGCATATCCTTCTTGTCGGGCGCATGCAATTTCATCTTGCCGAAAATCCTTTTGACAAAATACACCCCTTCTCTTTTCTTGCTACATACATACCGCGACAACAAAAAAAGCGTACAATCCAGCATTTTACAATCAAGCATGCACTTGAAATATTCGATCATAATGACCGTGAATTATTGGAATTATTAAATACTATTAATTTTGCAGCACGTGAATGTCCGATAATTCAACAAATGCTTGAATCGGGCGATCTGTTTCATCCTTTAGGGTGGACAGCTTCAGAAGCTTATCAATTTCTGAAAGAAATAAAGCTTTTTGAAAAAAGCGGAATTCTATGCCGCATTCCTGATTGGTGGAATAAAGAAGCGTCATCAATGAAGATCAATATTTCAATGCACGATCCTGTTCCGTCACATTTAGGAATGGATAGCATACTGAATTTCAACGCGGAATTATTGCTTGGCGATACAATTGTTACAGAAGAAGAAATCCATAATATTTTAAATGAAACTGAAGGCCTAGCGCTTGTTAACGGGAAATGGCTAAAAGTAGACCAAAGAAAACTTGCAATGATGCTGAAAATGTTTGAAAAAGCAAAAGATGCTGAGAAAAAAGGGTTAACTTTTCAGGAAGCAATTCGTCTGCAAATGGGTGCAAGCGAACTTTTAAGCAGTGAGGATGAAGATTTTGTCTTGGAATTTTCCCTTGGGCAATGGCTCAAGAACGCACTTGAAAAATTACGAAATCCTGAGATCATCAAGACAGTTTCCGTACCAAGCACATTTACTGGGACTCTTCGCCCTTATCAGCTTGAAGGATTAAACTGGCTTTACCTATTACATTCTTTGCAATTCGGCGCCTGCCTGGCAGATGACATGGGGCTTGGAAAAACTGTCCAGCTTCTTGCTTTTTTGACTCTAATTAAAGATCAAAACAATCCCCCGAATCTTTTGATTCTGCCGGCATCCCTTGTTTTCAACTGGCAAAGTGAAATTCAAACATTCTCGCCGACCTTGAAAGTTCTAATTGCTCATCCGGGGATAAATCCCGAGTCAAAGGATATCTTAAATAAGGATACCCTTGAGAATCCTTACGATCTGGTCATAACAACATACAATCTTATACAAAAATTCCCTTTATTGAAAGAAACCAAGTGGTTTTATGTTATTCTAGACGAAGCCCAAGCTATAAAGAATCCGAATACAAAGCAAAGCAAGGCTATTAAAAAATTGATGTCATTTAACAGGATCATACTTACAGGAACCCCGATAGAAAACAAATTATCAAATCTCTGGTCACTTCTTGATTTTACGAATCCCGGGCTGCTGGGAACACCGAGGGAATTCTCAAAATACACCAAAAGCTTAAGCGACCACCCGAACAAATACGGCAAATTAAAAAATGTTATACAGCCGTATCTTTTACGCAGATTGAAAACGGATAAAAATATCGTCCCTGATTTGCCTGACAAGATAGAAATGAAAACTTATTCACATTTAAGCAAAAAGCAAATTATACTTTATAACGAACTTATCAAAACTACTGAAAGCTCAATCAAGGAATCAAAAGGAATTCAAAGAAAAGGCGTCATTCTGTCATCTCTCATGAAATTCAAGCAGATATGCAATCATCCAAGCCAATATACGGGAAATCGGCATTTTAGCGAAAATGACAGCGGAAAATTCCAGCGCTTACGGGAAATATGCGAGATCATTTTCCAGGAAAGAGAAAAGGTCCTGATCTTCACTCAGTTCAAATCAATCATTTCTCCTCTTGAGATATTCCTCAAAACAATTTTTGGACACGATGGCCTGGTATTGCACGGCAGCATTCCCACTCCGCAAAGAAAAATATTGATCGATCGCTTTCAAAGCGATGAATACATTCCCTTTTTTATTCTTTCTTTAAAAGCTGGCGGGGTTGGATTGAACTTAACTGAAGCAAATCATGTGATCCACTTTGACCGATGGTGGAACCCAGCCATAGAAAATCAGGCAACAGACCGAGCTTTCAGGATCGGCCAGGAGAAAAAAGTAATTGTCCATAAATTTATCACAAAAGGAACAATCGAGGAAAATATCGACATCATGATTGAGGAAAAATCAGGACTATCAAGAAACATAATCGAACAATCAAAGGAAAATTGGCTTACAGAAATAGATGATGATTCTTTAATAAATCTTTTTAAACTTAAGCTATAAAAAAGAGATAATGAGTATGCTCACAACAACTTGGCACAGCAGATACAATCTAAATTCCAGGTTAAAAACTAAGTTCAGGCGCAAGCTAATTGCCTTACAAAAAACCAATCCATGCATTACTCCATTTACCAATAAAACTAAAGATCTTGCATCAAACTGGTGGGGAAAAGCCTGGAACGCCAATTTAAAAAAATACACTGTCAACAATATCCACCTGGAAAAGGGCAAGCTTCTTTTCCGATGTGAAGCTTTAGCTGATTTTAAGATAGATTCAAATACAATCAAAGCGATCGTTCTGGGGTCAAAGATAAAGCCTTATGAGATCAAGATCACCATTAAACCGGTATCAGAAGCAAAATGGGCAAGTATTCAAGGGTTTTATGAAGGGTATTTGGAATGTTTTGAAAAGATACTGGATAATCATTTTCCGGGCGAAATGTCTGACATATTTTCAAATAAAGCAACTGGCATCTTCCCTTCTCAAAGCGAAATGTCTTTCACTTGTTCTTGCTCTGAACGTGCAAATCTTTGCAAGCATACTGCTGTTGCGCTTTACGCACTCGGAGCAAAGATAGATAATGATCCAAAATTGCTATTCAAATTGCGGGGTGTAGATATCCTGGACCTTATTTCAAAATCCATTCATTCAAATCGCAAAAGTATCCTTAAAAAGGCTAAAATTAAAAGCTTGAAAATACTAAAAAATACTGACCTGTCAGATATTTTCAATATTGAAATACAAACTGGCCGCAACCTTTAGGTATCAGTCCTTTCATTCAGCAGATCGTTTATCATTTTCTACATCGGGGATTAGAAATTCTGCCCTGAACTTTTCACTTTTCTGCAATGCATTTGAATAAAATTTCTCAACTTTCTCCCTGGCCCAAGGAGTTTTTCTTAAAAACTTTAAGCTGGAATTTATACTTGGCTCATTATTAAAACAATTTATCTTTATTAGCCTTCCTAATTTTTCCCAGCCATAAATCTTATGCAAGCGTTCAAGTATCATCACCAAAGTGACCCCATGCAAAGGATCTTTGCTTTTTCTTTTCTCATTATCATTTTGCATTGTCATATAATATCCTCCGTCACAATCCATTATTTCCAGAACATTCCATCGTAAATTTTAATCTGTTTTAAAATAGAAATTTAGTTTTAAAATCCGCATCTAATTCCACAACCGCGTTAAAGGGCTGGCCCTTTTTAGAAGTAAAACCTTTTATCAGATCTGACTTTCTGTCCTTTATTATTTTCTTTACCTGATCATGCTCAAGCTTCTTGCTGGCAATAGTTGCCCATAAAACAAACTGGCATCCTTCCCTGTACCTTGAACAATAATATGATTTTTTACCTTCGTAAACCTGGCCTTTCCCGCATTTCGGACATGTTCCAAATATTATTTTATCACCAGCAGAGCCCTTGCTAAAGTCACTATTTTTAATAACAGCTATCACGTTTTCAGTGAACAACTTAATCTCATCCATAAAATCTGAATCTTTAAGATTACCATCATTAATTTCTGAAAGCTTCTGCTCCCATTGCGCAGTTAATTCAGGACTTTTCAGGTCTGGAATTACAGTTTCTATCAACTGAATTCCTTTTTTTGTAGGCAACAAGGATTTGCCTTTTCTAACAATGTATTTTGATCTAATCAGTCTTTCAATAATAGTTGCCCGTGTTGCTTGGGTACCAAGGCCCTGGTCTTTTAAATGTATTGCAAGTGTTTCATCGTCAACCTGCTTACCAATATATTTCATTGCATTCAATAAAGTTCCATCAGTAAACGGCTTCGGAGCTGAAGTTTCTTTTTTTTGTATTTCCAGAGCATCAATTTCCAGTACTTGTCCTTTTATAAATTGAGCATTCATCATATCAATGACTTCTTGCTTAACAGAATATTGATCAGCAGCACTTTTTTGATCATTATCCGGATCCGGTTTTTCATCTGATCCCTTGGCTTTATTCATATCAGGCTTTTGATATATTACTCGCCATCCCATATCGGTAGGACGGGCGCCTTTAAACTTGAATATTTCCTGATCAATATGCATTATTATCTCTGTAACTTCTTCCACAAAATCAGGATAGAATATTGAAATAAACCTCTTTTGAACCAGCATGTAAACATTTTCATGCTTTGAATCTAAACTCCCTTGCAATTTTTTCTTTGTCGGGATAATAGCATGGTGGTCAGTAAGCTTTTTATCATTGATATGATTTTTGCCAAGAGTATGCCCTGATTCAATGCTTTCTATGGCTTTTGCAGCTATTTCTTTTAAATTGTCTGGAGCGCTTCGTAGAATGGCTGGCAATTCAGGGCGCAGGTTCTCTGATAAATGCCTGGACTCCGTTCGAGGATAACTGATCAATTTTTGTTTTTCATACAAGTCCTGAGCATATTCTAAAGTTTCTTGTGCTGTATATCCAAATTTTTCATTACATTCTTTTTGAAGAAGCGTCAGATCGAAGAGCTGAGGCGGGTTTGTATTTTTGCTTGATACTTTAATATTAACGATCTTCCCATCTTTTCCCTGAAGCCTTTTTTTAAGTTCTTCTGCCTTGTCCATATTTTCCATCTTAAAACCATCAATATTCTCCCATCTGAAATCTACATTTTTTGTCTTTGCATAAAGCTCATAGTAATAACACTTTTCAAATCCATCTATTAACTTCTGTCGGTTCACGATCAACGCAAGTGTCGGTGTCTGAACTCGTCCAACTGTGTATAGCTGGCCGTTACTGATCGAATAAGCTCGCGTGGCATTCAGACCGACTATCCAATCTGAAAAGGCCCTGCATTGCGCTGACTCCCCTAAATGGTCAAATTCCTGACCATTATACAAAGCATCTAATCCTGCCTGAATACTCGCATCTGTTAGATCAGAAATCCATAAACGTTTAAACGGCTTTTGGCATTTTGAATGTTTGTATATCCAGCGAAATATTAATTCGCCCTCTCTTCCGGCATCCGTCGCATTAATGATCTCTTCACAATCATTGAATAGTTTACTTATAACATTGAACTGTTTGTTGCCGCTCTGGCTTGAAGTAAGCTGAAATTCTTGTGGTATCATAGGTAACTGCGAAAATTTCCATTTGCCGCCCCAATCTTGGCACATTACAAAAGGCTCAACGATAGTAACTAAATGGCCGTACGCCCAAGTGACCTGATAGCCATTGCCTTCTAACCAGCCATCTTTCTTTTGATTTGCTCCAAGTACTCGGGCAATATCACGAGCCACACTAGGTTTTTCAGCTAAGATCACTTTCATTGATTTATACTAAAAACTCTTAATTATGATAGTTTTTAATGATTTTTAAAAACATGTCGCCATACTTTTTTAATTTTTGGTCACCTACGCCAAAGACTTGCATAAATTCATTTTTATTTTTAGGTAGCTGCTGGCACATTTCTAATAACGACTTATCAGAAAATATCACATAAGGCGGGACCCCTTTGGAATCCGCCAATTCTTTTCGTTTTTTCCGCAGCTCATTAAAAAGGCTATCATCGTAATTCATGATACGTGGGACATTCTTTAGCTTCGATTTAACTTTATCAGGCTCAGGCGGATACCCTTTAAACAATAATTTACCGCTTAGGACATCATATGATTTTTTATTCAAGCTTAGCACGCCATACTTTTCTTCTTTATCAATTACTCTCTGCTGAATAAATTGACGCACTAAATTTTGCCACTGCCTTAAAGATAAATGAATCCCCTTTCCATAAATCCTACATTCATTATGATTATAATTCAGGACTTTTTCAGACTCGCTTCCGCGCAATACATTTATAACATGCACGGCACCAAACATTTCTTCAGTCTCACTAATACATTGTAAAAACTTAATAGCTTCGTAGGACATATCAATTGTCTGCTCCTTAATATTAACGCAATTGTCGCATTGCCCGCAGTTTTCAACAGTATAATCCTCACCAAAATAAGTTATCAATGGTATTCTTCGGCACGTACGGCTTTCCGCGAAATCAACCATAGCATTTAAATGGTCTATTGCCACACGTTGCTGTACTTCATCAGGTTTTTGGTCTATAAAATACCGTATCTTTGCTATGTCCCCTGGATTGAAGAACAAAAGGCAGTGTGACTGCAGCCCATCCCTTCCGGCCCTTCCTGTTTCCTGATAATAAGATTCTATGTTTTTAGGCAGGTCATAATGAACAACAAACCTGACATTAGGCTTATTGATCCCCATACCAAAAGCAATTGTAGCCACTATGATCGGCACATCATCCCTTATGAATGCTTCCTGGTTCTTATTTCTTACTTCCGAAGACAATCCTGCATGATAAGGCAACGCTTTAAATCCATATTCATTTAAGTCGGCAGCTAAGGCATCAACCTGTTTACGGGAAAAGCAGTAAATTATTCCGCTTTGTCCTTTAAATTTTTCCAGAAAATCAAGCGTCTGATCAGTGGCTCTGTTTTTTTGTACAACCTCATAAAAAAGGTTATCCCTGTTAAAGCTTGCAATTAATTCAACAGGCACTTTTAGCATTAAATTAGTTATTATGTCATTTCGAACCCGTTTAGTGGCAGTTGCAGTTACCGCTAAAAATACCGCATCCGGGAAATTTAAACGGATATCCTTAATGCGTCGATAATCGGGACGGAAATCATGCCCCCATTCAGAGATACAATGTGCCTCATCAATAGTTATGCAGTCAACCTTGCATTGATCAAGCATTTCCAGGATATCCTGCTTAAATAATGTTTCTGGTGCCACAAAAAGCAATTTGGTCCTACCTGACTTGACAAGTCCTTTATTAGTATTGTATTCTTCAGGAGATAATGTGCTGTTTATAACCTCCGCCTCAACCCCCAGCTCTTTCAGTTGCGTTACCTGATCTTTCATTAATGATATTAATGGTGAAATGACAACTGTCAAGCCGTCAAATATCAATGATGGGATCTGGTAACATAAGGATTTGCCACCTCCGGTTGGCATTATGAGCATAGTATCTTTCTTATCAAGAACCGTTAAAATGCACTTTTCCTGCAAGGGACGAAATGAATCAAATCCAAAAGTGGTTTTTAAAAGATGTAATATTATTTTTGTTTTCATCTGTGGTTGTACAGTTAGATCAATCATAAAAAAATCCCCCTCTCCTTTATAATATTTTGGCTAGGGGGATTACCATATTTTCTTTTTAATAGCTTATTTCATTTTTAAAATTTGTCAAATTCTTTATTTAAACAACTCTATTAGATTTTTTAGAAAGCATCTTTATTTTCTCTTAACGATTTATTAAAAGGCTTTTTTCTGCCTTTGAAATTACTTTTACCAGTTTCCTTTTTCTTGCCAAATGGGCTTCCATGATAAAATTTACGCTCGCTGGAACCCTCATCCTTTCTTGCCCCATATTTTCTCTCCTGCTTATGTTTAGCTTTATCATGCTCTCTATAAGGCTTTGAAAAGGTTTTTTCTTTGTATGTTTTATTTTCTGATCGCCGGATTAAAGAATCTATCTTTTCTTCCATCGAATCCAGCTTAATCTGCATTTTGACGATTAAAGCAAGTATATCTTGATTTATGTTCTCGTTCATTTTTACTCCTGTTTAAATGTATAGATTAGTTATTTTTTTACGCAAACACATTCAATTATCATTAAGGCGTAAACCTGTTTATTATTACTTTCCAAGCAATCCAACAACACTCCTGGGATTAATTATATAAAGATCCTGCGGGGAAATCTTTATTTCTTTTCCTGCCTCAAGAATATCCCCGCCAGATTTAAGGCTGGTATCAATTACTCTATGCCATTTTATGCCAGAATATTCTGGTATTTTGACCGTATGGGAATTAAAATCTGCGTTTAAAATAAAGAACAGATGGTAATTACCGGGTTTTTCTGTATCTTTATTTCCATTAAGATGGCAACAAAACATCTTTAGCTCTGGATCATCCCAATTCACACTGTCCAGATTATAACCATACCAAGTAATATCTTCTGTCTTATTAAAATTAAGGCTTTCTCCGGCCAAAAATTTTCTTTTTTGCAGGATCGTGTACTTTTTTCTAAAAGCAATGATCTTTTTCACAAACATGATCATATGCTTATGTTTATTTGCATAATCCCAATCGAACCAGGTAAGTTCGTTATCCTGGCAATAAGCATTATTATTGCCCTTTTGAGTTCTCATAAACTCATCACCACCCAGGATCATTGGAGTTCCTAAAGGGATCAGCAGACAGCACCATGCGTTTTTTATCATTTTATTCCGAAGATGGACGATCGCTTCATCCTCAGTATCACCCTCTACCCCGCAATTCCACGAAAAATTCTCGTTTGTTCCGTCTAAATTATTTTCACCGTTAGCCTGGTTATGCTTATCATTATAAGTATAAAGATCATTTAGAGTGAATCCATCATGGCATGTAATAAAATTTATACTGTTATAGGGTGTCCTATCATCATCGCCATATAGATCCGGTGAACCTGTCAAGCGATATGACAGTTCTTTAGCCTGATACTGGTCCCCTTTAATAAATTTTCTTGCATTATCCCTGAATTTTCCATTCCATTCCGACCATTCCATAGGAAAATTTCCGACTTGATATGTTGTTAAATCCCATGGTTCAGCAATTAACTTTACTTTCTTTAGTATAGGGTCTTTGGCAATGGCATCAAAAAAAGGTGAGTCTTTACAATACCTGCCCTGAACTTTAGGCAAAATAGATGCCAAGTCAAAACGAAATCCATCAACACGCATAATATCTGCCCAATATCTTAAAGAATCCAGGACCAGATTCATAACAGGAGGATTCTCCACATTAAATGTATTTCCACAACCAGCATCATTAACATATAAGCGATAAGGCTGGCCATACTCCCTGCCAGTCAATGCATAATAAGAAGGATTATCTATGCCCCTGAAACATAGTGTCGGGCCAAGTTCATCAACTTCACCAGTATGATTGTATACAACATCCATTATTACCTCAATACCGGACTTATGTAATTCCTTTACGAGCATTTTAAATTCTTGGACATGGAATCCAATAGTATCGCAATTACTATACGAATTCTCAGGCGCAAAGAACCCAATAGTATTGTATCCCCAATAATCTGTCAGGCCTATCTTCACTAGACCATCTCTTTTATAAAACTGGTTAATAGGCAGCAGCTCTACTGCATTGATCCCCAAATTTTTTAAATATGGTATCTTTTCAATAAATCCCAAATAAGTCCCTGGATTTTTAACGCCTGATGATTTGTGCGCTGTTAAGCCTTTAAGGTGAACTTCATAGATTATTAACTTTTCCAGCGGAATATTCGGTTTTTTATCTTTTCCCCAATCAAACTTATCATCTATAACAACAGATCTTGGAGCAATATGCGTATTATCTCTGCTGTCGTAGGATAGATCCCTCTCATTTGAATTTACGTCATAACCAAACAATAAATTATCCTTATTCATGAATTCCCCATAAAACGCCTTCGCATAAGGGTCACACAGCAATTTATTTTCATTAAACCGCATACCTTCTTGCGGAACATAATCTCCTCTTACTTTATATCCATACAATTGTCCGGCTTTAATATCCCGAACAAAAACGCCCCATATATCATTATCACCTTTCTCAAGTTTTATAATATCAGTCGGGTCACTTTTAAAAGGGTCAAATAATAACAAAAATATCTCTTTTGCATATTTAGAATAAATTGAAAAGCTTACGCCATCATTTCCTAATATAGCGCCTAAAGCATCATTTTTACGTCCTGATAATATTTTATTAGTTGTTTGAGCTAAGTTCATTTTTATAAATCCAGATAATTTCTTGTGATCTTTTTTAGTTGGTCTTAAAATTATTCAGCACATGCTGAATACCCCTTAAAGGAATAAGTATCCAGTCAGGCCTGTTATTCAATTCATATCCTAATTCATATATAGCTTTATCCAAAAGATATATCTGAAGAAGATTTTTAAATTCAACATCATTTTTAGGCAAAAATTCCGCCGGGCCTATTGTCTCAAAATATGATCTTACGAAAATATTGCTTACATATAAATACCAATATTCTGCCGCCGATTCCAGCAATGAAAAATCTTCTTCCCTGATAGACTTATTAAGGAATAAAGTCGCATAAGAGGCATAATGAAAAGACCGCAGCATGCCTGCAATATCGCGTATAGCTGACCTTTTAAGCCTTCTCTCGCTTAACGGGCGTGCTGGCTCACCTTCAAAATCTATGATAATAAAATCTTTTCCAGTAAAAAGCACCTGCCCTAAATGATAATCTCCATGAATACGTATTTTTTTGGCAGAGTATTTAGTTTGCATAATCAGCTTCAGTCTTTGTATAATTTTTTTCTCAGCTGATAATACAATCTCCGCTTCTTTTTGTAGGCCTTCTGGTAATCTGCTCATATTATTTCTTAACAAATTCAAAACAAATCTTTTTTGGCTTCCCATAGCCTGAAATACAGAACGTTGATATAACAATGAAAATGATTCAGGAGTAAAATCAATGTTTTGCGAATCATCTGAAAGGTTGATATGCATTTCTCCTGTGCGTTGCCCTAATTTTTTTATCATTTCAAGATATATCACATCGATTAATTTACCTGTTTCATTAAGTCTCATCTCTTTGTATTGTTGTGCCGGGACTTTGGCTGACCTCTCCTCTTTTGCCTCCTTTTTGCTGGAAAGCACCCGGTCAAAATAAGTCTTAACGTGGTCTAAAGTATATTTCCACGCGTCAGATTCAATAGGAATAAATCTCTGAAGCAAGCATATTGACATAGGCTCTTTTTTTGAATTCCTATATTCAATATGCCCTACATAAAAGGGTGTATTTTTACAGTTCTTTTTTTCTGCCAGAAACTTTGTTATTTCAATATCAGGATTGATTCCCTCTTCCAGCTTCCTGAATAATTTCATAAAGAATATGTTTTCATATAATACTGATGTATTGCTTTGTTCTGCTTTAAGCAAATGAGATGAAAGATTGCCGTTATTCTCCTTAAGCAAAGAAAGTGACTTTTTACCTGGGCATCCGATTAATTGGCCTAAATCAGTAGTAATTGTTTTTTTGCGAGCAATAATATCAAGCAATACCTGATGTAGCTGTGTATTATATGCGCCATCATACAAAACACCTTCTCTCTTGTTAATCAATAATCGGCATATGATACTTTGGGGAAATTCTTTGGCAAGATTATTATTATCCCTCAGAAAGCTAAAAGAAAGAGGCAATAAATAAGTTTCCACTCCCCCGGAGGAATAACTTATATTAACAAGCAATAAACTGGATAATTGAGTTTTATTATCAAGCCTGATCTGTTCAGCTACTCTAATTGTTCGAACATTACGGGATTTACCTCCGAACCAGCGGCACTCTTTAAAATATTGAGGCAGAATTTCAGATTCCAATATGCGCATATTTTTAAGGTCAAATATTTCTTCCCAAGACTTTTCTAATTGTATTTTAGGTGTTTTCATCAATATTTTTTTAGATGATGTTACTGGCTTCTTCAATAAGAACCAAAAATGGTTATGCGGGCCTAAGGTAACAGTGTAAAGGCTGTCCTTTATAATAGAAAAATTGTTTTGGCTAAATACCTCTTCAGGAGTAAATCCTTTATATTCTTTCAGGTCAAGATCAACGGTTTGCGAGAATCTTGACAGATTAATTACTATCAAAATGCTTTCATTCTTGAATTCTCTAATAAAGCATAGCACTTTTGAGTTATCTGGATATAAAAATTTAATGCTGCCCTGGCTAAAAGCCTTAAATCTTTTTCGTATGGCAATAAAGCGTTTCATCCACCATAACAGCGATGAAAGATTATTGTCCTGTGTTTCGACATTAACTGTTTCATAGTGATATTCAGAATCAATTGTTACCGGCAGATAAAGCTGCTGCGGGTTAGCTTTTGAAAAACCGGCGTTTCGGTCCGGGCTCCATTGCATTGGCGTTCGCACGCCGTCCCTATCTCCCAGGAAATGATTATCACCCATACCTATTTCATCGCCATAATATATTATAGGTGTTCCTGGCAATGAGAAAAGAAGAACGTTCATAAGCTCTATTTTGCGCCTATTGTTATTCAGCAGAGGAACAAGCCGTCGCCTGATACCTAAATTGATCTTAGACCTTGCATCCGTTGCATAAGCACGATACATATAGTCACGTTCTTCATCCGTGACCATTTCTAACGTCAGCTCATCATGGTTTCTTAAAAATATTGCCCATTGACATAGCCGCGGCATCTTTGGTGTCTGTTCAAGTATATCAATAATAGGAAACCTGTCTTCCATTTGAACGCTCATGTACATTCTAGGCATAAGAGGAAAATGAAATGCCATCTGGCATTCATCCCCTGAACCAAAATATTTAACTGCATCTTCAGGCCATTGATTAGCTTCTGCAAGAAGCATGCGATTCTTGAATTTACTGTCAACGTGCTTTCTCAACTTTTTCAAAAATTCATGAGTCTCGGGCAAGTTCTCACAGTTCGTACCTTCTCGCTCAAAAAGATATGGAACAGCATCCAAGCGAACACCATCCACTCCCAATGAGAACCAGAAATCAGCTACTTTGAATATTTCTTTCTGAACGCTGGGATTATCAAAATTCAGGTCAGGCTGATGTGAATAGAATCTATGCCAGTAATATGATTTGGCATCTTCTGACCACGACCAGTTTGAAAGCTCAAAATCCTTAAAAATAATCCGGGCATCCTTATACTTTCTCCCGTTTGAACTCCATACATAAAAATCACGATAACTTGAACTTTCCTTTGCTTGCTTAGCCCTGGTAAACCATGGATGCTGGTCTGAGGTATGATTTATAACTAACTCTGTGACTACCCTTAATCCTCGTTCATGCGCTTCTTTTAAGAACTCCTTAAAGTCCTTTAATGTACCATACTGCGGATGGACATCATAGTAGTCTGAAATATCATAACCATCATCTTTTAACGGCGAGGGATAAAACGGAAGCAACCAAATAACTGTTATGCCAAGATTTTTTAAATAATCCAGCTTCTGTATGAGCCCTTTAAAATCACCAATGCCATCTTCATTACTGTCACTAAAGGTTTTTACATGTAACTGATAAATTATTGCGTCTTTATACCACAAAGGATTATTTTCAATATTAATGCGTTGAGAGCTCATTAAAAAATACTTTCTCTACGTAAAACAGTCGGATTTTGTTACAGGATTATATGTTCTGCTTTATAGTTATAATATGCGCTGGCGATCGCTGAGGGTCTAATTTAATATAACTGGCATAACCTTTCCAGATATATTTATCCCCGTTCAAAAGATCAATAGCTGAATATGGTCGTTCTTTATCAATACCCAGCTTATCAAGAGGCACTTGCAAACTGCCGCTCTGGGTATTATAAGGATCAAGGTTCACTACAACTAAAATAATATTTGAAAGGTCTTCTGTTGTCTTATAATAGCTCAAAATACAATCATTATTGATCTCGCAAAACTGTATGTTCCTTGTAAATTGCAAAGCAGGATTAGTTTTACGAATATTATTTAGCCTCGATAAAACATTTTTCAAATGTCCTTTTTGATTCCAATCCCAATGTTTTACTTCATATTTCTCGGAGTTTAAATATTCTTCCTTCCCTTCAATAGCTTCGGAAACACATAATTCAAAAACTGGTCCGTATATTCCATAATTAGAAGAAAGCGTCGAAGCCAGAACAGCCCTCATTATAAAAGCAGGCCACCCGCCATATTGCAGGTGTGGAGGCAATATATCAGGAGTATTTGGCCAAAAATTAGGGCGGAAATATTCTGCTATATCTGTCTTTGTTAGCTCTGTCAAATAATCAATAAATTCGAATTTTGTATTACGCCAAGTAAAGTATGTATAAGATTGTGTAAAGCCTCCTTTTGCAAGCCTATACATTATATTAGGCCGAGTGAATGATTCAGATAAAAATATTGTATCAGGATATTTATTTCTGATATCCAATATAAGCTCATCCCAAAAAATAAAAGGCTTTGTGTGAGGATTATCAACCCTAAAAACACGTATTCCTTGATCTATCCAGAACAAAACGATACTTTTTAATTCTTCCCGAAGGTTATCAATGTCACTGGTCTCAAAATTGATCGGCAGAACATCTTCATATTTCTTGGGCGGATTTTCAGCATATTGGACTTTACCATCAGGTCGCCATTTAAACCACTGGGGATGTTCTTTTACATACGGATGGTCAGGGGAACATTGATAAGCAAGGTCTAAGGCTATTTCAATATTAAATTCTTTTGCCTTATTAACAAAATGCTTGAATGACTCTAAAGTGCCTAATTGAGGGTGAATTGATTTATGCCCTCCTTCTTCTGAGCCAATAGCCCAAGGGCAACCAGGGTCATTTTTTTTGCATTTAGCGGAATTATTCTCACCTTTCCTGTTAGTTTTACCAATAGGGTGAATGGGAGGAAGATAAATAATATCAAATCCCATTCGTTCAATTTCAGGAAGCAATTTCTCACAGTCTTTAAATGTACCATGCTTTCCAGGCTGTGAACTCCAGGAGCGCGGGAACAATTCATACCAGCTGCTAAATCTCGCTAATTTTCTATCAACATTGATCTTTAATTCCTTGCTATATTTAGCACGTTTAACAGCATCTATATTCTTCTGCATTATATGTAGCAGCTCTTCCTTCAAAAGTATCGAAGAAAGAACTTTGATGTCTTCACTGGCATGCAACTGCTCTAGATATGAATTAATTATTTTCAGTGCAGTTTTTTCCTTAATCCTTTTTGCAGTAGTCTCAATAAACTGGATTCCTATCTTTAAATCTACAAAGATATCCTGCTGCCCCGCGGAAACTTTTTTTCCAATGTCCTTTTGCCAAGTGCTAAAGTCATCTATAGATGCACGTATGGCATATACATAATCTTCCTCTTTCTTTATATGAAATGATCCCATCCAATGATCATTTCCCATGGGCTTCATATAAACTTCGCTCCACGCGCCTTCCTTGACTGTCCGGTAAAGAAGCACGGCTGAGAGCTCATCGTGCCCATCTGCAAAAATATTAGCTTTTACAACGACACTTTCCCCAACAGTCCTTTTGATTGGAAAAGCCCCTCCATCGATCTCTGGCGAGATCTTTTCGATCATAATGCGCTCTAGGCAATTAACCATTTTATTGGGCTCTATCTTTTCTGCTTTAGAATTTATTGATGTCATTCACGTCTCCATATATCAA
The DNA here is from genome assembly GCA_001805965.1 of Omnitrophica WOR_2 bacterium RIFOXYA2_FULL_38_17. Classification (GTDB taxonomy): domain Bacteria; phylum Omnitrophota; class Gorgyraeia; order Zapsychrales; family Zapsychraceae; genus Zapsychrus_A; species Zapsychrus_A unditaenarius. Next base: position 18,357 of record MHHG01000064.1, on the reverse strand, counting down.
GATTTGCCATGATCATTTAGCTTATTTATTTTCTAAAAATATTTTATCTGCTAGTTTTATAATATCAAAAGTTGTAATTATACCTAAAACCTTTTTTTTGTCATCTACAATCACAACCGAACTAATTTCATGAGAAACGATCGAATGAATAGCATCGCCAACCGTATCATTCACTTTAAGGGTATAAACTTCTTTTGTCATAACATACTTAAGAATATATGCGTCAAGCACTTCTTTACTGTAATAAGCATTACCGTCAAGTATTTTACTTCCGTCAAATGAAAGCGTCTTTTCAACAATCTTTCTTGGGGAAACTAATTTATATAGGTCCTTTTGCGTTATAATGCCAACCAGTACGCCTTTGCTATCAACAATGGGCAAATGCCTTACATGCTGATTAACAAACATTTCTTCAACTTTGCTAAACGGAGAATTAACTTCCAATGTTTTAGCAGGTGAAGACATGACATCACCGGCCTTTGTCTCATTCAAAAGCATTCTTGTTGACCCCCTATTAAATTCCCTGTTCATTGCGTACCTCCCTAAATAAATTTTAAATTAAACTACAATATTATCATTGATTCAAAATTTTTCTCGAGCAAATTGGTTTTTCTTTTTAATCTGCTCTTCAATTTTAAATTATTATACCACGCTTAATCAAAACGACCATAGATATTCAGACGAATTACTCTACAATTCAACACTTTACAATCATTTTGCTATTTTTTAGCTTTATATCTTAATACAAAAAAGAGCCAGCAATCTAAACCACTGGCTCTTTCTTCATCAATCTAAATTCCCTGTTCTACTTCTTTTCCTTTTTCGCTTTTTTCTGCTTGTTTCCCTTATCCTTATCCTTCTTACCTTTATCTCCCATTTTGTCTCTCCCTTCTATTTATTAAAACCGTTTGAACACTTTTTAATTTACATCAAGAATATTTTTATGACAATTTCAACAACTCAGTTTTCCAATTTTATTTATATTTATTTAGGAATAGATCATATCCATTTCTTTTTCTTGAAAAAGAACAGCATCCCAAAACCGACACAAGCCATCAGCCCCAATAAAACAAAATATCCATACTTCCATTTAAGCTCAGGCATGTATTCAAAATTCATTCCGTAAACCCCGGCCATAAAAGTCAGGGGTATAAATATGGCAGCAAAAATTGTCAAAACCTTCATTATCTCATTCATTTTATTGCTTATACCTGAAAGATAGCTGTCATGGATCCCAGAAAGCATATCCCTGAAAGAATCTACAGTATCCATAACTTGTATTGTATGGTCATAAACATCCCGCAAAAAAAGGCCTGTTTGTTTCTTGATCAATTTAGACTCGTTTCTCTGGAGTCCGCTGACAACCTCCCTTAAAGGCCAGATCTGTTTGCGCAAATAGATCATATCCCTTTTTAAACTATGGATCTTTCTTGCGATTAAATTAGAAGGATTAATCATAACCTCCTCTTCCAGGTTTTCAATATCTTCACCTCTTTTTTCAAGGACAACATAATAATTATCGACAACTGAGTCTAATAGCGTATACGCTAAATAATCTGTTCCCATAGTGCGTATACGCCCCTTATAGTCTCTAATTCTTTGACGTATCGGGTCAAATACATCACCTTCTTTTTCCTGAATAGATATTACAAAATTTTCCCCCAATATAAGACTAATTTGCTCATCTACGATATCATGAACTTTATCGTTAAAATAAATCATTCTAAAGACTATATAAATATAATCTCCATAGTCTTCCATCTTAGGACGTTGCCCCGTGCTAACAATATCTTCCAAAACTAGAGAATGGACGCCATATATATCGGAGATCTTTTTAATAACGTTTGAATCTATTCCCTCAATATTTATCCAGGTAACAGTTGACGACTCTTTAAAAGGTAAACATTCCTCTACCTGTTCAACTTCTCTTTCTTGAAAAACTTTAGTATCATAATCAAACACTGTAATCATTGCTTTGCCGTTAGAATTCTGCGTATCTAAAACTGTACCAGGTGGATGGCCAATGGTTTTTTTCTTTCTATATAATTTTGACATTTTAATCTCCTGTAGTTTTCTGTAAAATAGTTTATTTGTCACCAATCCCAGGATTTTCTTCCGACCAAGAATCCAATTATAAAACCAATGATCATAATAAAAGGGATAAATATAATACGGGACATGCTGATCTTCCAAAATAATATTTGCATTGATAAGACCTGTGTATTCTGGGCCAAAATAATAACAAAAATAATCCCTAAAATTAATAAAATGATTTTTTTGATAGTCATTATCTATCCTTAGATAAATTTACTGTTTTTGCTCACCCACATTCCCTCGCTTGACGATCCCCCTTAAAAGCCTTCCTAAAATATCAGCTCCGGTAATAATGCGCTTCTCATCACTCCAGTACAAAATGATATCATTATCTACAACATCATCATCTTCATGCTCAGGCCTGACCTTAAATTCTAAAATAACCTCTCCGAGCTTTGTTCCTTTGCGGGTCACTATGATCGGCCTATGGCAGTAAGTGTACGTGCTTTTTACTTCCTTTGCATACATCGCATCACGAAGAAATTGATCTGCGTTTAAAACAAAAACCGGATAATCACTTTCATTAGTTATAACAACCCATTTTTCTTGAGATACATGCAATTTTTGAAGAAAAACATTGTCAAACTCTTTATCAAAAGATGGAAACACAGGCAGCCCTTTTTCTGATGACATCAATTTAATAATGCTTTTAGGATTAATTCGCTCCCCTTCTTCCTCTATGTTAATATCATCAAGTGTTAAAAAATTCACAGCGCCTAAACTTTCAAGTCGGGCAAGGTCAGTTATTCCTGACTCGGCATGTTGCTCAAGCAAGACTTTGATCTCTTTTTCCTTAAAAAAAACAACCAATTCTTTGCCCAGCCACCTGTCCAGCAAAAAGCCAGTCGGTTTAGCAATAGGATAAAGCAATATTTGGTAAAATTTTAAGGCCGGTACTAATACCGAGCTTGCCTTTAATGCATGCCTTGCAAAATAAGCCTGAGGCATAATTTCCCCAAATAATGTTATGCCAACAGTGGCAAACAAGAAAGCCCCTATACCGGCAAGTATAGAATCGCTTATTAGCGCCAAAAGGACATTGCTACTCACATTCCCCCACAATATAGTTGCAAGCAAAAAGTGCGCATCTTTTCTTAAATTCAATATTCTCAAAGCATCCTTATTGCCTGTTGCAGCTTGCACTTCTAACCTAAGCCTGCTTACTCCAAAAAAGCCCAGATTAAGGCCGGAAAACATAGCAGACTGCATTAAACATATACCAATTCCTACAAATTTTAATATCAACGAATTAAACTCCTTTAAAATTTAGATCAAAACTTTTAACAAACATTTATCCTGATTATTAACTTAAGAATTAAAATGACTTCTTGAATTTTAGAAGTAATTGGCTCTCAGTTTTACTGTTATCTGGTTGATTATTTTCATACTGTTGCTTGAGCTCTTTTTGGGCCTCTAAAGATAAAGCTTCTGTAACTTTATATTCTCCACCAATCTTTTGTATTATATCAGCCTTCGTTTCATTTTTATTTTTTTCTTCTATTTCATATTTTCCCTCCAATTTGTCGGACAAATCTTTTGTGACTGTAACACCCTTGCTTTCTGCGTCATACTTAATTGATACTGTCTTTAATCCAAACTTTTCAGCGAAATTACTACCTTGGCCGCCAAATATGAAATAATCAATAAAATCTTTGGCTATATCTTTTGAAACCACTCCTTTATCTAGAATGTCCTGAGTGTTTCTCCATGTTTTATTCGTAGCAAGAGCAAGCAGAAGCCTGTCTTTTTCCATCGGAGGGTCTGATTTAAGCTGCAGGTCAGGTTTGTCGAATGAACCTTTTAATGCAATTGACAATTTAATACTTTCAACTTGTGATGTTCCGTTTATGTCAAAGCCTGGCTTTTGTGGGTCGCCTGAAAACATTATCTTGCTTGGTTTTAAACTTACAATTGCAGTTCTCTTACCTCTAATCGTTCCATTCTGCAATGTTATATTACCATAAAGACCTTTAATATTATTTTCTTCTTTTATGATCAAATTAAGCGTTCCAGGTGAATTTATCAGAGAAAAGCCGTCTTTATCGATTTTATTAACAATAAATTCGCCCTCGAACTGCGGTTCTCTTAAATCCCCTTTGATCCTAATGTCAATTTCAGATAAATCACCACTTACTTTTTTCAACTCACTTGATTCTATTAAAGATTCGACCTCACTTAAGGATATAGTTTTGGAATAAACATTAAAATCCAAAACGCCTTTATCGAGAGTACCGTAAACTAAAATCGGGTCAGCGTTTGGCAATAAAAGCCTAGCGTTTTCTAATGACCCGGATATGCCTTCCATAGAAAGAGCGTCAATGTTGATACTAATTTTTTGAATTTTTAATACATTTGGCTTTGGCAGCATCTCCAGATCTTCCATTTCAACATTTTCATAGACCATGCCGCTGATAAAACTTCCTTCATTCTTTTTCCAGACTATTTCTTTTTTTTCGGAAATGCTTCTGGATATTTTTTTAATAACATATGCAGTTCCTATTTTTGTAAATAAAATTACCCCCCCTGCTGCGATAACTGCAAAAAAGATAATCGCCAAAACAATAAAATATACAATAAATTTTCTGGATTTACCTGCCATAAATGTTTATCCCTTGATCACTTCCTGGTAGATTCTATCTTTCCCTTTTCGTTTTGCTTTATACATAAGCTCATCAGCTTTTTTTATTGCAAATTCAGCAGAATTAGGAGGAAAAATAAAAGAGGCTAACCCAATACTGAATGTAACAGGCCAGTTATTCTCTTTCATCTTTGTGATCAACTGATTTTTAATTCTGGTAATTGTCTCAAAAGCTGCCAAGCTTGAGGTTTCCGACAGTAAAATAACAAATTCATCCCCTCCCAATCTGGCAACCATATCAATATCAATCCTACTTTTTTGGATATTATCCATGTCACGGTACAAATCGGCAGCAGATAGAATATTGAGAAACCCAGTTTATAGCCGGACAGGTACTCCAAAATTCCTATGATCGCAACAATAATCACCCCAAGAACCAAAGTGATCACTTTTTGTTCTTCTACCTTTTTTTTAGCAATGTCAAATATCTCTCTATAGTGCATCTTCATCCTCTAAATGCAAATCATTCTTTTAAACTTTTTTCACTTATTCTTTTACCTATCTTATTATCTTTAAAAACGACCGTTCTATAAGGATATGGGATTTCAATGCCTTCTTTATCAAACTCCTCTTTAACAGTTTTGTTTAAATCACACACAATTTTAAATACAGTTGGAGCATCTTTTCCCCAAACCCATGCGCGCAAATTAACAGAAGAATCTCCAAATCCCATTACTCTAATAGTAACCAAGTCAACATTCTCTTCTTTTTCTTCGAAAGTTCTATTATCATAATAATCAGGATGTCTAATAACAGCATTCCTGATAATCGAAATAGCTTTATTTATATCCGAGTCATAACTGATCCCGACCTCAAAGAACTTACATGTTTTTTCCTCAATTATGTTAGCATTTTCAATTATATCAGTACTTATCACTGAATTAGGAATAATAATCCTCTTGTTCTCAAAAGTACGCACAATCGTATGCCTTAAGGTAATATCTTCAACAACACCGACTATTTCCTTACCTATGAGCTTTATCCTGTCACCAATACTAAAAGGTTTAAACAGCGCGATAAAAATACCGCTTACAATATTAGCGAACGCGTGCTGGGATGCAAACCCGATAATAAGGGCTAAAACTCCTGAACCTGCAAAAAGAGAAGCAGCTAAAGTCCGGAATGCCGGGACAATGTAAAAAGCCAAAAGAATACCGAAGAAATAAATAATACCCACAACAAAATGCATGAAAAACTTAATACGTGTCTCATCACCTTTCATGAAGTTCTCATTCTTCCGAGACTTTTTCTTCATTATCCTTCCCATAGTTAATGTGGTTATCAAAACAATAATGATCGCGATCGCACGATATAAACCTTCAATATAAACATTGTGTTTTAATAGTTCCATCTAATATCTTCCTTTTTTAAGGATTAAAACCCTCTATGATAATGAAATAATTTGTCCCTTTATTCAAATATTTAATTTATAAAAACACAAAGATCAACGCTCCAGCCAAATACCGTACAAAAACAATAAAGATTATTTTTCTTAGCTACCAGCTAAAATCTATTTTTCCTTGTTCATAACTACTACTCCTGCTGCAGATCCTATCACAAGCAGGCTGCCGACAGTGCCGACACAATAAGCAACAAACTCCCAAATAAAAGAATCTTTCGGGTAGATGTTAATATCATACATGCCTATAGCTGCTGCCGTCAAAGGAACATTATCCACAATATTGTTGTAGTAACATCGCCAACGGCATTAGCGGCGATAATGATCATGCATGCAAATATCAAGCGGTTTTCCCCTTTTGGCAATAATTTCTGCAAAAGAGTTGCCATAATGATAGAAGTGGGTACATTATCCAGGAATGATGAAATAAAAAAAGTTATTATTGATATTATCCATAGCAAAGCTACAGTGTTCTTTGCTTTTTTTCAATTGAGATACGAACCGAAAGCCATGATAAGAATCCACTATTTCAACAATGGTCATAGAAACCATGAGAAAAAACAGTATCTGAGCAATATCTGCCAAATGGCAGTTAAGCTAATTTATAATAACCGTGTCCTGGTGCAATCTATATACTAAAACGGCACCCCAGCAAAATACTGCAAGCAAAACAGCAATTGCCACTCTATTGATTTTGACTTTTTGCTCTAGGGCAATTAATAAGTATCCAATAAGGGTTATTGATGAAAGCATTATAGTTATTTATTTATTATTTTCTACTTTTTATCCTCTAACAATAACATAAAAAACATACAACAAATATAAAGCTACAAAAATAATCCCTTCAGGCCTGTCAAGTTTATGTTTTTCCCAAGTGAACATAAATAAAAACAGTAGCAGGCTGGCAAATACTACAATCCCGATATCAAAATTAAAACTGCCCTGGAATGGAACAGGCTTTATTATTGCAGTGATGCCAAGAATGAAAAATATGTTAAAAATGTTAGACCCGACAACATTACCTATTGCGATTTCGGGATTCTTCTTGATAGCAGCTACAACAGAGGTAGCTAATTCCGGCAACGATGTTCCAACAGCGACAACAGTCAAGCCGATAAGCTTTGTACTAATATTTAGTTTTTGTGCTATAAAAACAGCAGCATCAACTATCCATTTACCACCTAAAGTCAAGCCTATTAAACCCAACACTATAAAAATTATTGAATGAAATACTTTCTTCTGCCTAGTTGTGACATAATCATCTATTCCCTCTATACTTTTAGCAATACTGAAAGAGTAATATAAAAAAACAATAAAAAACAATAACAGTATTGCTCCGTCTATTCTGCTTAATACAGAATAGCTCTGTTTGTCAATAATCTGGTCATTGGCTAGAACCGCAACTAAAATTGCAGCTAGCAAACTTAACGGTATTTCTTTCCATACTGTACCTTTTGAAACAAAGAGTGGATAAATAATTGATGAAATCCCGAGTATAAGAAGAACGTTCGCTATATTGCTGCCCAAAATATTCCCAATAGCAATATCAGTAGTCCCCTTTATAGCAGAAAGCACATTTACAGATAATTCCGGGGCAGAAGTTCCAAAGGCTACAACTGTTAGCCCGACTACAAGGTCCGAGACCTTTAATCTTTTTGCCAAGCTTGAAGCACCATCAACAAGAAGATCAGCCCCTTTAATTAGAAGGACAAAACCGCCTATCAACAATATATATTGCATTAACTTAACTCCTTTTTAAAACTGCTTTATAAATTTTCAAATTCTATAGCGCTGCTTTGTTTATAGTAACATTTTTTCCAATAACCTTTTTTAAAATACCAAAACATTGTGATCCCCTGGCATATATCTGAAACATTTATGCCAACCCACAAACCATTTGTCCCAAGCTTAAGAACAATGGCGATTAAATATGCCACACCAATTCTGAACCCTAACTGAAATATTCCTGTCATTACCGCCGGGGCCAATGTGTCTCCGGCACCGTTTATTCCCCGCCCCAATATCAAAGCCGAAGCTAAAAACGGAAGCGTGACCGCTATATACCTCAGGAAACTGCTTCCTATTTGGACTACTTCAGGATGGGTGTTAAATGCGCTTACTATGCTTTTTGCAAAAACAAAGAAGATAATTGCAACCGGGAAAACAATATACTCATAATATAATAGGGTCTGTTTTCCTGCCTCTTCAGCCCTGTCAGGGTGCCCTGCCCCCATATTCTGTCCAATGATCACCGAACAGGCGATGCCCATTCCCAGCCCAAGCATCATGATTGCCATCCTGATTTGCGTCACAATACCAAATGCGGCTATGCATGTATCTCCATAGGAAGCAACTAAATGTATTAAAAGAAGGATTGATATCTGTCTCAATAATACTTCAACAGAAGCAAAAACACCTATCTTAATGATCCTTACGATCAATGTAATATTAACTTTTAGGATCGCTTTTCGAAAATGCAAAGTCGAGTGGCCGAACAATAAATGCCATAAAAGCATGCATACCCCGGCACATTCGCTGATAATAGTTGCAATCGCAGAGCCCGCAACTTCCATTCTGGGAATAAATCCCCACCCGAAAATAAATATAGGGTCAAGGGCAATATTGAGCAGATTTGCAAACACCAGAACTTTTAGCGGAACAACAGCATCTCCCGATCCTCTTAGTGCCTGACTAATGCCTATAAATAAAAAAATAAAAATAGACCATATAAAATTTATTTTTAAGTATTCTGAAGCCGCAGGGATGATCGCAGGAGTGGCTCCAAACAATCGCAAAAGCCATGTTGTACAGAATAGTCCAATAATGATCATGGCGAACGTACAAACAGCGCTTATGATAACAGTTTGAAAGAGCACGCTGTCAGCATTGTCATAATCGTTTTTTCCTACAAAATGCGCGATCAAAGCTGTTGAGCCTGATGAAATACCCATCGCTAACATTATTATGACAGCAAGTATAATGTCCGAGATTGACAGTGCAGCAACCGCAATATGCCCAAGCTTTCCAACAAAAAACAGGTCTGCCAAAGCAAATAAATTCTGAAGAACCGCACCTATCATCATTGGAATTGCCAATTTCCATATAGAAGAACGCAGCGAACCTTCAGTTATACTGCCATTAATTTTACGGGACCTTTGATTGCTCATAAAAAATTCCTATAAATAATTATCCTGTTTCAAGAAACTAATTATAGGTTAAGGAAAAAGCTGTTGCAAGTAATTAACATTCAATAGTTTAAATTATTCAGGTATATGCTAAAAAATGTATTTACGGACTGCCAATGTTAAGGCGACGTCATTATGTCCTACGTTTTTTGCATTTGTTATATAAAAATTTAGTTAGATTTAAAAAAAATATGATCAAATTAAAACTTAAGATTGTATTTTGATAAAAAAAGCGCCATGAATTTCTTCACAGCGCTTTAATATCTTATATTTTTTTGTTCACTCACGCCAAACAAATAAAATAAAAGTCAAAGTTATACCAACCAAATACAATGCTATCGTGCTCTTTATAAAATACGGGTAACTCATTAATATCAGCCCCAGTATCATTGGCCTGAATTCAGAATTCTTTTTCCCATATACGAAAGCGACAAAACCAATGCTCCCGAAGAAAATACCGCCTATTAATCCCCACATGGAGAATCCCATAATAAGGCCATTGCCGGTCGTTTCACTTTGGCTATAAATTTCAGCTACTTGCCCAAGTAATTCCTGAGTGTTCTGACAATAGCCAAATGATGCGAATATAATAAGGACTGCTGCTATTATGAGGACTATCTTCACTTGTAAACACCTCTAAAAAGCTATCTATTATGACGGTTAGCTTTTCGTTCTTTAATCTTGAATTTTTTAGATGCTTTTTCTTCCTCAGACATACTATCCATTTTGGTTCTTACTTCATGCACTTTCGCTTTCCTTGATTCTTTTTCTTCTTTTGATAAAAAGCCCCATTTAGCTCTGCGTTCCTGCGCCTTAGCTTTCTTTTCTGCCTTTTCTTCCTCTGTCAGGCCTTCCCACTTGTCTTTGGCCTCCTGCATCTTTGCTTTCTTTGCTGTTTTTTCTTCTTCTGACAAACCCTGCCACTTTTCTTTGGCTTCCTGCATCTTTGCTTTCATTGATGATCTTTCTTCGTCTGACATGCTGTTCCATTTAGCTTTCCTTGCCTGCCAGCGTTCCGTCATTTGTTGCTTTTGTTCAGCTGTCGCGTTCTCATAACGACTTCTAAGCTGCTCATTATTTTTTAGGGCTTCTTCAAAAGTATTGACCATAGTATCTTCATATGATTCCGTATCAGAAATATCAGACAGCTCCTGCGAATAACATTTGTTTGTAAACAGCATCATCAAAAAAGCAAAAACGATCATTAATTTGACAGCTAGTCTTATTACTTTCATTTTTCACCTCATTTTCCAAAATTTTAATTTACATTATTTACTTTAATTTACGCATATTCTGGCCCAGTTCATCCAAGATCCAAACTTTTTCTAATTTTCCTTCAAACTCAGTATATACATATATTTTACCCGTGCTGCGGTCAAATATCCTTATAGCATTGCGGTCAGCAGAAAACTCTACTTGGCTCCAATCTGTTTCTTGTTTTGAAAATGTTCTGAAGACCAACGCCACAAAAATAAAAACAAAAACAAATATCATAGTAATAGAATGTCGCTTTTTTATTTTTATCATAATTAAATCTCCTTTTATGAATTGTTTCACTGCTTCCAAAAATTCATGCTTGTGATTGTTAATTTTTAAAAAGAGTTTTTTTATAGGTATTTAATTTCATCGCATCTAATATTCAAGATTTTCATAACCATGCTCAATCATTTGAATTATGATACTCCACACATATTCAAAACACAACAAAAAAACAAAAGAATAAGAATAAAATAAGGGGACAGTCCCCAAATGGGGACTGTCCCCTTTGTCTTTGTTATTGACTTTTACTATATTATTGAATATGATTACAACATTAAAATTTATAATCCATTATTAATATCTTATTATGGCAATCTTTAGACGCATACTTTTTTACCTTTTTGTGCTAATTTACATAATTGGCTGCCCGCTTACCATTATGTATATTTTGGGACGGGTGATCAATCCCGAGACACAGAAAGTTGTCGGCAAAGGCCTTATTTACATTTCCAACTTACCTCCATCAACCACTATTTACATAAACAATGTGATCCAAACTGAACAAACTCCAACAATCATTCGTGGATTGCCTGAAGGCAATTATACTATCAAACTTTTTAACGAAAAATATCTTCCATACGAAAAAACTGTTCACGTTGAAGAGAAAAAAGCAATAGCCTTAACCCGCATTTTACCTGTCCCGAAAGAATGGAAAAAAGACTTTTTATCTAAACTGCCTTTCGATGATCTGATTCCAATTGAAGACACAGCATTCGTATTGGCCCGTAGAGGCCCTTTGGTTAAGGACCTTTTCATCTTTAAATTATCCGAAAGTTTTCAGCAATCCTTGCATGCCGATGCTATCATTCCTTCAAAAGTATCATCTTTTAGACCTCTTTTAAATAATGATTCAATTTATTCCAAAGCAAAAGTTTTAAAGATCTTTACTGTCAAGGGAAGCAATATTTGCATCTTAAAGATAAGTGCAGATAAAAATACTTTATTTCTATGGATCAATCCCAAGAACAGTGACTCTATAATAGCTGATATAACCGCTTTATTCCCTGATGAGCCAGATCAAATTTTATGGGATCCTGATGAAGATAAAATTTTCTTTTCACTTCAAGATAACCATATAAACCGCCTTAACATACAGGACAAGGCCCTTTATCCAAAGATCATTAATAATGTCCGCTCTTTTAAAGTAAAAAATAAAGAAATCTACACATTGCTTCAGGACTCAGCTTTAAGAAAATGGGATTATAAAGGGGTTGAGCAAGACTCACACTTAAATAACGCATCTATCCAGCCTCTTACCGACAGCAAAGAAGACATAACTCCTTCTGTTAAGATCAAGGATACTGTTTTATTCCTTGACCATAACGGAAAACTTTTAATAAATCATTCTCCTTTCGAAATACCTGTACAAAACATAAAAGGATTTGATTTTGAGGAAAAGGACAAAAAACTTTTATTCTGGACAAAAAACAAGATCGGCAGCCTCGATATCTTTTCTTCCAAAGCAGTGGACGCCTTGGCAAATAAGAGAGCTGCTTCAATAAATTGGCTTGTCAACGGAAAAAATAACATAACACAGGCATTTTGGGCTTACAAGGGCTCGCATATTTTATATGCTGACTCAGACAATATTTATCTTACTGAAGCGGACATTTTTGATAAACCCGGCGAAGTGGAAATAACAAGCATAAAGAAAAACAGCCATATTTATTATTCTGATATTACGGGTAAATGCTACTATCTTGAGCCCAAGACCTTAAAGCTCGTATCATTAGAAATTATACCTCCCCATTCTATCATCCCTCAGTCTGTTTCTGAGGATATCAACAAACTTGAAGGAAAATAGCACAATGAAATTCCCGTATTCAAAAGAAGGATTATCCGTAAAAGAGCAGAAAATACAGCGCTTTTTTGAAATGTCCCCGGGAATCTTAAGCTGGACTATCCTCCTTTCTTTGATATTACTGTCTTTATTAAAACCCCTTTGGGCAATGATAGCTATTATCGCCTTTGACTTTTACTGGTTGCTCCGTCTTATTTACATGACAATTTTTTTAGTCATTTCATTTCTTCGCATGAAAATGGAAACAAAAGTCAACTGGATGTCCCGCTTCCAGGGGATTGATGATCTTAACCGATACATTGAGAACCTTGATCTTTTCACTAAAACCAGTTTTAAAAATCTCTTATCAAATTATATTCATAAGAAAGAGTTGCTCAATTTAAGAAAATGTGATTCGCTGCCACCTCCTTCTAAAGAAATCTACCACCTTGTAATTTTACCTGTTGCAAAAGAATCGAAAGAAATACTTGAGCCCAGCATCGAAAGCTTACGGTCTCAAAATTTTTCGCTAAAGCAGCTAGTTGTCATTCTAGCCTTGGAAGAGCGCGCTCCAAAAGAGATCAAAGATGCATTAATGAGCCTTGAAAAAACATATAAAAATATTTTTATGGATTTCATAATCATTCTTCACCCGTCTGATATTCCGGGTGAAGCGCGTGTAAAAGGCTCGAACGTTACATGGGCAGCAATAAAAGCCACTGAGTATTTCAGAAAGAAACATATACCACTTGAAAACATCACTGTCTCCTGTTTTGATGCTGATACGATAGTGAACCCTGATTATTTTGCCTGCCTCACTTACTATTTTATGGTCACCCCTTTCAGGCTTCAAGCCAGCTTTCAGCCTATACCTGTTTATCATAATAATATCTGGGAAGTGCCAGGATTTGCACGAGTCATTGAGACAGGCGCATCATTTTTTCAGCTTATTGAATCAACCAATCCTGAGCAGCTTGTTACTTTTTCAAGCCATAGCATGAGCTTTAAGGCACTCGTTGATGTTGATTATTGGCCGGTAGATATGATATCGGATGATTCAGCAATATTCTGGAAATCTTTCATACATTATGACGGTAAATTTTCTGTTGTTCCAATGTATACGACACTTTCAATGGATATTACGATCTCAGATAACATTTGGGAGACAATTCAGAGCATTTATAAACAAAAACTCCGTTGGGCCTGGGGAGTCGAGAATTTCCCGATTTTAATGAGGGCTTTTATAGCTTCAAAAAACATCTCTTTATATGATAAGATCCGCCATGGATTAAAACTTCTGGAAGGCCATATTTCTTGGGCAACGTGGGGATTTATTTTAACGATTATCAGCTGGCTCCCCACCTTTCTAGCAAAAAAGGAATTTATTGGTTCTGTCGTCTATTACAACGCTCCTTACATTTCCGGAATAATCTTCCATCTCGCTTCCATCTCACTGATCATTTCAATTATATTGAGCATATTATTGCTTCCCAAAACAAAAATAAAATATTCTTTCTTAAAGAAATTCTTGTTCGCTCTTCAATGGCTGCTGATGCCCCTTATTTTTGTTTTCCTAAGCACATTACCCGCACTCGACGCACAGACAAGAATGCTGTTCGGAAACCGCCTCGAGTTCTGGGTCGCAAATAAAAGAAGATAATTAAAAGGGGACAGTCCCCATTCGGGGACAGAGCATCTTTTTATTATTTATTTGCCCTGTCCATTTTTAGGGACTGTCCCCTTTATTCTTATTGTTATCTGTTTTATTATATCTTCATAGGCTGGATCAATAAGGCTTAATGCTTTTTTGTACGCAATAACCGCTTCATCCATTTTACCTAAAGATTCGTAAACATTACCAATATTCTCATAAGTCACAGCACGGTCAGGCGCAAGCTCCAAAGTTTTTTTAAACAGAGACAACGCTTCTTTATGATGTCCCAAATTATTTAAAAACCATCCCTTGTTATGATATATCGTTTCATAGTCAGGCTCAGCATCAATGCCTTTATCAAAATATCCAAGAACACCATCTATGATCCCAAGCTCGATCATACATAATGCCCTGTCGTTATAAGCAGCCCCGTCCGTCGGATTATATTTAATGGCATTGTCCAAATATTTTATAGCATTTTCAAAATGTTCATCAATTATTTCAAGTTGTGCGCGAAAGAACATCTGTTCACCTATAACTTCCATTTCCTGGGACATGGTCAAGCCTTTTAGTGCAAGCTTTTTTGCCAGCACCAAATCATTAAAAGTTATAGCATTATCTATCAAACGTCTTAATTGTGTAAATTCAGGATGATTCATAATATTAAATGCTGATGACACATCTTATCACTTGCTCTGTCCCTTTTTAGGGACTGTCCCCTTTAACCTTTAATAATGCAAAGCAAGCCAAACAGTTTTGACTTTTGGATCTGTCCATTCAACACGGTGTTTACAATGCTCAGGAATATGAAGATAATCTCCGGGTTTCATGTTAAATTGATTCACATCTTTTTCAAAAGACAAAATGGCCGCTCCGCTCAATAAAACAACCCACTCATTTTGATCCTGTTCAAGCCATTCTCCCTTTGAAGTACTTTGCCCTTGTGAAACTATGCGCTCCAATCGGAATTTGCCTGTTTCAAGTAGCTGACTAAAAACCTCTTTTGGCAACTGCTTTGAAATTCCTTCAAATAAGTTACCACGTTCTTGTTCCATTGTTGCTCCTATAAAGGGAGGCTGCCCTGTCTGGGAAACACCACTATAGCTTGCTCTGTCCCTTTTTGGGGACTGTCCCCTCAATTCTTTTTGGGGACTGTCCCCTTAATTTAATTCTATCAGGAAAATCAGAAATGATACCGTCAACACCAAGATCCATCATTTTCTTGATATCTTCCGGTTCATTTACTGTCCATACAAAGATCTCGGCATTGCCATCATGCACCATATCAATGTAATCCTTGTCAACAAACTCATGATTTTGAATGATTATGCTTGATTTCAACTTGTTCAGAATATTAAAAGGGTCTAACGGCCTGCTTTCCAAAAGAACGCCCGTTTTAATGTTAGGTGCGGCTGTTTTGATCTCTAGCAAAAGATCGTGCATGAATGATGACACAATGACCTTATCAAGGTCACATTTATAATTTTTTATTTTTCCTGTAATTAAACCGGCAGGCATTCTGGATTTTATTTCAATATTGACACCTATTCTACCCTTTATGAATTCAAGCACTTCATCCAGCGTCGGAACATTTATCCTTACCTTCATCAGTTCCTTTTTAAGACTTAACAGTGTAATATCTTCTATCAGAGTCTTGTCGGGCAATCTTTTATCGTGAAAAACAACGATCTCATCATCAAGTGTCTTTTGCACATCAAGCTCAACATAATCAGCACCAAGTTCAATAGCCTTTTCAAAAGACCTTATCGTGTTTTCTGCCTCATAACCACATGCGCCGCGATGGCCGATTATTATCATTGAAATTCCTTTATTTTTACTTTTCTTTAATCTTTTCCAAAGTCCGGCGTTCTTTTTTAGTGGGACGGCCTGATCCTTTTGGCCTTCGTGGCATCAAGTCCATATTAATAATCTTCAGTCTTTCCAAAGTCTCCTTGGGTGTAATATCCTCTTTGTATTCTAATGACAAAGGTGCACTTACCCGCTTATCAAGACATTGAATAACCTTATACTGCCACTCTATCCCATCCCTTTTAACCATCACAACTTGTCCCGGCATTACCTCTCTTGATGCCTTTACAGGCTGACCATAAACCAAGACCTTGTGCTGTTTACACAATTCAGAGGCCACTTTCCGTGTTTTACAGATCCTAACCCCCCACAACCATTTATCTATCCTAACGGAATTTAAGTCAATATCACCCATCTATTATATAACCTCAAAATATTATTCGTTGGATTTCAACGAATGCTTACAGCGAATTGATTGTACAACTACGTCAAGTTCTTGAAGAAAACGCGATCGGTCACATTTTTGCATCGGAGGTGGCCCTCCTGTTATCTCTCCTGAATCACGAAGCTCTGCCATCAGATTACGGGTTGCAACAGCATCACATATATTATCGTCAGTGAACGATTTTCCGGTTGAACCAATAACACGTGCGCCTTCCTTCAAACACCGGCTAGCAAGCAATATGTCAGCAGTAATAACTATGTCATTCGCTTGAACATTTTCAACTATCCAATCATCGACTTCGTCAAAACCTTCCCCAACGACTTTAAGCTCGATCCACTTTTCATCAGGAACTCTCATCCAGGAATTGGCCACCAATGTAACATTAAGTGAATATCGATTTGCAACACGATACACCTCACTTTTAAAAGGGCACGCATCCGCATCTATAAAAATATGCAACAAATAAAACTCCTAGTTAAGGGGACAGTCCCCATTTGGGGACTGTCCCCTTCATTTATCTATACTGATAATAATTCACTTCTATTGTCCCGTTGTACAATTTTCGCACTTTATCGGGTTTTGCCCTTTTAAAATATTTAGGGAAATTTTTATCTGCCGTTATTATATAAATTGCCCATCCAGGCATGTTTTTAAAAACTGCATTTATGGCATCATAAATACTATGAATATCGCTTTCACGCGACATTTTAATCCCATATGGAGGATTTGATATTATCATTCCATTTTCACAATCGATCTTTAACTCATTTACATCTTGGCGCTTAAATATAATATCATTTTCAACCCCTGCATTTTTAGCATTGATCTTACAGCCCTCTATTCTTTTTCTATCAATATCATAGCCGAAGATCTTCAAATTCCCTGACGGATGAATAGTATTATGCGCACTTTTCCTTGCCTCTTTCCAGAACTTATTATCAATAGCAGACCATTCTTCAGATACAAATTTACGGTTCAGTCCGGGTGCTATATTTCTTCCGATCATTGCTGCCTCAATTAAAATCGTGCCTGAGCCGCACATAGGGTCGATCAGTATTTTATTTTTGTTCCAATAGCTTAAAAGAACGAGCGAAGCTGCTAGATTTTCCCTTATAGGAACATCACCTGTATCAACCCTGTAACCTCTTTTGTGAAGGCCAACACCTGTAGTGTCAATTGTCAGCTGAGCAATGTCCTTTAATATAGAAACCTGAACGACAACCTCCGAACCAGTTTCTGGAAAGTTTTCCTTATTATATTTCTCTTGCAACTCTTTTATAATAGCCTTTTTGACAATAGATTGATTAGCACGGACACTTTGCAAAGTGGATTTTACAGATTTGCCTATGACAGTTATCTTGCTTTCCACATTGATCCAATCATGCCACGGGCAATCTTTTGTCTGGTCAAAAAGGGCATCAAAATCAGCGGCATTAAATTCCTTGACCTTTATAAGCACCCTGTCGGCAGACCTGAGCCAGATATTCAGCTTTGGAATATCGCTCACATCCGCATCAAATTCAAGCTTACCATCCGACGCTATAAAATTCTCAAAGCCAAGAGCGATCAGTTCTTTTTTTGCAACCGCTTCCAGCCCGAATGTTGTTGTTACTATAAGTTTAATTTTGTCCATTGCAATTCATATTATGGCCTTGATTGTTACAACCCTCTTAAGATCTCCGGCCTTAGCCTTACCTCACCATCCAGTGCTAACTTAAGAACATTTAACATCATCGTTTTATCTTTTGGAAAAGCCCCTTCAAGGGAAAGATAATTTGAAGCATGATTCGATCTAAATATCGTTTTTTTAAGAT
>MHHG01000063.1 GCA_001805965.1 Omnitrophica WOR_2 bacterium RIFOXYA2_FULL_38_17 | reverse complement strand
AAATTCTCAAATTCAAAAGGAATGAACAATAATTTCTTCAGTTTTTCCCTTATTTTCTTTTGCTTATCTTTATGCGCGAACAACAGGAAAAACCCTCCCGAGCCTGCCCCTAAAAGCTTTCCGCCTGCAGCACCCGCGCTTCTTGCTACATCATATATATTATCAATATCCGGAGTTGTTATTTTGCTCGACAATTCTTTTTTAATAAGCCAGCTCTCATGAAGTAGGTTGCCGAAACCTTCAAGATTGTCATCACTGTTCAATACATCCAAAGCCTTGATGGCCATTTGATGCATTGCCTTCAATTCCTTTTTCTTCTTCGACATCTCTTTAAGCTGATGGCTGACAATATCAGAAGATGTTGTCCTCTTTAATTCCCTGTGAACTTGGGGGTCAAGGTTCTTTGAAAAATCCGGAGGCCTGTGGAACCCGGTAAAGACCATTATAAGGTGTTCTTGAAGAAGCTTGAGCCTTTCCTGGGTAAGTGTCACTTTATGGACCTGCAAATGCTGGTTGCCTCCGAACTCAATAAAATTCAAGCCGCCATATGCAGCCAGCATTTGGTCCTGACAGCCGACATTCTCATTGCATTTATTTTGTTCTATATATATCGCTTCCTTGGCCAACTGTTCCTTTGAGACCATCTTGCCCTTTAAAGCATAAAGCGCATTAAGAAGCCCGACAGTAAAAGAAGAGCTTGAGCCCAGGCCTGTCCTTGCAGGAAGGTCCCCGTCATGATGGATCTCAACGCCCTGGCGTATCTTTAAATACCTCAGCACCTCCCGGACTGCCGGATGGTCGATCTCATCGACCTTGTTAACATGCTCCATCTGAGAATAGATTATCCTTGATTTATGCTTGAAAAACGGCGGCAGATAACGGCATGTGATATAACAATACTTGTTTATCGTAGTGGCTAAAACAGCTCCCCCGTTCTCCTCGAACCATTTTGGATAATCTGTCCCCCCGCCGAAAAATGACATACGAAATGGTGTCCTGCTGATGATCATAAAATATCTCCTGTATTAGAAAAATACTGATTATCATTATATTCGTAGTTATTCCTTTTAAGCTTTACCGAGCACATCGTTGTTATGTTCTCAAGCGTCTTCTCGCCGAACTTTTCTTTGATCATATTTAAATATTTTGGGTCAGCATGATAATCGTCAAAAGCAAGATCCCTGAATTTCAGGACTTCTCCTGAAGATAAATGTTTTGTCGGTAACGGCAGCGAGTCAACACTGAACTGTGAATATGCGCTCCAATCCTTTGGGAGCGCCAAACCCTGTTCGACAGCATCATTATAAAGCTGCGAGCCAGGATACGCCATAGCGCAATACAGATTCGCGTAAGCGCAATTCAGCTCCTTTGCCAGGTCTAAAGTCTCCTGCATCGTCTCTTTGTCGTCATCAGGCAAACCGAATATAAAGTTAGCTACGATATTTATCCCCGCGTCGTGGGTCATCTTTACGATCTCTTTGATCTGGTCCTGGTCAAATCTTCCTTTTGAAACGCCGTCGCGCACCTTCTTTGAGCCTGCTTCAAAACCATAAGCTATCCAATTGATCCCGGCCTTTTTCATTTTCTCGAGCATAAACGGCTTTACAGTATCAACCCGCCCGTAAACCCATAAATTAAGTTCGTGCCCCAATTCTATCAGTCCGTCGCAGATCTCTTCAACATGTCTCCAGTTCATCGCGAACAATTCATCAAGGACCTTTATATTCTTCACGCCATAATTTTTAACTAAATAGTCCACTTCTTCGATCACCTTAACAGGAGGGCGGTACCGTATCCCCGGGCCTCCAAAAATAGCGTTTATACAGCAAAACCCACACCTGAACGGACAGCCCAAACTTGTATATATAACAGCATATGGATTTCTTTCTTCTATGTGGCCAAAACAATGCCAGTTGTGCGCACGGTATCTATCCATTGGGAGCAGGTCCCAAGCCGCCATTGGCAACTCTCCCAGGTCCTCGATATTAGGATCATCAGGATTAGGGACAATATTCCCTGACTTATTCTGCCATAGACCTTTAATGCTAAAATCATCCGCCCGGGATTTACCGGATTTTAATTCATCCAATAGTTCAGCATGCGCCCTAAATCCTTCACCTTTAAAAAGAAAATCTGCCGGTTCTTCCCTTAACGTTCTTTCGGGAAGAGCCGACGGGTGTAATCCCCCGATCGCCCTGATAACTTGCGGCGCTGCATCCCTGAATCCAGCCAAGACATCACGGGCACTAGGCATATTTATAGTTGATGCAGATGGATTTGTGCCAGAGACTATCACAGAAACCAGCAAGGGATCAAACGCCATTGCCCTCTTTACCGTTTCTTTAACATCTAAATTCTCAGCCTCAGCGTCAATAACAGAAACAGTGAAACCTTTTTCACGAAGGAATGCCGCCGTTAGAATGATCCATAAAGGCGGCTCTTTACCGGAAAGATCCTTACTGAGGTCCTGAAATATCTTTTTCTGATTGTTCGCTTTAACAAGAACGATATCTGTTTTCATCTATATATTCGCATACTGGTTTCTTTTAATTATGTTGTATCCCTTAACCAACTCTTGTATGCCGTCGGACAATGATACTTCCCTTTTGAACCCTGTCTTTTCGATCTTCTCATTGCTTACTACATAATCTCGCTTATCCGGGTCTTCGCCTATATTTGACTCAACAAAATAGAATTCAGGAACATGCTTCTTGATCTCAGCGCAAAGCTCTGATTTGCTCAGATTAGCATCGCTTAACCCGACATTGTAAGGCTCATTTTTCATCTTATCAAAATTATTCAGAGAATGAATGAATGCATTTGCAACATCCCTGACATGAATAAAATTCCTCTTGAAATGCGCTTCAAAAAGAACGATAAAACGGTCATAAACCGCCCTATACGTAAAATCATTTACCAAAAGGTCCAGCCTCATCCTCGGGCTGACACCGAAAGCGGTCGCCAGCCTGAGCGTGATGCCATTTCCGGCCTCAAGGATCGCGTTTTCAGCGTCGACCTTTAATGTCCCGTAAAGCGAGACCGGCCTTAGCGGAGTTTTTTCCGTACAATGAATACCCTTTTCACCCACCCCGTAACCGCTATTTGTAGTCGGGAATATGACCATCTGGTCCTTGCTTTTCAGGCCAAGTATCATTCTTACAGCGTCCAAAAGGATCGCTTTTGCAGCCTCAGGCTCTTTCTTGCACAATGGCGCACCGGTAAGGCAGGCCAATGGAAAAACCGCGTCAGCATCTTTTAACAACTTTTTCACAAGCACCTTATCCCTTGTATCCCCTCTTACAATAGTAAGGTCCTGATCATAACAACAATCCAGCAGTGATGTCTGATCGTACATAAAATTATCAAGGACCGTGACCTTGTGCCCTTCTTTCAACAGCTTTGGGACCATAACTGCCCCTAAATATCCTGCACCACCTGTCACCAAAATGTTCATCAACCTCTCCTTCTTGTTAAAAACGATTTTCTAAATATGAAAGTTATAAAGCGCTACCCCTTGCTCAGTAAAAGCAAAAGGTAAATATTTACTATGCTTACCCCTCTTTAAGGTGCCAAATTGGCATCTTTATACTAGCGATTTTTCAGGAACCACTTATACGTTTTTCTTAAGCCTTCTTCCAGCCCAACCTCAAAATCAAAACGCAAATCCTTTAATCTGCTGTTATCAAGCAGCTTTTGCATTGTCCCGTCCGGCTTAGTTTTATCAAAAACTATCTTTCCTGTAAACCCACAAACTTTCGCGATCTTTTCAGCCAACTCTTTTATCGTTATATCCGAACCGGTCCCCACATTGACCACTTCTTCCCCGACATAACTTTCCATTAAGAACAGTGACGCCCTGACAAGGTCATCAGCAAAGATAAATTCTCTTCTCGGCTTACCCGTACCCCAGACAACCACTTCAGCACTATTATCCTTAACTGCACAATGGAACTTATTTATCAATGCCCCTATAACATGGGCCCTTTCTATGTCAGTATTACTTTGCGGGCCATAAACAGTTGCCGGGATAATGACTATAGCGTTTAATCCGTATTGCCTTTTATATGCCTGGCACATCTTTATTCCTGCGGCTTTCGCAATTGAATAAGGCTCGCTGGTCTCCTCCATTTTACCGGTAAGGATAAATTCCGGCTTCATCGGCTGATGACAAACCTTAGGATAAACACAAGAGCTTCCATAAAAAACAAGCTTCTTTACTTTTGCAAGGCTGGAAGCTTCAATTATATTGTTCTGGGACGCTAAATTATGGTAAATGAACTCGGCTCCAAACTTCTGGTTCGCCTCGATACCGCCCGAGCGGGTTGATGCCAGGAATACATATTCCGGACCTTGTTTTTCAAAGAAATCATTTACTTCTTCCTGGCAGGTTGTATCAAGAGGATATCTTGCAGAGGAAAAGACATTTTTATAATCATTAGCCTTAAAATAGCAGAACAAAGAACTGTCAATTATGTCATCATGCCCGACTATTAATATTCTCGATCCTTTGTTCATTTTTCCACTTTTCCCGACTTTATTATCTAACCATTGCCTCAACCGCTTTTATAATATCCTCGACCCCGGGATAGAACTCGTCTTCCAACACATAGCTGCTCGGAGTTGGTATGTCCGGAAAGGCAACTCTCGCAGGCGCCTTCTTAAGAAGGTGAAATCCTTTTTCAGCGACCCTCGCAAGAACTTCAGCGCTAAACCCGCAGTTCTTCCAGCTCAGGTCAGCGACAATAAGCTTGCCTGTCTTTTTAACCGACTTTAAAATTATCCCTTCATCAAGAGGATTGAGCGTCCTGGGGTCAATGATCTCGGCACTAATACCTTTTTTTTCAAGCTCTTCGGCAGCCCGCAATGATTCAATGACCATATGAGATACAGCGACGATTGTGACATCCTTCCCTTCTTTTCTGACGACACCCTGACCAAAAGGAATAGAATAAACATGCTCAGGGACATAACCTTTGTGTTTATATAGCCACCTCTGCTCAATAAAGATCACCGGGTTATTATCCGCAACGCTCGTGATAAAAAGCCCTTTGGCATCATAAGCGGTTGACGGCATTACTACCTTAAGCCCCGGCACGTGCACAAATAAGGACTGCAGGGCCTGTGAATGCTGAGCTGCAGACCCCCACCCTCGGCCTATACAGGCGCGGATAACTAGCGGTATAGGAACTTGCCCTGCGAACATATAGCTCCATTTGGCTGCATGATTAGCGATCTGGTCCATTGCCATTAAAAGAAAGTCAGGGCGGTTATGAATTGAGACCGGCCTCATTCCTGCCATGGCAGAACCGATAGCCATTCCGACAGTTGCTTCCTCGGCCAGCGGCACATCAAAAACCCTTTCCGTACCGTATTTTTTATAAAGGTCCGCCGTTGAGCCGAACATCCCCCCGGGGTCATTAACTCCCTGGCCCATAGCATAAACAGAGGGGTCTCTTTCAAGGGCTTGATCCAATGCTTCATGCAGGGCTTCGCCATAGCTGAGCTTTCTCACATCCTGCCCGACAGATTCATCGAACTCAGGCTCTTCCCTTTCAACTTGTAATTTTGTCCAAGGCATAATCTTTATTCCGCAAACAAATATTTTTCCAGCTCTGCCTTATCCGGAAGAGGGCTTTCCTGCCCAAATTTAAAGGCCGCTTCTATTTGTTCATCGATATCCTGATCTATCATTTTAAGATCATCAGAAGAAACTTTTTTTCCAAACAGATATTCTTTATATTCTTCCAAGGGGTCCCTTACTGATGAATCTTCAAGGTCCTCGGGCACTCTATATTGATCTTTCATCGGGTCCCCCGCCCCTGCATGCCCTCTCCATCTTTGGACCTTGCATTCCAGCAAATACGGGCCCTTGCCACTTCTTGCATGTTCAATGGCGGCCTTTGCCCCTTCATAAACTTCAATAGCGTTCATGCCGTCAACTTGTTTAGCAGGTATATCAAATGCCTTTGCCCTCATAGAAATATCCTCGTTAGGCTGGCGTACAGACACATGTGAACAAACAGAATAGCGATTATTCTCGCAAACAAAAACAACCGGCAATTTTTTAAGCTGCGCTAAATTCATGCTTTCATAGAACACGCCTTCCTCACTTGCAGCATCACCAAAAAATGAAACAGCAACAAGGCCTTTCTTCTTCATTTTAAAAGCAAGCGCCGCTCCGACAGCATGGGGTATACTCCCCCCGACAATAGCTGAAGAACCATAATGCCCTACGGAAGTGTCAATAACATGCATTGACCCCCCGCGGCCTTTGGCGCAACCTGTTTCCTTGCAATAGAACTCGGCAATAAGCGAGCCCATATCACCGCCCTTTGCCAGATAGTGGCCGTGGCTTCTATGATTGCTGAAGATCATATCTTCTCTTTTCAGGTTTGCACAAACAGCTGCAGGAACAGCCTCCTGCCCCAGGCATAAATGCACGGGGGTTTTCATTTCATCCAGATGATATAGCTCCTCGATCTTCAGTTCAACTTTACGTATCTTTGAAATCGACCTGTATATCTCCAATAATTTTTCTTTACCGAGCTTCATTTTCATCCTTTATCCTTCATTAAAACAAAGTGTAAATAAACGGGGCAACTGCCGAGCTTTGTGAAAAAACGATAAGAATGCTCAAAAGAGCAAGAATTATCAGAATAGGCGCAAGCCAGTACCTTTTCCTGACTTTCAAGAATTCCCAAAATTCTTTTATAATGGATATTTTTGCCACAGATAAACTCCTTTTTAAAATTGTCTCAGACAATGTTCTTTATTAAATTTGATCTCTTTCTCAATGTTCCAATAGGAATCTGCTTTATGATCGATCCTTCTGTCTAAAAGGTCCTTTTTTATAAGCCTAAAGATCAAACCCACCGGCGATAAAACACAATAAAAGAATATGATCAATATTGCGTTCGTAATGACCGAACCGATAAAATGCGCGCCTTTCATCCATACCGCCAATAAAGGCTCTAAAGAATCCGGCTTATGTATCGTCAATATCAGTATTATGGCTGATAACGTCAGTAAAAACGTTGAAACAAAGCCTGCGCCGTGAATGATCTCAAAGGTCAAAACACAGAATTGCGGGTACAATATCCAGATATTGATCGAAGGTTTTAAATTTATGATCCTGGTCACCACATAAAGCAAAAATACCAGGCCTGCGGCAAATACAATGAAAAATGAAGAAAAGCTCATGCTGTATTTCATGCTGCGTAAAATAATAATGAACGGAATGATCAATGCCAATCCGTATCCGAAAGCCAGGAGGTCTTTTGTTTTCTTATCCATATTTAATCCAAAATCAATGACAGATTCTCTTTATTATATTTATCGTTCTTTGGCTGCTTCTTTTTATCGATCAAGAAATTCTCGATCACCAAATAATCCATATTCGTGCACATAAAACACCTGTAAGCATCCTGCGGAGTGCATACAATAGGCTCTCCTCTTATATTAAACGATGTATTTATCACCACAGGGCAACCTGAAAGCTTGTTGAACTCCCTGATTATATTTCTAAATACAGGATTGTAATCTCCCGAGACTGTCTGAACCCTAGCTGAATAATCCACGTGAGTAACAGCAGGTATTTCAGAGCGCGATACTTTCAGCTTATCCAGACCTTCAACTTTGGCATTAACAGAATCCTTGTTGACCCTGTTCTCTCTCACCTGCGCGACAAGCAGCATATAAGGGCTTTCCCCTTTCATGTCGAAATAATCAGAAACTTTTTCTTTTAAAACGCTTGGCGCGAACGGACGAAAAGATTCCCTGAACTTGATCTTCAGGTTCATTATCGACTGCATCTTTTGGGACCTCGCGTCGCCGATAATACTTCGTGATCCCAGTGCGCGCGGGCCGAACTCCATTCTGTTCTGGAACAAGCCAACCACACTTTCATCATCAATACAGGCAGCGACACTTTTGCATAACTGGTCATCTTCAAGATATTCATAAGGGGCACCCTCATTATCCAGGAACTCTTTAATCTCCTGGTTATCAAACTTAGGCCCCAAGTATGACCCTTTTTGCAGGTCATTGACCCCATCAACCACTCTCTCCTCGCCTAAATACCGGTGCCAAATATATAAAGCAACACCAAGCGCTCCGCCGGCATCGCCAGCCGCAGGCTGTATCCATATATTCTTGAATTTACTTTGCTTTAAGATCTTCCCGTTGCCGACACAATTGAGGGCAACTCCGCCCGCAAGACAAAGGCTGTCCTGCCTGGTCACTTCATGAACATGGTCAGCAACTTTCAGCATGACCTCTTCTGTGACTTTCTGTATCGAACTCGCAATATCCATGTCTTTCTGCGTTATCTTCGTTTCAGCTTTTCTTGGAGGGCCGCCGAACAATTTGTTGAACCTTCTGTTCGTCATTGTCAGCCCGGCGCAATAATTAAAGTACTTCATGTTAAGTTTAAATGAGCCGTCCTCTTTGATATCTATCAGCTCTTTCTTAATGATATCAACATACTTGGGCTCTCCGTACGGGGCAAGCCCCATCAATTTATATTCGCCGGAATTAACCCTGAAGCCAACATAATAAGTGAACGCTGAATAAAGAAGCCCCAGGGAATGCGGGAACTTAATATCGCCTAAAAGGTCAATAGTGTTGTCTTTTCCCACGCCATAACTCGTAGTGGTCCATTCACCTACGCCATCCATTGTCAGTATTGCCGCTTCTTTAAATGGCGAGGGATAAAATGCAGAGGCTGCGTGTGATTCATGATGCTGGGCAAAAACAACATCGCCGTCAAAACCCAGCTCTTTGAGGATCAGGTCTTTCATATACAGCTTATCTTTTAACCAAAGAGGCATGCCTTTTAAAAAAGACTTGATCCCGAAAGGAGCATAAGCAATATACGTCAGCAATAAGCGTTCGAACTTAAGGAGCGGCTTATCATAAAATCCGACATAGCTCAGGTCGCTGGCCTTAATGCCTGCCTCATCCAAACAATAATCTATTGCATTCCGAGGGAACGACTGGTCATGCTTCTTCCTTGTGAACCGCTCTTCTTGAGCGGCGGCAATTATCTCGCCATCCCTGACAAGGCATGCCGCGCTATCATGATAAAAAGCGGATATTCCCAGTATATATAATGGTTCTTCAATATTCATTCGAGTAACCTAATCCTGCATATTGTCCTTGAACCACTTAATAGTGTCTTCAAGCCCTTGCTTCAGCTTGACTTTTGGCTCCCAATTTAAAAGTTTCTTTGCAAGAGTTATATCAGGCTTGCGCTGCTTGGGATCATCCGTGGGCAGTGGCTCAAAACAGATCGTGCTTTTTGACCCGGAAAGCTCTATGACCAATTTTGCAAATTCCAAAATAGAGAATTCATCAGGATTGCCGATATTGACAGGCCCTTCGTTATCAGAATAAAGAAGCCTTGTGATCCCCTCGATCAGGTCTGCGTAATAGCAGAAAGACCTTGTTTGTTTCCCATTGCCATAAACTGTTATTGCCTTATTATTAAACGCCTGATAAATAAAATTTGGAACGACCCTTCCGTCATTTATCCTCATGCGCGGCCCATATGTATTAAATATCCTCACTATTCTGGTATCGACATTATGATATCTTTTATAAGCCATCGTGATCGCTTCTGCAAAACGCTTTGCCTCATCGTAAACCCCCCTCGGCCCGATAGGATTGACATTCCCCCAATATGTTTCTTTCTGAGGATGTTGTAACGGGTCACCATAGACCTCAGAAGTTGAAGCAATAAGATATCTTGCCTTTTTAAACTTTGCCAAGCCTAAAGTATTGTGCGTGCCCAAAGCCCCGACTTTCAAAGTAGGTATCGGATGCATCAAATAATCCACCGGGGAAGCAGGTGATGCAAAATGAAGCACATAATCCACCTTATCCGCGAACCTAAGCTCTTTTGAAACATCATGTTTTATAAACTTAAAATCCTTGTTCTTCTGCAGATGCGCAATGTTATTCATGCTTCCGGTTATTAGATTATCAACACAAATAACCTTCATTCCTTCCTGAATAAAACGGTCAGATAAATGACTCCCTAAAAATCCAGCTCCGCCGGTAATAACAACTGCTTTTTTTCTTGCCATAATTATCCCTTGCTTTCTAAAATTTAATGACCTTAACGCTCTTGGTGTCCTTATAAACATTCCGAACGTCATATATTAGTTTTGCATCTTTAAGCAATGCCTTGTAATCAACCTTGGAATGGTCCTGAACATAATAAGATTGAGGTTACCTAAAAGATGAGCTTTAATCCTGAAGGCCAGAAACTTCAATTCTCTACAACACCCCTCGTCCAACGCCAAAGTATTCAAAGCCATAAGACTCTAAATCCTTATTATGATATAAATTACGTCCATCAAAAATAATCGGCTGGCGCATTGCAGTTTTCAATCTCTTAAAGTTCAGGTCCTTAAACTCATCCCACTCGGTCAGGACTAACAGGCAATCGCATCCTTTTGCCAGCGCGTACGGATCCTCGCAATAAACAATATTCTTAAATATGTTCTTTGAATTATCCATAGAGACAGGGTCATAGGCCTTGATCTTTGCCCCTTCTGCCTGAAGGGCTTCAATAATATCGATCGAAGGCGCATTACGCATGTCATCCGTATCAGGCTTAAAAGCAAGCCCTAAAACACCGATGACCTTATTCTTCACTATCCAAAGTTTATCCTCGATCAACTTAACAAACGAAGCCTTCTGGTTCTCATTAACATTTCTTACCTCTTTGAGCAATGAAAAATCATACCCGCTCTTCTCGCTTAAACGGATAAACGCATCAACATCCTTGGGAAAACAGCTCCCCCCAAAACCTATGCCGGCATTTAAGAATTTCTTGCCGATCCTCTTATCATATCCCATTCCTTCGGCGACCTTAAGGACATCAGCGCCTATATGGATACATATTTGAGAAATTGCATTTATAAAAGAGATCTTCGTAGCCAAAAACGAATTTGATGCGTGTTTGATGATCTCAGCAGAATTTATATCAGTAACGACCATATGCGGGTCCAGAGGCTTATAAACTTCCCGCAGAATTTCTTCAGCCCTCTTTGATTCAACGCCAATAACAACCCTATCAGGGTTCATAAAATCCTCGATCGCAGAACCTTCTCTAAGGAACTCAGGATTTGATGCAACGTCAAAATCCAGCTTCTCTTTGCCATCCTTCTTGTGTTTTTTAGGCAAGTTAAGACTAATGGTCCTGGCAACTCTCTTGCCTGTTTCAGCAGGAACAGTTGATTTTTCAACTATCAATTTATATGAATCCATGTTTAGGGCGATCTGCCTTGCAACATTCTCTACATACGTAAGGTCAGCATCCCCGTTCTTTTTTGACGGTGTCCCGACCGCAATAAAGATCACGGTAGAGCTTTTTGTCGCTTCTTTGATCGACGTGGTAAAAGTGATCCTTTTATTCTTTATATTTTTCTTAAGCAGGTCTTCCAATCCGATTTCATAAATCGGGACAATGCCTTTTTTAAGCTTCAACACCTTTTGTTTATCCACGTCAACGCAGGTGACTTTATGCCCGATATCAGCCAAACATACGCCTGTGACAAGCCCCACATATCCTGCTCCAATAATCGCTATATTCAAAACTATCTCCCTTCTAGTTGTTTTGTGCCCCTGCTCTTCTTTGATTAAAACTTGCACTCGCATCAACTGCCATGTCCGGGAATGCTTTTAAAGTAAAGACAACCATTACCTCGCTGCCGCTTTCATTCTTATCATTAAAGCACATATCCATTATCCATGAATGCAGGTCACGAGTTAGAACATAATCCTGCTCTTTAAGTATGCCGCCTTTAAGATCAAATCTCTGATAAAGCTTTATCCCCCACTTAGAATTAAACTTGTATGCGTATTGTGTTGTGACCTGATCATCAACTTCTCTGTCCCATCTTTTTCCAATACCAACTGACCATTTATCATCTTTACCATTGATATACAGATCAAAATTAGCGGTGCTAAGCCTGTCTTTCGCAGTATCATAGTGCGAATCGAAATAAAATGTCAGCCAATCCAAAGGCTTAAAGTCAATATCAACATCAATGCCATCAAACCCTGAAGGGGATGGGTCTTCTTTCAATCTGAAAGGAGTGCTTATGATGGCCCTGGCCATATCAACAGACTTTCCTTCTCTCTTTGTCTGAAATTTATTTTCCAGGGCGAAATTTATACTATTTCTATTGGTAATAGTATCAAGCCCGTCAAATTCATCCAAAGAAGAGGCCGGGATCGTCGGGTGACTCTTATATTCATAAGCGATCGACGGAGCAATTATATGCCTAAGACGATTTATATCCAGGCCGAATTTTTTTGCATGTATGTCATAGACCCTATAGAACTTCGTGTTCAAGCTTGCCCCCGTTTTAAGCTGCCCTCTTATGACGCCATAATTTGATCTATCTTTTGCCCTGCTATAGTAGGTATTTTCTCCCCCGACATACGGGTTCATCTCAATGAACCCTACCTTCATCGGATAAGAAACAGAACTGTCGACGATCATTCGCATCGTCTTTTGCCTGTCTTCGCTGGGCGAAGCAGATTTCTTTACTAAATTCGAGAAGATCGAGGTGTTCTTAAAGAACAGACCAGTATCGTAAATCTGTTTATTGGAAAGGTCATATCTCACCTCAGGCAATCTTTCTACTGCAGCTTCAAATCGATTAACCCGGGCATCTGTCCTAAAGCTCAACATCCCCAACGGCAATGCCCTGGTTAAAAGGAAATATGTGTCTGGCGAAGGATCCTTGTCGTATTCTTTCTCGAAATAATCCTTTAAGAACGTGCTGTCGCTTAGCTTATAATATTGTGCAATGGCGTTTGTCTTGTCATCTATCTTCCACTTATGGCGCCATTCAACTTTAAATCTTTCTTTCTCAATGGTAGGCGAAGGCTTATCCTGCCAGGGATGATCGGAAGTAATGTTCCTTTCGTTCATATAATAAGTACGGATTATGCCGCTTCCGTAATCTTCCGTTCTATAATCAAGGTCAATACCTGAAGCAAAATCCTTTCTTTCACGATAATCTAAATGGATTGTCCCTTTAAAATCATCGTTCAAGTAATACCTCCATGCCTGCAGCAAGAAGAGCCCCCAGTCTTTATCATAGCCTGGAGTGATTATTACCCTTGGCTTTGTATCTCTGAGATTTTGGGTGAACCAAGGTATATAAAAGATCGGCACTTTACCTAGCACCATCTTAATATTTCTAGCGACCAACTTGTCTTTTGGAAAGACCTGAATGCTCTTTGCCTTAAGGCGATAACCCGGATTATCATAATCAGATGTGGTAACATAGCCATTTCGAAGGACTATCTCATCTTTGTTGATCATTGATGCAGTTTCAGCGGAGCCGTAAAAAGGATCGGCAACTATTTTAGCTCCGTTAAAATCCCCCTCCATCTTCTCAAAATTAAATCTTAAAGCCTTGCCAGAGATCTCTCCGCTCGTGGTAGACAATATAACATTCCCATTGGCATTGGCGATCTTAGTATCACGCTCAAACTCGATCTTATCGCAGGTAATTGTCGCACCCTTATAAGAGACCTCAACATTCCCTTCTACAATAACAACATTGCCGTCAATAGAATATTCAACAACATCACCGCTAAGCTCTACAGACTCCTTTTGCTGTCCAAAAACATTCGTTATTCCGGCAAATAACTGCAAAATGATCGCAAAAGATATTGCTGCTCTCTTGAAACATTTACCATCAAATAATTCGTTTTCCAATAGATGTATCCTTATTTTTTTATTTTTTCTAAAGAAGAGCTGATCAAAACCTGGGCACCGATCAAACCTGCATCGTCGCCTAATTTAGCCCTGACTATTTTGACCATACTTGACTGCGTTCTCATCGCACGCTTTTTAACAATGTCTTCAATGACCTTTTGCATTAGCTTATAGCTTTTTGCAACACCGCCACCAATAACAATAAGCCTTGGATTAAGAAGATTCACCACTCCCACCAAACCATTTCCGACATGAGCCGCTGTCTCTTCCCAAAACTGGACCGCCCTGACATTTCCGCCAATGGCAAGGTCATAAACATCCTCTAACTTAATATTTTTGTTTTTAAATATCTTCGCTGCCTTGGCTGTAAGAACACTACTTCCAACATAACATTCAAAACATCCAAAACCATGGCAATTACAACTTGGGCCTTTCTCATTTAAAGGCATATGCCCTAGTTCACCGGCCGCAAAGCCCTCTCCCCGGTATAGATCGCCATTAAGAATAATACCGCTTCCAACTCCAGTGCCTAAAGTCATACATAATAAATTATCATATCCGCGCCCGGCCCCAAACTTCCATTCTCCTAAAGCAATAAGATTCACATCATTATCAATAAAAACCGGGACCTTTAATTTTTTCTGCAGAAGGCTCATTAAGGGCACATTCCTCCAGCCGGATATATTTGTCAAAGAGGTAACAATGCCCTTCTCAAAATTAATAAGGCCTGGCAAGCCTACCCCGACACCTAATACATCCTGGATATTTAGGCCATTATCTTCCATCAATAATTTGATAGTGGCAACTAAACTGTCAATTAATTTATTTTTTGTTTGAGAACAACTGCAAGTGATAAGATTCCTTCGGGAAAGTATTGTCCCTAAGCTGTCAATAAGACCCAGCTTAATATTCGTACCTCCGACATCAATTCCTATGACATATTTTTTCATATAAACCTCAAATGAAACCAATTTCTATCTTCTTTTAAAGAAAACGATTGATATTATTAAACTTATATTTTTGGAATATTAATATTAGGATTAATATATGGAAAACTGAAAATATTGTACATGATTAAATATATGGATTCAACTGTATTTCAATAAATTAATCGCTAAAGAAAAAGAAATTAAAATAGTGGCTTTGGTTAATTTTGGAAGGTTCTAAGTCTTTGAAAAGTATACTATTTAGGCTCGTTACCAAAAAAGCAGACCTTGTTTCTACCTTCTTTTTTTGCTTGGTACAAAGCAATATCTGCTTTATCTATAAGGTCGTTGTAGGTTTTCCCATCCTTTGGATAAGTTGAAACTCCTATGCTGACTGTCACTTTAAGCTTAGCATCGTAGGCTTGGACAACAGCAACATAAGCAGCAGACCTAATACGCTCAGCTGCATATTTTGCGCCTTCGCTATCAGTGTCAGGCAACACAACACAAAACTCTTCGCCGCCATATCTCCCAGCAATATCGATCTCCCGGATATTGTTCCGGATTATCTTTCCAACTGCGCGCAAAACCCTATCTCCGGTCAAATGGCCATATTTATCATTAAATTTCTTAAAATAATCAACATCTATCATCAAGAATGACATTTTGATTTTATGAGCCTGGGACCTCCTGATCTCTTCCTGGAATCTCTCCAAAGCATAACGCCGGGTATGAACACCGGTCAAGCTATCGGTAATCGCTATTTTTTCGATCTCTTTATAAAGCTTTACTCTTCTTAATGACAAAGCGAACTGATGCCCTAATATCATAACTTTTTCTTTATCAGTTTCCGAGAGGCCTTCAATCGCCAAGTACCCGGTCTTGCTTTTTTTATCCCTTAACACAAAAACATAAAAATCATCTATTTTCCTGTACTTATTAATTTCATCCGATAAGGGATCGAGAAAATAGCAGTTCTTATAAATTACATGCTCACTGAGCTTTTCCTTCAAAATTGCAAAGGCAGCATCTTCCGTAGGGCTTTTCGTTATCGCTTCTGTCATTTCATACAAAGTGAAGATCTTTAGCGCCTCCGATTCCAAATCCATCTTTTCATCATAAAGAACCATTTGCTGCTTTAGAAGCTTCTGAAAGACCTTCTCTTCTTTAAGCACTTCCTCATGCTCGATCCCTTCCGACTGAAAAACAAGCTTGCCTGCATACAAACGCATAATAATAATATAGAAAACCAGTAGTATTATCGGAAAATATGGCATATCTTGACCTTTAAGAAGCTGAACAAACCCTGTTCCTTCCTTTGTTTTTTGCTTCGTATAAAGCATTATCAGCTTTATAAATCAATTCATCTTTAATCCGGGCATCCTTTGGAAGGGACGCAACCCCGATCGAAACTGTAACCTTTGTTTTTTCTCGTCTCAAGATGATAGTCTGCTCTGCAATAATGTTCCTAATTTCTTCAGCTAGTTCCGCTGCCTGCTTTTTTGTGCAGTTCGGCAGAAGGACAGCAAATTCCTCGCCCCCATATCGGCAAACAAGGCTGCCAGGCTGATTAAAGAAATTTGTCAATATACTTCCCAGCGTGCGAAGGACTATATCACCTGCAATGTGCCCGAATTTATCGTTATACTGCTTAAATTTGTCAATATCGAACATCAGCAACGACAAATTGTTGTTCTGGCGCATCTGCCTGCTTATCTCCTCAGGCAACCTGTCAAACAAATATCTTCTTAAATAAAGGCCTGTAAGGTCATCTTTGATCGCTAAAAGTTCCACCTGCTCATATAGCTGTGCATTTTCTATGGCGACAGCTCCCAGATCCCCGATAGTTGTTAAAAATCTCAGGTCTTCAGTAGCAAAGAATTTAGGCTGAGGGCTATCAATCCTAAGGATCCCCAATGCCTTGTGCCCGACCATCAGTGGAACGCTGATCAGGGACCTTATCTGCCTTGAATCTTCAGACTCGATCTTATCAACATCAAAACGATAATCGCTTCGGACATCCTCGATCAATAAAGGCTGCATAGCTTTTACTATCCACTGATCAAAAACATCACCTTGTTTTGATTTGATATTGACCCTCATCTGACCTTTTTGAGATGAAGAAATGCCCAGCTCTCCGGTCTTGGAGTGAAAAAGATACAAGATAATTGTCGTGTCTTTATCTCCAAAGAGGCGGTTGACCTCGGCGGATAAAGTTTTGGAAGTATCCTCCAGGTAAATAGACATGCTCAGCTTTTCGGTCAGGCCCTTAAGCTGTGAAAAATTGATTATTTTTTCCTTTATAGAATCAATTGCGAATTCTTCCTGATCTATATGCGCCCTGACCAAATTTTCTTTTTCATGCAAATTCTGGATAAGCAAGCCGACTTCTGCCTGTTTTTTCTGAAAACGATACCGCAATGGCATTAAAAGGACCACTATGGCAAGCAGCCCCGAAGAGAGGTAGACAAAAAAAGAAGTATTATAACTAATAGCGTAGGAAAAGAAGCCTATCAGGGGGACGAATAGAATGGCTATAAAGAAAAGATAAAAACTAAGCGATTGTTTTTTCAGTGTTTCGGTCAAAGAAGTGTACCTTACTCATATTAAAGACAAGATCCAAATCTCTGTTGACTTCGGGTCTGTTGTGCGCGCCAACTCTTGCTATAAAAGAATGCCGTCCAGAATTCAAATACAAATACACCTCAGAACCTAAAGGCTCAACAACTTCACAAACTGCACGCACTGTGTTCTCGGATGATGCTTCAGAAACAAATAATCTATCATAAATATCTTCACCTCTGATACCAAAGATGATCTCCTTGCCTTCATAAGGCGCAATGGCCTTATACATCTCTTCAACTAATTTTACTTGGAATTTGCCTTCATCAAAATAGTATTTTCTTTCTTTCTTAATGATCCTTCCATTCATAAGGCTGATGGGAGGGGTCCCAATAAAACTAGCAACGAACTTATTTGCTGGCTTTTCATAAATAGACATCGGGTCAGCGCATTGCTGGATCTTGCCGTCTTTCATTACAACGATCCGGTCACCTAAAGTCAAAGCCTCTGTTTGGTCATGTGTAACATAAACAAAAGTTGTCTGCAACCTCAACCTCAGCTTATGTATCTCAGTACGCATCAAAACCCTTAGCTTGGCATCTAAATTACTTAAAGGCTCATCAAACAAGAACGCCTGCGGCTTACGAACAATCGCACGCCCCAAAGCAACACGTTGTCTTTCTCCGCCGGATAGCTCTCTTGGCCTCCTATCCAGCATTTTTTTTATATCAAGTATCTCTGCAGCCTCGCTAACACGGCGGCTGATCTCTGACTTAGGGTATTTTCTTAACTTAAGAGCAAATGACATATTCTCATAAACTGTCATGTGAGGATAAAGGGCATAATTCTGGAAGACCATAGCAATATCACGGTCTTTGGCGGGGACATCATTGACTTTTTGTGCACCTATCCAAATATTGCCCTCAGTAAGGTCTTCAAGTCCAGCGATCATTCTTAATGTCGTGGATTTACCGCATCCGGAGGGCCCGACAAGAACCATAAATTCTTTATTTTCAATGCCAATATTAAAATCATCAACAGCTTTTACGCCGCCTTTATAGATTTTACTGACTTTTTCTAAACTTATTTGTGCCAATTGGAACCTATTCCTATTAATATTGATATCAGCGATCGGGCTTATGTTTTAAATAAGCTCCCTTGAAATATCAATTACTTATTCTGACACTTTTTCATTGCTCACATAATCAATAATATTGCTTATCTTGTCTTTCAGCTCACTTCTGTGAATCACCATATCGATGAGTCCATGAGCAAGCATGAATTCTGATTTTTGAAAACCTTCAGGTAATTTTTGACGAATTGTCTGTTCAACAACCCTTGGACCCGCAAAACCGACAAGGGCTTTGGGTTCAGCGATAATAAAATCGCCAATACCGGCAAACGAAGCCATAATTCCACCCATAGTGGGATCGGTCAATACAGATATGTAGAGCAAGCCGGCTTCATCATGTTTTGCAAGTGCTGCGCATGTCTTTGCCATCTGCATTAAAGAAATTGCCCCCTCATACATTCTTGCTCCGCCGCCAGAACCTGAAACGATAATAACCGGCAATTTCTTCTCTGTAGCAGATTCAATAGCTCGTGCAATTTTTTCACCGACAACAGAACCCATTGAACCCATAATAAACCTTGAATCGGTAACAGCGATCACAACATCTTTGCCATTTATTTTTCCTTGGCCAGTAATAACAGCTTCTCTCAGGCCTGTTGCTTTTTGGTCACTTTCAATTTTCTGTATATAAGTTTTGGGGCCTTTAAATTTCAGGGGGTCAACCGAGGTTAATGCTGCATTGCTCTCTTCAAATGTCCTTTTATCAATAAGAAGATCGATCCGCTTATGGGAAGAAAGCGAAAGATGGAAATCACATTTTGAACAAATGTTTAAATTGTTCTCGAGCTCTTTTTTGTAAAGAGGAGCTCCGCAATCAGGGCACTTTGACCAAAGACCAACAGGGATCTCTTTTTTCTTTAACTTAACTAAAGTAACTTTTTCTCTGCCAAATAAAGGCATATCTATTAACCCGCGCGCTTAGCCCCTCAAATATTTAATTTAACTTGTAAACTGTTAAACCCGATAAGACCTTCGGATAGAAATAAGTTGTCTTTGGCGGCATCTTTTCGCCATTTAGAGCAATCGCCTTAAGCTGTGAGATCTTTACGGCGTTCATCACAAACCCTACGGCTGCTTCTCCATTGTCAACCATATCAGTCACAACTCCAAGGTCCTTTGTATAAACAATCTCTTTAGACTTAACCCCTATTTGGTCAAAAATAAAATGTTTCAAAATAGTGGCATCTAAGTTCTTATACTCAGAAGAGCCTTCCTTAACCATCTCGTCGATCAAAGACTTGTTCTTAAGCCTTAAAAGCCTTATACCTTCAGCTGAATACATTCCGAAAGCATGCTCATTTCGGCCGGCCTTAGCCAAAAGGATCAGAAGCTCTCCTTTGTTCTTTACTTTATCAATCCTGAAGAACTTCTCAAGAAACCCGAGATCGCCTGGCATTTGCTTTATGATCCTATGCATTGGAAAGATCTGTAGATCCTTTGAATCGATATTAGTGAAATATGTCATTACATAGTTGAAAGGCTCGTCATCAGATACTTCGCTCTTCTTCGCCATTTGCATTTTGCGATATTCCGTTGCGACCTTGTAGCGATGGTGGCCATCTGCAATAAAAAGCTGCTGACCAGACAAGCTTTGATCAATAACCTCGATCAGCTCCGGATCATTAAACCTCCACATGGTATGTTTAACCTTGTCATTATCTTCAACCTGAAACATCGGCTTGGTCGTTAAAATATGCTTGTTAAATATTTTTTCAACTTTTCTATGATTATCTGAATAGCATACAAAAATAGAGCTTAAAGCGGAGTTTAAACTGCAGTAAAGAGCAAGGCGGTCATCAACAGCTGCCGCATGAGTTTTTTCATGAGGATATACTTTAGAATCCTCCTCGTTCTGCAAATTCATCAAACAGATAAAACCTGTTCTGCTGTGTTTTTGGCCTTGTATCTTATACTCTTGCTTATAAAAATACAGCCCTTCTTTTTCATCCTGTACCATAACCCCTTCTTTTAACCAAGCAGCGAAAATATCTTTAGCGCGAGTATATTTATTGTTTTTATCATTGTCGCCCTCCTGGTCTTTGCCCAGATCAATATGCGTAAAATTATAAGGGCTTAGATCATGCAATATATCCTGCTCTTCTTCTGAAATAACATCATAAGGCGGACAAACCACCTTTGAAATATCTTCAATTTTTTCTAAATTATAATGTACAGCCTTAAACGGTTTAATATTGGACATTTGTTATCACTCTCCCAGTCTATTTAAAGCCAACCCGCCAAGCATTTAGCTTGTTTCTTGATTTAATTAAAGCCCTCTCTTGATAAGAGAAAAAACTAAAACACCGAAAAACCCACCAAAAGTATCTGCCAATATATCCAATACACTAGC
Source organism: Omnitrophica WOR_2 bacterium RIFOXYA2_FULL_38_17 (assembly GCA_001805965.1). Taxonomy (GTDB): domain Bacteria; phylum Omnitrophota; class Gorgyraeia; order Zapsychrales; family Zapsychraceae; genus Zapsychrus_A; species Zapsychrus_A unditaenarius. The sequence goes on along the minus strand of MHHG01000063.1, from coordinate 4,656 downwards.
ATCCCGGCCGATTACAAACAATTGATGGTACTCATCACTAACTCCATACAAAAAAGAACAGATAATCGATAAGATCATGAAATTCTTCTTACAAAAAAGATTATCTGTACTAGAAAACGCACGTGCAACTAAAAAACCAAAAGGAATATATTCAATAAGATGAACCAGCTTATCAGCATTGCCCACATGCACAGGGATGTCAACTCCCTGCAACGATGAAGCATAAAAAATAATACCAGAATATATGCCAACAGGAAACCAAAATCTAATAAATTTCGGCATATTCATAATTAGTAAAATCCCGTTCGCTTAAAAAAACAGTAAGAATCCTATTAAAAGAGATTATTATTTGGACTATTTTGCCTGCGGACAATTTGCACAACAGCCTGAGCCTGCACAATCAGAAACAGCATCCGGTGTTTTTTTACCAGACTCTTTGTTTTTTGGGCCTGAACCAATTGAAACATTGCTCTTTTTATAATCTGTTTCATAAAATCCATTGCCTTTAAAAATGATCCCGCTCCCTGAACCGATCAAACGCTGTAACTCATTTTTCCCGCATTCCGGACATTTCTTCAATTTTTTATCCAGCATGGATTGCAATTTCTCAAATTCATATCCGCAGGCTTCACATTCATATTGATACGTTGGCATATTAAACCTTCCTTACTTAAATACTTTTTTAATTTTTTCTTTTATATTATCAGCAACTGATGATTCTGATGCCTTAACATCCTCACCGCCTGCTTTGGCGTATTCTTCCAGCAATCTTTTCTGTTCAGAATTCAGCTTTTTTGGAACTTCGATCGATATTTTATAATATTGGGTCCCAAGAATATCTTTGTTCCTTAGATCCGGCATGCCTTTTCCTTTTAAGCGCAAAAGCACTCCGTTCTGCGTGCCTGCCGGTATTTTCATTGTTCCTTTTCCGTCAATTGTCGGGACTTTCTGATCTCCACCTAAAGCAGCTTTGGCAAAACTAATCGGTAACACCATATACAGATCGTTACCATCTCTCTGAAAGACCTTATGATCAATAACATGAATATAAACATAAAGGTCGCCAGGCCCGCCACTGCCAACTTCACCCTCATCCTTGACCCTTAGCCGTGAACTGTTATCCACGCCAGCAGGGATATTTATATCAATATTTCTGGTCACTTTAACAGCACCTCTGCCATTACATTTAGGGCAATAATCAGTAATGATCTTCCCTTTGCCGCTACAAGCCCCGCAAGTTTGCTGCATCCTAAAAAAACCGCTGGACATCATTACCTGCCCACGCCCGCCACAATCAGCGCATTCTTTTAATTTAGTACCATCTTTCGCACCAGTCCCTTTACAATCATTGCAATACTCATATCTTGGGATCTTGATCTTTTTTGTAACTCCTGAATGCGCCTCTTCGAGCGTAATATCTACCTCAAATTGTATATCTCTCCCACGCTGATGTGTCCTCTTGCTTCTAGAAGACCCGCTAGAGCCGTCAAAACCTCCTCCACCTCCAAAAAACTGGCTAAAAATATCACCGAGGCCAGCCCCTTCAAAAATACTACTAAAATCAGCCCCTCGAAATATGTCTTCAGAAGTAAATCGCTGATCAATCCCCGCATGGCCGTATTGATCATACATGGCTCTCTTTTTCTGATCAGACAGAACGCCATAAGCCTCTGAGATCTCTTTAAACTTCTCTTCCGATGCCGCTTTTTTATCTTCAGAAACTCGATCTGGATGGTATTGTAAAGCTAAAGACCTATAAGCTTTTTTTATCTGTTGTAGGGTGGAATTCTTTTCAATACCTAAAATCTCGTAATAATCTCGTTTCATTTTCTCTTTCGACTGATTTAGAATTAATGATTAGGGGCAGGTTTGGAGCCTGCCCCGATTTATTCAAAGCAACTATTTTTTATCATCTTCCGCTTTAAAATCAGCATCGATAATATCTTCTTTGTTATCGTCTGACTTTTGATCTTGCCCAGAACCTGAACCACCGGCAGATTGTGCCTGGTCGCCTGCTGGAGAATCACTTGCTGCTTGTTGAGAAGCAGTAGCTTTATAAACTTCTTCCGCTAATTTATGGCTGGCCTTTTGAAGGGTTTCCATAGAGCTCTTGATCTTTTGAGCATCTTTCGTCTTGATCGCATTCTTTAAGCCCTCAAGCTCTTTTTCAATAGCAGATTTATCATTTGCGGATATTTTATCACCATACTCTTTAACTGATTTCTCTGTAGCATAGACAGCACTATTAGCCTGGTTCAATAATTCAACTTCATCTTTTCTCTTTTTATCTTCTTCCGCATACTTTTCAGCTTCCTTTACCATCTTATCGATCTCTGCATCTGACAGCTTTGTAGCGGCTGTGATCTTAATGGACTGCTCTTTTCCTGTTCCCTTGTCTTTCGCAGAAACATGGACAATTCCATCAGTATCAATATCAAAAGAAACCTCGATCTGAGGGACACCTCTTGGGGCTGGCGGAATACCGACTAGATCAAATCTACCTAGTTCTGTGTTATCGCTAGCCATTTGTCTTTCACCTTGAAGCACTCGTATAGTTACAGCCGACTGATTATCCTCAGCTGTTGAGAAAACCTGGCTTTTCTTTACAGGTATGGTAGTATTACGCTCTATTAATTTTGTGCATACGCTTCCCAATGTCTCAATGCCTAAAGAAAGCGGGGTAACATCCAAAAGAAGAACTTCTTTTGCTTCACCCTTGATAATCCCGGACTGAACGGCTGCTCCCAAAGCAACGCATTCCATGGGATCAATCCCTCTTTCGATCTTTTGCCCAACCTCTTTTTCAACGAACTCTTGAACGATAGGCATACGAGTCGGCCCACCGACAAGAATTACCTTGTCAACATTTACATCTTCCCCTAGTTTTGCGGTCGCATCTTTCATGGCCTGAATGATCGGGCCACGGCATCTATCGACAACACCAGAAACGAGACTTTCTAATTTTGATCTCTCTATCTTTAGGGTCAAATGTTTTGGGCCAGTTGCATCGGCTGAAATAAAAGGCAGATTAATTTCAGTTTCTATCGTGCTTGAAAGCTCAACTTTTGCCTTCTCGGCAGCTTCTCTTAATCTCTGAAAGGCCATCTTATCATTAGTAAGATCAATTCCAGATTCTTTTTTAAATTCATCAACAATATGCTTTATAAGAATATTATCCATATCTGTTCCGCCAAGATAATTGTCGCCACTTGTAGACAGGACTTCGAATGTTGCCGCTTTATGCTCATCATCCCACCCCATCTCAAGAATAGTAACATCGAGCGTTCCACCGCCAAAGTCAAAGACCATTATTTTTTGCTCTTTACCAGCTTTATCTAAGCCATAAGCCAAACATGCAGCTGTCGGCTCATTTATAATTCTCAAAACCTTTAATCCCGCGATCTCCCCGGCATCTTTTGTGGCCTGTCTTTGGTTATCATTAAAATAAGCTGGAACTGTAATAACAGCCTCATCAACGGTTTCTCCCAAATAGTTTTCAGCATCTGTTTTGATCTTTTGCAGAATAAAAGCGCTTATTTGCTGAGGAGTGAACTCCTTGCCAAATACTTTGAATTTTTCATTTGTTCCCATTTTACGCTTTGCTGCATAAATTGTTCCTTCTGGATTTACAGGAGCTTGTCTTCTTGCTGGCTCTCCAACAAGCTTTTGTCCATCTTTTGTAAATGCAACAAATGATGGAAACGCTTTTCCTGATGCAACCCCTGCTCCTTCAGCAGATGGTAAGATCGTCGGTCTCCCGCCTTCCATTACCGATGCCGCCGAGTTTGATGTCCCCAGATCTATTCCTATTGCTTTTGCCATTTTTATCCCCCTTTAAATATTTTTTAAACCTTTTTTTATTATTAAAAAAACTTATTCGGCAATTTCTTCCGATCCCCTTTCAAAATCAAACACATCTTCTTTTATCTCTTCTACTGCCTTTTTCTTGGACAACTTAACCTTCGCAGTTCTAACAACTCTATCCTGCAAGGAATAACCTTTTTGAAATTCTTCCAAGACTATTCCTTCATCAACCTCGTCAGTTTCTTCCTGCAAGAGAGCTTCATGGCAATGCGGGTCAAATACCTTACCTTTTGCTTCAATTGGTTTGACGCCATTTTTCTTCAGCATTTCATATATCTGATTCATTACCATTTCAACGCCTTTTTCAAAGGCATCATAATCCTGATGTTTGGCTTTAGCAGCAGCAATGGTCCTTTCAAGATTATCTAGGATCTCTAAAAATTCTGCTATAAGCCCGACATTTGCATATTTTGCAAACTCCATTTTATCCCGCTCCATACGCTTTCTGACATTTTCAAATTCAGCGTAAAGGCGCAGATGCTTGTCCTTATATTGAGCTATCTCATTTTCAAGACTTTGATATTCTGATTCTTTGACTTTTATAATTTTATCTTTTTTATGTTTAATTTTAGAATCACTGTCATTATCAGTCATTTCTTCAATGGTTGCTTCATCTGATCCCTTTTGCTTCTGAACATCTTCCGAATTATCTTTCATTATATCTTTTTCCATAATCTGTTCTTTTTTAACAAATTTCCTCGATCAACGATGAAAAATACTCAATCGCTGAGACAACCCTCTCATAATTCATCCTGGTTGGCCCCAATACTGCGATCCTGCCGGAAGGCCCCT
>MHHG01000062.1 GCA_001805965.1 Omnitrophica WOR_2 bacterium RIFOXYA2_FULL_38_17 | reverse complement strand
CAGTTTTGCTTTTTTTCCAAGATCTCGGCAGATCGTATGCTGGGCATCTTTTTTCTTAAAGGGAAATGGGTAAGGGACATGTGCCCCGGCAAGACAATAATGGCCTCAAGCAAACTTGCTCCGAGCATAAAGAATATTATCGGTGGAATAAAACTGACCATCTTCCCGAAACGTCCCTGAAAGAAGAACAGTGGAATAAAGGCAACGCAAGTGGTCAATATGCTTGCCAGTATCGGCTTGAAAACGAAACAGGTGCCGTCAATAGCCGCTTTGATGGGTTCCATTCCTTCTCGTTTTAAACGCGCAACATTTTCAGCGACCACGATCGCATCATCAACGACCATACCCATTACAATAATAACCCCGGAGAGGGTTGTATTGTTTATGGTCATGCCAGTGAGTTTCATTAATATTATTGAAGAGCAAAAAGTAAAAGGAATACCGGCTGCGACCCATAATCCTGAAGTTAAGTCTAGAAAGATCATTAGCAATGATATTATTATGACAAATCCTATTAAACCATTTATCCCGATCAAAGAAAGGCGATTACGGACATCAGTGGATTCATCATCTAACAGAACGACTTTTACATTTGTGTTCTGTAGGCGGATCTTTTCATAATCTTTAACAGCACTAGTGATCTTATCGATCGAATCCAGGATGCCGTACTGACTGTTCTTTACCACATTTAAAATAATACCCTGATGCCCGTTAACCTTCATGATCAAGCTTGTATCTTCATAACCATTTCTCACGCTCCCCAGGTCTGAAAGCCGTACACCTTTACCTTCAAATCCGCCTTGAACTGTCAAGGCATTGATCTTTTCAGCAGTGTTTAATTCAGAATCAAGGACAACCTTTGATTCCTTTTCATCATCAAGGCTCCCGGCAGGCCGGCTGATATTGTTCTTTGTGATCGCGCTGCTTAATGTATTAAGAGAAACGCGGTATTCATAAAGTTTCTCGGGATAGGCGATGACCTGTATCTCTTCTTTTAAATATCCAGAACGTCCAATACTGTTGACCTGTGGCATTGATAAAAGTTTATCCTCCAAAGAGAACATGTAAGATTGAAGTTTTTGGCGGCTTTCCTTATCTAAATATTTAATCCCATCAAGATAAATAGCTACATCAATAATTGCTCTTTTGGAAGTCTTAAATATCTGGACGCTAGGGTCTTCGCGTATTTCAACAGGCAGGTCAACATCAGAAACAGCATTTTTAATATCAGCGATAGCTTCATTTTTGTCGGGATATCCCGGTTCAAGTTCTACTCTTATGCTTGAAGAGCCGCGGCTTGAAGAGCTGATCACAGAATGAATTCCGTCAACACCTTGCAGTTCGTCCTCAATAGGGATCGTAATGTCTTTTTCTACTTCTTCGGCGGATGCTCCGGGATAGTTTGTTGTTATTCGCACTATGTCAAAGCTGATATCCGGAAGCTCTTCTTTTGGGATAGAAAACCATGAAAAGATACCGCCTACCAGCACCATAAGGCAGAAAATATTGGTCAGTCGATGGCGGTTAACGAAATATTCAATAATATTCTTGATCATAAAACTTGATTATTCTGGCACCAGATAAGGCATAAAATGCTGCTACAAATATGCCTGCGCTCCACTAATATTCCAGGAAATTTTAACTATTGTTAGAATATCAGATTGGTATTTAATATCAAATATAATAAAAGAATTTTGTGCTAAATAGTTTAGACGCTAATAATAGCGTTTTCTTATTTAAATAGAAACGAGGGCTTAGCGGTCTTTTATCAGCTTTAGTAGTTCTTTGGCGGCTTCTTCAGGCCCGGTCCTTTCGTATCCTGCGATACCTAATCTCGTTCTCATTTGGCCGACAAAAAGGCCTTTGCGGTAGAATTCCATGAAATATTTCTTAGCTAATTGGTCGTGCAGTTCCTTATATTGAGGAGGCCCAAAAACATTTGCAAAATATGAATGGACGATCCCTGTAGAGGTTGTGGTCCCTTTGCTCATAACAGTGCCTTCTCTAAAAACTTTTAATGCCTGTTCAGCGCTATCAAATTTCTCTACAATAGGATGGTCTTCATCGATCTCGTCATAATTGTTTGCATAAAGTATAAGATCGATTTTATGTCCGCGGATCACACGGTCGAATGTGGTAACAGGCAATACGATGCGCGCATTTGTCTTGTTGGGGCTCATGATGATCGTCCTGTCTATCTGTCCAAACGCATAGCCGGCCTTGAGGTCATCAAGCCGCAAAAAGGCCCCTATCTCTGTCCCGTATCCGATGATATCGCCATCGGCATTTATCTGGATAGAGCCCATATCATCGGCGATAATGATCATGTCCTGTATCTCATGCTTTCCAAGGTCCCTCATGGCTTCTATTGTCTCTGATTTTCCAGCGCCAGTATCGCCAATAAGCAGTATTGTTGCTGTTTTTTCATTTGGTAGTATTAAGTTCAAAAGAGCGCCATGAAAAGGAAAAATGCCTCGCTTGATCATAATGATATTGTGCAATGTCAAGACCATTTTTTTAAGGTATCCAAAATAACCGAATTCATTGTTGCTGGGCACTGCCGCAACGAACATTTTGTTATTACTATCATCGTAAAAAATGGTTTTTGATTTACCTAACCCCTCAATGTCTTTTTCGTCAACACCATAACAGTAAACAGCATCAGGCCTTTGTGTCAGCTCATGGTCCTCGGCCAATTCAAAAAGATTACATAAGGAATATCCGAGTTCGTAAAATTTCTGGTTAAAGTATATCAGGATAATAAGCTCTCCAACTTTAGCCGGATAGCACAGCCACTCTTTTTCGTTCAGGCTTAATCTGTTCAGTGGGTTTTCTGATACTCTTTCGAATACGCCGGTACGCTTGTTCATCGGAGGGTTCAAAATCAAAGGTGGATATATCAAGATCTGTCGTATGAACGGGATGACATTTAATTTCTCATACTCTTTTGCTTGGAAAGGTATTGATCTTGGTGTTGCAATGCTAGCAATTTCAGCACCCGCGCGCACTTGACGATATATACGAGGATGTGTGCCGGTTATGTTCTCTTGGATGTCTCGATAGATGGCTCTTACCAGATGTGTTAATTGTTCGATCGTATTGTTAAAAATACGGTAAGGACGCTTCTCCTGGTCATTTTCATTATCAGCGCAAATAATAAAGCGGTCAAAGCTTCGCCAATAGTTATATAAATACTCAACAAATTCATTTAAGAGCGCTTTATCCTTAAGGAATACTGAAGAATCCTTTTCAACCTTGAGCACCAGGTCGCATGTCATTTTTGAAAGGAACTGGAAGGTCTTAATAAGGGCCTCAATATCTTTAGGGTCAATATCTTTTTTCTCGAAGATATTCAATAAATAGGAGTTATGGCTTTGCAGCTCTTTAACACATAGTTTGAGAATTTGTAGAAATAACGGGCTGTTTATCAATTCATCTGAGGTCTCACAGATCCTGTTCTTTATTCTAATGATAACTTTATTCTCAAATACTTCAAATTCACCGAAGTTCATTCTTGCTGCTCCTTATTAAATTTATTATTTAGTCCTTCCATAAAAAACTGGCCCACTGTTTTTGAGTAGTATACAATTTTCTTTCCGTTTTTCAATAAAAAATTCAAACTGGTTTTTTAAGAATTAATATGTTTGTTTAGAATCTTTGTAATCAGATATCAGGCGTGTATCATCACGCTGTTTCGTTTGTAAGTTTGCGAGGCAATAATATTTCGAAAATTGAGCCTTTATCGAGCTCACTTTCTACAAAAATATTCCCGTTGCACCCAGTGATCACATTATGTGCAGTTGAAAGGCCTAACCCTGTTCCCTTCCCGATCCCTTTTGTCGTAAAGAAGGGTTCGAATATGCGGGAAATAATTTTATTATCAATACCACAGCCGTTATCTTTAATAGTGATCTTAATGTATTCGCCTCTTGTTAAGAGTGCATATTTTGTTGGAGATTTAGTGTCTAGGGTAAGCTTTGATAAAGCAACTCCTATTATTCCAGAATAAGGGTCAACAGCATAAAAGCTGTTTTGAAGCATATTCAATATTACATGTGTTAGATGGTTAGGTTCGCATTCAATAAAGCCGCAATCGCTATCAATATTTTCTTCTATTGTAACCGTACCCTTTATGGTCCCTCTGAACAAATTTAAAGAATTAATAACAATAGGAGCAGCTTCCACTGGAATACTTTTTTGCCTGGCTGTTTTACTGTAGGAGACCATTTGTTCAGTCAGTTCTTTTGCGCTTTTAACTCCGTTGAGAACACGCTTCAAATTTACGAGCGCCTTGCTATCTGGTGGCAGCGTTTCAACCACCATTTCAGTTGATCCTTGTATCGTGCCTAGAATGTTATTGAAATTATGGGCAATGCCGCTTGCCATAGTCCCGACAGCCTCCATTTTTTGGAAGTGAAAAAGTTGTTCTTGAAGGGTTTTGTTTAATTCTTCTGTAGCTATGCGGTCTGTGATATCCTCGACTATTTCTGTTGCAGCGATGACCTTTCCTGTGTCACTAACAATAGGGCTTGATATGATCCTGTAATGTCTTATTTTGTCTCCTTCAGGAGTTGCGCTGACCGATTCATGGACTTTACCATCCTGTAAAGTTTTGCAGGTAGGACAATAGGAGCACAGAGCCTCTTTAGGAGGCACATTAAAACTTTTGTAGCATATCGGGTTTTTAGAAACATCAATATGCGGGAACCATTTTTTCATTTGTGTGTTCAGGGAAAGGATCTCCATTTTGGGACTTATAAGTGATATGCCTATGTTTATATTGTTTACAAGGCTTTTATATTTCTCTTCGGAGTCTCTAAGCAAATTTTCTTGATATTTCCTTTCGGTTATATCTCTGGTTATCGCAATAATATATTCTTTGCCATCATGAAGAGATAGTTTAGAGCTTATTTCAACAGGGAAAGTGCGGTTATCTTTGCGTTTATGAGTGCTCTCTAAGAACAGTGACCCGGTTTTACGCAAATTTGAGATAGTCTCTTCCCAAACAGTTTTATTTGAAACAAGAGGGTCCAGATCAGTGATTTTCATCGTAAGAAGTTCTTTTTGTGAATACCCTAAAGATAAAGAGGCTTGTTTATTGACATATATGATCTGGGAATCTATTGGATTGATAATGAATATGGCATCGTTTGAATTATCAA
>MHHG01000061.1 GCA_001805965.1 Omnitrophica WOR_2 bacterium RIFOXYA2_FULL_38_17 | reverse complement strand
GATATTCATTCAATTATATCAAATGTTAGCGTTGCATTAGAGTCTAGAATGTACACAGAACTCCCCAAGGCTTTTTGTCGCAATGTTTTATAGATTAATTGTTCGCATCTAGGATGTTCGGGAAGAGTTTTGATATAAGTAATTGAGAAATAAGTAGTAATGGAGTTCTGATACTATTTATTTCTATTTATTCCTATTTATTCTCAAATTAATGAATAAAATTATAGTTAAAAACATTGACTTGTTAGATCGAAGGTGATATGTTTTTAAAATAATAAGCTTAATTCTCTAATGTCATTAGAATAATAAGAGAGAAGCGGAGGAACCAACTAGCCAGCAATGGCTTGGGGTAAGTCTCCAGAAATGGAATAGGGCTACCCGGCCCGAACCCGACAGCTAACTTCGTAAGCGTAATAGGGAGGATATACCAGAGGAATGCAGGTAACCCCTGGTATTATTTTTATGCACAAAAGATTTGTTTTTAATTTTGTATGCAGGATACTCTTTCTTGTATCTCTCGTTATGATCTTTCCACTGCTTTGGGCTCTTTCTGATGAAGATCCAAATCAAGGGATAAGAGCCTTTGGTTTTACAATTCTGCTCGGTTTAATCTTTTCTGTCTTTATTATTTCTATATTTAAAGTTAAAAAATTACAAATAGAACAAGCAACATATAAAGATACTTTAAGTATTGTTGGCCTGAGTTGGGTTTTACTTTCATTATGGGGTGCTCTTCCTTTATATTTGATGGAAGTTGTCCCTAATTACACTGATGCGGTTTTTGAGATAGTTAGCGGATTTACAACAACAGGATCAAGTATATTTAAGGATGTGGAGATCTTGCCAAGAAGTATATTGTTTTGGCGTAGCTTGACTCATTGGCTAGGTGGTCTTGGCGTTATTTCATTTTTTATTGCGCTCTTTCCCAGTTTCGGGATTACTTCAATGCGACTTTATAATTTTGAGTCATCAGGGATAGACTCATCTAAAATGAGTAGCCAGATCCGTAAGACAGCCAGTTTATTGTGGATAATTTATATTTTTTTGACAGTCATATCTGTTTTATTGCTTTATTTCAATGGTATGCCAATATTTGATGCCATCTGTCATGCATTTGGTGCTATTGCAACAGGAGGATATTCAACAAAAAACGCCAGCATAGGTGCTTATGGGCGGAATATCCAATGGATTATTATATTTATTATGGTTTCGGGTGGGGTCAACTTTTCCTTTTATATAAAATTATTGAGAGGTCAATTTAGAAATATTTTTAAAAGTGAGGAAATATGGCTATATTTTGCACTGTTATTTGGAGGTTCTGTGATATGTGCAATTTTATTATCATCTCATGGAAAAATATTTGATAATATTCTAGATTCAGTATTTCAGGTTGTTTCAATAATGACAGCAACTGGTTATGCTACAACAGATTTTGCTCAATGGCCGTATGGAGCGCAATGCATTCTTTTGATTCTGATGTTTGTGGGGGGTTGTGTAGGGTCAACTAGCGGAGGTTTTAAAGTTGTTAGGGTCCTAGTTTCTTTTAAGAAATCGTTTCAGACAATCAAACAATATATTTATCCACATGCAATAATCTCTGTTAGGCTTAATGGAGTAGCTTTATCAGAAAAAATAATACTTTCTGTTATGAGCTATTTTATTATTTATATTGTATTATTTGTATTTGGAGCAATGTTATTGTTAATTTTTGAATCTTGTGACATTGTGACAGCCATCAGCGCTTCTATTTCTGCTTTAAGCAGTGTAGGCCCTGGTTTAGGAGCAGTTGGACCAATGCAGAATTACGCTTGGATGACAATTTGGAGTAAATGGACATTAATATTCCTTATGCTTGCCGGAAGGATGGAGCTACATGCTATTCTTTTATTATTTATTCCTGCGACCTGGCGGAAATAGTGCCTTTATTGGACTACTATTCGTTTTAGGATAGAATTAATGAGGAGAGGTCTATGAAAGATTATTTTAATATTTTTCTTTGCCGCCTTAGAGCGGTTAATTCTGTGCGTTTGGTAGTATTGGGTTATATGTCTTATATTTTTATAGGTTTTATTTTGTTGTGCCTTCCGATTATGCACAAAAACGTTGTCCATCCGTTGGACAATCTTTTTATCGCTACATCCGCAGTTTCAACAACAGGACTAACTACGGTCACGATAAATAACGATTATAACTTTTGGGGTCAACTGGTCATTCTCATCCTTATTCAATTGGGTGGTATCGGATATATGACTTTTAGCTCATTTGTAATACTATCTAACAAGAAGTATCTTGATGACAGCTCAAAGAATATTGCCCAAATTGTATTCAGCATACCCAAGAATTTCAAGATCGAAAAGTTTATTTTGAGCGTCATTTGTTTCTCAGTAACAGTAGAAATTATCGGGGCAATAGGATTATTTTTTGTTTTTTGGCATGCTGGAGTTGAGAATCCTGTTTGGAATGCAATATTTCACAGTATTTCTGCTTTCTGTACTGCAGGGTTCAGCTTATTTCCTAATAGTTTCGAAGGATTGGCAAATAATTTCAGCCTTAATGCCATAATTTCTATATTGAGCATATTAGGTGCGATGGGATTTATTGTTTTTGTTGATGTCTGGCGACTCGTAAGGGGAAAAGAAAAACATGTTACTTTAACGACAAAGGTTATTTTTTCAATAACATTTTGGCTTCTTTTGATTGGTTCCGCATTGATGTTTCTTACGGAGATTTATGGTGGCGGTGTTGCTAATGAAAATAGGCTTATGTATTCATTTTTTCAAGCAATGACTGCATTTACGACAGTAGGATTTAATACTGTTGCCATCAGTACAATGTCGAAATCAGCTATTATGTTGATTTGCATTCTAATGATAATCGGAGCTTCGCCATCAGGAACAGGAGGGGGGCTGAAGACAACTACTTTCTCAGCTATCTGGGGATTGATGAAGAGTGCTATCAAGGGGGATAGAAAGGTACGTATTTTTGGCGCGACAGTACCGGATGATCGCGTCAGGATGGCAGTGGCAACACTGAGTTTTTATATTTCGACACTGGTCATCGGGACATATCTATTGATGCTGTCAGAACAAGGTTTGTTTCTGGACATTATTTTTGAAGCAGCGTCAGCATTAGGAACGGTAGGATTAAGTATGGGTATTACTGCAACGTTAACCGTGCTGGGTAAACTGATAATAATTTTGATGATGTATATCGGCCGTGTTGGGCCTTTGACATTTGGTATGGCTTTTTATGTAAAGCCCGAACTTATATTTGATGACGAAAAAACAGATTTAGCAATTTAGGTGGGGATTATATTTAATCATTTTGCTTTAGTCGAATTCCTTAGGCTTCGTTATGTTATAATTTCGTATTTGCCATATTTTAGAATGTATTTGATTTTTTCTTGCGGCAGTTTCAGCAGGCTCAAATACTGGCTTATCCTCACCCGCGAGATTCCAAGCTTTTCTGCAAGGGCAGTTTGAGTTAGGTTTTCGGACTTCATGATTTGTTCGCTTCGAGTCACGATCGGGGTGAGCGAATTTTAAATAGATATTATTTCTCAATATCTATTTCCTCAAAAAATTTCCTAATTTTTAAATTTTGCTCTTTTTTGTCCTTAATAACAGCAATTTTTCTGAGATTTCTTTCAGTAAAATAATTGTGTTTTATCGGATCTTCGATTGAAAGCAGGTACTCCCTAATACGTTCATCAAGATTAATAAGATTGAGCATTTGAGAGACTCTGGCTCTGTTGACATAAATGCGTAAGCCTACTTAAGCCATTGTGTCTACAGATGCTTCATTCAAAACATCTGCATATCTTAAGGTTTCAGCTATAGGGCTGAGCCTCTATTCTATTGGTGTATTTTTCATAATATTTGCTTTGACAAGTCTGCAATTTGCGGGAAGTGTGACAGGAAGGATGCCAGGTTTTATAGCGAGTTTCGTTCCCGTGAACATGAAATACATGGGCAAACAGATGATCGCGGCATTAATTGTGCGCTTAAATTTCTGAACGGGGAGGGTTTTAGTGTAAAATACTTGTCATAATATACCTTAAAGGGTATATATTAAGAGTTAATTTTTGTTTGTATACCCTTTAGGGTACGTATTATTTATTATTACACCTTAAAGGGTATATAATTTAAAAATATGTGTTGAAAATATACCCGATAGGTGATATATTTATAACATCATGGACAATATAAACAAACAAATTAAACAGTTACGTAAGAAAGCTAGATTAACTCAAGTTGAATTTTCTAAGAGATCAGGAGTAGGCTTAAGATTTCTCAGAGAACTAGAACAGGGTAAGGCTACTGTTCGTCTAGATAAGGTGAATACGGTTTTAGAATTTTTAGGTTATCATTTAGAAATTAAGCCTACAAACAGGGAAGATCGACAGAAGGATTGATTCCCGTGAGCGAATTATTGTGAAACGGAATTGAAAAGAAATGAATCAGCGCTTCTTGAAAAAGTTAGTGCTAGGAAAATTCAATGAAGAAATTAAGACATGCAAAAGTTTATTATAAAGATGAATTAGCCGGAATTTTAAAAGAAATAGAGGATGGATATTTTTTCCAATATGATAAAGGTTTTGTAAAGAAAAATATATCTATATCTGTATCGTTGCCTGTTCAGGAAGAACCATTTGAATCCGAAAAGTTGTTTTCGTTCTTTAAAGGACTCCTCCCCGAGGGATGGTACTTAAATATAGTAAGTAAAACACAGCATGTTGATAGTAGGGATTTGTTTGGTATTCTTTTATCAACAACAAATGTGGATACTATTGGTGCAGTCACTGTTCAAAAAGATGATCGAGGAAATGAAAATGGATGATAAATTATTAAAGAAAATATTTAATATGCCTGATTGGCCTAAGATAGATTTCAGCTTGTCGGAAGTATCTTTAGAAGCACAGGAATTAACGGGCAAACTTTCTATATCGGGAGTGCAACCAAAATTATCTGTAAAACTTGATAGAAAGAAGAACATGTTAGTTTCGGTTGCTAGAGGAGGAGAATATATATTGAAACCTCAAACACTGGCTTATGCGAATATTCCAGAGAATGAGCAGTGTTGCATGGATATTGCAGAGGCCGTTGGTATCTCTGTGCCTGAACATTGTATTTTACCATTAAAAGATAACAGCTTGGCTTATATTGTGAAACGCTATGACAGGAATAAGGGGCAGAAATATAATCAAGAGGATTTTCAACAAGCATTGGAGAAGGATGATAAATATGTTGGGTCTGTGGAAGAAATTTGCCGAAAATTAAATGCTGTTTCTGCGGTCCCTGGTTTAGATGTCCAACTTTTATATGAGATAGTTGTGTTAAACTTTTTGTTGGGTAATGGGGATGCTCATTTTAAAAATTATTCCTTAATCACGTATGATGATGTTGAGAGACGGTTAGCTCCTGCTTATGACATAGTTTGTTCAAAGTTAGTTATCCCTAAAGGCAAGGATTCTGCGTTAACTATTAATGGAAAACAAAATAATCTTGAGAGAAAAGATTTTGATATACTTGCTGAATATTGCAAAATTCCAGAAAAAGTTAGATATGTGAAATTTGAGAATAAGTTCAATCTAATGAAAAAAATGATAGAGTCTTCTTTTATTGATGAAGAAAAACAAGGGCGATTTATTGGGATTGTTAAGGAGCGTTTTAGTCGTTTAAAATTGTCTGAGTAAACTTTTCAAAAGACAGTTCTTCACTTTCATGAAGTATGTAAATTGAAGGTATAACTTTCAATTTGTATAGATCGTGACCTTTCCTCGGTTCGAAAAAAATGTAAAAATGTTTAGTAGTTTTGGTACCCGCTGGCGCTTTGTTGCAAAATTCTTTTAGTAATGCGTTTGTTTGTCGAAATACCATAAGGCCCAGGTCCTGCACTTGCCATAACTTATTGTATGCAATATGGATAGGAACTTCAATGCCAAAGACTAAAGGTGTTCGTTTAGTTAATGGATCGGGGATGTGCTGCGACCGCGGCGCTGGTACATCTTCACAAGTATACGTATTTCCTTGCACTTAGAGGGCTTTACCCAATTACGCCTCGAGTCCAACGTGGGGAGTCTCTGTGACTAAATTAAAGTTATTTTACAAACGCTTAAGGTGTTATGAAATAACTTCTAACTGCAGAAAGTTGTTTTTAGATTTAAAAAGGATTGAAAAACAGATAATTAAGGATTATAGTTAATCTGTATTTTTGAAAGTATTTTGTGAAAATTATAAATTTAAAAAAATGTATATTAAGAATTCTTAGAGGTTTACTGCGATGAGTTCTCTTGTTTCAAATAAACATACGGCTTTATTTTATGAATCCGAAGAAGAGTATTTGGATATTGTAATTCCTTTTTTAAAATCCGGATTAGAGAATAATGAATTTGTTTTATGGGCTCTTCCAGAATTTATGAAAGCAGAAGATGCAAACGGCTATTTACTTAAATCCTTTGAAAATCCAGTTTATTCTATTAACAATGAACAAATATTAATACAGGATTATAAAACTACGTATATAAAAGAAGGAACATTTTTTTCAAGGGGAATGATAGATAGTTGGGAGGAGCTTGAGAATAAAGTTTTGGAAAAAGGATTTAATGGAATTTGTGCTGTCGGGGATGGTAGCTGGGCACTGGAAGCCTATTGGATGAATTTCCTTATGTATGAGTCTGAAATAAATAGCATTATAGAAGACCATAAAATGAGAGCTATTTGCACATATTATAAGAAGAATATGGAGCTAAGGATAATTTGCGATATAGGAAAGAATCATCAAGAGACCTTTGTTAAGCAAAATGGGGATTGGAACAGGCTTTCACCTGGAGATTTTCAATGGTAAATGTGGCATTTTAGTTAATGCTCTATCGGTGATAATTCGGCCGCTTAATTTTCAACCAATTCGAAAGTGGTTTAAGCCGTTATAAATGCTTGTGAGAAGACATTTAAATAAATCAGTTTCTTTAGATTTGTGATATTTTACAACCGCTTTAAACTGATCCTCGATCGGTAAGTAGAGAAGACCCCGTAGTTGTCTTTCCATGCAGTTCTCGCCAGTTTTATCTTGTAGTAGATACTATAAAATCTTTTCATCAAGTTTCAGCAGATATAACATTTGGTGAACCCGGTTTTTCTATACTCCGATAATTTCAGCTGTTTCTCGGATAGTCGGTTTGGCAAGGCTTTGGTTTGTTTTCTTGTACATGAGCGCTGTTTTGATCGGATTTATTTTCTCTTTGTTAGGAATGTCCGCGAAAATGCTTTGAGGCATAGCATTTCCTTTTAGCGCTAAACAATATTGTTTAGCGCTTTGTTGCAAAATTCTTTTAGTTATGCGTTTTTCGGTGGAAATACCATAAGGCGCAGGCCCTTCAAAGATTTGCACTTGACGCAACTTATTGTATGCAATATGGATAGGAATTTCGATGCCAAAGACTAAAGGTGTTCGTTCAGTTAATGGATTGGGGAGGTTGTAACTATTGATATACAGTTGCAACTCCTTTTTTATTGCTGTAATATATACAAGTAGTTGCGAGTAGCTAACATTTAATATTAACCTGATAAAAAGGAGCTTCTAATGGCAACTTATGAATGTTCAAAATGTGGTATGGGTGTAAATGCAACTTGTGCAAAATGTGATGCACCGCTTGTTGATAGCAGCTTGAAGCTTGACGATGGAAAAGTTATGCAGATATCTGAATGTCCTAATGGACACGGAAAGATCAAATCTCCAATTTGTTGCGGTGAGGATATGAGCTGTAAGATCTAATAGTATGGGACGGCAAAAGCCGGTTTGATTACCAATTATTAAAAATCACCAATGAAGAATGGTATAAATTTATTCAAGACAAAAACTACAAAAACTAAAGGTGTTGATATGGAAAAATATCAGATAACAAAAACAATTCGGTTTAAATTATTGCCTGATAATGCGCATGAAATAGTGGAAAAAGTAAAAAGCTTAAAAACATCAAATGTTGATGAGTTAATGGATGAGGTGAAAAATGTTCATTTGAAAGGTTTGGAGCTTTTATTTGCATTGAAAAAGTATTTCTATTTTGATGGCAACCAATGCAAATCGTTTAAATCAACTTTAGAAATAAAAGCACGTTGGTTGCGATTGTATACTCCGGATCAATATTATTTGAAAAAATCATCTAAAAATAGTTATCAGCTTAAATCGTTGAGCTACTTTAAAGATGTTTTTAATGATTGGTTATTCAATTGGGAGGAATCTGTTTCAGAGTTAGCAATAATTTATGAAAAGTATAAAATTTGTCAACACCAAAGAGATTCTCGTGCAGATATCGCTTTGTTAATAAAGAAGCTTTCAATGAAAGAGTACTTTCCGTTTATTTCTGATTTGATTGATTGTGTGAATGATAAGAATTCAAATAAAACATTTTTGATGAAATTAAGTGAAGAATTGTCAGTTTTACTTGAGAAATGTAATAGTAGAGCTTTGCCTTATCAGTCGAATGGTATCGTTGTCGGGAAAGCCAGCTTAAATTATTACACAGTCTCAAAGTCCGAAAAAATGCTTCAAAACGAATATGAGGATGTCTGTCAAAGTTTAGATAAAAATTATGATATTACGGAGATGAAAGTAATATTATATAAAGAAAAATTGGACAATTTAAACTTTAAGGA
Source organism: Omnitrophica WOR_2 bacterium RIFOXYA2_FULL_38_17 (assembly GCA_001805965.1). Taxonomy (GTDB): domain Bacteria; phylum Omnitrophota; class Gorgyraeia; order Zapsychrales; family Zapsychraceae; genus Zapsychrus_A; species Zapsychrus_A unditaenarius. The sequence goes on along the minus strand of MHHG01000061.1, from coordinate 32,426 downwards.
TGTAACAATTGCAAATGCTTATAATTTACTGAAAGAAAATAAGGCATTACAAAAACGATTGTTTTCTGAATATGTTTCTCAAGGAAAAGTGTTGAGTTTGATAAAAACTGAATTGCCGTTATTTAGCAATATTAATGATAATGATTTTGAAAAATATAAAGAATGGTCTAATGAAATAAAAAAATTGGCTGATAAGAAGAATACATTTTGCAAAAAGACTCAGCAAGACAAAATAAAAGATATTCAAAACAAGATAAGTGAATTGAAAAAGAAAAGAGGAGCGCTCTTTCAGTATAAATTTACAAGTTTTCAAAAGCATTGTGATAATTACAAAAAAGTGGCTGTTCAATATGGAAAATTAAAAGCCAGAAAAAAAGCGATTGAGAAAGATGAAATTGAGGCGAATTTATTGCGATATTGGTCGGTGATATTGGAGCAAGAAGACAAACATTCTTTAGTTCTTATTCCTAAAAATAATGCGAAAGATGCTAAACAATATATTGAAACAATTAATACCAAGGGAGGAAAGTATATTATCCATCATTTAGATTCTCTGACATTACGAGCTTTGAATAAGTTGTGTTTTAACGCGGTCGATATAGAGAAAGGTCAAATGGTAAGAGAAAACACATTTTATCAAGGGATAAAAGAAGAGTTTGAGCGTAATAAAATAAATTGTGATAATCAAGGTGTTTTGAAAATTCAAGGTTTATATAGCTTTAAAACTGAAGGAGGACAAATCAATGAAAAGGAAGCTGTCGAATTTTTTAAAGAAGTTTTAAAAAGTAATTATGCTCGGGAAGTATTAAATCTTCCGTATGATTTGGAAAGTAATATTTTTCAAAAAGAATATACGAATCTTGATCAATTCCGACAAGACCTTGAAAAATGTTGTTATGCTTTACATTCGAAAATTGGGAAAGATGACCTTGATGAGTTTACTAGAAGGTTTGAAGCGCAAGTGTTTGACATTACGAGTATTGATCTTAAATCCAAAAAAGAAAAAACAAAAACTACTGGAGAAATGAAAAAACATACTCAGCTTTGGTTGGAGTTTTGGAAAGGAGCTATTGAACAAAATTTCGCAACTCGTGTTAATCCGGAACTATCTATTTTCTGGCGTGCGCCGAAATCTAGCAGAGAAAAAAAGTATGGTAAAGGTTCGGATTTATACGATCCAAATAAAAACAATCGGTATCTTTATGAACAATATACTCTTGCGTTAACAATAACTGAAAATGCTGGATCTCATTTTAAAGATATTGCTTTTAAAGACACTTCAAAGATTAAAGAAGCTATTAAAGAATTTAATATGTCTTTATCTCAGTCTAAATATTGTTTCGGAATTGATCGAGGAAATGCGGAATTGGTTTCGTTGTGCTTGATAAAAAACGAAAAAGATTTTCCTTTTGAAAAGTTTCCCGTTTATCGTTTGAGAGATTTGACGTATCAAGGCGACTTTAAGGATAAACATGACCAAATGCGATATGGTGTAGCTATCAAAAATATTTCGTATTTTATAGATCAAGAAGATTTATTTGAAAAAAATAATCTTTCTGCAATCGATATGACAACGGCAAAATTGATAAAAAATAAAATTGTTTTAAATGGGGATGTTTTAACTTATTTAAAATTAAAAGAAGAAACTGCCAAACATAAACTGACTCAATTCTTTCAAGGTAGTTCAATCAATAAAAATTCCAGAGTCTATTTTGATGAAGATGAAAACGTTTTTAAAATCACAACTAATCGCAATCATAATCCCGAAGAAATAATCTATTTTTATAGAGGGGAATATGGAGCAATAAAAAATAAAAATGATTTGGAAGATATTTTAAATGAATATCTTTGCAAAATGGAAACTGGTGAATCTGAAATAGTTCTTTTAAATAGAGTGAATCATTTAAGAGATGCGATAAGCGCAAATATTGTTGGTATTTTATCGTATTTAATTGATCTATTTCCTGAAACTATTGTTGCATTGGAGAATTTGGCTAAAGGGACGATTGATCGACATGTCAGTCAAAGCTATGAAAATATTACTCGTCGTTTTGAGTGGGCGCTATATCGAAAATTGCTGAACAAACAGCTTGCACCACCTGAATTGAAAGAAAATATTCTTTTAAGGGAGGGAGATGACAAAATCGATCAGTTTGGAATTATTCATTTTGTTGAAGAAAAAAATACTAGCAAAGATTGTCCTAATTGTCGAAAAACTACCCAACAAACAAATGATAATAAGTTTAAAGAAAAGAAATTTGTTTGTAAATCTTGTGGATTTGATACATCAAAAGATCGAAAAGGAATGGATTCTTTGAATTCTCCAGATACGGTTGCAGCGTATAACGTTGCTCGTAAAAAATTTGAATCATAAATGGAAACCTACATTCAAATCTCTAATCTGAACGATTTTATATTTTGTCCGCGGTCGATTTATTTCCACCAGCTGTTCGGGAAAATATCGACTACTATGTATCACACAGAATCTCAAATTCGGGGCAAAGCCGCGCATGAAGCTATTGACGAGCAAAATTATACCACACGTAAAAACGTTTTGCAGGGAATGGAAGTGTATTGTCAAAAGTATGGACTGTGCGGCAAAATTGATATTTACGATCAGGATGAACGTGCTTTGACTGAACGTAAAAAACATATTGAAGTTATTTATGACGGCTATGTATTTCAAATATACGCGCAGTATTTTTGTTTAACAGAAATGGGATATTCTGTTGAGCATTTGTTATTTTATAGTTCCGACACCAATAAAAAATACAATGTTAAGCTTCCCAAAGACGATCCGGAGATGTTTGCCAAATTTGAAAAACTGATTGAGGATATGAATAACTGTAACTTAAACCAATTTAATCAAACCAATGCGGAAAAATGCAAACACTGTGTTTATGCCGCGTTGTGCGACCAGGCCTTATGTTAACAGCGCCCGATTTTAAACAGAAACAGATTTTATTCGCGTTTTTAAGCCGTGACGAAAAAGTGAGTTTTAAAAACGACAACATTGTTATTCATGATAGTGAAGGCAAAATTAAACATCAATCCAGCTGTTACCGTCTTTTCATTCTTTTTGTCGTAGGCCATATGTCAGTCACAACAGGTTTGTTGCAACGCGCTGAAAAGTTTGGCTTTAATATTGTTTTTATGACACACGGATTGCATGTTTACGGATCCTGGGTTAATAAAGCTAACGGTAATGTCTTATTAAGAGAAAAGCAATACAGCTATTCAAGTTTGGGAATTGCTCAGCATTTAGTAAAGAATAAAATTGAGAATCAGCTTTTTATGCTCAAAAAAATTAGAGATAAAGGAACAGATTTAAAAACAGCCATTCAATCTATAAAAAAATTCTCTGCCATGCTGCCGAATGCAGATTTAAACCTTAAGGGAATTCTGGGAGTTGAAGGAATGGCATCAAAAATATATTTTCAAAATGTTTTTGCTGAATACAACTGGATCGCGCGTCGTCCTAGAGTAAAACATGACATAACTAATTGTTTGATGGATATCGGCTATACACTATTATTCAATTTCATTGAAGGGTTGGTAACCATTTATGGTTTTGACATTTATCAGGGAGTTTATCACCGCCAGTTTTATAATCGTAAATCACTAATTTGTGATCTGGTAGAACCTTTTCGTCCGTTAATTGATTGGCGTATTTGCAAAGCTTATAATTTAGGGCAGATTAAAAAAAAGGATTTTGACGAAAGAAATGGACAGTATTCTTTGTTTGGTAAAAAAGCATCACCGTACGTGAATATTTTTCTTGAAACATTGGTGGAAGAAAAAGACGCAGCTTTTAAATATATTCAGTCCTATTATCGGGCATTTATGAGAGATAAACCTGTTAAAGATTTTCCTTGCTTTGCTTTGGAGGAATGAATTATGCTTATAGTATCTTATGATATTGCGAACGATAAGCTTCGTACTCGATTCTCAAAATATTTGAGTAAATTTGGTTATCGCTTGCAATATTCGGTCTTTGAAATAAAAAACAGTAAGAGAATATTAGAAAATGTGATCTGTGAAATTGAAACAAAATTTGCCAAAAGATTTGGTGAAATGGACAGCATTATGATATTTCACTTGAGTCAGCAGTGTAAAAAATACTGTTTTGGTTATGCTAAACATGATGAGTCTGTTATGATCATTGAATAAAAGTTGCAAACCCGAGTCTTAATGTTTTTGAAAGCCTTTATTTATTGGACTTACGAAAATACTCTTAAAAACTATGATGCTGTAAATTGTTGGGGTATCGTTTGTTGCAAAAATTCGGCTATCGAACAGACTCATAAAATTTCTACTGTTGTAGATTTCATTGTGATTCCTTTCTATCTTATCATCGAACAGACTCATAAAATTTCTACTGTTGTAGATTTCCAAGCAGCTCTCTTTGTAAATATATCGAACAGACTCATAAAATTTCTACTGTTGTAGATCGAAAATGTACCGCTGATTCACTATACATCGAACAGACTCATAAAATTTCTACTGTTGTAGATTTCTATCTTTTCATACTCATCCAAAGCATCGAACAGACTCATAAAATTTCTACTGTTGTAGATATAATCCCAGGTGTTCACTTGATCAATATCGAACAGACTCATAAAATTTCTACTGTTGTAGATTAAGCTCCCTGCATTTGAGCTTCATCATCGAACAGACTCATAAAATTTCTACTGTTGTAGATAAAATCGGGTATCATGTTATCCTTAACATCGAACAGACTCATAAAATTTCTACTGTTGTAGATTAATCTGGGTTGACATCCTCTTCATTGATCGAACAGACTCATAAAATTTCTACTGTTGTAGATATGCTTGTGTATACATGTCATCTATATATCGAACAGACTCATAAAATTTCTACTGTTGTAGATGTAAGGAACACGGCCCATATATTTTTATCGAACAGACTCATAAAATTTCTACTGTTGTAGATATACTCAGCATAAGCTGGTTTTTGTATCATCGAACAGACTCATAAAATTCTACTGTTGTAGATTAGAACAAGCTTTAAAAGTTTTGCCATTGGGATTTCTAACAAAAAGTGGAAGAGTTTAATAAATTATAAGAAGGAATTTATGATAGAGTCTATTGTTGGAGTAGTGTTTGGTGGTTTTGTATCTTGGTTTATCAGTCATAAATATTACGAGAAGTCATCAAATGAGAAAAAGATTCTGATTGAAACACTATCTAAAGATCTTAAAGAGAGGAATTCTTTTGATCGTCTTCAAGATTTAATTGAGGATGGGAATTGGAAAAAGGCGGAAATTCAACATAAAGAAGTTTGGATTTCTGAGCAAGATAACACTTTTCAAATACTTCGTGGTGAGATGACTTCAGAGTTTCATGAATCGTGGACTTTAATGTACTCAGATCAAAATACGTCGCAACATAAAGTTTATTTGAAAATAAATGATTCAATTGTTAAGGAGTTGTATTTTATTTCTTTGGATGGTGGAAGAAGATTTGCGCCTATGACCGAGAGGGAATTTGTAAATAACAAGCCAGTTTATTATTGGGATATAAATAGTTTAGAAGTAAAAGCATGTAGAATTATTGGAGAATATTATAGAGGTAAGGATCTTGAAGACGTTGCAAGGGAGTCTAACGTAGAGATGAGAAATTGATGATAAGTGAGCTGCGAGATAAGCAGTATTTGGATGCAATCTTTGAAATATGAAGAAATTATAAAGAGAATGGTTGTCTTAAAAGAATAGGGGTCAGCGTGTTGTGCGATAATATTTAAGTAATATTATTTTGGATATATTAGGTTACAAACACAGTATGTGCCTGATGTCCTTTTTGTTTAAATTTATGATTTAAATGAAAGTCGTAAACGTTTGAGGGATTTAGGCGAAAATTCATTTTGTTTAGACATATGATATTTTTCAATTGTTTTAAACTGATCCTCAATAGGCAAATGAAGTAATCCTCGTAGTTGTCTTTCCGTGTAGTTCTCTCCAGTTTTTTTGTGAAGTAAATACTCTAAAATCCTTTCATCAAGTTTCAGCAGATTTAACATTTGATGAACGCGGCCTTTGGATACGCCGAGAATTATAGCTGTTTCCCGGATAGTCGGGTTGGCAAGGCCTTGGTATGTTTTCTTATACATGAGCGCTGTTTCGATCGGATTTTGCTTTTCTTTTTTAATTGTCGTGGTAATGCTCTGTTCTCATAATTGCTTAAAAACATAGCAACTATGAGGTTAAGCATTCCTTTTTTGCGCTAAACAATATTGTTTAGCGCCTTGTTGCAAAATTCTTTTAGTTATGCGTTTATCAGTAGCGATACCGTACGGTGCAGGCCCTTCAAGAATTTGCACTTGACGTAACTTATTGTATGCAATATGTATAGGCACCTCGATGCCGAAGATTAAAGGTGTTCTCTCAGTTAATGGGTCGGGGAAGAAATGAAAATTCAGCTTTCTAGCCATATGGTATTTCTCAATAGCTTTAAGTTGCTCCTCAATAGATAAATGAATCAGTCCTCGTAGTTGTCTTTACGTGTAGTTTTCGCCAGTTTTGTCTTGAACTAAATAGACTAAAATCCTTTCATCAAGTTTAAGCAAATTTAGTATTTGATGAGCGCGTCCTTTTGAAACTCCGATGATTTGAGCTGTTTCTCTTATTGTGGGAAAGTTGAGGCTTTGATAAATTCTTTTATAAGTTAGTGCGGTTTTGATCGAATTTTGTTTCTCTTTTTTAAATTGGCGCGGTAATGCTATGATCTCATTGTTGCTTAAAAACATAGCAACTATGAGGTTAAGCATTCCCATTTAGCGTTAAAAAATATTGTTTAGCGCTTTGCTGTAAAAATTTAGTTATACATTTATAGGTGAAAATACCATGCAGCGCAGGCCCTTCAAGAATTTGTACTTGATGTAACTTATTGTATGTGATATTGATAGGAACTTCGATGCCGAAGCTAAAGGTGTTCGATTAGTTAAAGTATCGGTGAGGGAGTTCTGATGCTATTTATTCAATAAAATTATTTATTTTAACCTGATTGACAAGACAATATTTAGAATATATGATATTTCTAACATTTCATACTTTTCATATTTATATGAAAATAGGCTAAGGAGGCACTTATGAAAGATTCCCCTGAAGTATTTGGTACGGTCACTGTCGGACAAAGAGGCCAGGTCGTTATCCCTATGAAGGCAAGAAAAGCACTTAAGATCAAGGAAGGCGATCAGCTCATTGTTATGTCTGGCCCACCTGGAAAAACCGATATCATCAGTTTTATCCCAGCCAATCGCATTGCTGATTTCTTGAAACATTTTGAAACCCGGATCGAAGCGATTAAAAAAGAACTTTCAAAACAGGAAAATAAATAATTTATCGAAACTTTCTCTATTTTGAGGTATCCAATACAATGGAGTTAAAGAAATCAAATGTTAAAGATAAATCATAAATCCCATATTATTTTTGTTCTATGCTTATGGCTTTTAGTCTTGCAAGGGCCGGTCATGGCAGAAGATATCATGACCTGGGAAGATTGTGTTAAGGAAGCGTTAGAAAATCATCCTGATTTAATTTCGGCAAAAGAAGAACTGATACAATACAGAGAAGATAAAAACATAGCCCGATCGGGAATTTTACCCCAGATATCAAGCTCGCTAAGCCAAAGAAAGTCAAAAACATCCGGGAGCAGCGAAACCAACACTTATGCATATAGCGTTTCGGGGGAGCAATTATTGTTCGATGGATTTAAAACGACTTCTAATATTAAAGCTGCGGAAAAGTCCCTCAATGCTCAAGAGTATAATTACATGGTCACCTCTTCAAATATCAGGTTAAATTTGAAAGCCGCGTTTTCTTCTCTATTAAGAGCACAGGAACTTATATCCCTTACAGAAGAGATCGCAAAAAGAAGGAAAGAAAATTTGGAATTAGTGCTGGTAAGATATGAAGCGGGAAGAGAGCATAAAGGTGCCGTCTTAACAGCTAAAGCAGATCTATCCCAAGCTGAGTTTGAAGTAGCACAAGCAAAAAGGAATCTTTCATTAGTACAGCAAGAGCTAACAAAAGAATTAGGCAGAGATAAGAAATCTCCAATTAAAGTAGTAGGGGATTTTAATATCCAAGGGATCGATGATGTTAAACCGGATTGTGAAGAACTGGCGGACAACACTCCATTGCTTAAAGAATTAATAATAAAAAAAGAAATTGCCCGATTAAATATATCTGCCGCTAAAGCGGAATATTTCCCACAGGTTTACCTGAGCGGCTCATTTGGCAGAAGCCGTTCCGAATGGCCGCCTAAAGAAGATGCCTGGTCAGCAGGGCTAAGTGTTTCTTTGCCTATTTTTGAAGGAGGCAGCAGGTTCTCTCAAATGAATAAAGCCAGATCTCAATTGGTACAGGCGCAGGCAAATGAACGCGGCGGAAGGGACGGCGTTATTTACACGCTGGAAAAGACATGGAAAGATTTTAAGGATGCTGAAGATCTTGTTTCTGTAAAGGAGAAGTTCCTGGAGGCAGCTTTAGAACGCGCGAAGATCGCTAACGCTCAATATTCTTCAGGCCTCACTACTTTTGATGATTGGATAATTATCGAGAATAATCTTGTTAGTGCCAAGAAAGCACATCTTGATGCTAAAGAAAATTTATTAGTTGCAGAAAGCTATTGGATTCAAGCAAAAGGAGGAACGTTAGAGTATGTTCAAAAATAAATTGTTTATAATAAGTTTGGTGTTTATCTTTGCATTAATCGTTACGGGCTATTTTTATAAAGCAAAACAATCCGCAAAGAAAAATATTTCAATTCAAGAAATAATCCCTGAGCTCGGCGATATCCGCCTGACCGTGACAACGACAGGTGTCGTCGAGCCACAAAACCGGCTTGAAATAAAACCGTCTATCAGCGGCCGGATAGAAGAAATACTGGTCAAAGAAGGCACGGAGGTAAAGAAGGGGGATATACTTGCATGGATGAGCTCAACAGAACGGGCGGCCCTTGTCGATGCGGCAACCTCACAGGGAGAACAGGCACGGCAATATTGGGAAGATGTTTACAAAAAAACCCCTATTATTTCACCTATCAGCGGCGAAGTCATTGTCCGGTCATTTGAGCCAGGCCAGACAATTACAACAAGCGAACCCCTTCTGGTATTATCAGACCGCTTGATCGTAAGCGCGCAGTTTGATGAAACTGATATCGGTCGCGTCAAGGTCGGGCAAAAAGCAAACATAACCCTTGATGCCTATCCCAACAATAAGATCAAAGGGATGGTTGGCCATATAGCATATGAATCCCAGTTAGCTAATAATGTTACGATCTACGATGTTGATATTGTGCCTCAAGAGGTCCCGGAATTCTTCAGATCAGGCATGAGCGCGAACGTTGAAGTAATAGAAAAGGCCCTGAGCGATGTAATATTAGTGCCGGTTAGTGCCGTACAGGATGATGATGGAAAAAGATATGTAACAGTAAAGAAGAAACAAGGCAAAGGTTCTGAGAAACGTCAGATCGAAGTGGGCTTAACTGATACAAATAATGCAGAGGTCATCTCAGGATTAAGCACATCTGATATTGTACTTGTAAGCGATCAGAAATATTTTCCAGTAAAAAAACGGGAAGCAGGAAAGAATCCTTTTATGCCGGAGCGCAAAAGATAAAATGATAGAGATCAACAATATCTCTAAAACATACCATACTGACAAAGTGCCGGTATATGCACTGCAAGATGTCAGCCTTTCGATAAAAGCCGGTGAGTTTGTCGCTATCATGGGCCCGTCCGGGTCCGGAAAATCCACATTATTACATGTACTTGGTTTTTTGGACAGGCCGGATAAAGGCTCGTATAAAATATTCAATACAGAGATCTCGCTTTTAGATGACGCTGAACTTGCCACACTTAGAAATCGTCTGGCCGGTTTTGTGTTCCAGCAGTTTCATCTTTTAAGGCGTGTCAGTGCAATAGAGAACACAGAATTACCCCTTATTTATGCAGGTAAAAAAAGTATACGTGATAAAGCTTATGAAAAACTGGAATCTGTCGGTCTGGCACAGCGCCAGTACCATAAGCCTAATGAGCTTTCAGGTGGTGAACAGCAAAGGGTTGCTATTGCAAGGGCATTGGTCAATGAGCCCATGATAATCTTCGCGGATGAACCGACAGGTAATCTTGACACAAAAAGTGAGGAAGAGATCATGAGCATACTGCGCAAGCTCAATGATGACGGAAAAACAATTATCATGGTGACTCATGAGATGGAAGTTGCAGCCCAGGCGAAAAGAATAATAACAATGCGTGACGGAAAGATCCAGACAGATGTTTATAAAGATAAAACCGATTTAAAACAAGCGGTAAAGAATGACAGTTCGATAATAGAAGATATCGTTTCAAAAAAGCATTCTTCTTTCGGGAAAATGGAGTTCCTTCAGCATTGCACCCAATCCTTCCAGGCTATTCTTTCAAACAAGGTTCGTTCATTTCTTTCAATATTAGGTATACTTTTTGGAGTAGGCGCGGTTATTGCCATGATGGCTTTAGGTGAAGGGGCAAAATTATCAATGGAGCAACGCCTTAAATCATTGGGGTCCAATCTTCTTTCAATTCAAGGGGGGCATTCCAGTATACGGGGCGCGTCTGGCGGAGCCGGAACAGTAACAAGGTTTACTATTGAAGATATATCTGTAATAGCCGGCATGTCCGATTATATCAAGAAGGCAAGCGGAAGTTGCCGAGGAAGCGCCCAGGTCGTTTCTGAAAGCGAGAACTGGAACACAAGCATTGAGGGCGTAAGTTATGATTATGGCTCAATGAGAGCGACCATTCCAGAAATTGGCAGATGGTTCACACAGGAAGAAATTGATAGGCGGGATAAAGTTGCCATCATAGGAATTACGGTAGCAAACAAGATATTCGGCAATCGAAATCCTATTGGAAAAGAGATAAAAATAAACCGTATTAATTTTAAGGTGATCGGCATCGCTCCGGAAAAAGGGTCGGGAGGCTGGCGCGACCAGGATGATATTGTGTACATTCCGCTGACCACAGCCATGTACAGGATCCTGGGTAAAGATTATATTGACCAGATTTACGCAGAAGTCAAAGATATAAAATTCATGGCAGAAGCACAGGAGCAGATTAAAAATGTCATCAGGAAAAAGAACAGGTCATTTAATAAAGAAGATTCATTTGAGATAAGGGACATGAGCGAGATCCAGGAAATGTTGAGCAGCACAACACAAACCATGAGCCTGCTTTTAGGCTGCATTGCCGCGATATCGCTTTTAGTAGGAGGGATCGGTATAATGAACATAATGTTAGTATCCGTGACTGAACGGACTCGCGAAATAGGGCTGCGAAAGGCTATCGGAGCCCGACGGGAAGATATAATGTCTCAATTCTTAATAGAAGCCGTCGTCATGACTTTTAGCGGCGGCTTGATCGGGATCCTGCTGGGAGCAGGAGTAGCTTTCATCATGGCTGCTGTTTTCGGATGGGCAACTAAGGTTTCACTTTTCAGCATAATTCTATCTACAACTTTTTCAATCGCCGTTGGCATAGGCTTTGGGCTGTGGCCTGCAAAAAAAGCGGCACAACTTAATCCAATAGAAGCGTTGCGATTTGAATGAATTTATTTTTCCATTCATATTTAAGACAGACTCTAATTGTTATTCAAAGAATACAAAGGAATTGTTGCTGCAACGGAACTCTAATCAGTAGTTGAAGTTACATCTCTATAAACAAATTAATCCTTGACAATTTTGAAGCTAAGAATTACTATTACGATAATATTTTCTCGTAATACTATAAAAATAAATTTATAAAAAACCCAAACAAAACTGTAATAGCTGTTAGATGGTTTCTAAAAGGAGGACATCTGTATGGTCAAAAGAAAGTGGCTTATTAGGTTAAAAATGGTTTTTTTTGCTGTACTTTTGGTTTCACCAGTTATTTTTGGTCCAGATTTTTGTTATGCCGCAAGCGAAGATGGCGCTGATGAAGATAGCCGTATGGCGATGGATATCGAACAAAATATAATGAGTAAAAGAGCTAAGTCCCCTGTCATCCAAATGAAACAAACCGTAGAATCACAAATCCCCAAACCGATCCTTCCTTCAGGAAAAACCTTAATTCAAGAGATAAATGTTGTAGGTTCAACACTTTTAGCCCAAGAGGCAATCGATAAAATTAAAAAGGATTATGAGAATAAAGAGCTTACAGGCAGACAGATGCAAAAAGTAGCGGATTTAGTGACACGTGCTTATTCAAGAGAAGGCTATATTACCTCTTATGGTTATCTTGATACCAGCGACCTTTCTTCAGGTGTTTTGGTGATTAAAGTAGCTGAGGGTAAAACAGGAAGTATCACGATACAGGGGAATAAATATTTTTCAACAAAGCTTATTAGGAAGAAAATTACTTTAAAAGAAGGCGGGTATTTTAATTTTAATGATCTAAACATAGATATTTTCAGGTTAAATAAACATGCTGATCTAAAGGCAAGCATTGTATGCGACCCTGATGTTAAAACTGGAATTACGGATGTTGTAATTAATGTTAAAGACAAGTCGCCGCTACATGTGATGTTGCAGGTAGATAACTATGGTTCTGAATATATTCTTCAAAATAGGTATAAGACGTTTTTTATACACAACAATTTAACTGGTCATGATGATACTTACACGATAAAGCTACAAAGAACAGAAGCAGATGCGCATCAGTTGTATGATATGGAGTATGTAATACCGATAAATAATAAGCTGAAATTCGACTTTTATTATATGCCATACAAAGTTGAAGATTATTATTACGCCGATAATGAACAAACGGACTTTGAGAAGCATGCACGTAAGTTTTATTTTTATTTTAACCATGCTGTTATTGATAAACCGGGAGTTAGCTTAAATCAATTATTTGGATTCAAATATTTTGATATTCATTGGTATACAGGAGGGGGTGACCGTGATTGGGAGAGTTCCTTTAAAGAAGACAGATTTAGATCTGTCTGGTGGCAGCTTGATTTAAATAGAGCTGATAGGTATGGAAGATGGATTGTTTCAAACGCGATTGAAAAAGGTATCCCGGGAATGTGGGGTGGTTCACCAAGAAAAAGTGATCAGACTTCAGTAAACGGAGGCGGTAACGGATATTGGAAAGAAAATCTTTATATAGCAAGAAGACAGAAATTGGTAGCCGGGATCGATTTTATAGGTAAAATGCGCATGCAATTGTCTTCACAGAGCCAACCTGGAGTCAATGTTTTTGGTTTAGGTGGATTTATGGGGGTAGTTGATAATAGAGGTTATCCGCGGGCTCAAGCTCCTGGTGACTCTGGCATAGCATTTACAAGCGGTTTTTCTATGCCGCCGTTTGGTGTTTCAAAATCATTAAAAGTACCTTTCTCTAAAACTAACTTATATGATGCGGTCAAATTCTTCACTTTTTATGATTGGGGCCGCGCAGAATTAAGAAACCCCGGAGCAAATGAACAGAAAGTTACAACTTTGGGTTCAGCTGGATGTGGAGTGACCGTTAGTGTGCCTGATAAGAATCTATCAATGAGATTAGATATTGGCTGGCCAGTGACATCAACAATACCAAAAGATCAAAGCGATCATAGTCCTAATTTTTGGTGGGCCATTACTAAAGTATTTTAATAGGATCAATAGTTTTAAAAAATTGTAATTATTAAGAAGCAATGCAAAAGGGAGACATGATTTATGAAAAAATATCAAATTTTATTTTCTTTGATTGTTTTATTCTTTGGCATTATCGGTTTTACAATAATTGTTAATGCTGCTGAGGTCGTATATCTTGAAGGCCGCGTTCAGCTGCAGTCTTCAACGGATATTGAGTGGACGCCCCTGGCAAAAGGGATGCAGGTTGAAATAGGGGATTCGATCCGAACAGCAAGGAATTCTTTTGTGGATATTGCCCTTGATAAAGCCAAGTTGAACACGATAAGGATTGACCAAAAGTCTATGGTTGTTTTAAATTCAGATACTTCTGGTGCTTTTGACAGGCTTGATCTAACTAAGGGAAAAGTTATTGCTAACCTTGAAGATCTAAAATCAGGAATGAACTTTGAGGTCAATACACCTTCCGCTATTGCGGGTGTCAGAGGAAGCAGCTATTCTGTTTATGTTGAAAAAGATTCTGATGAGGTCTTAGCTTTCAAAGATACAGTTTTTATAAAAGCTTTTGATTCCAATAAGAATGAATTAATAGAGTTAATGTTACCAGAAGGTTTTAAGACCTTTATTGAAAGATTTGGTGAGCCAAGCGCATTAATCCAAATTGCCACAGAAGAATTTGAACATTTCGACAATGTTATGGAAGACGTTTCTTCATCAGTTGAAGGGAAAATGGTCGAAAGGGCAAAAGCGCGTATAGCGCGTGAAAAAGAAGCTAAAGAAGCTGTTGAAGAAAGTAAAAAATCCCTAATAGAAAAAAGTACGGAACAGGTTGATATTAATAAAGACCTAGCAGACCGTTTTGCGGATATTCAAGAAATTGTCGAAGACCGTAATAAAATAGAAGAGCTTATTGAAAATCATGAAGATCAAGAAGATCAAGAAGAAGAACATTATCTAGACTAACAACCTTAGGTAGCGTAAAACTATCGTATAAAGTTTAAAGATAATTTCTTTAAAAAAGGAGAAAATATGATTAACAGGAAAATATCAGTTTTTGTTTTGGCTATCTGCTTGATGATTCCATCAACAATTTGTCTTGCTGCAGACGTAACTGAACAGGATGTCACCCCAAGTTCAAAAAGGATCTTTCTTGATCCTCAAAAATCATTTTTAGAAAAAGGCACTTTTAAATACTTGCTCGGTTTTACAGGGGGTTTTGATAATAATGCCCATTTAGACAGTCAAAGGGATGCAGATTCTTTTCTTCAGTCTTTCTTTAAGGCTTCATTCATCACTCCTTTATCAGAAAAGACAACAGGAACATTCAATTATGAAATGATGAGCCTTTTGTATAGTGGAGAAAGTGATTTAAGCTTAGCTAGAAACGGCATTAATGCTGAGGCCAAACATGAGATAGATGATAATATATCAGTTTCTTCAGAAATGTCTTTTGATAGCATTGAATTCTTAAGGTCCGGCAATGATGATTATTTAGACAGCGGATTAGGCTTAAAAGCCAAACAAAAGCTTCCTTTAAATTTCTATCATAGCCTTAGTTACAAAATGCTGTTTCGCGATTACAATGAAAGAGCTATAAGGGTGACAGCATTAGTTGATAGCGATAAGAAAAGAAATGATTGGAGAAATACAATTGAATATGAAGTCGGAAAGTTTTTTGAGAAGGATTTTTTTAAAGCTGGGTTTGAATATTTTTACAATAATTCAAACGAGAGATATTTAGATTATTATGATTATGATTCTTACAAATTCAAAACTTCTTATACCCATCTTTTTAATGAAAAGGTTTTTAGTTATCTCTCATTTGCGCAACAAAACCGTCAATATGATGCAAGAACTCTTATCAATGATACAGGTTCAACGGAATGGGAGAGAACCTTGTTATCTTCAGCCGCTGTATTTTACAATTTGAACAAAGCTGTTTCTTTAGGGTTAAATTATACTTACAGACAGAACTATTCTAATGAACCCTCAGACAGATATTCAGGATCGCTGATTTCCCTTTCAACTTATTGGAAGTTTTAAATAACATAATTTATTTTGATAAAGAAAGCCCCTCTTTCCTTGTTAATAAGGGCAGAGGGGCTTAAATTTAAGTAAATTGACTAAAAAAAACCTAAACAAATTATTAATCAGTCTCAGCATCACAATATCCTTAGCTGTTTTAATTTTAATTTCTGTTCGGTCCAGGGTTTACCAGAACTTAGAGTTAAAGGCTTTAGACCTACGATTTTCTTTGCGTCCAGCCTATCGATCAATATCCCCGATCCTTCATGTTGACATTGATGACCAAAGCCTTGCGGAATTGGGCCGCTGGCCATGGCCAAGGATTTATCATGAAAAGTTAACGGCCATCTTAAAAGAATTAGGTGCTAAACAGATCTTAATGGATGTTATTTTTACTGAAGAGTACACAGATAATCCTGATCAGGATATTTTGTTTTCTAAAGCGCTCGCAAGCACGGGGATCACATATCTTCCTTTTTATTTTTTAGAAAATGAGGATATAAGATCTGACCCGTTAAGAGCGATGCTAGCTAAGGACATTACCATCTCTCTCAATGAAGCAGCAAAAAAAATATCACTTGATCCTAAGGCTTTGAACGAAAGATTTTTTTCAATCAAGAGATCAATCCTTGATTCCGCTGCAATAGATTCAATTAAAAAAGATCCAGAGAGCTCTTTAGATGACATGCTCGAAGATATTGAAGGATCTCAAAAATGGTTTTTGTTCCCTGAAGACGAGAAATATCTAGAGGAACGAATAACAAAATATAAAACAATTGTATTGTTATTGAATAAATTTCATTTGAACATTCCCATAAACACATGGCCATTTAAGAAAGAGTGTCTGGATATTAATCCCCCGATCAAGATATTTACTGAACATATTAAGGGGAGCGGTTTCCTTAATTCCGATTCGGACATAGATGGGATCACACGGAAGGTCCCTCTTTTTATAAAATATCAAAATAGCATATTGCCGCATCTGACACTTAGCGCATTGATAGATTTGCTTGCAGTAGAAGAAATTAAGCTGTCTCATTCAACTGTCATTTTAAAAAATGCACATTTAGATAACAGAGTAAAGGACATTGTCATACCTGTTGATGAAAACAGTAACATTCTTATTAACTGGAGAGGTAAATGGGGAAAGGCATTTGACCATATTTCTTTTTCATATGTTTTAAAGCTTCAGGAAATAAGAGATCAGCTAAATTTGGATTTAAATTCATCAGAAGTTCAAAATCAGAACGCAGGTGTTATTGATTATCTTAAAAAAAGCGAAGCAGAATTAGTTAAAAAAGTAAGGGATCTTGTTAAAGGCAAGACATGTATTGTTGGTCTTACGGCAACAGGCACACATGATCTAAGGGCTGTTCCCATTCAGACAGAATATCCTATGGTGGGGATCCATTCCAATCTTTTTGAAACGATTATAACTGAGAAATTTATCGTTCAATACAAAGGATTAGTTCGCATTTTTATCTTTCTTTTTACTGCTTGTGTCATAGCCTTCGGGTCTATTATTAAATTATGGAAAAGTTTTTTGCTGTGGTTTGGTTATTTTTTGCTCTATTTTTTCTTGGCTTTTTTCCTCTTTGTAAAATTCGGGATTTGGATAGATCTGGTTGGGCCGTTTGGGATCGTGTTTTTCGGCTCATCTGCGATCACCAGTTTTCGTTTTTTTACTGAAGAAAGAGAAAAACTTTGGATAAAAAAGGCCTTCAGCCATTACTTGTCTGATGAGGTGATCTCTGAGATGATCGAAGACCCTTCAAGGCTTAATCTCGGGGGGAAAAAACGCAACATAACCGTTTTCTTTTCTGACATCAGAGGTTTTACTTCTTATTCCGAAGGGCATCAGCCTGAGGAAGTAGTTGCAATGCTAAATGAGATCTTAACTGAGCAGGTAAAAGTAGTTTTCAAGTATAACGGGACTTTAGATAAATTCGTAGGTGATGAGCTTATGGCCTTTTGGGGAGCTCCGAGCAATAAGAATTTAAATGATCACGCGGTTCTTGCTGTTAAAACATCTATTGAGATCCAGGATAAAATGAGGGAGCTTCAGCAAAAATGGTCTGATGAGAATAAAGATGTTTTACATATCGGCATTGGAATAAATACAGGTGATATGATCGTGGGGAATATGGGTTCCGCTGAACGAATGGATTATACAGTGATCGGCGATAACGTAAATTTGGGAGCCAGGCTTTGCTCTGTTGCTGGCAAAAGTGAGATTATTATCAGTGAAGCTACGTACGAGATGGCAAAAGAGCATATTATTGTTGAAAACCTTGAGCCCGTTCATGTAAAAGGAAAGGCCAAGCCGATCTCAATTTACAAAGTCATCGGATTAAAATAGCATCAATGGTAATGATGAGATCATTGCAACTGACCAGGAAAGAAGGATTTCTCGTAAAGAGGCAAAGTCGTTTTGAAGGGTTAGTTTATTTTTGAAAAAATAATAAAAACTAAGCCGAAGTGTGATAAGGGCTGGAGCGATCACAAGAAAAAGGGACGAACGCTTAAAAATAAACATTAACACGATCGTCGCTCGCTCGATCATTCCATACCATTTTTCAACAGAATTATAATTTGCCCTGTCAAGAAAAGTGTCATGGAAGCATCTAATTAAAAAGTATCCGTTGTATGTTGCAACGATCATAAGAATACAATAAATTATAAAATTGTTATTTAAGTAAAGTTGTGCAAAAATGTTAGGGGTAAATACGGGATCAGGCACGTCAACTAAGCTTGTAAAAAACACTAGTGAGATTATTCCGACATGAGACATTTGATCAAGCAGATAGGTCCAAAAACTGGATTTCGCCGTGCTATATTTTATCTTCATCGCATCCTGAATAAAATGAGTTATAAAGATAAAAAAAAGAAAGGCCCAGGTGAACAATAAATTAAGATAAGGCCATGATAAGAAGAGACCGGCGAGGAAGACAATAAGTGCGTGGATAGCGACGCCTCTAATTCCCTTAAGTTTAATTTTAAAAATATAATTAGTCTGTAAAGGAAAATCGCCGATGAAATGTGCTAACAATAATCTTAAATATATAAACATTACTTGAACTCTCCACATTTAGTTTATCTTAATATAAATTAAATTCAAGAAATTTAAAGTCAAAAATATTAATTTTTTTCTAGAAAAGGGATTTTATATGGATGCTATTATAAAAAGAAGAAGTGTTAGGAAATATACCGATCAGGACGTTCCTGATGAGCTGATAAAAAAAATATTATCCGCTGCCATGAGTTCCCCATCTGCCGGAAATGAACAGCCTTGGCATTTTATTGTTGTTAAAAACAAAGAGATGCTTAAAGCTTTAAGCAATAGCAGCCCTTATTCAAAGGCTGTTTGCTCTGCTCCTGTTGGAATTGTTGTCTGCGGAGATTTATCTGTTGAGGTCCACAAAGGACATTGGGTTCTGGATTGCTCAGCCGCAGTTGAAAATATGTTAATTGAAACAACATTCCTGGATTTAGGCGCTGTTTGGCTCGGGATTTATCCATTAGAAGACAGGATCGACTACATAAAAAAACTTTTTAATTTGCCTGCAACAATTATTCCTTTTGCAATTGTTCCAATTGGGTATCCTTGCGCAGAACATAAGCCCATAGACCGATTTCAAACAAAAAGAGTGCATAATGAGCAGTGGTAATTTATTTAAAAAAAAGCTATTGTAATTAAAGTCGGCTCTGCTAAGATAACCGATATTATTTATCAAAATAAAGATTTAACAATTATATAAAGTAATAATAAATAAAGAAAATGGCACAAACAGATAAAGAAGTCTTTAAATACGGTGTTTTTACCAAGAATCGCGTCGAAACTTTTAGCGACGGTATTTTCGCGATCATTGTGACGCTCTTGATCCTGGAAGTTAAGGTGCCGCATATTGAAAATGCTGATTCAAGCATAGTGTTAATGCAGTCATTAACGGGCCTGTTCCCAAAGTTTATCAGTTGGGTAATTAGTTTTTTGACGATCTGCATTGTATGGGTAAACCATCATCGCATTTTTGAACTATTCAGGGGCTTTAATATCGTCCTTTTCTGGCTTAATGTTCAGGTTCTTCTTTGGGTCTGCTTTATTCCTTTTCCAACTGCACTGGTTGGTGATTATCCCAATAATCCTCTTGCAGTCGCTATTTATGGGGTTGTAATGGCGTTAACTGGTGCGTCTTTGGTTGCCGTTAGATTTTATGGTTTGATGAATAAAGATATTTTGGAACCGGGGATATCCGAAAAAACTTACAAAAAAGCGATTGTTTTCTCGTTCTTATTTGGGACTATATTTTATCTTACAGGCGCTGCTTTGGCATGGGTAAATACATTACTGTCTTTTGCTGTTTATTTTTTGATCACTATATATTTTATTTTCTCTTTTAAGTTCCAGGCTCATAGAGAAAAAAAATAAAGCCTTCTAGAAGTAATTTTCCGCGTTATCCTCTGGAATAAATCCAAGACTTCTTTTTGTATCTGTGAGATCGAACACAGCCCGGCTATTATCACTTACCGCAAAAGCCGCAAGAAAGTCCGTATTTACTTCAAGCCCTTTGGTAAAAGCTTGAACAAGATCTTTTTTACTGCAGAATACTGCTCGCATATAATCACCACCATAGATTTTAGGATTATCCTGGGGTATGGTCCATCCTATGCGCAAAGCTACAAATTGCATCCCTCTGTAAGACAAATGTCGTCCGAGATTTTCTCCATAGACCTTCGATTCGCCATAAAGGGAGATCGGGCTAGGAGGCATATCTATTGTGATCAGGCGGCTTCTAGGCTGCATTAATTTCTCTCCAATGGCCGCTTCATGATAAAAATTAGAACTTGCATAAACTATTTTTTTTATTCCTGCACGAAGAGCTTCTTCAAAAACAAAGCTGGTGGCAAGAAAATTATTCTGAAAAGTCTGGTGGCGTGGGGCATTCGGATGTGGATTGCCAGCTAGATGAATTAGTGCGTCAAGACCATTGAAAATACCATCGATCTCATTTTTATTTGTAAAATCAACCTTGATAAATTTTGATTTTGGTGACAGGTTAGGTTTGTTAATGTCATAAAGTTCAAGTTCATAGTCCTTACACAATCCTTCTTGAAGTGTTGAGCCAATGTTGCCTGATGCACCAGTAATACCAACTTTTTTAATTTTAGTCTGTTGTTTTTCCATAGGATTTGCATTATAATTAAAAATCGCTGGATATACAAGTAAATTCAAAAGCTTTTGAGAAGCAAAACGATAATTATTGAATATTATTTATATTAAATTGTCAAAAAGGAGATAGAAAATGAAGAAAATTTTATCTGTGATCTTTTTTTGTTTAATATTGTTATTTTTGCCTAGAGTTTCTCATTGTTCTGAAATCCACGAAGCCGCAAAAAAAGGAGATGTTGTCAAGCTAAGGGAGATCCTTGACAGAGAACCTTCTTTATTGACAACAAAAGATGAAATTGGAAAAACACCTTTACACTGGGCCGCGGGAAAAAATCAGTTGGAAGTGATAAAAGTGCTTCTTGATGAATATCATATAGATGTAAACATCCGCAATGCGAATAACGGGACCCCTCTGCATGTAGCCGCATCCCAGGCGAATCCTCAAGCTGTACTTATTTTAATCGAGCATGGCGCAGAAATAGATGCAAGGACCCTCAATAACTCAACTCCATTGCATTTTGCTATCATAAAAAGCGGGAAACCAGGTCACATAGAAGCGGCTAAAATCCTCATTGAACATGGAGCAGATGTAAATGCCAAGACTGACGACGGAGTGACCCCATTAACAATGGCCCTTTTTAGAAGAAATACAGAAATAAGCGATTTGCTGAAATCCAAAGGAGCAAAACCAGGCACATCAAAGACCAGAGGGGGAAGAAGCAATAATGTGAATCCTTATATGAAGAATTATTTTAAAGATAGATGAAGTATATCTGAAAAATGTTGCGTATCCAGAAAATGGGCTTAAGATATTTTAAAAGAACAATAATGGAAAAAAAATAAGTTTTGTTGAATTGAAAATAAGGAGCTCTGTATTTTGTTGATAAGTAATTTGATCCCCGGAAAAAGTTTTAAAAGAAAATATTCCAATATATTTTTTCACTTTTTAAAGCAAGTCTTCTCACGAAAATGGTTCGCACATATGATCTTTTCATTGATCTGCACATTGTTTTTATTCCCCACAATAACACATGCAAATACCGCCACACTTAAAGAGGTAAAAGTAATACTTACGTGGAAACCGCAGACGCAATTTGCTGGTTTTTATGTGGCTTACGATAAAGGCATTTATAAAAAATACGGGCTAGATGTAAGCTTTTTGGAGAACAATTGTTTTACATCTCCCTGTGCATTGCTTAAAACTGGACAGGCGGATTTTGCGGTCATGTGGTTAAGTTCTGCCATTAAAGAGCGTGCAGAAGGGTTAAAACTTGTAAATGTGGCACAACTAATCCAGAGATCATCACTTATGCTTGTTATGAAGAAGTCCAGCGGCATCTTAAAACCGGAAGACCTTCAAAATAAAAAAGTAAGTCTTTGGGAAGGTGATTTGCGCCTCCAGCCAGAAGCCTTTTTCCGAAAATTTGGTCTTAATGTAAAAATAATACCTCAGTCTTACACGGTTAATCTTTTTTTGAACGATGGCGTGGATGCAGCCTCTGCTATGTGGTACAACGAATATAATACTATTATTAATTCGGGTATTAACCCTGACGAATTAGTGACTTTCTTCTTTAGTGATTATGGTTTGAATTTTCCTGAAGATGGAATTTATATGCTGGAAGAAAATCTTAATAAAGATAGGGCTAAGGCAGCAGCTTTTGTCCAGGCGACGCTTGAAGGTTGGCGATATGCTTTTGATCATGAGGAAGAAGCTGTTGACATAATATTAAAGTATATGCACGAAAACCATCTTCCTGCGGATCGTGTCCATCAAAAGTGGATGCTGGAAAGAATGAAAGATCTTTTTGTCATTGATGAAAATGGGCAAATTGGTAATCTTAAAAAAGCTGATTACGAGAATGTTAACAATGAATTGATCAACAACGGTTTGATCAAAAAAACATTGGATTTTAATAGTTTCTATATTCCCCTAGAAAGAAAATAATGAAAAACAAAAGCCTTGCCTTTAAATTGATATTTTTTCTATCAGGCAGCATTTCTATTGTTTTTATTCTTGTATTTGGAGAGAATTATTTTTTGTCGAAGCAAATTATTATGAAAAATATCCGCAGTAATGCTGAGAATCTTGCCTGGAGAACTGTTAACAAGATCGAAAATACCTTGACGGCTGTTGAAAAGATCTCTGAAAATACGGCTTTTTATATTGAAAATACCAATTACAACAAAGAGCAGATGGTGGAATATTTAACCATGGTAGTGAAGTATAATACTGAGCTGTATGGTATGGGAATCGCATTTGAACCTTATCAGTTTGATCCGGAACTGCTCTATTTCGCACCCTACTATTGCAGAGAAGATGAAGGCTTTAAACTGGAATACATGGGTGATGAATCTTATCGCTATTTTTTTCTAGACTGGTATCAAATACCTCGTGAACTTAATCGGCCTATTTGGAGCGAACCATACTTTGATGATGTTTTGATGGCTACCTATTCAGTTCCATTTTATAAACAAACCGTTAAAGAACAAAAATTAGCTGGAGTTGTTACCACTGATATCTCTCTTGAAAAATTGACCACAATTGTTAATTCTGTAAAAATTCTTAAAACAGGCCATGCATATTTGATATCGAAGAACGGGAGGATAATTTCTCATCCTGCACAAGAATTGATAATGAATGAAACGATTTTCACTATTGCAGAAACAAGGAACGATAGTCAGCTGAGGGAAATAGGAAGAAAGATGGTTCGGGGTGAATCTGGGTTCGTTCCCATGATCTCATTTGACCGAAATATAAAAAGCTGGGCGTATTATGCTCCAATCGCTTCCACGGGATGGACACTGGTGGTTATTTTTCCTGAAGATGAGCTTGTTGAAGATGTTGTTAATCAAACTATAGCGGTTTGCGTTTTGGGTGTTATCGGATTAATATTGCTTGTTGCCGTAATTAGTTTTATGGCAAATTCAATAACCAGCCCTTTGAGTAAAATGTCAAAGGCTGCTGAAGCTATTGGTAGCGGAGATCTCGATGCTGAATTGCCACCTGTAGTATCAAATGATGAGGTGGGTTTGCTTACCCATGCGTTCTTAAATATGAAGATCTCTCTTAAAGAATATATCAGTCAATTAAAAGAGACAACAGCTGCTAAGGAACGTATCGAGAGTGAGCTTAGCATAGCTAGAGAGATCCAAGTCAGCATATTGCCAAGGACTTTTCCTGCTTTTCCCAATAGAAAAGAATTTGACATTTATGCAACGATGGAACCGGCAAAAGAAGTTGGCGGAGATTTTTATGATTTTTGTATAGTTGATGAAAAGAAGCTCTATTTCGTCATAGGAGATGTTTCAGGCAAAGGGGTACCGGCGGCTTTATTTATGATGATCGCCAAAACACTTTTGAAAAATGAGGCTTTACGAGGTTCGTCTGCTTCCGAGATTCTTTCTAACGTAAATAATATTATCGCCCTCGATAATAGTACAAGCATGTTTGCAACAGTTTTTTGCGGCATACTAGATATTGAAACAGGTGAATTGGAGTTTTCAAATGCCGGACATAATCCGCCACTTTTTTATACCCAGGCAAATGGTTTCAAATTCCTAAAAATTATAAAAGGGTTTGTACTAGGGCCCATGCCGGATTTCACGTTCAAATCTGAAAAGATCAAACTAAATAAAGGGGATTGCTTTTTTCTTTATACTGATGGTGTTACCGAGGCCATGAATCCAGCCAAAGACTTATTTTCTGAAGAAAGGTTCCTGTCCGTAAGCTCCAATTTGCAAGATCAAGATATCCGATTTATTGTGTCCGGAGTCAGAGAAGAGATTAAACATTTTGTCAAGACTGAACCTCAGTCTGATGACATCACAATGCTTATCTTAAGAATTAATTAAAAAATGAAACGATCATTTTTAATATTAACCTTATTGTTCATTTTGATCCATATCGTAAATGCTGAAGAAGTTCGAGGAATTGACACCAATGGCGATAATCAAGTTGATCAATGGCTTTTTACGAAGGGTTCTGATCTAGTTAAATTAGAAGAAGATTTTGATTTTGATGGTATTGTTGATAAACGCGCCTTGTTCTTCTATAAAAACGGTCAAAAGGTCAAGGTTGAGATCGATTCTAACATGGATGGAAAAGCCGATGGCTGGAGTTATCATCGAAATGATCAACGGTATCTTATTGAGAGTGATACAAATTATGATGGTGCAGCTGATTATGTGATTGATAACGATAAACAAATAACATTGATCGACTCGAATTATGATGGACAAATGGATATTAAGGAATTAAAAGATAAAAGATCAATTGATTCCAATAGTGACGGTAAGTTTGATACAGAAGAGCTTAAAACATTGGATCTGGAAACATGGCTTGGGCAAGAGAGAATTGAATATTTGAAAAACCTTCAGATTTACATGAGGAATACGCATTATAAGCAAAAAGCAGGGCTCGAATAGATTCTTGGAAAATAGTCTTTAATGTAAAAAGGCAGATAGTAATAATACTCTCTGTTTTTTTATTTTCTATATTTCAGGAAATTAGTCTTTTCAAACCAGAACCTAATAATCCATACCTAATCAATATGATACACTTAGTCCTAGGTTGTCATATTGACATTTGTAAGTTTAAGTATTATATTTTAAACCTAATCATATTTCTATATAAAATTAACGGGGATTACATTGGAAAGTCATTGGGCAGGTAAATTCCATTGACTTATATTTATAATCATGATAAAAAATAACTTATAAATTTATTATTATCTGATTATAAAAGGAGCGAAAAGTGTTGACCTTAAATAAGATAGGAAGATTTAAATTAATATTAATATCTTTAATGACCGCGCTACTGATGTTAATGGTTGTCCCCAAAATTGAAGCCCAGGAAAAAAAGATAAGTCCCCTTCTTGAAAAAGGCATTGGCCAATACAAGCATGAAAATTATGATGAAGCACTTGCAAATTTGCAGCAAGCAGTCAAAGATGACCCCGAATCTTCACTTGCCAATTATTATTTAGGCCTTGATTACAAAAGGCTCCAGCAGTATAAAAACGCTATTCCTTATTTAAGAAATGCTGTTACCTTTACGCCAAAAATCATAGGAGCTCTTGTTGAGCTGATCGATTGTTTATACAATGTTAATGAATTGGAAGAAGCGAATAAATGGATCGTCGAGGCAGAGAAGGAAGGGATCAGGCCGGCTCAAGTGGCTTTTTTAAAGGGCCTTGTTCTTTTAAAAGAGGATAAAAGCGAAGCTGCCATTGCTTCCTTTGAAACGGCAAAAGAGCTGGATAAAACCATGACGCAATCCGTTGATTATCAGATCGGGATTGCCCATCTTAAATCTCAGGATTTTAGAGATGCCCAGAAAGCTTTTAAATCAGTTATTTTTCTAGAGCCTTCATCTAATATCGCCCAATACGCTAATGAATACATCGATGCTTTGGTTAAGCGGGAAGAGGCAATGCGCCCATGGAAATTTTCTTTTGGTACGGCATGGCAGTATGATGATAATGTTGTTTTAAAGTCGGATGACGCATCCATCGCAACGAATATTACAGACAGTGCTGATTCAAGAACGACTTATATAACAAACCTGGAGTATAACCATCGTTTTGACAAGACATTTGGCATTAAGGCACAGCATCTTTTTTATTATTCCAAACAGTTTGATTTGGGCTTTTATGATACATTATCCAATACGGTTGTAGTTCAGCCGGGCTTCACTTTAGAAAATGGTCTTTTAACATTTCCTATTACTTACAGTCACTCAATGGTTGATGAGCGGTCTTATCTTTCAAATCCTGCGGTTGGCGGTGTTTATAATTTTATGGTCGGACCATCCAAGATGGGTCAATTATCGCTAAAATACAATAATAAAGATTTTCTATGGACCCCATCAACTGAGGATGAGGACCGGGACTCCAATGAAATTATCACAAATATCGGCGGATATCTCTTTTTTGCCAAGAAAAAAGGCTTTGTAAATTTGCGCTATGGATTTAACAATGACTGGGCAGAAGGCAATAACTGGGACCAGTTCGGCAATAGGGTAACGGCTACAGTGCTTGTTCCTGTTAATGATAAGCTTAATTTGACCGTTTCCGGCGATTTTCTTATGCAGAGATTCCTAAATACGCATACGGTTTTCGATATCAAAAGAGAAGATGACGTTTCCACTGCCTCGACGCTGCTTGCTTACAAATTAACCAAAGACTGCGAGCTCCAAATGCAGTATACGCATGTAAATAATGATTCCAATATCAGTATATATAAATATGCACGTAACATTTACAGTACCAGCATTCAATTGAAATTTTAATTAATATAACATGTCTAAGGCTATTCAATGGTAAGGTAAAGCCCTTGACAAAAATAACGAGGTAATAAAAATGGAAACTATTAAAAGAAGCTTAATATGCAAGATATTGCTATGTTTCTTCTGCGTTTTGCTTATCTGCCCGCTTGCCTTTGCATCGGTAGAGGTCGGCAAAATTTCCTATACTGAGGGAAGGGTCGATGTCTTAAGGGCTGACTCAGGGAATATCGTTCCACTGAGGGAAGATGAGCCTATCTTTGTTGGAGACATTGTCCGAACCAAATCTAACTCAAAGTCGGAGATAACCTTTTATGATAAATCGATCGTTCAGCTGGCGCAGAACACCCGCTTAGAGATAAAGGATTACAGGCTGGGTGAAAATAATAAAAGAGAATCAGCCTCTATACTGGTTCAGCGTGGGAAAGTAAGAACTATTATTGAAAAATATGAAGGCGTAGAGCCCTTTGCGATCAATACGCCAAATGCAAAAGGTACAATTAAAGGCTCAGATATTTTTACTTTTTTTCAAGGTGGCACAAGCGTGATGCTTGTGAATTCAGGGAATCTTGCTGTTGTTAATTTGGCCGAGCCTGAGCTTCCCCCGGTCATGATACCGCCTGGTAATAGTGTTGTAATCTCTTTAGAGGAACAACCCAACGGCCCAAGGCCTTATTTAGAAATAGAGAAGAAATTCTACGAGCAGGATACAACCCCGCCCCCTTCAATTTCAAGAAGAAATGATTTAGATAAAATTTCAGGCGCGATCACTAAATTTTCGGGAGATGTCAGGATCACAAAAGAGGGAACAACAACCCCGCGTGTTTCACAGCTCAACGATGTACTTAACGAAGGTGATATTATCGAAACAGGCGTAGATGGCATGATAGAGATAAAATTTGATAACGGTAATGCTATAAACATGAAGCCTAATTCGCGTCTTGTGATCAATAGATTAATTGTTGATTCCACCAATGGAGAATTCGAGAATTCATTTGAATTGAGCATGGGAAAAGTCAGGGCAACGGTTGAAAATTTGAAAGGCGATTCAAGTTTTCAGATCAAGACCCCTGTGGCGATTTGCGGCGTCCGTGGAACCATTATGTTTGTTGAAACAACAACAGAGGATACTAAAACATTTTTTGAAGGTGGCTTTGGTTTTCTTAGAAGCTCAATAAGTGGTCTTGAACAAAAGGTTGATATTGGTGAAAATTCCACAGCAGACAACAAGGGTAATGTTTCTATACCTAAATTTACGACACAGAAAGAACGCATGGAAATGGGAGGCGGCTGGGAACCCGGAAGCGGCATTGAAGGATATTCTGAACCAGACGGAACAACAGAAAATTATTTGTATGATGCGAATACGGGTACTAATAAAAGCGACAGTGAATCTGAAGACCTTATTGATAATACAAAAGATGCAGGGAACACATCTGATAACATTTTGGATAGTCTGACACCTGATCCGGAATCAGTACCAGAACCTGAGCCAACACCAGAACCATCACCAGGACCGCAAGAGGAATATGGTTTGCTCAGCGGACAATTTACAGCGAGATTTATCGATTATGATATGCTGACACAAGGTGGTTTAGTTGAGGGATCTGTTTCAAGCACAGATTCGGAGATAGTGACTTTACGTGGAACAGTTACACCTCCTGTTGAGGGAGATGATAAATTATGGGTAACAGATTCTTTTAGCGGCATAGCTGATGATGGAACAGGCTTTCTTGGAATGATAGCCGGTACTAAATTAGATAATGCATTAGACTCAATGCTTTACTCAATATATATTCGAGATGAGGGCGCAGGTAATTATTATGCCGGATATGTATTGTCTAATAATATTGCAGGGGCAGTTAATCTTTCTGAAGGCGCTTTTTACGCTGAAGGCTCCCTTATTTATGGTTTTGAATACCCAACGAGTGTTCTTCCTAGTTACCTTTATCTTGAAAGTGATGCGATCGTTGATCATAGAAATATTGAAGCGGATATTTTTGGCGATATTACAGGATCATTTCCTGTTTCCATTGAATCTGCAAGGATTCAAGACCAATCCTGGGATATCTGGTCATTTGGCGCATCAGGAACAGTTTCACCTTTTGTTGAGTTTCCATCAGATGATTTGCAAGCTTTCTTAGGTTCAGCCACGTATGGAGATTTTTCGCAGTCATATTTACTTTGGAAAATGAGTTTGGTGGGATTCGATGGTAAAATGCAAGGAAATATCAGCGGAAGAAATTTATATGTCGACTTAGACGGCCCCAGTTTAGGCGCATTAATTCTTGATAACGGGGATTTTATTGGATCTTATGAAGATGGGTATTGGCAAGGAATAGGTGCAGGTGTTGGCTCTGTTGAGCATGAACTTCAAACAGCTGCATATTATGAAGGCCAGTTTGTAGAGTTTGTTGATGGTGGTTTGTATAATAATTATGGAAGCATGACCGCAAGTATGGGATCAACGGATTCTATTTTGGGAGGCGAAGTTCCTATTCTTGTTATGGGTGAATATTCAAACCCTGAATTTCAAAATCTTTGGATAGATGTTGGCAATTTTGAAGGATTGACTAGTGATGGAGCGAAGCTCATAGGATTTTTAGGCGGGACCAACAATAATGGTTCGTCAAATGCTGGATTATTATCATTTTATATTAGGCCGGATGGTGCTGCTTATCGAGCCGGATATGTCATTTCAACTGATCTGGTTGGAAATTTTTATGATGACCCAGAAATAGAAGGAAATACCGGATTTTTTGAATTAGATGGAACAATGAATCGTTATATAGATCTTCAAACCGCGTATACAACTGATACCATGGAATCAGCAATAGAAGCTGGCAGCAGGGGTACGGGAATTATCAATAATAATGACTTTTCAGGTGACATAGTTCTTAATTCTCAAAATATTTTAGATCAAAATTGGGGATTATTTTATGGAGGAGCAGGTGGCGGGTTCGAAAGCCTTCCTAGCGCTGGTTGGAACGCAAATATTGGAGGAAGACAACAGGATGGTCCTTATATCGAATCATATTTTATGGGTGAAGCAACCGGAAATGCTTGGGAAAACAATGATATTCGAGGAGAAATCAGCGGTGATTATCTTTCTACGGAGTCATTAGGAACATTTTCAGGTGATATGATAGGTTCTTATGATATTTCAACTTCTTCTTGGGAGGCCTTAGTCTTAGGTGTCAATAATTCGACCCAACAACTCACTTCAAGCGGTCAGTTAATTGGAAATGTCCGGGATTATTACGGGGATTATAATCAGCTTACAGGGTTTATCGGTTTAACAGATGATATTTGGGATGGATCAGCTTTTGTTTCCATGGGAGATTTTTCTGCTATCGGAGCAGAGGATTTTATTTGGTATGGAGATCCTCAATCTTTTTACAGTTATGATCATGAATGGAGTTCAGGTTTGGGCAGATATGCTACATTTGAATATGAGCAAGGTAATTACGGATCCCTTGTCGGTCTTTCTGTTGGAAGAGGGGCTAATGGCATGATGGATGGGATCCTGTATTCAATTTATGTTGCTCCCAACGGAGATTTCGGAGTCGCTTATGACAATGATTTAACGGGCAGCTACGATGAGGAGCTTCAGATGTATCAATTATATGGAAATTTGATTTTCAGTGACGCAAAATCCGGTTATTCTGGTTTTAACCCGGAAGATCTTTACACCAGCCTTAGTTTTTCGGATGTAATAGGTAATCCGACCGTGGGCGCTTTTTCTATTCCAGGGAATATTGATCTTGAAGGATATTCATCGACCTTAGCAAGTCTTTACAATTTAGATTGGGGCATTTTTGAACTTCATGGTTCAGGAACATATACAGGCAGTATTAGCGATAGCTGGAGAATTCCTAATATGACAGGATTGACATCAGAAGTAGATATTTACAGGCTAGGTGGTTCTTGGTTAGGTCAAATAACCGGGTCAACATGGTCAGATAATCTTGTTGACGGCGAGCTTAATGCTGTCTGGATTCAATTGCGTAGGGATGGAACTTTAGCTGGTGAGAGAATTACTGATGCTGAAGTTATCGGAAATTATGTTGATGTTGCCGAAGGCGCGACGTTCCAAGTTGCCAGCGCAGGTGAGTGGGTTGAGGTGGATACTCTTCTGGATTTGGCCGGGCAGTATGATGATATTACAGCCCTGGCTGGAGCTAATATCCCGATAACAGAAGTTTATACTTCTTTATTGTCAGGTGAAGGTTCTTTCTTTGATGGCGGACCAATGTATGCAACGATGAACATGAATTTTTATGTTAATGATGACGTTTATGATTATGTTTCAAATGGTATCTGGGCAGCTACAATAAGTGGTAATTATGAAACGCCTACTAACGATGGATGGTCTATTCTGGTTAATGGAGATCTTTATGATCATGAAAACATTGAGCCTATTGGAACGGTTAGTGCAACATTAAACGGAACATCTTGGACGGATGATGGTTTTTGGCAAGCGAATGTAAGCGGAAGCGCTACGACAGATATCACTATAAACATAGAAGGTATTGCAGCCGGAACATATTCAGGTAGTACTGAAGGTGGGTCTTTTGCAGGAGCTGCTACAGGAACATATCAAACACCATAAAATTCGAGGAGATCCCCTTAGGGATATCCTAGTTAAAATATTAGAGGGGGGAGAATGTTAAAATTTTTAAAATTCCACAAGGGATTTCTATTTTTCATCTTTCTTTTATTAACAGTCGGTTGTGGCAATAAAGGCATTGAGAGTAAAGAAAAAGTAATTGCCTACGTTAATAAAGAGCCTATCTACGAGTGTGACTTAAAAAGATGCTTAGAAATCCAGTCGCATATCAATCCAAACTTTAAAAATTCACCAGACGCTGTTAACGATGAATTAAATGCCATTATTGATAAAAAACTTATTATTCAGGAAGCCGTGGATAAGGGTTTTGTCAACGAAGAAAAATTTGTCAACACGATCAAAACTTTCTGGGAGCAGACTTTGGTAAGGGATTTTATCGCTTATAAAAAGCGAGAGGTCTCGGATTCCATATCCGTGACGGAAGAAGAAATAAATAAATATTATGATAGTCTGAAATCCCGAATTATTTTTAAAGTTTTTAAAAGTAAAGAGGAAGCGCAAATTAATAGTGTTTACGATAAAATCAAATCGAACATTGAGATAGGGCTTAAGGATTTTGAGACCATAGGGCCTGTGGGTTATGAGGACATAAATTCACAAGTGCTTTTTAAAGCATTCGAGTTTCCGGTTGGTGAGCCCAGGATAATAAAAGAAGGTTCGGATGTTTACATCATCATGGTTATCAGCAGGGACAAAGTTACTGTT
>MHHG01000060.1 GCA_001805965.1 Omnitrophica WOR_2 bacterium RIFOXYA2_FULL_38_17 | reverse complement strand
TGGTCGAGCGCATAAACAACGGATACTATCAGTCGGTTAAAGAGTCTACAGAATACAATGTTAAAAGCAGTAAAAAAAAGAATATTGTCGAGACCAAAGAACAGCAATTATATAGGTACACTGCTGAAGTAATAAAGATCGTTGACGGCGATACGCTGGACTTGGATATTGATGTAGGGTTTAAGCTCAAACTGGAGCACAGGGTAAGGTTCAGAGGCATTAACTGCCCTGAAATAGGCACCCCAAAAGGCCAGAAAGCAAAAGAATTTTTAGAGTCTGAATTCGCCAAATGCGTAGTTGAAAAGCTGGCATCCAAAGGAGAGCACGCCGCCAGGCCGGTAGTGGTGGTAAAAACCTACAAACGCGGCATTTACGGCAGGTACATCGTAGACATTTACTATCTACCCGGAGAAAGCAACCCGGAAGTGATAGCAAAAAAAGGAAAGCTGCTGAACCAGGTGTTGTTAGATAAAGGGCTTGCCAGCAAAGCATAAAAGCAAGCCCGAAAAGGTGATTTAATATCTAATAAACGTCGAAGCTTCAACGGCGTTTATTGAACAAAAATCACCGCGGAATATATGCTTGCCAGCAAAGCATAAAAGCAAGCCCGAAAAGGTAGGCGATAAGATTGAAAATCTTATCGCTGATAGGGAATTTCAAATCTCGAAGAAATCTCAATGTTTTAATGAGTTTCTTCGAACAAAAATTCCCGCGGTATATTGTCATTTTGACGAAGCGACACCGCGGATTATATGTTTGCCAGCAAAGCATAAGGTTTGACAAATAACGATATGAATGTTAAAATTTAGTTAAAATTAACTAAAAAGCGACACTGTAAATGAATTTTATAGAATTTTCAAAAATTGTTGATCAACAAAATGTAATAGATATACGCAATGTTGGTATTTATTTTAATGGTATTGACAGGCGAAGATTGTATGAGTGGCAGGAAAAGGGGCATATTGTTAAGATAGCCAATAATTTTTATTGTATGGCTGATGCTGATATAGATGATGACTTTTTAAGAAGCGCCGCAGGCAAAATATACAGCCCGTCATATATCGGATTAGAATCAGCGTTATCTTATTACAACTTTATTCCGGATGCTGTTTTTCAAACAATTGCAATTACAACAAGGCGTAATAGAACAATGACAACCAAGATCGGCGACTTTAATTATAGGTCAATAAAAAATCCTCTATTTTTCGGGTACAGGCTGATCGAGTCAAAGCAAAGGGCTTTTTTTATTTCTGACCCGGAAAAAACATTGTTGGATTATTTTTATTTTAAGGCAGGATCAGAGCAAAGGGATCTTATAAATGAAATGCGTTTTAATTTGACTGAAATTTCAGAAATAGTTAATACTGAGAAGTTAAAAGATTATTTGCGATTGTTTGCTTCTAAAAAATTAGATCAGGCATGCGCACAATTAATGGATGCCGCCAATGTTGAATTTTGAAGATGCTATAAATAGTTATCCTGTTAAGTTGCGGGGATTTAGGTCCAATATATTGAAGGAGTATCTTCAGTATAGAATATTGGATATAATTTATTCATCCCGCTATGCCTCAGAGCTGGTATTTCTTGGAGGAACAGCGATCAGGATCGTGCATCAGGGCCAGCGTTTCTCTGAAGACCTTGATTTTGATAATAAGGGTTTGGATGAGGGTGGTTTTGAAGGTGTTTCAAGGTTAATAAAGCAGGAATTATCCAAAGAGGGCTATACCGTAGAGGTCAAAAATGTTTTTAAGGATGCTTATCATTGTTATATAAAATTTCCAGGAATACTTTTTGACCATAATTT
This sequence comes from Omnitrophica WOR_2 bacterium RIFOXYA2_FULL_38_17, assembly GCA_001805965.1. Lineage (GTDB taxonomy): Bacteria > Omnitrophota > Gorgyraeia > Zapsychrales > Zapsychraceae > Zapsychrus_A > Zapsychrus_A unditaenarius. The sequence goes on along the minus strand of MHHG01000060.1, from coordinate 29,034 downwards.
GTCGGGCCATAAGCAGGAAAGGATATTGATCCAAATTGATGCCCAGTCCCAGGGATATGATTATAGTCCTGATAAGTATTTGATCAATAAATTCGGTATATTCCGTTATGTGAATGCTGTTCCTGTTTCTCTTTTGCTTTCTCAAAAGATATTTACCTGCTTAAACAGAAAAAGAGAAAAGGGCCGGGATTTTTTCGATGTGGTTTACTTAATGTCAAAAACAGAACCTGATTATGCGTATCTTAAAGTCAAGGCTGGCATAAATAACAAGGAAGAAATGAAGATCGCGCTTAGAGAGAGGGCGGATATGTTGAATTTGGTTTCGCTTGCAAAAGATATTGAGCCGTTCTTGTTCGAGCCTTCCCAAAAGGATAGAGTTGAGTTGTTCAAGGAGTGGTTAGATACAATATAAAATGAAGAGGGCTCAAGTCGAGACTTGACCCCACATCTTACAAAGATGGTTAAGTTCATCATTAACAGCATTTATAGCTATTAATGATTGCTATATACATCATTGACATTTGTTTATAAATGGAATATACTTTAAACATAGAAACATCCTTAACTTACAGTTTTCAACAAAGAATATTATCATGAAAGATCTATACGCAATAAATAACAAAGCAATTTTATCTGAAATAGGCGAGCGCTTAAAACGTAAGCGGCTCGAAAAAAATATGTCGCAACAAAGCCTGGCAGATATAACAGGATTAGACAGGACAACTATCGGGTATGCTGAAAAAGGGAAAACCTTTAGTATTTTAACCCTCATCGAGATCATGCGCGGATTAAAGATATTAGATGAACTGAACCTGTTTTTATCAGATCCAGGGCTAAGCCCCCTTGAATTAGTTAAATTAAAAGGAAAACAAAGAGTAAGGGCTTCACGTAATTTAAAAAAGGAGAGCTTCCTTGAAGCATAAGGTTGAGGCAGCAGAAATATATTTATGGTCTTCAAAGGTAGGCGCTGTTGCCTGGGACCATCAAAATGACTGTGCAATATTTGAATTTGAAAAAAAATTCTTTGAAAAAGATCTCGATATTGCACCGCTATGGATGCCTCTGGAAGAAGCCCTCCGGGGAAATACAAAATTTTCATTTCCTGCGTTAAGAAAAGAAACCTTTAAAGGCTTGCCTGGTATGCTTGCGGATGCATTGCCTGATAATTATGGAAATAGCATTATTCATGTTTGGCTTGCCGCTCAAGGGCGAAGCATAGAAGATTTCAGCCCTGTTGAACGGCTTTGCTATATGGGAAAACGCGCGATGGGCGCCTTGGAATTTAAGCCTTCCCTCCGCACAGGGCTAGATGCGTCTGTCCCTATTCAAATTAATGATCTGCTTATTTTAGCTGAAAAGATCATTCACCAAAAAAAACAACTTCAGGCACAGTTAACAGATGATCAAACAAAGGCTCTCATCGATATTATTCGCGTAGGGTCTTCTGCCGGAGGAAATCGTCCCAAAGCGGTCATTGCATTAAACGACAAAACAAAACAAATTCGTTCTGGACAACTAAAAGTGCCCGAAGGGTTTACTCATTGGATACTAAAATTTGACGGGCTCCAGGATAACGGCCTAGGTGATCCAAAAGGATACGGAACAATTGAATACGTGTACTTTCAAATGGCTACTGCGGCAGGGATCCAAATGAACGAATGCAGGCTGCTAAAAGAAAATAACCGTGCCCATTTTATGACAAGGCGATTTGACCGGGCTCAAAACAATGAGAAGCTGCACATGCAAACACTCTGCGCGCTTGCTCATTTTGATTATAATGCCCCGGGGGAATATTCCTATGAACAAGCGTTTGAAGTGATCAGAAAATTAAAATTGCCCTACTCTGATAGAGAGCAGATGTTTAGAAGAATGGCCTTTAACATTGTTGCAAGGAACCAGGATGACCACACAAAGAATATTTCTTTCTTAATGAATGAACAGGGCCAGTGGCAACTTGCACCAGCCTATGATGTTATTTTCGCATGCAATTTATCAGGGGAATGGACCAACAAACACCAAATGTCAGCAAACGGAAAACGCGATCATTTTACAAAAGAAGACTTAAAGAAGGTCGGCGACACAGCTGAAATAAAAGCACATATAAAGATCATTGATGAAATTATTGATGCCGTTAAACAATGGCCGGACCTTGCAAAAAAGGAAGGTGTTGGTGAAGAACAAATAAAACTGATAGGAGATCAACACCGGTTATTAAAAAGGTGAAAAAAGGTGACGGACCTTAGCTAACATTAGCCAACTTAAGCCAAAATAAACTGTATCCATAACAACCAGGTATTTTATGAACAAAAAAAATAAAAAAAAGAAAAACCTAAAAGATTCCCCTGCATACCAGGATCTGCTTAGCGAAATAACGAAAATTGTTGATGATGCCAAGGCAAAAGGCGTTGACTTCGGTGAACGTGATGACCTATTAACCTGCCGGGCATGCGGGGCATATGAAGATTGTGCTGTAAAAGAAGGCTGGGTGATCTGCGATGAAGATGGAAATATCTTAAAGCAGGAAAGATTTATTATTATCGATTCAAGATCAAGGTCATACCATCGCAACAAAACGACTTATTTCAAGAATACATATATGTTCATCTGCACCAAGTGCGGCGCGCAGCAGGAGGAGATCGTTAGGAATAGGTATGAAGATGATTGATAGAAAAAGAAGAAGTTAAAGGGCAACATTGCTAGCTTAAAAAAGAGGAAGATAAATGAAAAAAATAAAAGGAATTATTTTAGCAGGTGGAAAGGCAACGCGGTTATTTCCAATTACTAAAGGTGTTAGTAAACAGCTTTTGCCTGTTTATGATAAGCCTATGATCTATTATCCACTGTCTGTTCTTATGCTCGCAGGAATAAAGGATATTCTTATTATATCCACACCAGAGGCACTGCCTTCATTTGAAAACCTGTTTGGAAATGGAAAAGATCTTGGAATTAATATCGAATATGCTCAGCAGGATCAGCCTAGAGGCCTGGCAGATGCTTTTATTGTTGGTGAGCAATTTATCAGCAGCGACCCTGTTTGTCTGATATTGGGAGATAATATTTTTTACGGCCATGGGATGCAGGAGCTTCTTAAACAGGCTGTTTCAAGTGATAATGCTACGGTCTTTGCCTATTATGTCAAAGACCCGCAAAGATATGGAATTGTTGATTTTGACAAGGATTTTAAGGCATTATCAATAGAAGAAAAACCAGCAAAACCAAGATCAAGCTGGGCGGTAACGGGTTTATATTTTTACAATAATGATGTTGTGAAAATAGCCAAAAATATTAAGCCGTCAAAAAGAGGCGAAATAGAAATTACAGATATTAACAATGAGTATCTTAAACAGGGAAAATTAAGTGTTTTACCTATGGGGCGCGGGTATGCATGGCTTGACACGGGAACATACACGTCTTTAATTGATGCGTCACTTTTTATTAAGACGATCGAAGACAGGCAGGGCCTCAAGATCGGCTGCATTGAAGAAATAGCCTATAGGAAAAAATTTATAACAAAAGATCAATTACTTTCTTTAGCACAAATTTATAATACTGAATATGGCGATTATCTAAAGAATATTGGAAACGAGGGAAAAAATGGCATTTAAATTTACAAAAATGAATATACCGGATGTTTTACTTATTGAAACAGATGTTCATGGGGACAATAGAGGATTTTTTATCGAGACTTTTAAAGCTTCTGACTTTATAGCCGCTGGTGCTGAATATAATTTTGTCCAGATCAATCATTCTAAAAGCCAGAAAAATGTTTTAAGGGGTTTACATTGTCAAAAAGAACCATATGCACAAGGAAAATTGATTACAGTTGTAGCTGGCACTATCTTTGATGTAGCTGTGGATCTTAGAGAGTCGTCGGAGTACTATGGCAAATGGGTAGGGGTCGAACTAAATGCAGAGAAAAAAAATATGTTGTTTGTGCCTTGCGGGTTTGCGCACGGCTTTTGTGTTCTTTCTGAATACTCAGAAATAATCTATTACTGCACCAATAGTGAGTATTCTCCCAAGAGTGAGCAAAGTATTTTATGGAATGATCCGGATGTTGGGATCAACTGGCCGATAGATGATCCGATTTTGTCTGAAAAAGACAGAAAGGCAATACCTTTTAAGGATTTAAGAAAGTAATAATGAAAAACCTAAAAGACAAAAAATTTTTAATATCAGGTGCCAATGGGCAGTTAGGCAAAGAATTTTCACGTTTTTTTAGCCTAGAACAAATTAATTATTATTCGCCGGATGAATCCGTCTTTGATATTACAGATAAAGAGAAGACAGATAAAATTATATCTAATTATAAGCCAGATTATCTATTGAACTGTGCTGCCTATAATCTGGTTGACAATGCAGAAGATGACACAGCTTTAGCATTTAAAATAAATTCAGATGCTCCTGGATTATTAGCTGAAAAATGCAAAGAAAAAGGTATATTCTTAGTCCATTACAGCAGTGATTATGTTTTTGATGGAACTAAAGGGGCACCTTATTCAGAAAAAGATTCTCCCAATCCATTAAATGTTTACGGTCAAAGCAAGCTAAAAGGTGAAAAGGTTATTCAGGAAAAATTAGATGATCATTTGATCTTTCGTATGAGTTGGGTCATTGGACCGGGCCAACAGAACTTTTTATATAAGTTATCTCAGTGGGCACAAAAAAATAAAGAGCTTAATATCAGCGATGATGAAATATCTGTTCCGACTTTTTCAGCTGACATTGTAAATTTAACCCTATTAAGTTTAGGCCATAACCTGAGAGGATTGTACCATCTTGTATCAAGCGGTTATGCATCAAGATATGAATTGGCAAAATATTATATTGAAAAAACAGGGTTAGATACTGTTGTTAATCCGGTATCAATAACTACATTCAATACAAAAGCCCAAAGGCCGAAGTTCTCAGCTATGTCCAATAAAAAACTCAGCGATGAGCTGAGAATCACCATTGCATCGTGGGAAGAGTCTTTGGATAAATATTGCAAGGATAACATTAATGAATAGGAAAACACTTTTAGTAACAGGCGGAGCAGGATTTATAGGTTCAAATTTTATAATTTATATGCTTGATAAGTATCCTAACCATAAAATAATAAACTTTGATGTATTAACGTATGCCGGTAATTTAGATAACCTGCGATCTGTTGAGAATAATCGAAATTACAAATTCGTAAAAGGGGATATTTCAAACGGGCAGTACGTTGCAGCCATAATGAAAGAAGTCGACTATGTTATCCATTTTGCCGCAGAATCACATGTTGACAGAAGCATTGAAGGCCCTGAAATATTTGTAAAGACAAATGTTCTGGGAACACAGGTTTTATTAGACCACGCAAAAGCAAACAAAATAAAAAAGTTTGTTCATGTTTCTACGGATGAAGTTTATGGATCTTTAGGTAAAACAGGTTATTTTACAGAATCAACCCCGATATCACCAAACAGCCCATACTCTGCGAGTAAAGCGGGAAGTGATCTGATAGTCCGTTCATACTATGAAACATTTGGTTTTCCTGCCGTGATCACAAGATGCTCTAATAATTATGGGCCTTTTCAATTCCCTGAGAAATTGATACCTCTTATGATAACAAATGCTTTAGAAAACAAGCCGCTGCCTGTTTATGGTGATGGTATGAACGTGAGAGATTGGTTGTACGTTGAAGATCATTGTTCAGCTATTGATAGAGTTCTGCATGATGGAAAACTTGGCGAAGTTTATAACATAGGTGGAAACAATGAATGGCATAATATTGATATTGTTAAACTCATCCTAAAAGAACTTAATAAACCGGAAACATTAATTAAATATGTTGAGGATCGTTTGGGACATGACAGGCGCTATGCGATAGATGCTGCGAAGATAAAGAATGAGCTGGGCTGGGAACCTTCTGTGCAGTTTGAGGAAGGGATAAAAAAGACAATACAGTGGTATTTGGATAATGATGAGTGGATTATAAATGTCAAATGTCATTCTGAGGCGCGATAGCAACGAAGAATCTCTTATTAAATAGGTCAATTGATGAATTGTAAGAGTTAATGGTATCAATAAAATTATATAAAGGTAGCATATGAAAGAAATTGAGAAGAATATTTATGAGATGAACGACAATTTGTTCTCAGGAGCAAAAATAATACAATTACCAAGAATAGAGGATAAAAGAGGGAATCTGACTTTTTTAGAAAGCAATAGACATCTGCCATTTTCATTTGAAAGGGTATATTATCTTTATGATGTGCCTGGTGGAGAAGCTCGGGGTGGCCATGCCCATAAAGATCTGGAACAGTTTATTATTGCTGTTAGTGGAAGTTTTGATGTGACGTTGGATGATGGCTTTAATAAGAAAAAATATCATCTAAATCGATCATATTATGGTTTGTATATTACAAAGATGATCTGGAGGGAATTAGATAATTTTTCTTCGGGGTCTTTTTGTCTGGTTTTTACATCAGCATATTATGATCAAAATGATTATATTTGCAATTATGATGAATATTTAGAAGCTGTAGGGGCTTTATAACGAAATGCTATATAAAACCAAAAGTCTGTATAAGAAGAAAAAGGATAGTTATTATTCTGTTTATAGAGAAGGAATGAAAGAATATCTTCCTGAAGCTTATTCTAATGTTTTGGAAATTGGATGTGGTGATGGTAGTTTTTCTAAAGTTTTGAATAAAGGTTGTGTTGTTTGGGGCATTGAACCCCACATTTCATCAGCAGAAATTGCGAAAAGTAATATGGATCAAGTATTAGTAGGTACTTATGAGGATGTTTTTGAAAAAATACCTAATGAATATTTTGATTTAGTGATATGTAATGATGTCATAGAACATATGAAGAATCATGAATGGTTTTTTAGTTCAATAAAGTGCAAGATGAAAAAAGAAAGCTTTTTAGTTGCATCTATACCAAATGTTAGACACTGTCATAATTTGTTCAATTTGTTAGTTAAAAAGGATTGGAAATATCTAGATTCGGGATTATTGGATCGTACACATTTGAGGTTCTTTACAGAAAAATCAATTAAAGAAACAGCAAAAAAATATAGTTTTAAAATAAATAAATTTAAAGGAATAAACAAAACAAAATTTCCAATGAGTATATTCTGTTGGATATTAAATATTATAACCATTGGGTATTATTGGGACATACATTATCTGCAGTTTGCCATGACTTTGCAAAAAAGATGAAAAAGTTTATTCTTATGAAAACGCTAAAAGATAATTCAAAGTATTATAGGATTGTGACAGTTTTATATATGGTTGTATTGGCATGGTTACAGCTAAAAGATTTATCGCAGTCAAGCGGGAAAGGTGTGCATTCGGTTAGTCAGCTTTTGCATAATTTGGCGCATATTCCTGCATATGCAATATTGACATTTTTATTATTAAGAAGTGTTGAAAATATAAATTTAAAAACAAAATTAACTTCTTTTGCAATTGCATTTATATATGGAATATTTATGGAAATATGCCAATCGTTAAATCCTCAGCGTTTTGCATCTTTTGGGGATATTTGTCTTAATACTGTTGGAATATTTCTGATTATTTATTTGCAAGATAAGGTTAGGTTAAAAGCATAAGATATTAAATGGAAACAGTATTTAATAGAAGATAAAAATGATGATAAAAAACATAAAAATTGCAGCTTTACTGGTTGTTTATAGAGACAAAATTGCGGCTACAAATTGTATAAATGCATTATTAAAGCAGGATTATGCTTTAGATAAAGTAGTTGTAGTTGATAATTCAGAAGAAAAAGTTTTTAACTTGAATTCTTTCGAAGATAAAAGAATTGTAATAATTGCTGCTGAAGAGAATTTTGGCGTGGCGGGTGGACTTTTGTTAGGTTTCGAGTATGCAATAAAACATGGAATTGACTGGTGCTGGACATTTGACCAGGATAGTGAGCCTTATACTAATGCATTATCTGAATTAATAAATCAACTAGAGTTAATACAAGTTAAGAATGAAAAGATTGGTATTATTGCTTCAACTGGGATATCGAGACTATATAATACGTTATATAGTGGTAATTATGCAAAGTGGTTAAGGCATAAAAAACCTTTGAATAGAAGGAAGGCTACCTTTGAATGTGATTTAGTTTTAACTGCAGGTAGTTTAACTAATATGATATTCATAAAAGAATTTGGCGCAACTGCAAAAAACTTTTTTATAGATTGGGTTGATTTCGAATTATGTATGAGGATGAGGAAAAATAAATACAAGGTTTTTAGTTGCCAAACCAGTTTTTATTCGCATCAGATAGGTGGTGATGAAATATTGTATAGCAAAGGGGAGAGGGATGAAAAGAATATTAATTATTTACGTTTTTATTGTTCTATTAGAAATGCAACTTATGTGATCTGTTATTTATCAAGTGGTTGTAGGTTATTTATGTATTTGATGTATTTTTTGAGTCGAGAATATTTAAAAATAATGTTTGATTCAAATAGTAGGTGCTTGTTTTTTTTGGGAGTTTATCATGGAATTATCAAGAAGATAAATAATCCAGTAGTCGTTCTTAATAGTGAAAAAAAGGGTTGAAATTATGACAAAAAAAATAGGTACGATAATCCACGGGGCATTAGGTGATTGTTATGAACAATTGTGGTCTATTAGAGAATTGAGAAAACAAAGATTTGATGAAAAGTGGATTGGCTTTTTTGCTGTTAAAAACCGTTATGATTCAATGAAACATTTTGAATTAGATATGTTGGATGAGGTTTATTTGGCTAATGAAATCCGAAATATTGATATTGATAGTTTCTATCAGTTTCAGATAAATGATAATGAGTTGCGTTTGTTAGTGATTGATCCTCTGCCAATAAATATTAAACAAAAGTTTGATTTTAAAAGAGTAAATAAACCTTGGCATCAATTAAGGAAACACGACTTTATTAAGTCTCCATCATTTTTGCTTTTGAGTGAAAGTGGCAAAGAATATTTACCTGAATGTATGAAATATAATGAAGTTTCTGATGAGTTGTTTAAGGATAAATTTACAATTGGTTTTCTGTGGAGGTATAGGGACAATGTTGGAGGGGCAAAAAGTTATTTTAATAGATCAAAAGAATGGGTTTTAAAGACCAAAAATGAATTGTTTAATAGGTTGATTGATGATTATGGCTCGCATATTATTGTTGCTGGAATGAGTAAGGATAAGTCAAAAATAGTATCTTTACCTGATGAAATTAGACAAAAAGCTGCTTTTGTTGAAGGAGAGTATAGATGTAAGGTCGCTGAAGATTTACTGGATATACCTGCTCAGCGGTCCACATTTTTAAAAGGGTTAGGATATGCCCAAGAAATGGAAATAATGTCCAAGTGTGATATTTTGCTTGTAATGCCATCAGGATTTTCAGAGCCTTTATGGATGAGATATCCCAAAAAAACAATTTTGGTAGATCCCATATCTTTGTATTCAATGAAAGTATTGGGAAATAGAATGCCTTTATATCAAAGTAAGAATCGGGAATTCATTTTATATAATTATTTCACAAGCCATACAGCTAGTAATGTTATTAAATTTTTAAAAAAACAAGGACTTTTGAAATGAGTTTTTTCTTTTTTGTTTTATATTTGGTATGTACGTATTTAAGGCCACAGGAATGGGTGGTGGGATTATACGGCTTAAGATTGGTTAATATTTTAAGCATTATAATTTTAATATCGCTTTTATTTGAAAATTTTTCAAAAAAAGGAAATAAATCCCCATCAAATGCAACTTTTATTAAATGTATATTAGGGTTTTTTATAGCGATCTTAATGTCACATGTTTCTCATTTTTATTTATGGGGTGTTCAATCTTCTTTTTCAAATTTTCTTCCGCTATTTATTCTTTTTTTAATGACAATATTTGTGCTTAATTCTAAAAAGAAATTAAAACTATCTATGTGGTTGATAATTGGTTTGCATGTATTACTGGTTTTTCAAGGAATATATCAGGTGAAAAATGGTTTTGGTTGGGCGGGACAACCTTTTTTGGGGGATTTTCAAGATTTTAGAATAACATGGATTGGAATATTCAATGATCCCAATGATTTGGCTTTATCTTTTGTTGTTGCTGTTGGTTTTTTAATTCCATTTGTTTTCATTAGAAAAAATTTGTTTTTAAGATTGATAAATTTTGCTCTTATTGTGTTACTGTCTTATGGAATATTTTTAACTAATTCTAGAGGAGGAATGCTGGCTCTTCTTGCAACCGCATTTTCCTTTTTTATTATAAAAACACGTAAAATAATTATAGGGTCAATATTGGGTGGGACACTTGCCTCTATCATTTTGTTTCTTGGACCATCTAGAATGACTACGATTGATTCTGCTGAAGAATCAGCGGCTAATAGATTAGATCTATGGTATGAGGGATTGCAGTTATTTAGATATAATCCTGTATTTGGTGTTGGGCATAATATGTTTGGAGATTTTTTGCCGTTAACTGCGCATAATACATATGTTTTGATTTTGGCAGAATTAGGATTTGTTGGACTATTTTTTTGGATGGCATTTATTTATTTATCATTTATCAATTTGAACAAAATTAGTAAATTAAAATTAAATTGTATGAACTATTCTATGGGGATTCAATCTGCCCTTGTTGGATATTGTACAGCATCATTTTTTTTATCAAGAGCTTATATAATAATACCATATATGTTATTTGCATTTTCTGGTGCTTATATTTCTTTGAATAGCAAAGATATTCAATTTGAAGGTTTTAGCTCCAGAAATTTGTTTATAATACTTCTGCTTACTGTAGGAATTATAATGGTTACTTATTTAACAATTAAAATAGGATAAACAAATTGTAATCAATAAATATGTTGAGAATAATTAAAGGTAGTATCAAGAATTTATTATGAAGGGTTAAAGAATTAATAGGTGATAGTATGAGGGATATGATTATATATGGCGCATTTGATCGACATAATTATGGAGACTTATTGTTCCCTTTAGTTTTAGACCGTTTAATTAAAGAAAAAACATATAATAAAATATATATTGCTGGATTAATTAATAGTGATTTAACAAAATATGGTTCATTGAAAACTTTTAGCATCAAAAAAGTTTTAAAAGAATCTAATGAAAAGGCTGCTGTGATTTTAGGAGGAGGGGATATTATTGGCTGTGATTGGCAGTCAGCCGTAAGTTATTTGTTACCTAAAACAATAAGCGCGCTTTTTGAAAGGTTTTTTTGCAGAATTGCCCCACAATACACTGAAAAGTTCATAAAAAGAATATTTGGAGTTAATTACGCAATGCCTTTTTGCCCAGAATTTTTTGAGATGGGAGAGAGTCGCAAAATTATTTATAATTCAGTTGGGGCAACAGCAATATCAAATTTTAATGATGATGATATAAAAAAAGTTACAAATGTCCTTAACCAGGCAACATATATTTCTGTTAGGGACAATTTTTCTAGTGACCAGATTGAACGAATTTTGGGTGTTGTTCCCGTTTTAGCTCCAGATTCAGCACAAATGATGTCTGAATTGTTTACCACAGAAGAGATTGATAAAAAAACAAGTAGGCTGGCATGTAATATTATTAAAAAATTTAGAAATAAATATTTGGTGTTTCAAATATCGAAGATACATGCGTTTGAAAAAGAAAGAGATTTTGCAAAAAGTCTAGATGAAATATTTTTTAAATTACAAATGCCAATTATATTTGTCGCAATTGGCAATGCTACAAATCATGAGGATAGAGAGGGAATAAGACGGGTTGCGGCCCTTCTTGATAAGAAAACAGTGTTTCAGATTTATAAAATAGGCGATATTTTTAGTATTATGAATATTATAAAAAACTCAAAATGTTATTGTGGAACAAGTCTTCATGGTTTAATAACAGCGATAGCCTTTAGTGTTCCAAGAGTTGGATTATTGCCTAAATTGCGAAAACAGGTGAATTATATGAATACATGGGATCTAGATGCAATGCCTAGGGGAATTAATGCAGAAAATTTGTATAAATCAGTTAAGCAAGTTCTTATTGTAGAGAAAGAAAAATTAATTAAAAAAAGTGAATATTTGGTTAATGAATATAGGGCTAATTTTGAAAGAATTTATCAACTTTTGGAGTAAATTTTGTTAAATAATACAAGTCTAAAAACTATAGCAGTCAAAGGTGCTTTTTGGGGAATGTTTAGTAATATTTTTGTTAGTGCGGTTAGTTTTTTAGGTACTGCAATATTAGCACGTATGATAGAGCCTGAAGACTTTGGGCTAGTTGGAATGTCTAGTTTGATTTATGGGGTAGTTGCTTTATTTAGAAATTTGGGGTTGGGTCAGGCTTTAATACAAAAAAAGGATGCTGACCAATTGTATTGGTCAACAGCTTATTGGGCTAATGTTTTTGTTGGCATATTTTTAGCAATAGTTACAGTTTTTGCGGCACCTTTGTTTGCTAACTTTTTTAAAGAACCCAGATTGGTTTGGGTTGTTCGATGCTGTTCTATCGAGTTTATAATTATTGCGCTGTATTCTACACATACAACTGTTTTGTCAAAAGAAATTAAAATGAAGCTTAATGCAAAGATTGAAGTGGGTACCAGAATTATTAGAATTGTAGTAATATTAACTTGTGCAGCTTTTGGTCTAAAATATTGGAGTATTATAATTGGGGTGCTGACAGAGAGAGTTTTACGTGCAATTGCTTTTAATGTTTTTGTTGATTGGAATCCGAAATTTGTATTTTGCAAAAAAAGATTTTCCGAATTATTTAAATTTAGCAAACATTTATATGGTCAGAATTTTTTAAATTATTTTAACCAAAACATGGATTTTATAGTTACAGGTAAAGTTTTAGGCGCACAAATGCTTGGTTTTTATCAATTTTCTTATAATTTGCCTCATTTAGTAAGACAGTACATTTTTGATGGTGTAACACCAATTAGTTATCCTGTTTTTTGTAAGGTTAATGATGATCTCGATGTATTAGCTAGCGGGTATCTTAGAATTGTGAAATTAATATCAATTATCACATTTCCTATATTGTTTGGTTTAAGTTTTTGCGCTAAGGACTTTATTATTGTTGTTTATGGACAAAAATGGTTAATGGCAATAGAACCTCTTAAATTGCTTTGTTTTTCTGCAGCTATTGCATCTGTTCATTCTATAGTCAATTCTTTGTTTAATTCTTTGGGGAGGCCAGATATTGGTTTTAAGTGGAATTTAGTAAAATTGCCAATGACAATTGGATTTATTTATTTGTTTTCAAGGTTTTGGGGATTAGTTGGAGTTGCTTTTGCAATGTTTATGGTTGAGATGATATCTGTAATTCAAGTATATCTTGCTATAAAATTGTTAAAAACAAAAATGAGTCGGTATTATTTTTCTTTGTTGCCAGCAACTATATGTTCGATATTAATGATTCTGGTAGTTGGTCTTTTACACTATTTTGTATTATTAGACCCAGATTGGTATTTTTTGAGGCTATTGTTTAGTTTTGTAGTTGGGGCAGGTGCTTATTTTGTATTTTTAAGACAGTGGTATAGAAGTGATTTAAATTATTTAATTGATACAATTAAACATGTAAAGAAATAATTATGAAAAAACCTTTAATTTCAATTATTTTACCTACATATAATGGTGAAAAATATGTAGAGGAAGCTTTAAATTCTATATTTAACCAATCATTTTCTGATTATGAAATTATTGTGATTGATAATGGATCAAAAGATTCTACTTTAGAAATATTGTCAAAATATACCAAGAAGATAACTATTTTAAAAGAGAGTCAGCCCGGAGTATCGTTTGCAAGAAATAAAGGGATAAAGGCCTCAAAAGGGAAGTATATAGCATTTATTGACCAGGATGATATTTGGCATAGAGATAAGCTATTAGAACAAAAACAATTGTTAGCGTCTGATTTAGGGGTTGGTATGGTTGGGTCGGGATATGATGTTATTAATAGCTATGGCAAAATTATAGATATTATTAAAAAGAAAAATCAAAATAAAGAGAATTTCATTCAAGAGTTATTTGTACGAAATTTAATCGGTCCACCAGCTTGTATGATGATTAAAAAGGAGTGTTTTGATTCTGTTGGTTGTTTTGACACGGAATTAAATGGTGTTGAAGATAAAGATTTGTGGATAAGGATCTTGGAAAAGTATGATATTAAATATTTTGAAAATTCTTTAATAAAATATCGAGTGCATGATGATAATGCACATAAAAATGTCATATTTATGAAGAAGTCTCAAAAGAAGTTTTTGATGAAGCATTTAAAAAAAATTAATTTTAAAAATATTAATAAAGCTTTTGGTTATGTTTATTTAGATGGGGCAAGAGAGTATTTTGCAGCATCATGTAAATTGCAAGCATTCGTTGAGCTTATTAAAGCAATTTTTGTTTGTCCTTGGCCAATTTATTCCAAAGATGATAAATGGAAATTATTTGTAAAAATATTTTTACCTACGGGTTTGATTGAAAATCTTAAGAAATTGAAAAAGAGTTAAAAAATATATTATGTATTTTCAAATTTATAAAAATATACTAGGTCCTTTTTTTGAAAAAGTTATTAAAAAACGCAAAATGTATGATTATCTTAAGTTTCTTAAAGAAAGCCAAAGGTGGTCTAATGAACAATTGAAAGATTATCAGTGGAATGAACTTAAGAAGTTATTACTACATTCATATGAGCAGGTTCCGTATTGGAAGGATATATTTAATAAGCTTGGAATAAGTTTGGATGATATCAGAAATCATGAAGATTTTAGAAAATTGCCAATCATAACAAAGGAAAATATTAGGACAAATAAATACCGAATGATCTCAAATAATTTGCGTGGTAAGACATGGACAAAAGCAACTGGAGGTTCAACAGGGGTTCCTTTGGAGTTAGATTATACTCCTGATAGCTATGATTGGCGGGTTGCATGCTCTAAGAGAGGTTACGCTTGGGCTGGGTCTGAGGATGGTGTTAAGCAGGGATATATTTGGGGTGTTGCTATTGGCAAAGTTAGTAAAAAACAATATTTCAAAGAATTGATTCATCATGCTGTATTAAGACAGAAGTATTTTAATTGTTTTGAATTTAATGAAGAAAAGATGAAAGAGTGTTTGGATAAATTGAATAAATTTAAGCCTGAGATTTTGGTGGGGTATACAAATCCTCTTTGTAATTTTGCGCAATTTGTTAAGAACAACGGAAAATTGAATTTTAAACCTAAGGGAATAATTTCAGCAGCTGAGAAGCTTCATGAATATCAGAGGGAAATTATCAATGAAGTTTTCGATTGTCCAGTATTTAATACATATGGCAGTCGTGAATTTATGCTTATTGCTTCTGAATGTGAAAGGCATGAGGGTCTGCATATTAATTCGGAAAACTTATTGGTAGAGATCATTAAGGATGATGGTACACCGGCAAAGAATGGTGAATTGGGCAATATTGTAATAACAGATCTGCATAATTATGGGATGCCGTTTATTAGGTATCAAATTGGCGATATGGCTATTGCTTCCGACAAGGTATGTTCTTGTGGGCGGGGTTTGCCGATGCTTGCGGATGTTGTGGGGCGCAGGTTGGACATGATTAAGACTCCTGATGGTCGAAATATTCCAGGTGAATTTTTTCCGCATTTGATGAAAGAGTTTAAGGCTGTTAAACAATTTCAGGTTGTTCAGGATAAAATTGATGAGTTAGTAATTACAATTGTAAAAGAAAAAGATCTCAGAGATTCTGATTTTGAGTTTATGAGTAAAGAGATTTTAAAGGTTGTTGGTGAACAAATTAAAATTGATTTTAAATTTGTTGATGAAATACCGCTTACAAAAACAGGAAAGCATCGTGTTACGATATCGAATTTAGAGCAGTAGTTATTTAGGAACATAAAATGAACATTGCACATTTTGTATATAGTTTGGATATGGGAGGGATGGAGAGGATTGTTGTGGACATTTCGAAGGCACAGAGAGATAGAGGTCATAAAGTATATATCTTCTCTATGACAACGGCAGAACCATCTTTCGAAGAAGAAGTGAAGGAAAAAGATATTGAGCTCTTTAAGTTTTATAAAACAGGAGGCTTTGATTTAAGGTTATTTTTTAAAATAGTCGGACTTTTGCGCTCAAAAAAAATTAATGTTGTTCACACTCATAATCCTGTTGCCAACTTCTATGGTGCGATATGTGCGAGAATGGCATTTGTAAAAGCAGTCATAAATACCCGTCATGGAATGGGGAATTATCCATACAATAAAAAGGGTGAGAGTATTTTTAAGTTTAGTTCTTTGTTTGTTAATAAAGTTGTATTTGTTTGTGAGCTTGCTAGAAAAAGATTTGTGGATCTTAAAATAGTATCTGCTGAAAAAAGTATCACTATTTACAACGGAATACCGCAGAAGGCATTTCTTGCAATGCAAAGTCAAAATCAAGGTGATATTAAGGAGCAATTGAATATAATAAAATATAAACAAATGGTGGGGACTGTTGCACGTTTGGAGCCTGCTAAAGATATTTCGAACTTTATAAAGGCAGCACGATTGGTACTTGATGTAAATAGGGATGTGTTTTTTGTTGTTGTGGGAGATGGAAGTGAAATAGATTGTCTTAAGTCTTTGGCTGAAAAATTGAAAATAGGTAAGAATTTATTGTTTCTAGGGAAAAGGATGGATGTCGCGAGGATAGTATCAATGTTTGATGTTTTTGTTCTATCCTCTATCAGCGAAGGAGCGTCTATAACTTTGATAGAAGCCATGATATTGAAGAAGGCGATTGTTGCAACAAAGGTAGGGGGGAATCCAGAGCTTGTTTTAGATGGAAAAACGGGTTTGTTGGTTCCTTCACAGGATGCAGAAAGTTTGTCTAAGGCTGTATTGAGTTTGCTTAGTGATGAAGAAAAGAGAATTGCAATGGGAAATGAAGGTTGTGCCAGGGCAAAGGAATTATTTGATGTAAATACTATGAATATGCAATATGAATCATTGTATGAAGAAAGTTTAAGGTAAGAATGATGGAGAAAGATGAAAGATCAACTAACTTTTGTTCAATAGTAAAAGATGATTTTCTTCAATACTATAGGGAAAATCATACTTTGAAAAGCAAGATTGGTTCGACAATTTATGTTTTATTAGAACCGGGATTTTGGGCAGTTTTTAATCATCGTATTGCACATTGGTTGTTTTTAAAAAATTTAGGGATTTTGGCTTTATTCATTATGAGGCTTAATAAGTTTTTTCATAATGTAGACATTAGCTATGAGGCTAAAATTGGAAAAGCGTTGCGTCTTCCGCATTGTATGGATATTGTGATTGGTTCATCGGCTATAATTGGGGATAATGTTGAGATCTTAAATGGTGTAACTTTGGGTGCAGTTAAAATAAGGACTGAAGGGAAGCGACATCCAACAATAGGTGGTGGTGTTTTAATAGGTGCAGGGGCAAAGGTTTTAGGTGATATTTATATAGGTAATAATTCGATAATAGGGGCGAATGCTGTCGTAATTGACTCGTTTCCTGAAAATGTGAAGGTAGGTGGGATTCCAGCCAAAGAAATTGGGAAGGTTTTATAGTCTTTAAAACAAACTGTAGTATATGAATTGTCTATCTGTTATGAAAATATTAATAATTACAAATCTATTTCCTAACAAAAAAGAGCCTAACAGGGCGGTGTTTAATAAGCAGCAGTTTTTAGGATTATCTAAGTTTTGTGAACTAAAGGTTGTTGCTCCCATTCCTTATTTTAGTTATTCAAAAAAGCAAGTGCCTGAGGTAGAAATAATTGACGGGATAGAGGTTTATTATCCTAGATATTTAGTTATACCTAAGATCTTAAGGGCTCTATATAGTTTGTTTTTTTTCTTTGGGGTTAAAGGAATGGTTAGGAATATTTATAAAGAGTTTCGGTTTGAAAAAATTTTAGCGAGCTGGGCTTATCCTGATGGCTGTGCGTCTGCAAAAATAGCAAGTGATATGAAAATGCCATTAATTATGAAGGTGCATGGCAGTGATATTAATTATGCTGAAAAATATTTTATGCGAAAGGCTATGATTGTTAAAGCGTTTAATAAAGCGTCAAGGATAATAGCTGTCAGTAGTAATTTAATTGATAAGATTACGTCTTGGGGAATTCCTCAGTTAAAAATTGTGTTGCTTCCTAACGGTGTGGATAAAAGCAAATTTTATCCTATGGACAAGAAGGAGGCTAGAAATATGCTGGGTTTAGCTGATAATAAGAAATATATTTTGTTCATCGGTAATTTTGTTGAGGTTAAGGGAATAGAATATTTGATCGAGGCATTTATGGAAGTTCAGGGTCTTGTTGCGCACGATCAGGCAAATGTTGAGCTTGTCCTCATTGGTGATGGAATTTTAAAGAAAAAATTAAAAGAAACGGCTGAGGGTCTGGGTGTGATTTCAAAAGTGCATTTTAAGGGAAGGGTTGCCCATTCAGAGATCCCTGTTTGGTTGAATGCAGTGGATGTTTTTTGTTTGCCATCTTTAAATGAGGGATGTCCGAATGTTGTTCTTGAGGCATTAGCTTGCGGGACTCCGGTTGTGGCTAGTTGTGTTGGGGGTGTTCCTGACTTTATTAAACGAGGTGTAAATGGTTTTATGGTTGAGCCTAAAGATATTAATGCGCTTTCTGAGAAGCTCAAGGAAGTCTTGTTGAAAGATTGGCATAAAGAGGAAATAGCACTAAGTTCGGCTCAATTTGAATGGCGGGAAAATGCGGAGAAGTTGTTAGAGATTCTTCACTGCGTTCAGGATGACAGTCATTCTGAGTCCGTAGG
Organism: Omnitrophica WOR_2 bacterium RIFOXYA2_FULL_38_17; assembly: GCA_001805965.1. Taxonomy (GTDB): domain Bacteria; phylum Omnitrophota; class Gorgyraeia; order Zapsychrales; family Zapsychraceae; genus Zapsychrus_A; species Zapsychrus_A unditaenarius. The sequence goes on along the minus strand of MHHG01000060.1, from coordinate 10,297 downwards.
GCGAAGAATCTAGTATTTATATAAGGTATAAACGAATGTTGTTGAAAAAGATTTTACAATTTTGTTTGGGTAACAGATTGATCTATCGGATGAATTGTAATGAGAAGGTGGTTGCTTTGACTTTTGATGATGGTCCTAATGCTCAATATACAGAAAAAATACTTGATGTTTTGAATGTGAATGAGGTTAAGGCTACGTTTTTTTTGGTAGGTGATCAGGTTGAAAAGAATAAAGTGATAGCTCAAAGAATTGTAGGGCAGGGCCATTGTATTGGAAGTCATACTGTTGATCATCGAGGCTTTGGATTGTTGTCTTTGAGTGAAAAACAAATACAAATAGAAAAAGGGATAAAGGTCTTAAAGGATTCCTTAGGAGTCAGCACCCGGTTGTTTCGTCCGCCACAAGGATGTTTATCGATCGGACATATTCTGTATTGTTTGAAAAAAGGCATTACAACTGCTATGTGGAGTTTAGACAGTATGGATTATAAACTAAAAGATTCCAATTGGATTATTAGTCGAATAAAAGATCAGACAATAAAAAATGGCGATATCATACTTTTTCATGATGATAATAAGGCAACGTTAGATGCGTTAGCTGTGATAATTCCTTATCTTCAAGATAAAGGTTTTGGATTTAGGACAATTGAGGAAATGATGTGATGAAAATTTTATATACTCATAGAACCCAGGGGGCTGGAGCGGAAGGGAATCATATTCGTGAAGTGGTTAAGGCTCTTTGCGAATTGGGTCATCAAGTTTATATTGTTTCTCCTCCTAGAGTTGATCCGTTTTGCTTGGCAAAAGAAGGAAGCAAAAAGAAAAAGAAGAAAAATGTTTTTAAAAGAATCGTCCTTTCATTGCCGCAGATAGTTTTTGAGTTTATGGAACTAGGATATAACATCTATGTAACTTCAAAAATAAACAAAATATTGAAAGAGAAAAAAATTGATTTTATATATGAGCGTTATTCGTTTTTTGGAGGGGCGAGTTCTAAAGTGGCACAGAAAAAGGGCATTCCAATTATTTTGGAAGTAAATGAAATAAGCGGGCTTAAAAGGCAAAGGCAGCAAGCTATGGTTGGTTTTTGCGGAAAAGTAGAGAGAGAAATATTTCTGAGAGTAGATGCGATCATAGTTATATCTCAGTATTTGAAAGATAAAATTGTCGAACGAGGGATTTCTGCTGAAAAAATTTATGTTATTTCAAATGCAGTTAATATTCAGGATTTTGATATAAAAACTGACATTTCGGATATAGAAGATCAATATGGTAAGAACGAAAAGATCAAACTGATGTTTGTTGGGATGTTTTCACATTGGGATAAACTGGAGTTTCTGCTAGAAGTTTTTAAAAATGTACACAGTAAAAGGGCGAATGCACATTTGATTATCGTAGGTGATGGTGTACAAAGAACCAGATTGCAAGAACAGGCTCAGGCGCTTGGAATCAGCGGTCATGTGACATTTACCGGAGAGGTCAATAAAAATGATATTCCTAAATTTATCCTTCTTGCAGATATTTGTTTGCTTTCTGATTCGAACCCTTTTGGTTCCCCGATGACATTATTTGAATATATGGCTCTAGGCAAACCAGTTGTAGTTCCGAGATATGGGCCTATTGAATGTATTGTTAAGCATGAAAATGAAGGCTGTCTTTTTGAGCCAGGAAATGCGACACAATTTGAGCAGTGTCTTATAGATCTTATTGATGATGAGAAGAAACGAAAAGATTATGGTACACGCGGACGTGAAAAAATTATAAAGTATTATTTGTGGGAACATAATGCTGAGAAAGTAATAGAGATATATAGAAATATAGGTAAAGGCCGTAAGCTTTAAGCAAAAGCAAAGGCAAAAGTACAAATTGAAGGCTTGTTATTCCCGCGAAGGTATTAGGTCAAGCCCGAGGATGCCAATAGGTAGAGGATAATATTAACAAAAGGATTTAAACATGAAAATTATTGCTGATTTAAAGCAGAAAAGCAGGTGTTATTTTGATCATGATAATTTTAGCGGTGTTTTGAGGGTTGCTCTTTCTGATGGAACTTCCGCTAATGTCTTGTATCGAATGGCGCAGTTTTTTAGAAAGATTTATCTGAGTATTGTTAGTTTTGTGTTACTTGATATAAACAAATTCTTAAATGGTTGCGTTATTGGAAGAAATGCTGAATTCGGAAAAGGATTTGTCCTTATGCATCCTGTTGGTGTTGTGATTAATGGCGGTGTAAAGGGTGGGGATAATGTTGTTATTGAAAGTGGCGTTGTTATTGGAGCTGCGCGTAATGGATTGCCGGTTGAAGTGCCTGTTATAGGTAATAATGTTTTTATCGGTGCGGGGGCGAAGGTTCTTGGAGGCATAAAGATCGGCAATAATGTAAAGATCGGGGCGAATGCGGTTGTAGTTAAGGATGTTTGTGACGGGGCGACGGTTGTGGGGATACCGGGGAGGATAATTAATTTGGAAGGATAGGATGGAAAGAGGTTTGCTGAGGTTGGATAAGGTTGGCTGAAGTTCACTGAGGTTGAAAAAATATTAAAAAACAGATTTTAACTTAAGCCAACGTTTGCAAACGTCAGCTAACCTAACCTAAGCTAACGTATAACAAAAGGATTTTTACTCGTGATATTTTTAAAATTTATATTTTGGACATGTTTATTTTTAGTGGGGTATTCGTATGTATTGTATCCGATCTTGCTGGTTGTTTTTGATAAAGTTTGGATACGAAAAAGATTTGAGAAGTCGGAGGAGTTGCCGGGGATCTCAATAGTTATTGCAGCATACAATGAAGAGAAAGTTATTAAAAGTAGGCTTGAGAATTGTTTGAAGGTTGATTATCCAATGGATAAATTGGAGATCATTATAGCTTCGGATGGGTCGGATGATAGGACTTGTGAAATTGTGCGAAAATATTCTGATAAAGGTATTGTTCTGTATGACTACAAAGAACGTCGGGGCAAAGTAAATGTTTTAAATGAGACAGTTCCAAAAGCTAAAAACGATATTATTGTTTTTAGCGATGCAAACACTATGTTTGCACACGATGCGCTAACTAAAATTGTACAGAATTTTGGTGACGATAGAGTTGGTTGTGTCTGCGGAGGCTTGCATTTTGTTAATCCTAAAAATGGCAATACCGGTGATCTTGAGGGATTTTATTGGAGGTATGAAACCGTTATGAAGATCGTGGAAGGGCGTCACGGTTTTCTTCTGGGTTGTAATGGCGCTATTTATGCTATTCGTAAAGAGCTTTATGAAAAGTGTGAGGAGGATACGATTATTGAAGATTTTGTGCTTCCAATGAGGATATTACAAAAGGGCCGCGCAGTTATTTATGATCCCAGTGCTGTTGCAATAGAAGAATCTGCTGCAAAGATAATAGAGGAAAAGCATAGGCGTATCAGGATAGGCGCAGGTGATTTTCAGGCATTATTCAGGTTGCTGCCTATGCTTAATCCAATGAGGGGCCTTTCAGCAATTGCATTTTTATCTCATAAAGTCTTAAGATGGTTTGCGCCTTTTTTTTTGATCCTTATATTTATTTTCAATTTATTCCTTTTAAAGGAAAAGCTGTATCTGATGTTCTACGCGGCACAATGCTTTTTTTATATGTCGTCAATAATAGGCCAATTATTTAACAGATTTGGTATTAATTTGAAGGGGTTCAGCCTTTGTTATTATTTCGTTTCGATGAATGTTGCGTTGTTTTGGGGATTTATTAGATATCTTAAGGGGTCGCAGAGTGCGGCTTGGAAGAGGACGGAGAGGTAAAAGAGGTTGGCTGAGGTTTGCTAATGTTGGGAAGCTAACGCCAGCCAACATCAAGTAACATTAGCGAACTTACATAATTATCATGAAAAAGTTTATTAGAAACATTACGTTTATTTATTCTGCGATTGTGGTACTTTTCTGCTTGTCGCCTTTTTGGATGGTGAAATTTTGGTGGTGGGCTAATTTGTTTCAAATATTACCTTTGTGGTTATTTTTTATTCCTTTGCTGGTGCTTTTTATTTGGGCTTTAAGTTTGCGATTATGGAAAATAGTTATTTTTCATGGTGCGCTTTCTGTTCTTATTCTAGTAGGCATCATGGGTTTTCAGTTTTCTCTCCTGTCGCTTGTAAAGGTCTCAAAACCATCCGCCACAAGTATCCGAATTTTAACTATGAATTTAGGACAAGCTATAGATTCCAAAAAGTTTAATGAGCTGATAAAAAATACTCATCCTGATATTCTGGCGTTTCAAGAAGTGGGAAGTTACCAGTTTCGTATAATTAACCAAAAATTCTCTCCAGATCAGTGGTACATTGTAAAGAAAGGTGAATTTGCTGTTGTTAGTCGGATCAAGATCGTTGATTCTGATGAAGAAATGAATCGTTTCTTAAATGTTCGTCCAGGTTTTATTGAAATGTTTCGCTTAAATGATGGACAGCGCGGACTTACTTTATTTAATCTTCATTTGGAAACACCTCGTGAGGGGGTCGAAGAAGTTATATCTCGAAGCAAAGGCGCTTTTGAAGCAATGAAAGTGGTTACGGGTATTCAGGAAAATGAATCGTCTGTTGCCTCGCAATGGGTAAGTTCACACAACAATGTTGTTGTCGCTGGCGATTTTAATATGCTGACACATAATCCTATTTTTCATAAGTTTTGGTCAAGATATACAGATGCTTTTTCATCTGTGGGTGATGGTTTTGGTTATACCAAATATACTAGCTGGTATGGTGTAAGGATAGATCATCTGCTATATGATGAGAATTGGAAGGCAATTAAGGCATTTGTTGGGCCTGATATTGGCGGTGACCATAGGCCATTGATCGTGGACCTGGAATTTATTGGCAAGCAAAATGTCTTTGTGAATAATGATGAATTGGGTGAGCATGGGTTGTTGACTGATAATAACGATTATTTAGTATATGAAGGATTTGAATCTTCAGTAGGCAGTTTTACAAGCAGCCCTTCTGGAGCTTTGAATATTGATTCTGGAAATACGAATATTAACGGAAAAGCATTAAAGGTCTTGGTTAAGCCAATTTATACGGAATTAACTGCCGGGACCAAGCGTGACGAATGGAATTTAAACAACTATAACGAGGTCAGCTTTGTTTACAGAATACCGCCAAAGGTGCCGATCAGTTTTCGCGTTCAAACAAGGATGGGTGATTGGATATGTTTGGGGGGAACAGAAACAGGTCAGTGTACTGGCGCACACGCGAATGTATTGGTAGAATTAATTGATGATAATATTTGGCATGAAGCAGTTGTAGATGTTCTATCATCGGTGGAAAGTGTCCTTCCTGAGATGCATAATGCCACAGAGTTTCAGTTTTACATTCCCGAAAACCGACATTTAGGTGATCATTTTTGGATCGATGATTTTGGTATCAGGGTAAAGTTAGATGTGTCTGAACTAAGATTAAAAAATATATCAACGTTTAAGCAGGATTTTGATGGTGTTACGGATGCAGTTGTGAAAGGGCAACCTATTCCCAAACGCTATGCCGTGAGTATCCCTGTTGTTGTGCCCGTTACAAAGGGGGAATACAAAAAAATACCGATCGTAAAACTGGATATGACAGAAAGTAATATGCCTTTGGTTTCGACAGGTGTTCCTTTTGCGCAGGGGCAACTGATTGATGAAAAGGACATTGCTTTTTTTAATGATAAAGAAGAAGAGATCCCGATAGCAGTTAAGGTTTTGGCTAGGTGGCCGCAGGATCAGTCGATACGTTCGATCTTAGTACAGTTTCCTTATGCAATAGAACATAATTTTGAATATGTAACTATGAGATGGGGGGAGACAAGAAAAACCAAAGATATCAGCATAGTTACTCCTGATTGGGATTATCCGCAGGCATATATTTTACTAGGTTCAAAGTGGTTATGTTTATCAGGTGTTATGGGTGAACAGTTGCCAATGGGCCGGCCTTTTGCCAGTGACTATGACCAGCGTATCATTAAGAATTTTCCCAGAATTGCAGCTCTCCCATTGACAGGAAAACTTGCTGATGATGGATATTATTCTACGCCTCATGGCTTTTATCAGTTTTATGTGCGTTCCGGTGAGATTAAATATTTTATGGCTGCACGAAAAGAATTGCTTTATTACCGTCAAGAGCAAATTATCCATGAAGGAAAAGATAAGGGCATGAGTACGGCTGGTAGAAATCCCCGATATCTTTATATACAGGCTATGCTTGATGATTATTTGTTAACAGGTGATCCACGCACCTATGAGGTTGCCACAGATATGGTAAAATTTTTAGAAAGGAATCATCCACCTGAGGATGCATTTTATTCAAAAAAACGGACGAATTTTTGGGCAGAAAGAAGGCAGGCCTTTCCAATGTTAGGGTTTATTACATATTATGAAATGTCAGGCGAAAAGAAATATTTGTTGCTCGCTGATAAGTTTATGGAGAATCTATATAAAACTCAAATGCAGTGGCCTGAACGTGGAGGCTTCGTTCATAATCTTTATGCTCATGACCCTGAAGAAGGCGCACGTCCCGATGAGTATGGCGGATCCCCATTTATGACTGGATTATTGCTAGAGGCAATCGTTAAGTATCACCAGATAACAGGAAGTGATATTGCGGCGGATTCGATCTTTAGGGCTTTGGATTGGCTAATAAATGAGGGATTGGCAAGCACTGGGGATTCCTTGAAATATTTAACAGCAGATAAATATGCAAGATCAAAAGGGGTACCCGATTTGAACTTGTTGGTGGTGCATGCCTTTGGTTATGGTTATAAAATAAGTGGTTATATGGATAAAAGGTATTTAGATGTCGGGATGAGATTATTTAAAAAAGGTGTTCAGTCTGGATATCTTGGGACACGCAAGCACTTTAACCAGGCACATCGTTCCAGCGGACATTTTTTGGCATATATTGCAGGGGGATTAAAAAGCAAACAGTATAAAGCTGTAAGCAATAAGCCATAAGCCATACAAAATGTTAAATGCAGTATGCTTAAGGCTTACAGCTTACGGCTAATAAAAATTGTATTATTAGGGGTTGTTATGGATAAAAGAGAAAGAATATTGAAAGTTATTTACGAAGGGATTGATGATTATAATTTAGATCTGCCTGAAACTGAACATATTCACAAGGCTTTGGATACGGTTCTTTTTGATACAATAGACGGGATTCTGGACTCGGTTGGATTTTTAACATTAAGCACTGCTATTGAAAAAAGGATCGCAGCTGAATTTTGTCAGGCATTTGCGCTTTTTACACCTGATATATTTTCACGAGAGGATAAGCCTCTTAGGACGGTAGGGTCGTTGGTGGGGTATTTGGAGGGGAAGTTATAAAAGGACAGAAGACAGATGACGGAATTCACAGGACAGAAGAATTTATCAATAAACAATATTGAATATTATTTGCCTCAGAAGGTTGTGACAAATGATGACTTGAGTGCTGAGAATCCCGAATGGGATATGGCTAGAGCTTTGAAGAATACGGGTGTTTATCGTCGTCATATTGCCTCTGATAATGAAACGGCTTTTGATCTAGGGTTAGCGGCCTGTAATAAATTATTAGATGGTCTTGAGCAAATGCCAACCATTGATGCGATTATTTTTTGCACGCAATCACCTGATCACATTATTCCTTCAAATGCTTTTCTTTTACACAAATCATTGAAATTGTCTCAGGATTGTCTGGCTTTTGATTACAACCTGGCTTGTTCAGGGTATGTTTATGGTTTGGCTATTGCTGAGGGATTGCTTGCGACAAAACGGGCTAAAAATATTTTACTGGTTACGGCAGATACGTATTCCAAATATATTTATGAGCAGGATCGTTCGGCGCGTTTGCTTTTTGGTGATGGTGCGTCCGCATCTTTATTGACGTCAGGGTCAGATGATCTATGTGTTTGCGATATATTATGTGGAACATCAGGTCAATACTACGACAAGTTTATTATTCCTGTTGGTGGTTTGAGGCAGCCTAAGACCCAGGATACAGATAAGGTTTTAATGGATCCTTGGGGTAACCCTAAGTCCGCATGTCATATAAATATGGATGGTATGGGCATTATGGCTTTTGTTAATTCTGAAATACCTAAACATGTTAAACAACTTTTAAAGCGAAACAATCTGGAGGTTTCAGATATCAGTCTTTTTGTTTTTCATCAGGCAAGTAGGTCGGTGCTGGATGCTCTTGCTCGGTTTATCGGTATAAAAGCTGAAAGAATGTACATCAATATTGAAAATATTGGAAATACAGTTTCAAGTTCAATACCGATCGCTTTAAAAGAAGCAATGGAACAAAAGCGAATTTCTAAGGGGAATAAGATAGTTATCTGTGGATTTGGGGCAGGTTTGTCTTGGGCTAGTGCTTTGATCGAGGTTTAATGAGGAAAATATTTTATGAATAAGGTTCGGGAAGTTGAAAAATTTATCGGAGATAAAAGGCTTTATTTGACTCATTATGAGGCAAAAGGTGAAAAATATGTTATATTTCTTCCGCCACTGTTTGAGGAGATGCCGCGTACTAGAAAATGTATGGTCAACACTGCGCGATATTTAGCTGATAAAGGGTTTGATGTTATTCGTTTTGATTATTATGGCACGGGGTTAAGTTATGGTAAATTTGAAGAATTTTATTTAGAGCAAGCAAGGGAAGATGTAGCACAAGTCGTTGATTTCTGTGTGAAGCTTGGTGCGCAAAATATATCTTTATTAGGTTTTAGGTTCGGGGCTTTTTTAGCGGCTGAATTTGCGGTAAAAGCTAATATTAAGAAGATAATTCTTTGGGAACCTGTTTGTGACCTGGGTCAATATTTGGATGAATGTTTTAAGTCATTAGCGATCGATCAGGTTGTGACCTATGGTAAGGTCAAATATACTAATGAGGAATTGATCAAAGAGCTCAAAAGTGAAGGGAAATTGCTGGTTGGTGGATATGCCTTGGGCCTTAAGGCATATGATGATCTTTGTCATTCTTTACCTTTGGGTAAAAGTGAATTGAGCTCTTGCCGCATAGTTGTTTGGCGCAGGAGCACATTGAATAGATATTCTTTTTTGTCAGAATTGGATGTGACATTTTGCGATACTGTTAAATTGGCATGGGACCATATTAAATATCTTTATCATGAATCGCAAGAATTGGGAGAGGTTACATGCAAATATCTCGGAGGTGGTATATGACGACCCGAGAGGTATTTTCTTTTTTAAATAAAAAAGGGCTGAAAGTTAAGGGTATAGTTTTTGTCCAGGATGGCCGTGCTGCGAATAAAACAGGCATAATATATTTGCCTGGGATAGTGCTTGGGTCTACGGCAGTTCATCGTTTGGGTGTTGATATTGCGTGTGAGTTTCAGTCGCTAGGTTATTCAGTATTGCTTTTTGATCATTCACGTATAGGTGAAAGTGAAGGAGAGCTTTCTTCCGGATCAAGCCAGGAATTTGCAAATTTTGTTAAAAGGGGTGAATTGGTTGATGATACAAAAGAGGCGATATCAGAATTTTGTTTAAAATATTCATTGAGCGATGTTGTCTTGATAGGTCATTGTGGAGGGGCTTTGAATGCTTTGTATACATCGGAAGATTGTGCGCTTGTTAAAAAGATGATCCTTCTTTCTCCGCCATTAATTGGTGAGAATTATGATGCAAAGGTTATGACAAAAGGCCAGTCGGATGAGTTTTTAAAGCTCTATAGTTTTAAATTGTTTTCATGGGATGCATGGAAACGTTTGTTATCTGGGAAAAGTGATTATCTCGGGATCCTTAAAACGCTGAGATTCAAAATAAAGAGTTCTCTGAAAAATAAAGATCTTGATGTGTCGATGCTGAATAAGAGATTTATTGATGGGCTAAAAGCAGTTTCAAAAAAGAAGGAAATTGCTATTGTTTACGGGGATAGGGATATTGGCTTTGAGGAATTTAAATCTAATCTGGATCTTTTTAAACAATGGGATATTGAAACAAGGATACTTCCTGATACTTCACATGGTTTTGTGACTAAAGAGAGTATTTCATTGTTATTTGAGGAGTTAAAAGAAAAAGTGAATAACTAGTATCAGAATTCCGCAAAGCTTTTAACTGCAATGATTTACAGACAAATTAGTTGTGCTTTGAGGACAGAGCCATTTAAATTTAGGGGACAGAGCCATGGCTCTGTCCCCTATACACAATTTTAAAGGAGATTTATCAATGAACGTATTCGAACAATTAAAGAACAAACAAACTAAACTAGCCGTAGTTGGGCTTGGTTATGTCGGGCTGCCTTTGGCGGTGGAATTTGGGAAGAAGGTACAGGTTATCGGGTTTGATGTTAAGGAGAGGCGCATCA
>MHHG01000059.1 GCA_001805965.1 Omnitrophica WOR_2 bacterium RIFOXYA2_FULL_38_17 | reverse complement strand
ATAGTTTTACAGCAACAGCTACAGGTGATTTTTGGGTTGATGAAGACGTAGTTTTAGGTGATTCTTCTACAATAACGCTTACAGGTTACACTCTTGGTATGTATCCAAGCGGAAATGATTTTGTCACGATAGGAACAGCCTCTACAGTTTCAGGCGGAACAATTGATATTCGCTCAACTGGAGATCTTACTCAAGGGGCATTAACCATACCAACAGTTACGATCAAGCCTTCAAATGTAAATGATGCTTCAATTACTCTGACTGGCAATTGGTCAATTGATGATCTGTTGATCAGTGGAACTGCTGCAAGCGATACTGAAGCAGAGGCGATGACAGTAGATGCAAGCACATATAATCTGACAATAGCAGGAACATTGACCTTGGGTGATGATACGGGTTCAGGTTATTGGGGTAAGATCGATCTTGGTTCTGGTACACATACGATCGCTGAGAATATTGATATTTCCGGAACAACGAATACCTGGGGTGTTATTGATCTGGATAATGCACAAATTTCAGTTGCAGGCAATGTTGACCTTAACCGCAGTACGGTTTATCAGGGGTTAGGAACAGTTACTTTCAATGCTGCCGATACAGATAACACTATTGATTCTTGGACCCAGACATTTAATGATGTTGTTTTCAACAGCGCAACAGGAGGCTGGACTCTTACCGGCGGTATGATGGTTGCCGATGATCTTACAATGACAAATACGGCAGCGGCTGGAGTTGTGTTAGATGGCTATGAACTTACAGTTGGAGGTGATGTAACATTAACCGCAGGTTCACTGATCGCTAACCGCTCAACGCTAATTATAAAGGGTAACTGGAACAGCGCAGCTGCGACATTCGAGCCGGGTGTTTCAACAGTTATCTTCAACGGCACTGATCTGGATAATACAATTACAACAAATGCTGAAACTTTCAATAATTTTATGATCAATGATGGTTTGATCGGTTACTGGAAGTTGGATGAAACTGCTTCTTTAGCTATTGATTCATCAGGGCATGGTAATCATGGAACATGGATCGCTAGTGCTACATCAAGTACTCAAACCCCAGATGTTAATTTTGTGAATGATAGAAGTATTTCTTTGAATGGTACTACTGATCGGATAAGTATGCCTGATAATGATCTGCTGGATTTGCGAACTGCAATAACAATTTCCGCATGGGTTAGAATGGACAGTGTTAATGCAACTGAGCAGGGGATAGTTGGAAAGGCTGATACCTCTGCGTATGGCGTTTATAACCTTATTTATGATGGTGATACAGGACAGGTATTCCGTTTAGAGCTTCTGGGTGTTTCAGATACTACAGTTTATGGTACCACTGTCCCGAATCAAGGCGATTGGTATCATGTTGCTGGAACATATAGTGGATCTCAAAAATGTATTTATGTAAATGGTGTTGCAGAAAATTGCGAAGGAACGACGGGTACGATCAATACAAATAGCCTGCCGTTATCTATAGGAACTCACCAAGCGTATGAGTTTGACGGGTATATAGACGATGTTCGCATTTACAGCCGAGCGTTAACTGCTGCTGAAGTTGCGCGTTTGGCAATGGGTGATCAGCCGCAGGCAGCGAACGGGACTTATTCTTTACAGGATGCTCTTAATATTGATGGTGACCTGATTCTTGCAACCGGTACTTTAGATGTAAATGGGCAGGATATTAATGTTCAGGAGAGCTGGTATAACTACGGCGGTATTTTAGATGAAGAAACTCAAAGTGTTACTTTTGATGGGGGGACATCGGGGCATATTATCCAATCCGGCGGCCAGACATTCTATGATGTTGCGATCAACGGAACTAGCGGCGGGTGGACATTGGGAGATAATATTGAAGTTTCCAACAGCTTTAATATCACTGACGGAACACTTACTCATTCAACCGATCTTCCTGTTACAGTCATTACTGCCAATACAACTTTAGATGGCGGTATCTTTACCGGAGTTGCTTCATCAATTATAAACGACGGTAACCTTACTCTCACCTCAGGAACTTTCAACGCTCCGGCAAATGAATTATTGATCACAGGTAATTTCTCAAGCGCCGCAACAACATTTGAGGCTGGAAACGGAACAGTTATTCTTAGTGCTCCGGATACAGATGGAACTATCACGACAAATGCTGAAACATTTTATAACTTTACTTTGGGTGACGGACTGATAGGCTACTGGACACTCGACGAGACAGCTGAAGGGGGATGCCCTGGTGGAGTTCGGGATGCTTGTGATTCTTCTGGATATGGTAATCATGGTGAATGGATGGATGTGCCTACTCCAATTACAAGTACAAGGAAACCTTTTAAATTTGCAAATAGTGGGGCTCTTACTTTTGATGGTTCAAATGATTATATTGATTTAGGGGATAAACCATATTTCTCACCGGTAAATAATGATATGACCGTATCATTATGGGCACGGGTTCCTACTACGGCTACGGCAATAACTAGCGGAGGGTGCGGTTCAACGGGAAGATATTTTATTGCCAAGGGAGCGGGAGTAGGTAGTTGGGAATGGGCAATAGAAAACGAGAATAATACGACTATTTGTCTTTCTACGTGGTCTCTTGCAGGAGTTGGTTATGCTGGTGGTTCTTACAGTATGACTGTGAATGATGGGATCTGGCATCATTATGCGTTTTCTGTAGATTATGGCAATGAAGCGAATCTGTATGTAGATGGTGTTTTAAGAGCTAATGATACAACTCTTGTAGGTAGTATGGGTGACGGTAATCAAGAAGTGGAAATTGGCAGGCGTGGCGATGGCAATTATTTCTCTGGAAATATTGATGATGTTCGTATTTATAATCGTGAGCTTTCTTCTCACGAGATCAAGGCTTTGGCACAAAATAGTGTCTATGGTGATAGAGATAATACATACACTTTGCAGGATGCATTAGATGTTGATCAAGATATTCTGCTCGCAAAAGGTACTCTTATTTCTGGTGGAGTGGATATTAGTGTTGGAGCAGGATGGAATAATTATAACGCGACATTTACAGGGTCAACTTCATCAGTCACTTTTAATGCTGTTGAGACAGGTCACACGATCCGTTCAAATTCAAGTACATTCTACAATGTAATATTCAATGATGGCGGCGGGGATAGTGGCGGATGGGCATTGTCTGATGCGCTTGAGACTGGGAATTTATTTACTGTAACTGCAAGTGACAGTGCTAATGGTGTTAATTTGTCAGGATACGATCTTACGGTCGGAGGTGATTTTATTGTTACGACTGCAGGTGAAGTTACGGCATCAAATTCAACAATTAAGGTTGCAGGTAACTGGACAAACCTAGCTGGTGGCAATGGTTTTACTTACGGAACAAGTACAGTTGAATTCAATAGTTCTTCGGCAGATCAGAATATTACGGGAGGCACACAGACTTTCTATGATCTTGTTATCAACAATACAAGTGCTTCCCTGTCGGATGATGATGTTGTGCTTGCGAATGATCTTAATATTGAGAATAATTTTACGCTTTATGACGGGGACTTCCAGGGCGGAAGTTACGACATTACCGTAGGCCACCATTGGGCAATGGCAACAAATGGTACATTTACCGCCGGCACATCCAGTGTGGAATTCGATGATGCCTCAAAAGTTTCTACTATTACCGGAAATACCGCATTTTACAATCTTCTTATTCGTACTCCAAGCAAGAGGGTTGATTTTGAAGTGGGGACCACTACCACGGTATCAAATGCCTTTACAATAGATGGACAGGCTCAGGGGACATTTGTTGACCTGAATTCTACCGTTGCCGGAACACAGTGGACTATTAATACGCCCAAGGATAATGCATATGTCTATTTCGTTGATGTTATTGATTCTGAATCCAGCGAGGATTCAATTATAGCTTATAGCTCAGTGAACAGTGGGAATAATGAGAACTGGGATTTCAATGTTATTAATATTTATCGTTCAGTTGGCCCGGGCAAGACAGCTGCCTTGGACACCGGTTCTGCTGATGCTAATAATCTAAATATTACAGGATCAACTGCTACATTTGATAATCCTGTGCCGGATAATGTCGGTGTTGGTGATGCTATTCAATATGATAGTGCTGCCAATGGTCTAATAGAGGCAAATGATTCAATAGTATTTATTCATGCAAGAATAGATGAATATAACTTTACTGTAAAGACTGCTGCCGGTGCTGAGCCTACAGCAGTAGTAAATGATCAGGACTGGTCTATTTTCCGTGCATATACAAGCCTTGTTTTGGCTGAAACAGGTACTGAAAACACAGGTATTGATTCTGACCTCAGGAATTTCGATACATGGTCCGGAGGTAAAAATATCTCATCTGAAACTGGAACGAATGAGCGATGGAATATTCCTTGTTATGCTGACGCGGTGGATTCGTCAACTCTAAGTGTGAATGGGTGGACAACGGCAAGGGATAACTATATCAGGATATATACTCCTGTAGCAGCTACAGAAGTAGGTATTACTCAGAGGCATTCGGGCCGGTGGGATGATACGAAGTTTAGGATAGAAAATACATCTGCATATACGGTAGAAAATTATGTCAATTATATTAGGTTTGATGGTTTGCAGGTAAAACATAATGCTTATTCGAGTAGCGGTAGAGCATTTCTTTTACGATCAACGACTGCTGCTATTAATTATGTAACAAATACAATCATATGGGGACTGAATACTTATCTTCCTGGAACAGCAAGGGGAATAGACGTATACACTGCACAAACAGAAGGGTATATTGCGAACAATATAATTTACGGATTTAATAATACTTCAGCTTACGGAATGACTTTGATTGGAACAAATTATGTTTATAATAATACGGTTTTTGGGAACACAATTGGCATCAATGTTGGTGGTGGTACAACTATTGCTAAAAATAATATAGTTCATACGAATACGAACAATTACAACGGTACATTTGACAATAATTCGACGAATAACCTTTCAGGGCCGACCCAGACAGATGCTCCTGGTTCTAATCCTTATAATGCGGCAGCTGTTCATTTTAGGAGTGAGGATGATAGGGACCTGCATCTTCTTCCCACGGATCCATATGCGCTTGATGGTGGTGTTGCCCTTTCAAGCGATAGCAGCTTCGCCTTTTCTATTGACGTAGATGGTTATATACGTCCATACAACGGCACTTGGGATATTGGTGCTGATGAAATGACACAAAAATCTTTTAATGATGCGGCTGCAGGTAATTGGGGTGCCGGTGCTACCTGGGGTTATACTGGCAGTACTGAGGGGGTTGATTATCCGGGAGGCGGGGATACTGCTGTTATTGATGGATATGTGGTGACTTTAACGAATAATCATGGTGTCAGCGATATGAATATTCAAGGCTCAGGCAGGCTTGCTTTGGGTGGATTTGTTTTGGGGGTTGATGGGGACCTGGTTATATCGGGTGGTGGGGTCTTGACGGCACAAACAAGTACAGTTGTATTCAGGGCGGCAGTCGGAACACAAACGATAACATCCAATTCCCAGACTTATAATCGTGTAACGATGGATGATTCGGGACATGGTGCAACCTTCCAGCCTACAGATAACCTGGATATTACCAGTGTTTTTCTCTTGACGGATGGTACGCTTGACCTGGCTACAAATAATGTTGATCTAAGAGCAGCCGGTAATTTTACGCTGACCGCCGGGAATTTCCTTAAGGGGACGGGTACTACGCATTTTGCAGGAAATATGACCTATACTGATAATATCGGTATTAACCTGGGTGAACTTTATATAGGGGCATCACCTGAGACGGTGAACCTTGCCAGCGATCTAATCGCAGATAGCCTTACTATTAATTTAACTGATATTTTAAATACCAACGGTTATGACCTTAATATCGGCGGCATAATAGATATTAACGGTACGCTTGATGCTACTGATGATGTGGCAGGGGATGCTACCAATATTAATCTTGAAGGTGATTGGGATGTGACTGATGGAACTTTTATCCATGATACTTCAAGCGTTACTTTTGACAGCACATCTGCTGACCAGAATATTACGACAAATGGATCTTCTTTTTATAACTTAGTAATAAATAACTCTGCAGCTGCTGGCAGCAATGACATTATTTTGAATGATGGTCTGGATGTTAATAATACTTTAACTGTTAACGACGGTGACCTAGATAATAGCAGTGGTTCTTATGATATCACAGTGGGTGGATCATGGATCATGGCTTCTTCAAGTACTTTTATCACAGGTACAAGTTCAGTAGAATTTGATGATGCAAATAAAATTTCAACTGTGTATGGTTCGACAGCATTCTACAATCTTTTTATTGATACTCCGAACAAATGGGTTGATTTTGAGGCGGGCACAACAACAACAATATCAAATGCTTTTACTGTAGATGGACAGACAGGGGGTAGCTTGGTGCAGCTTAAGTCAAGAACATCAGGAAGCCAATGGACGATAAATACTCCGATAGCTAATGCTGATGTTGAATATGCATTTGTTAAAGATTCTGTTTCTGCAATTGATTCGATAACAGCATACAACACTGTTGATAATGGGAACAATGTTTTCTGGATATTTGGTGCGATCGTTCAGATATATTTTGATGATGTTGCAGACGGGAATTGGACAGATTTTGTAACTTGGGGTAAGGCTGCAGGGTCGGTTATTGGTGTAAATTATCCTGGGCCTGGCCAGGTTGTAACTATTGATTCACATTCTGTAACAGTAAATGCTGATGCATCTGCTTTGGCGATCGACATTAATGATGATAATGAAACAACGGATGTTGTGCTTGACGATGGAGGATATGATATTTTTATATATGGCAATATTGATATAGAGAATACAACAGGGATCGTGACTTCTACAGGGTCATGGATCCTGGGTAATGACGCGAATGTTGGAAATGCTAATAGTAATAATGCTCTTGCTAATTTTGTTGTCAGGGATTTATCTACAGCAACAATTATTGGGTCAATTCTTTATGTTGATAGCTTGACTATTGAAGAGGATTCTCATATAGCAGGTGATTCGGTCTATATATCAGGTATTTCAACCTCTAATATTGTTGATATGCATTCGAATTCCAGTATTGCTTTGACAGGGAGTTTGCAGCTTGAATTCAATGATTCTGTCGATCTTAATCAAGGTTTTATAAATACGTCATCGACAGTTGAATTTTTCAATGCTAATAATTCAACAATAACGATGACTGGCGATATGACTACCGGCGACCTTTTGTTCAGAGGGGATAGTTCGGCAAATACAGAGGCGTCAGCATTTAAGCTTGATATGAATGGCAATGATCTTACTGTTAACGGAGATTTTACTTTAGGAAACAGTACTGCCGCAGGTTATTATGCAAGCGTTGATTTCTCTTCGGGGACGCACATTGTAACTGGAGATCTAGATATTGACGGTTCATCTAATATTTGGGGATATCTTGATCTTAACTCTTCACGAATTAGCTTAGGTGGAAATGTAGATCTTTCAAGATCGACGGTGTATGAAGGAACTTCAACAGTGACCTTAAATCCATCTTCAGGGGTCAACCTATTGACTTCTTCTGCACAGGCAATCAGAAATCTTACAATAAATGGTGCCGCATCAGCTATCATACGCCCTGTTGGGGACATGGATATTAACGGTAACTTTATATTGACTAATGGTTCGTTTGATCTTGCTACTAACAATAATGATATAAAGATAGCTGGTAACCTTACACTTAATGGTGGAGCATTTATCAAAGGAACTGGTACTGTTAATTTTGATGGAGACATGACTTATGATGATAATATAGGATCAACAAACCTGGGTATTCTTTATATTGGTGGATCACCAGAAACTGTCAATCTTGCCAGCGACCTTGTTGCAGATGCTCTTACAATTAATTATAGCGATAGATTAAATACAAATGGTTATGACCTAGATATTGGAGGAATGATCGATATAAACGGTACGCTTGATGCTACTGCAGATGTTGAACTTGATAGAACGACTATTGCAGCAGGTGGTTCTTGGGATATGACGGGAGGGACTTTTACCTATGCCAAGTCGTCGGTATCATTTGATTCAGCAACAGCGGGTAATATTATCACATCCGGAGGGCAAACTTTCTATGATGTTATATTCAATGATGGCGGCGGCAATAGCGGCGGATGGGCATTGTCGGATTCTATTATCATTGCAAATAATCTGACTATAAGTGCTACTGATTCTGTTGATGGATTTAATCTATCTGGTAAAGGCGTTACTGTTGGTGTTGATTTTGTGGTTGCATCAGCAGGAGAAGTTACTCCAGGAGAGGCAACTATTACGTTATCCGGTAATTGGACATTATATCCATCTGCAGAATTTACTAGCGGAACATCTACTGTTGTATTTACGGCAGGAGATACAGGGAACACTATCAAGACTTCGGGCCAGACTTTTTACAATATAACTTTTAACAATGCTTCCGGTGGATGGATATTAAGTGATGGCATGGATGTAAATGGTGACTTCACTTTAGCCGCCAGTGCTGCGTCAGGTGTGAATCTGTCCGGTTATGACCTCACTGTAGATGGGAATATGACAATAGCGGATGAGGACCTATTTGCAAACAATTCTGATATTGTTGTCGGAGGCAGCTGGACTATGGCTGCAAATTCATTTGAGCCGGGAATTTCAACGGTCATGCTTACAGGTACAGACACAGATAATACCATCACATCAAATTCCGAGACCTTTAATGATCTTACTATCAACGACGGGCTGGTTGGTTATTGGAAGATGGATGAGCCAACTGCGACAACAGATGTTAAAGGGGTTATCGATCATAGTGGTCATAGAAATACTGGAACTTGGAAGGGTAACCCGACAGCAAGTACGACAACTCCATATGTTAATTTTGTTGACCCATATTCCTTGGATCTTGATGGTACAGGTGATCATGCTGAAATAGCTGATGCTTCAGCATTGAATATCCCAAGTTCTTGGACATTATCTGCTTGGGTTAATGTAAGCACTCTTGTGTCTAATAGTACTCTTACGGCTATTATTGGGAAAGGCGATTTTAATAGCGAGTTAGCTGGTGATAATGGAAATTATTTCCTTATTTATTCTGAGGGATTGATTGGCGGGGGATATGAACTGTCTGTGGGTTTTGAAGAATCTGATGGCACGGATCATGTAGCAGCAGTATCTAATTTGTCCGCTTCAACAGGAGTG
>MHHG01000058.1 GCA_001805965.1 Omnitrophica WOR_2 bacterium RIFOXYA2_FULL_38_17 | reverse complement strand
CAACACCAACGAACATTTCAACAAAGTCTGAACCGCTTAAGGAGAAAAAAGGAACATCAGCTTCTCCGGCAACTGCTTTAGCCAGAAGCGTTTTACCTGTGCCAGGATAGCCAATCAATAAAACACCTTTTGGGATCTTCCCACCAAGTTTCTCAAATTTTTTGGGTTCTTTCAGAAATTCGATTATTTCCTGCAGTTCTTCTTTTGCCTCATCAACCCCGGCTACATCTTTAAAAGTGATCTGGTCTTTGTTCTTGCTGGAAATCTTTGCTCTGGATTTTCCGAACGACCATATCTTATTTCCCATTTGTGAACCCCTATGAGATATGAACCATATAAAAAACAAAAAGATGATTATCGGCATAAACGAGAAGAACATTTGGCTCCAAAATGTTTGCGGAGGAACGACTGAAAAATTTGAGACATTCTCTCGGATCAGATTAAGTATGGCTTCGTCTTTATTTGGTATGTTAAGCTTAAAATTACTTCCATCGTTAAGAGTACCAACAAGGGTGTTCTCTGCGCTTTCGATCAGTTCCAGTTTTGTTATAGCCCCTGTTTCCTTATTGCTGAGAAGAATGGAATAAAATTCGCTGTAAGTCAGTTTTTTTGCAGAGCTTGCGGTTGTCATTGATTCTGTTTGACCCAACATTATCAATGCAATAAACCCAAGTATCATCCATATAAGCCAGTTATTGTTTGCTTGTTTAGGGTCCTTCTTCGGAGGCATGCGACGATGGGATTTTTTTGGATTTGGTTTATTATTGAAATCAGAATTTGTCATCTATAAGTATCCTTTTCTGTGATAAATCACTAAAATCTAGTGATCAATTAGTATTAATATAGCTAATGATTATATATAATCTTAAAATTTATTCAATAGAAAAGAATCTGAAGATGATATGAAATGGGGATTGTTTTATAGTCAGGTGTTATGCTCTATTGATAATAGTTTTTGTGATTTTTGAATTATTATGTTCCCCGGTAAATTGACGATCGCTTTGTTAGGGCCTTTAAGTATTAGTTCCTCTATCTCTTGCATGTGTTTAAGCGTTAATCGGTTCGTATTACCTTTTAAATATTCTATAGAAGACCTTAAAAGCATACGCTTAATAGCTGTATGTTGCTTTTGCAATTCATCAAGTTCGAACTTAATGCAATTGTTATTTTTTGAGATCTGAGCATGTTTTTTGAAAGCTTTTTCTGTCTGAATCTCTAAATAGTCAAAATCAGCAGAAATGTTTTTTGAAAGATTTGACAGAAGGTGCTTTATGTTTGGACTGTATTGTTTTTCAATTAGTGGCAATAAGTTAAGACGGATCTTGTTTCGATAAAAAATGCTTTGATTGTTAGTAGGATCGATCTTGAACAAGAGTTTGTTTTTATTGATGTAAGATTCGATCTCTTTTCTTGATAATCCAAGAAATGGCCTGATAAATGTCAGCCCGTTGACCTTTCTTTTTGGCAGCATGCCCCTAATTCCGTTAAGTCCGGCACCCCTTAGAATGCGCATTAATACTGTTTCAGCGAGATCATCTTCAGTATGTGCTAGGGCAATGGTTCTTGTTCCCTGTTGTTTTGCAACTTTTTTGAAAAATACAAGCCGCTGGTCTCTTGCAAGTTCTTCAATAGATCCTTTTTTGATAGCGTCGGCATTTTCCCATGAATCTGTTGAAAAAGGGATGTTAAGTTTTACCGCCAGTTCTTCAACAAATTTCTGGTCTGCTTTTGATCCTTTTCTTAGATTGTGATTGAAGTGAGCGATGTGCAGCTGAATATCTAAATCATATTGGAGTTTAAACAGTATATGCGCGAGAGTTATAGAGTCAGGTCCTCCGGATACTCCAATGATAACTTTTTCTCCCGGAGTTATTAGACCGTTTGATAAGATGTAGCCTTTTATTTTGTCAGATAATATCATGATTTTTTAATGAGATAAGGATCTTTTCATCAAGCGGGATAATCACTCTCCCTGAATCCCTCTTTTTTCACGAGTTGCTTCCCGGTATGCTTCCCTAAGTTTATCCGCATATTTTATATTGGGTATGATTATCTGCAGGTGAGCAAAGCCGTTACGTAGTATTTCCTCATTAACAAAAACATCACCATCTAGAAGATAAACATATGCCAAAGTTTTATTGTTCGAATCTATCTTTGTGCTGTCAAACTCTAAGCGGACATGTTTTTGTTCGAGCAATTCTACTACAAATTCAAAGGCTTTCTCTTCTATAGGTGTTAATGGGGATTCAGGCTCTTCTATCCTGAAACCGTGCGCATCTCTTTCTGCCTTTTCTTTCTTTTTCTCAGGTGATTTTAACGCGCGCAGCCCGATCATCTTGATCTTCTCGCCGCTCTCTAGCCTGAAAGTATCGGCACTAAGGACTTCTTTAACAACGACATCCTGGTATTTATCTGAAGTTTTAAACATCATATCAAAAGCAGTTTCTCCATAGGAAATACCCGAAGCAAATAATACAATAATTGGGAGAAGAATTAGACTTGTGAGAATTGTGCCGTTTTTCATTTTTAAGATCCTATTTTTCTATAAAGTTCATTTAAACGCTTTTTTGATCTCGTTTGTGAATTTGGCTGCGTATGCTTGTGCCGCGCTTATCTGCTCTCTGGTCTTTTTCAGGCCGCTGTCAACTTTTTGGGATTTTAGATATTTTGACGAAATTAAGGAACTCTTCTTCTTGTTCCAGACAATAAGCTTTTCCTTCCCGGACATTTTTACAGGTGCTTTCGTTTTTGGTACACTTTGATAAAATTGTCAATTGACCGGTCATAAGTTTTTTCGGCATCAGCCGGAAAATAGCAGGCCGGGAGCTGTCCCTGTCTTCTGTGGTAATGCAGACAATCACAGCAAACGCCCATTCTGGAACATCCGCTATAGCTGCAGTTACATAGCGTAGTGTTCTTTACTTTTTGGCATTCCATATCAGTTTCCTTTTGTTTCTTCGAGTATATAGTTTAACCAATATTTGATTATAACCTACCATAAAGTGCTTTTAAGGTCAATGAGACTTAGAAAACACTTATGTTTTTTATACACATTGATATTCAGATCGGGGGATCAGCGGAGAGTAAATTGGATAGGGTTATCAATGTTGTTTTTGTAATAGCAATTGCCCTCTTGTTTTTTGCTGATACGTTAATGCACTTATTTAAAGTCCCTGTTATGTTGCCTCCTATGTTCTCTATTGAAGGCGGACTTTTACTTGTCTCTGTCAAGATAATTTGTTTTAATGAATTTTTATATTACTAAATATTTCCAGACAAAGGCTTAACATACTTGATCTGAAAATTATTATTATGGACTTGAAGTGAAGAGATAAACTCTTCATTCTCCAGATTAGAATATCGGATATTGATCGTTGTGTCTGACCCTTTAAAGTAGTTGATGAGATTTTTAGACTTTCCATCCGTAATGTCGTTTTTATCGTCGTAAACCCTGAATTTCAATTTTTCTCTTTGTGATACTTTTAAAGATTCAATGGGCTCGAAAACCAGTTTAAGGTGTTTTTTAAAACCGACGTCCGCAACAAAATCAACTGCTTCTATCCTGATGTTTTTTGCGAAACAATTACTGCTGTTAATTATAAAAAGTCCTATTTCCTCTGAATTGATCTCTAAGTCAAAGAATGGTGTGTTTTGAGCTTTTTGGGCTTTTATCAGTTCTTTCTTAAGATGGAAGATATAAGCAACAAGTCTTATCAACAAGATAATTAATAGTAATAATGCTAAGTCTTTGACGGTTACTTGGTCGATTAAAGCCATAATTCCACCACTGATTCCTGTTTTTCTTTGGTTAATTAATAAACAGAATTATACTTAAATACGCTAATAACAGCAAGATATGTTTAGAAATTTATTTTTATTACAGTAAACCTTTGGCGTAGAACATCTTTCCAGGTTGGGTTTTTTAGGTGTCATTAATAAAGAACATATAAAAATGATTTAACTGCCTTGTATGGAAAAAAGTGTTAGTTGTAAATATAAAAATACTGAATTGATAGCTACCATTAAGTTGTTATAATAAATTTAATAAATTTTTTAAACTCTAATATGTTCAAAGCTTATTATTATGGCTGCTAAAATCTTTATATTGATTTTGCTCATTTTTCAACTGCTGCTGCTTATTCTTGCGGCAATTGCTTGTTTTATTACTACTATATTAGGAATTCTTTTCATAATCTCAGAAATGTATAGTTCTCTACACGATGCCCCCTTTATCCCTTCATTTAAAAAAGCTAAGGATAAGATGATCGAGTTTTCGGAAATAAAGCCTGGAGAAAAGGTTGTTGATCTGGGATGCGGTGATGGCAGGTTAGTTTTTGCTGCTTCTGATAAAGGAGCGAATGCTATCGGCGTAGAGATCACAATTTTTGTTTATTGGTACGCAAAAATACTGCAATTTGTCTTTAAGAAAAAAGGCAAGCTGATCAGAGGTAACCTGTATGATCATGACATCAGAGATGCGGATGTCCTTTTTTGTTATTTGATGCCTCGGCAGCTTAATAAGATAGATAAAAAATTCAAAGAAGAATGTAAAAAAGGCTGCCGTATAATATGCAATAGCTTTAAGTTGCCTGGGTGGGAAATCGAGAAAAGTTATGACACGAATCCAAGCAAAAGACGAGGGACAATTTACAAATATATTGTCTAGTTAGTAAAAATACCCAAAATAGCTGAAATATTTGTTACAGGTATAATGTTAATGATGATCGGATCAAACCCGGTGAATGATGAGCTTTGGAATATTGTAATATCATAGTTTGAATAATTAACGTAAGAACTTATGCCTCTGGTCTCTATTTCTAATCTCTGAGGGTTAAGATCGATACCTCCCACCTCCTTTTCTCCTAACATAGCAGCATCAGTTTTTGACTCTTTAAAACTATTGTTAATTAGGCGAGTAGCATTATCTTCGCCAAAAGAGGCTATAAAAGTATAAAAGCTTCTAATTAGAGCTTCAACATACTGTAAATGTATATTTGATAAGTTTTGGTCAAGTCGTTGTGCATATTCTTCCGCCAGTTCTTCCGGGGTATAAAATTCAAACACTGACAATACCAATATATCTATTTCTTCACTTGTGAATTTAGCTTTTTCTAAAAGTTCTCTAAAATTTCTGCGTGCTTCATCTGATTCGATCCGGCTTGTGCCTACAGCATTTTCACTTTGCAGTGAAAGTATGGTAGTAGACGGGTTGCCTTCGTCCCCGTAGGCATCATTA